>CAYMZJ010000040.1:0-28882 GCA_964394895.1 uncultured Phycisphaeraceae bacterium | reverse complement strand
AGCCGCTAGTGGGACTTGAACCCACGACCTCACCCTTACCAAGGGTGCGCTCTACCACTGAGCTACAGCGGCGATCACCGCCCAAAAACGGGCAGAGCAACGATAATACCCCACCCCAAACCCGGGTCAATCGAACCGACACGCCGCATCATCGACCCGCCCGCACCCGTACACTCCGCAAAGAGCCGATTCTGGAGATCAATCTTGCCACGACAAGCCACTCTTCTCGTTCTTTTTCTGCTGATCGCGACACACCGGCTCGCGCCGGTTGCTCTCGCCCAGAACGACCCCGAAACACCAGATCCCGACCCCATCGCCACGATATGGCTCTGGCTCGCCGACGCCCCGGTCAACGACCGAGGGTTCCTCAACGCCCTCCCCAGCCCCGCCGCAGCGGCCTTCGACCTGGAACTGCAAGACCTCCGCATCACCAAAAACACACAAAAACCCCAGTCTCTGGCCCGCGCAGCCCTCGCAGCCCGCCTCGGGGCCCAACTGGCGTCGCTGCCCGCCGAGGAACGCCCGGCCCTCACCGAGTTTCTCGCCGAGCACGAAGAACTCGCGGCCGAAATCGCCTTCCTGCTGGGTCCGCGCGACGACATCCCCGCTGCCTACCGCGTCCTCGCCAGGCTCATCGAGGCGCATGGCGACCGGGTCCCCGAGCTCGCCCCCCTTGCCGCGGCGATCTGTGCGGTCCACGATCAGCCCAGCCCCCGCCGGGTCAACGAGAACTCGGTCCCCCTGATCGACCCGGTCGAGCTTTTCGGCTACTACGCCACCAACCAGAGGCAGATGCGGTCGGACCTCGCCAAAGCCCCCGCGACCGTCCTGGTCCATCTCGCCGACGCCGCTGGGACCATCGAGGAGTACGACTGGGCGCGCAAACGCTACCTCCGGGACAAAGACCTCGGCAACCGCTACAAAGAGATCGTCTACGACTCCCGCGCAGGGGCCGAAGACGGCTACATCAAAGAGGTCACCGAAGCCGGGGGCTATTCGCTCCAGACCATCCGCCAGTTTGGGGGCATCTGCGCCGATCAGGCCTACTTCGCCCTCAGCGTCGGCAAAGCCTGCGGCATCCCCGCCTGCTATGTGCGCGGCAAGGGCGGCGGCGTCTCCCACGCCTGGATCGGGTTTGTCGAGCAAAAAAGCCGCAAGAGCTCGCAGTGGAACTTCGACGCCGGGCGCTACACCAGCTTCGAGGACGTGCAAGGCACCGTCCGCGACCCGCAGACCGGCGAGAACGTCCCCGACGCCTTTCTTGCGATCACCGCGATGAGTACCTTCGCGTCCCGGGACCAACGTCAACAGTCAGTCGCGCTCTCCGATGCCGCGATCCGGCTGGGATATCTCGCCTACATCAACGACAGCGGCGGGGGCATCAACCCAGAAGTCGCCGCCCATCAGCTCGACCTCCTCGAATCCGCACTCCGGACCGACGTGGGCAACCTGCCCGCGTGGCTCTTTGCCCGAAGGCTCGTCGCGACCCCGACCTCGTCGCTCGCACAGAAAGAGCACTGGACCGCCGCGGTCGATCAGCTCGCCGCCCAGACCAACCCGGACTTTGCCTTCGAGATGATCGCTCCGATCTTTGCTGCCGAGACCGACCTCAACATCCGGTTCAACCTCTGGGACTGGGCCGCCACCCGGTTCGCCAACCGGCCCGACCTCGCCGCCCGCGCCCGGCTCGCCCAGACCCGGCTCATGATCGAGCAAGGCCGCGAGCCCGACGCGATCATCGCTGCCCACGCGGTCTTTACCCAACACCCCAAAGCCGGCCCCTACGCGGTCGAGGCTCTTGCGCTGGCCGAGCACTTGCTCACCGAGGCAGGCCGCCAGAACGAAGCTGTCGAGATGTACAAACAGGCCTTCGCCACCCTCAAACCGCCCCGCCGCCTGAAAGCCAACTTCCTCAGGCAGACCTCGTGGTTCCAGATCGGCGCCCGCTACGCCGATCTGCTCGAAACGGCCGGGGAGACCCGCAATGCCGCAACCATCCAGAAACGCCTCGGCCGGTAACCGATCCTCGGCAAGAACACCGGCCTCAGAGGTTCCCGAAGACCCCTGCCTTCTGGAACACTGGGGTATCTGAGTAATACGGCCCAAAAATATCCCACCTTCTACATACTTCTTCCCCCATTTGAAGGGTTCAACCCAGTATGCTCACGTTGCGCCTCGTGGGCCATCGAGGGGCAACGCCACCGCCGTGGGCGAATGGTGTACACAAATAATGGTCCGAGAGAGAAAGGACAAGACATGAAGAAGGCAGCAATTTTGGCGACACTCGTCGCCGCCGGCACAGCAGTCGCCGGTCCTGATCAGGCTCCCAGCGTCAACTACTCGGTCAGCGGCAGCTCGGGTGCGTACGTGCTCGACTTCACCGTCGGCGCCAGCTTCGACGACGCGATGGTGCTCTACTTCTTCGGCGTCGTGGTCGATACCGGCCGCAACATCGCCGGCAGCCCCTCCGGCTGGAACCCCGACTCATGGACGACGTGGAACAACTCCGGCTACGGCGGCAGCAGCACCACCTACAACAACATCTGGATCAGCGGCTCCATTGGTGACGGCCAGAGCGTGTCCGGCTTCCTGGTCAACTACACCGGCGCCACCGCCCCGGCCAGCGTTGACTGGTTCGCCTTCGGTGCTGGCGGCGACTACAACGGCAGCGACCCGTTCTTCAACCGCACGACCAACCCCGGCTTTGAGGGCACAGCCAACGTCCCCGCGCCCGGCGCTCTCGCTATGCTCGGCCTCGGCGGCCTCGTCGCGACCCGTCGTCGGCGCTGATCGACCGACACGAGTCTGAAAAGAGATACACACGCATCTCACGACCCGGCGGCTTCACGGCCGCCGGGTTCTTTTTTGTCACGAGCACATACACTCCCCCCGGCGGGCGCGATCCCCAACCCCGAACCCCAACGCCAGACGGAGCCCCCGACGATGGCAGCCCCGAACCAAAGGCAACAGCAACTGCTGCGCGAGGCGCACGGGCTCCTGCTCCAACAGCAGTGGGCACCCGCCGAGACCCTGCTCGCCGCTGCGCTCAGCAAGGGCAAGCCCAGCGCCCAAGCACTGCTGCTCATGGGGATCGCCAAGGAGGGGCTGGGCGAGCCCGAGCAGGCCGAATCGTTCGCCCGCCGCGCCCTGAGCCTCGACGCGAAGCCCGACACCCTCCTCCTGCTCGCCCGAACCGCCAAGCTGCGGGGAGATACCGACGAAGCGGTCGCGTGCTGCGACCGCGCGCTCGCTGCGCTGCCCGGCGACGGCCGCGCCCTGCTTATCAAAGCCTCAGCACTCGAACAAGCGGGCCGATTCGACGACGCCCGCGCCATCATCGGCCCCATGCACGACCACGCCGACACCCAGCACCCGGCGCTGGTGATGGACATCCGCTACGAGTGGGGCAAGCTGCTCGTCCAGCGCGGCGAACACAACGAGGCGGTCACTCTGCTGCGATCGCTCATCGACGACCCGGGCACCCCGCCCGAGATCCGCCGCATGCAGCTGCACCTAGTTGCCAAGTCCTGCGATCGGCACGCCGACTTTGCCGGCGCGTGGGATGCCGCGGCCCGAGCCAACGCGATCGAGCCCGTCGAGTTTGACCCCGACCAGTACGCCGCACAGGTCGGCAGCCTCATCGAGACCTGGTCGGCCGAGCGCATCGCCGAGTTTCCTCGCAGCACCTGCGCGAGCGAGAAGCCGGTCTTCATCGTCGGCATGCCCCGCAGCGGCACGAGCCTCGTCGACCAGATCATCGACGCCCATCCGCTGGGCGCAGGCGTCGGCGAGCTGGCGACTATCGAGGCGTTCGGGATCGAGTTCTCGAACTCCTGCGACCCGTCGCTGCCAACCCCCGCGCGGTTCGGAGGCATGGACGACCGCCGCTTTACCCGCGTCAGCACCAAGTACGTCCAGCATATAGAACGGCTGACCTCGCGCTCCTGCCAAAGAATCGCCAACAAGGCGCTCACCAACGACAAGATGCTGGGGCTGATCTCCCGCCTGTTCCCGAACTGCCGGGTCGTCCACATCGTGCGCGACCCGCGCGACGTCGCGGTCAGTTGCTTCATGGGCGGGTTCAACAACGCCCGCTTCCCCTGGACCACCCACCCCGAGTGGATCGCTCGCGCCTGGGAACAGTCCGAACGGCTGATGGACCACTGGAAGCGTGTACTGGATATCCCGATCCATACCGTCCACTACGAGAGCCTCGTGCGCAATCCCGCTGCCGAGTTCCCCGCGCTCATCGAGTTTCTCGGCCTGGACTGGGACCCCGCCTGCCTCGACTTCCACACCACCTCACGCACCGTCCGCACACTGAGCTACGACCAGGTCAACCGCCCGCTCTACACCACCTCGATCGGCCGTCACACGCACTACGCCGCCGTGCTCGAGGGGGTCCGGTTTCCAGCGTACCAACCACCCGCGTAGAACATCTTGTATCATTGCGTTCCTTGTCCTGCTCGGTCATCGTTGTCCCCTCGCTCGCGCGAGGGGCTCTACAACGCATACCTGCGTGTTCGTGAGCCCCGAGCCATCTCTTTATAGAGCCCCTCGCGCGAGCGAGGGGACACGGCGGCACCCGTGAAAGACCGAACAATGACAACGGCCGCCTGCAATTCATCACGCTTTCCGCTTGGCCGATCGGCTCTGTGCCGATAGCGTGAGAGAGAACATCCCGCACGTTCGTGCGGAGAGCCTAGGAGAACACCCATGCGCCGCACGCTGATTTCACTCGCCGCCGCTGCCGGGCTCGCAACACAAGCCAGCGCCACCTGGTCGATCATCCTCATCAACACCCGCACCGGCGAGATCGCGGTCGCCTCGGCGACGTGCCTGACCTCGTTTGACCTGCAAGCCGGAACGCCCGTCCTCATCCCCGGTTTCGGGGCCGCGACCGCCCAGAGCTCCGTCGATCAGGGCGGATTCAACCGTGTCTTCATCCGCGACCGCCTGCTCGAAGGCGTTGACCCCAGCGAAATCATCACCCAGCTCGAAGGCTTCGACAACGGGCACCAGACCCGCCAGTACGGCATCGCCTCGACCCCCGGCGGGACCGCAACCTTTACCGGCGACCGCGCCGGGTCGTGGGCCGGGGGCGTGACCGGCCGCGTCGGCGACGTCGTCTACGCCGTCCAGGGCAACGTCCTCACCGGCGCGCCCGTCGTCCTCGAAACCGAACAGACCATCGTCTCCTCGATCACAAACGGGCTCGACCTCGCCGGCACACTCATGCTCGCGATGGAAGAGGCCCGCGCCTTCGGCGGCGACGGCCGATGCTCGTGCGACGGCCGCCCCGACGACTGCGGCTCACCCCCCGACGGCTACGACACCGAAACCGATAAAAGCGCGCACATCGCCTACATGCTCATCGCACGCACCGGCGACGGGTTCGGGTGCAACTCGGTCTACCGTATCGGCCGCGGAGCCTTCGGCGTCGCGGTCGGCGACTTCGACAACGACCAACGCACCGATGCGGTCGTCACCTCGCGCAACGATTCCATCCTCGGCCTGCTCCGCAACAGCGACCTCCACCAGAGCTACGTCACACTCGGCGAAGTCGAGCCCCTCTTTGCACTCACCGCCCCCAGCGGGGTCGAAACCGCCGACCTCGACAAGGACGGTAACCTCGACCTCATCTACGCCTCGCCCCCCCAGGGCAGCATCGCGCTGAGCCTCGGCGACGGCAACGGCGGCTTTGCCTTCCCCTCGATCAAAGCCGCCGACGACGGCGCGAAATGGATCGCAATCGCCGACTTCAACAACGACACCTGGCTCGATATCGCCGTGAGTAACAGCGACGCCGGGACCATCTCCATCTTCACCAACGACCAGACCGGCCGGGTCAACCTCACCGCCACGCTCGAAGCGGGGACCACGCCCGAACGCATCATCGCCGCCGAGATCGACGGCTCGCCCGGCATCGACCTTGCATGGCTCGACGAGGACGAACGGCTCATCCGTGTCTTCACCAACGACGGCAACGGCGCGTTCGCCGAGTGGCGGACGCTCGCGACCCTCAACACACCCCTCGGGCTTACCGCTGCCGACTTCGACGGCGACGGCCGCACCGATCTTGCCTCCGCCGACCGCATCGGAAGAGCCATCAGCGTCTACCGCCAGACCAGCGCGGGCACCTTCGAGACCGCCCGCCTCGGCGACGGCGCGACCTACACCGCGCTGGAAACCACAGACCTCAATCGCGACGGCCTGCCCGACATCGTCGCGGTCTCCGACGGGCCGGCACGGCTCACCGTCCTGCTCGGTGCGCCCGGGCAAGACCCCCAGCCCGAGCGTGCCTACACCACCAACAGCCCCAGCAACGACCTCGAGCTCGCCGACTTCAACCACGACGGGTTCATCGACGCGATCCACAACATCCGTCAGGCCGGCGGCGCGATCGTTGTGCCCGGCGTTGACCCGGCCCTGGGCAACGGGTTCTTCAACAACGGGCAAGGCTGCGCGACGGCCGACTACCACATGGAGTTCAACATCGCGTTCCAGAGCCGCGAAAGCCCAGACCCTGTCGCGCAGCTCCACGACCTCTTCGACACCTGGCGCACCGATCTCATCGGTGTGACCGACGCGGTCCGCTCGGTCGCCGACCTGGGCACCGACCGCCTCCCCGTCGGCTCGACCACCACCATCACCATCGAGCCTCTCGACTGGCAGCAGTCCACCATCGGCCCGGGGCTCACCCTCTTTGCCCGCCACGCGGAAGGCTCGGACGGGCTGACCACCCTGGGCACCACCACCGACCTCGGCGACGGGACCTACCAGATCGAAGTGAGTGCTGCCGATCTACCCGTCGAGTCCCGAGGCCACGACGCGATCGAGATCGTCGTCGAACAAATCGGCAAGACCATCATCCTCATGCCGAGCCTCGGGCTCACTGTCACCCGCCCCGTCGCCGACTGGAATCAGGACGGCGTGGTCGACGCGGCCGACCTCGATGCCTTCCTCGCCGACTGGCTCGCCGACGACCCCGAGACCGACCTCACCGCCGACGGCACGCTCGATACCCGCGATCTCATCGCGTTTGTTCGGGCTTGGGCCGGGCAATAACGAGGATTCCCGGACGATCTGGCCGGATTCGCTGGACAGCCCCCCCCACTTTCGGGCACACTGTGGGATGTCCCCACCGCGCGTGCGCGAGAGGGACGGACGGATGCACCGGGCAAGACTCCCGCGCACAACTCTGCAACACAGAGCGAAGCGGGGAGTTGTCCCGCGTAGCACACCGGTCCACCCGCGACGGCGAGGGGTTGTCGTGGCCGAACGGATCGGTTCGAGGTTCAATCGCGTTTTTCGCGGAAAGCAGGAGGTTCGACATGCGGAAGGTACTGGCACTGGCGATGCTGCTCGGGCTCACCCCCGGGCTCGCGGCTGCCCAGATCGACAACAACGGCGTCCGCGACCAGGTCGCGTCCGCCTTTGAGCTCTCGGACTTCTCCATCCAGCGGCTCGACCTGCCGGAGGGGAACATCGAGTTCGGGACCGACATCACCCTCAACGGCCTCGAGTACGAGGTCTGGGTCACGCCTCACTCATTCCGCAGCGAAACCGCGTTCGCCATGGTCGGGCTCGAAGGCGGCGTCATCCAACAGATCGAGATGCCCCCCCCGCTCACCGTCCGCGCCGAGCTGCTCGGCGCACCCGATGCGCGCGCAGCCGGATCGCGCGTCGGCGGCGGACTCCACCTCACCATCTCCCTCCCCGGACCCGACGGATACAACATCTGGACCGTCCAGCCCCTCTACGACGCCATCCCCGGCAGCGATCCCGCACTCCACGTCGTCCACCGCGCAGACGATGTCAAACCCAACGAGCTCTACACCTGCGGCGTCGTCGACCACGACCACGGAAACGTCGAACAAAACGATCTCGGCAACAACAACAACGGCGGCGGCACCCGCGCCTTCCTCGTCTGCGAACTCGCCTGCGATGCCGACTTCGAGTACTACGGCCGCAACAACAGCAGCGAATCGGACACCATCGCCGACATCGACAACATCATCGCCCGATGCTCAGCGATCTACGAAAACCAGTGCAACGTCACCTTCCAGATCCCCTACTACCTCATCTGGACCACCTCCGCCGACCCCTACACCTCCTCCAATCCCGGCACACGCCTGACCCAGATCCGCAACTGGTGGCAGTCCAACCAGGGCGGCGTCCACCGCGACCTCGTTCACGCCTTCACCGGCGTCAACCTCGACGGATCCGTCATCGGGGTTGCCTACCTCTCCGCCGTCTGCGGCAGCAACGGGTACGGGCTCGTCCAGTCACGGTACACAGGCAGTATCAACTCCCGCACCGCGCTCACCGCCCACGAAATAGGGCATAACTTCTCCGCCGGCCATTGCAACGGCAACGGCGAATGCCACATCATGTGCTCCGGACTCGGCGGGTGCAACGGCCTCGGAAACCCCGCGTTCTTCGGCGCACCCAGCGCAACCAGAATCACCAACTACGCGGCCAACCGACCCTGCCTCGACGAAGAAGGAATCCCCTACCCATTCTTTGAACCATGGGACTCCACAACCATCAACGACGCCTGGTGGGCAACCAACGCCGGAGGCGAGGTCAACGACCAGGCCGACAACGAGCCCAGCGGCCCCTACTCACTCAACCTCGACGGTGCCGACTCCATCGCGACCGGCGACATCGACCTCTCCATCCTCAACGACGCGACCTTCGTCTCCTTCTACGTCCAGCACAAGGGCGTCGAGAACGGCGAAACCCTCGTCGTCGAGTACTACGACATCCTCGAAACCTGGAGCGAACTCGCCACCATCACCTCCGACGGCAACGACCAGACCGACTTCACCTTTGTCAACGCCGAGGTCGATATCTTCGGCTGGTGGACCGGGTTCCAGCTCCGATTTACCGCCACCGGCTCTGACGGCACCGACGACTGGTACATCGACGATATCTCCATCGCGCCCTTCGCCGGAAACAACATCCCCTTCTACGAACCCTTCCAGGACTCCACCTTCAACACCGCGTCAAACTGGGCAGATATCAGCGGCGCAACGGTCTCCACCGACGGCACCAACGAGCCCAGCGATCCCTACTCCATGAACCTCGACAGCACCGACTCGGCGACCAGCTACAACTTCCTCCTCACACTCGACGACTTCCCCGTCTTCCTCAGCTTCTACTCACAGCACAAGGGCGTGGACAACGGCGAACAGCTCGTCGTCGAATACCTCAGCGACGCCGGGTCGTGGCTCGAGTTTGCAACCATCACCTCGGATGGCAACGACCAGACATCCTTCACTTTCAACCAGGACAGCCTCATATTCGACGCCTACCACGACGGGTTCGCCTTCCGCTTCCGAGCCCTCGGCAGCGACGGCACCGACGACTGGTACATCGACGACATCAGGCTCGGTGACGAGTTCACCCCGCCCGACGACTGCATCGCCGACTTCAACATGGACGGCACCGTCAACACCCAGGACGTCCTCGCGTTCCTCAACGCTTGGACCGCCGGCGACAGCTCCGCCGACATCAACGGCGACGGCGACGTCAACACCCAGGACGTCCTCCTCTTCCTCAACCTCTGGAATATCGGATGCTAAAGACTCGGCTGCGAACGTAAGGTTCCAGAACACATGTGCTGACACCCATCCATGCCCCGGGGCCCTCGCGCCCCGGGGCTTTGTTATGCAGACCCAGAACGTGCAGGGATCCGCCGCCGCGTGAGAGCCGTACTCTGGGACGTAGCTCCACGCCGCGTCGCGGCAAACGGGTGTTGTGGTTCAGGCGGCTCGGTGTTCTCCCGGGGCCTCGCCAGAACCCGACCATTCGGCGCACCCGTACCGCTCGATGGGCGTGCTGCCACATTTGCCCGGCCTTCTCTTCGCAGAAAGCCGACCAACAACCCACAGGGTCGCTTGACTTGAGAGGGGGAATCTCTCGGGCGCTCGCACCCAAAGACATTCGCAAACGCGGAGGATCGTGCCCATGAAGCTCGCAGTGCTTATCACTCTTTCCTGTGTCGGACTCGCCACCAGCGTGCAAGCCCAAAACATCAGCCGCGACGCCCAAGACGCTGCCGCGTTCATCGAGGTCCAAGGGTCGATGGAGTTCTCCGGCCGGATCATCGCCAAGCCGCTCCAGCTCGAGACCCTCGCCGACCGTGGGCTCAACCAGCAGCAGGTCGCAGACACCATCGCCCGCGCCAAAGCCGAGCTCGCCAAGTACGACGAGTACTGGTTCGAGCCCCTCGTCGACCACCACGTCATCAACGTGCCCAACGGCATGACCGAGAACCAGTTCATCAACCAGCTCATCGACACCGGGCTCTTCGAGTTTGTCGAGCCCGACTGGATCCTCTACCCGATCGCCTGTCCCGACGACTCCCGCCTCAACCGCCAGTGGCACCACGACACCGACATCATGATGTCCTGCGAAGCCTGGGACCTCCACACCGGCGGCCCCGAAGTCACTGTCGGCATCTGCGACACCGGCATCCAAACGACCCACCCAGACTTCCAGCTCCACCGCAAGGAAGGCTACAACGCGGTCAACCGAGTCTGGGAAAACGACGGCGGCAACATCGGCGCGGTCCACCCCCACGGCACGCAAACCACCGGCTGTGCCGCGGCCAACGGCGACAACGGCACCGGTGTCGCCGGCGTCGGGTGGAACCTCAGCCACCGCATGATGCGCGTCAGCAACAGCTCAAGCGGCTCGGCGAGCCTGAGCACACTCACCCACGCCGCTCTCACCTCGATCCAAGCCGGTGACAGAGTCGCCAACGTGTCCTACTCCGGCGTCACCAGCAGCAGCGTCCGCTCGACCGGGACCCAGATCAAAAACCTCGGCGGCTTGCTGACATGGGCAGCCGGAAACAACGGGGCAAACCTCAACTGGGGCAACCGCGACAACGACAACGTCATCGTCGTTGGCGCAACCACCAGCGGCGACAACAAATCGAGCTTCAGCGCCTTTGGGCCTTCCGTAGACCTCATGGCGCCCGGAAGCGGCGTCCAGACCACCAACACCGGAAGCGGGTACGCCTCGGTCAGCGGCACCAGTTTCAGCGCGCCCCTCACCGCCGGGCTTATCGCGCTCGTCTGGTCCGCAAACCCGAGCCTCACACCAGACGAGGTCGAAGCGATAATCAAAGCCGGCGCAGACGACCTCGGCGCCAGCGGCATCGACAACACCTTCGGCTACGGCCGCATCAACTCCTTCAACTCACTCCTCCTCGCCGGCTCAGGAAACAGCATCGACCTCCCCTTCCTCGAAGAGTTCACCTCGACCACCTTCGACAGCGACGTCTGGGGCGCCGTCGCCGGCGCCGAGATCAACGACAACGCCACCGGCGAGCCCAGCGAGCCCTACGCGATGAACCTCGACAACTCCGACTCGGCGACCACCTCCTTCTTTGCGATGGCCGATCAGCCCTTCCCCCGCTACCTCAGCTACTCCGTCCAGCACCAGGGCGTCGAGCAGGGTGAACTCCTCCTCCTCGAATACCTCGACGGCAACAACCAGTGGGTCTTCTACAAAATCATCCTCTCCGACGGCAACGACCAGAACAGCTTCGAGTTCCACCAGGACACACTCCCCGCCGACGCGCACCACGACTTCTTCAAGATCCGCTTCTCCGCCACCGGCTCAGACAACACCGATAACTGGTACATCGACGACATCCGTATCGGTGACGAGTTCACCCCGCCCGACGACTGCCCCGCCGACTTCAATGGCGACGGGTCCGTCAACTCCCAGGACGTCATCGCGTTCCTCAACGCATGGACCGCCGGCGACGAATCCGCCGACATGAACGGCGACGGCAGCGTCAACACCCAGGACGTCACCCTCTTCCTCAACCTCTGGAACGCCGGCTGCTAGACCACACACCGCACTCTCTCCGACGAGCCTCGGGCACACGTCCCGGGGCTTGTCGCTTTTTACGCAACTCTCCTACGCAACTCCACCCAACACCGTCCCGACGATTGCCCGGGCACCCCGGGAACCGTGCGCCGCTCCCCTTCGTATGGAAGGGCGTCTTCAAATCTGGTCTCCTGCGGGAGGGTCTCGGCAACGCGAGGGGAGCCGAGACCTTTCTGCGTTTTTGCACCGCCCGATCCACCGCCCGAGCCGGCAACCGACGCCGTACCCTTGCCGGGCCATGACCCCCTCACCCCCCCCACCCACGACTCCCCAGACAGTCAGCCCCGCCGCGCCCCGCCGCCGGAGCGCGCTCGAAGTCGCCAGGCTGGTGGCTGCGGATATCAAGATCGCCCACTCGGTCTTCGCGCTGCCGTTCGCGGTGCTCGCAGCCTTCCTCGCCCGGCCGGAAACCGACACCCACGCCAGGTTCGCTGGCAAACTCCTGCTCATCGTCCTGTGCATGGTCTTTGCCCGGACCTTTGCGATGCTGGTCAACCGCCTCGCCGACCGACGTATCGACGCAGCCAACCCCCGCACCGCCGGCCGAGCTCTCGCGGCCGGTCGGCTCACCCCCCGCGACGGCCTGCTCGCCACAGCAACCACAGCCGCGGCATTTGTCGCAGCCACCACCCTCTTCGGCTTCCTCTTTGCCAACTGGTGGCCCGCGCTCCTGGCAGCCCCCGTCCTGCTCTGGATCGGGTTCTACTCCTTCACCAAACGCTTCACCGCGCTGTGCCACCTCTTCCTCGGCGGGGCGCTCGCAGCCTCGCCGCTCTGTGCCGCGATCGCGGTCGACCCGGCTTCCCTCGCCAGCACCCCCGCCCTCTGGTGGATCGCCGGCATGGTCCTGTGCTGGGTCGCGGGGTTCGACGTGATCTACGCCCTGCAGGACCTTGACTACGACCGCCGTGTCGGGCTCTCGAGCATCCCCGCTGCTCTGGGCCCGCGCGGAGCCGGGTGGGTCAGCCGCACGCTCCACGTCCTCGCGGTGGCCTGCCTCGTGCTCGCCTGGAAGAGCGACCCCCGCCTCGGCGTGGTCTTTGCCCTGGGCATCGCCCTGACAGCCACCCTCCTCATCGCCGAGCACATGGTGCTGGTCCGCAAAGGCCTCGCCGGGCTCGACATGGCGTTCTTCACCCTCAACGGCATCGTCAGCTGCCTGCTCGGGGCCGCGGGTGTGGTAGACCTGCTCGGGTAGGTCAGCCCTCAGCGGTATCCAGACCAGTGCGTACCAACAAACTTGTCCCCTCGCTTGCGCGAGGGGCTCCATAAGACGGGGCAACAAGCCTGACAGAGCCCCTCGCGCAAGCGAGGGGACAACTTCTTTGAAAGGGAGCGCGAAGCGTCCGAAAACCCACACCAACCAACGCGCGATTCTTTCAATCATTCCTGAAAGAAGCATTGACACCCGAGCGCCAGCCCCCGATACTTCAGCGCTATGACGCCCAACACACAACCCGACACCCTTGCCGAGGCTCAGGACCGGTTCATCGCCACGTGGGGGCAGATGGGCTCGGCCTGGGGCATCAGCCGCACCATGGCCGAGGTTCACGCCCTCCTCTTTATCATCGGCGAGCCCCTCTGCACCGACGACGTCATGGAACGCCTGGAAATCTCCCGAGGCTCAGCGTCAATGTCCCTCCGCGCACTCGTGGACTGGGGGGTCGTCGCCCGCGCCCACAAGCGCGGCGACCGCAAAGAATACTTCGCCGCCGACCAGGATGTCTGGACACTCTTCCGCGCGGTCGTCCGCGAACGTATGAAACGCGAGATCGACCCGCTGCTCGCGTCACTTTTCGAGATCCGCGACATGACCCGGGGCATGGACGGCGGCACCCACGGCGAGATCTCCGAACACAACCTCCGCGTCGACGAGTTGCTCCAGTTCTTCGAGATCGCCCAGGCGGTCGGACAACGCTTCATCAGCCCCAGCGGCGAAGGGCTCCAGGCCGCCGCCGAGATTTTGAGCAAGACCCCCGCATGACCCGCACCGCGTCCACCCCGGTCCGCATCGACTGCGCAGCGCGGTCGTCGTCGCACGCCCAGGCGTGGCCGGTCGCGCTGGTGTGGGACCTTGCCTCGCGCGTGTGCCAACGTCACGCGACAGCTGGCCAAGCCGACACACCCGTTGCTGTCGAACTGCTGGTCACACCCAACGGCGAGCCATCGTGCGCGACCGCAACGCTCCGCTTGGTGCTGCGCTCGGGCGCACGCCGCGAGCTGAAAGCGCGATCCGGCGTGCGTGCGGTGTGGCTCCGCGAGGACGGCTTCGAGCACCTCGACGCCGAGGGGGTTGTGTCGTGTACCTTCCGCACCGCCGACACCTCACGGCCTGTGTTCGCGCGGTGCCCGTTGCTCGAACAGGCGGGCATCCCCGCGGGGTCGTACTCGCTCCGTAGCCGGAACGACTGAGACGACTCCCAAAGAGTTCTCGTGCCTTGGTGGCGTGCTGTGTGTGACCTCTCTTCAGTCCGTAGGACTGTTCTTCAATAGCCGGGGGTGGAGTCCCGCGCAGCGGCCGACACCCCCGGGAGTGAGTTGATGCACGCCTTGCACCCCGGCCGGGGTGCTCGTGACAGACGTAGACACGCGGACCCCTTGCGGGGTCCAATGGCGAGAGGATCGAGACCGGGGGTGTCGCGTTGCTCCACCCCCGGCTATCGAAGACCACCCCTCTCGGGGTGCAAAACCTCACGCGCGAGAAATGAAGCGAGATTCGTATGAACCCGAACGTGCGCTCGAGGCTCGTAGAGACGTACGAAGTATTCTCGCAATTCGTGTCACGAAAAACCCCTCGCGTGCGCGAAGGGCTCTGTGTCGTGTGTGTTTGTTGAACCATCGAAACCATCGCGCAGGACCGCGACGCATCGTTGCTGAATCAGCTCTTCTTGCCGAGCACCATACCGATGATCGCGAAGATCACGACGACGCCCGCCATCCCGCCAGCGACGGCGTAGAACTGGCCGCCGATGATGCTCTTGACCGGCTCGATCGTGCCGGTCATCGCAAAGATCACCACCGCGATCCCGAACGCCAGGCACAGCGCCATGCCGAGCGCCAGCCCGCCACCGATCCCCGACCATGCGCCGTCGTAGGCCTCAGCGAGCATCGGCACCATCGCCGCAGCCGGAGCAGCCGCAGCCGCGTCCGCTTCGCCCTCAGAGCCCTCGAACAACGCCGACGCGCCATCGACGATGCCGCTCTCGCCAGCCGGTGAGGTCGCGCCCATCGTCTCCTGCCCGTACACATCGTCGAGCAGGTCAGCGCCCAGCGAGGTGTCGTCGGCTTCTTTGGTCAGGTCGAGCAGCCCGGAGCCGGAACTCGCCGAGTCAAGATCAAAGCCCGCGTCGAGCCCGGAGTCGGTGACCTGCGTCTGCGCGGAAGGATCGGCGGTCTCGGTTTCATCAGGGTCGAAGATACTGATGCCCGTCGAGTCGCTGGGTTGATCGAGCCCGAGCCCGAGCGCACTGCCCGAGCCTGACGACGAAAGCGACAACGGCTCGAGGTCTTCGCCGAGCTTGAGCACATCTTCATCGGCACCGCCGCCGAGCAGGTCGACCTGTTCCTTCTTGAACATCAGCCGATCGCCGTCGCGGAACTCTTGCAGCTGCCCGCTGTTGGCCATCTGCTGGACCTCGTCGGCGGACTTGCCAAGCCGTTCTGCGGCTTCATCGATCGTGTAGAACATCTTCGCCATCGGGCGTGCCTCCTCAGGAAACCCTAAAAATCAGTCTGCCCCATGCTAGCACAGCGGTGCCGCCTGCGGGGTGAACGATCGAAACCCAAACACCTGCCTCATCCTCATTCCCACCGGGGAAACCCTCACGAATCCGGGCACAGGTGTGTCCCTGAGTCCGCGATCCAGTGCCCGATACGCACGCTCCGCCGTCCCGTTCCCGGCGTGGGGGGCGTGGGGGTGTGGGGTGTGGGGGTGTGGGGGTTGAATCACCCGATCTGCCGCTGAACACTCACCGCGGCGTAGAGCCCCACCACCCGCTCCCGAGGCAGCGTCTGCGGCGGGTAGGCCTGATTCATCGGCTGGAGCCGAATCAGCTCCTCCCCCTCCGGCCCGGTCTCGAAAAAGACCCGCTTGAACGTGGTCTCGTCGTCGGGTGCCAGGCGGGCAAAGCAGTCCGACCCGTTCCGCACGTCGCGGGCGGGCGAGAAGATCACGATGTCGCCCTCCCGATAATCCGGCTGCATCGAATCGCCGACGACCCGGGCTGCGAAGGCGTCGGCGTCCGCGAGGTCCGGGCAACGCACGTATTCGTCAGCCACGCGGGCGGGATAGCCGAGGTCGGTGAACTCGCGCGGGTACCCAGCCTGGACGCGGTTGATGACCGGGACCTCGAGCGGCAACGCCACCGGGGTGGGGCCGCGCTCGCCCGGCGGGCTGAGCTGATCGATCAACGCCCGGAGCTTCCCGGACTGGTACGCCTCATCGAGCCCCGGGCTCGCCCCCACTGCCCCCTTGGCATCGCGCAGCAGCGCCGCCACCTGCGCCGCGGCCAGTTGCCGTCGCTGGAGCTCTTCGAGCTCGCGCCGGATCGGACCGGGCGTGGCTTGCAGATCCGCCAGGCGCAACAGCAATCCTTCTTCGGTATCGAGCGCCGCTTCGAGTTTGCGCAAGACCGCAGCACTCGGCGGCCCGCACCTGGCGTTCTCAATCGCCGAGAGATAGCTCTTCGAGCACACGACCAGTTTGGCGAGCGCATCGAGGCTGAGGCGGAGCTCGCCCCGCCGCGCGCGCACCGCAGCCCCCAGCCGCGACGTGCCTTGATTCGGTGAGCTGACGGACATGGGGAATCCTCCGAGTTGCGTGCAATCTGGCCCGAATATCCACGGGTGCGCGCAAGTTTTTTGCTATGCCATACAAAGGCCTTGCATAGTGTCCTTCAAGTTGAGAATATATGGACAGAGTTCAATGACTATTGAACACAGGATTGTGTGTCAAAGCAAGCCGTTTCAGCACAGAATGGAGAAAATCATGCTCGGATCGCCCACTATCGACCATCTCGAGGCCAAAAACCCGGCTCTCGACCTCCGCCGAGGGTTCCGAAGAGACGTGGCAAGGACGCTCGTTGATCGGGCGGTCCACCTTCCGGAACAAGACCGCTACCTCATCGAGGGCGTCTTTCGCGACGGGCGGCCGATCTCCGACCTCGCCGAGATGTGGCGCGAGCACCCCGGCAGCGGCCGCGCCCCGCGTTCGCTCCGCCGCCGGCTGCACCGGCTCGTCGATCGGTTGCTCTCGCCCCGCTTCGAGGTTGTCGCGCAGATCAACCACACCTGGACCCCGACGCGCAAGCGGGTCGCGACCGCGTGCGTCCTGCACGGGCTCTCGACGCGCAGTGCGGCAGCCGACCTGGGCATCTCGTTGCACACCGTCCGCCGCCAGGTCGACGCGATCAACGCGATCTGCGACGCGGTTTCGGGGGGGAGGAAGTCATGAACACCCTTGTGCCCTCAGTCGAGTGCGGCTCGCCGCCTTCAGACCGGCTGCTCCGCGCACTTGCCCCGTTCGGCCTGCTCGCGCAACACACCGAGCGCCCGGCACCCGCACCCCCGGCCCGCGCGGATGTGCGCCGGGTGCTCGAGTTGCCCGGCGGTTCGATCGCGCTGCTCACCGGACCGAGCGGGTGCGGCAAGTCGACGCTGCTGCGCGCCATCGCCCGGGCCGCCCGCGCCGGCCGAGAGCCCGTCATCGACGCCGCAGCGTTGCGCCGCGATGCGCACCCCGGGCGACCGATCATCGACCTCTTCACTGGCCCGCTGCTCGACAGCCTCAGACTGTTCGCCGCGGCCGGGCTCGCCGAACCGATGCTCTGGGCGCGGGCGGCGTGCGAACTCTCCGAAGGTCAGCAACTCCGCCTGAGCATCGCGCTGGCGATGGCAAAGCTACGTCCCGGCGTGCGTTCGGTGCTGCTGCTCGATGAGTGCTGTTCGACGCTCGATCGGGTCACCGCCCGTGGTGTTGCCCGCACGCTCCGCCGCTGGGTGTCGCGCCATCGGGGTGTGCTTGTGGTCTGCGCCACCGCGCACGACGATCTCGCCGCATCGTTGCAGCCCGATCTTGTGCTCGAACCGCCGTTTGAGGCTTGCAAAGCAGAGGCGTGCGCGACAAAGGAGTGTGACCCATGCACACGCTAAACACCACAACTGCGAGTCCATCGCAGCCGCAGATGGAGACCTGCTGCATCACGCCCGGCACCCGCGCCGACTACGGCGCACTGGCCCACCTGCACTACCGCGGCGGCCCTCCCGCCACGATCGCGCGAAGCCGCGACGGGATGCCGGCGATCCTCACCGCCCGCGACGAGGACGGCCGTCTTGCCGGGGTGCTGGTGGTGAGCATGCCCACGCTCAACGGCTCGTGGCGTTCGCTCGCCTGGCCGGGCGCGTACACCTCGGGCGACAAACGCCGCGACGCGCTCGAGATCAACCGCACACTCCGCTGCCTCTCGCGGGTGATCGTCGATCCAAGATTCCGCGGCCAGGGAGTCGCGCGGACACTGGTGCGAACGTACCTCGACCGATCGCTCACCCCCCGGACCGAAGCGATTGCCGCGATGGGTCACGTCTGCCCGTTCTTTGCTTCGGCGGGGATGACCTCGTACCCGTTGCCGCCGAGCGCGCGGGATGCACGTTTGCTCGATGCGCTGGCGAGTGTCGGGCTCGAACCGTGGGAACTGCTCGAATCGCGCGGCGCGACGCGAACGCTCGACTCACACCCTTGGCTCTGGCGCGAGGCCCGCACCTGGGCGGGGGGCTCGCCGAGCACGCGCCGGCATAAGGACGCGGAACCGCTGGCCCTGTTGATGCTCGCCGCGTCGCACGCGGGGCAACGACCGATCGCGTACGCACACGAAGGATGACACGCATCGCGAGACGATCTCGTGTGTTTGTACGAGCCCCGAGCGCAAGCTCGGGTTGACGAATGGTCGGTTCTTGCAGCGAACACCAACCCTGTGCTTGCGCACAGGGCTCGTAGAAACGCATACACACTTTGCGTGATCCGCATGACACACCATGCACGAATCCAGACCAGAGGAGCAGCCATGAAAGCCGTAACAAACAGTACAAAACGCGAGAATGACAACACCACCCTGAGCCGGGCGTCGCCCGCCGAGCCGCCGGACATGCGCGAGCTACCGCACCCGATCACGTTCTTTGTCAGCGGAAAAGAGCGGCAGCAAATCCTGCGAGCCCTCCGCCGCATCGACGGCAACCGGGTGTTCGCGCTCCGCCGAGCGCTCGGGCTTGAAGAGCCCGGGCTCGTTCCGGACTGACACACGACGACCAAGAGCATCGCTTGCCAATCTGCTCCATTGCGCAGCATTGTCGGCGATTGTCCCCTCGCTTGCGCGAGGGGCTCTACAGAAACGAAATAGAGCCCCTCGCGCAAGCGAGGGGGCACGAAACGACTCGTGAAGAAGGGGACACACGGATCGCCCTTTCAAACACGTGAAGACACCATTTTTGCAAAGTGTTATACACGGCGTTCGACACACAGTTCATCGGCGTTCCCCCCGCCACACACAGCACCAGCAGGGGGAACAATGGCACGAAAAAAAAAGGCCCATCACGACGACCGACCGGGCGACGAGCACAACGGCGACTCAACACCAACCGAGCGGTGGCGGTTTCCGAACACGCCGCGCGAGCTGCACCGATGGCTCAACGACTCGCTCGGGCTCACGATCGCCACACGGCCGATTATTCGCAGCCACCAGGCACCGTTCGCCTACCTCGTCCACTCGTTCTTCGAGGGCGGCAGGCTGCTCGGGCTCGACGAGGAGGAGCTGGGCACGCCGGACACCGCGGGCGGCCCGTCGCTCGATTGCGTGGTCTGGGCCAACCGAGGCGGGGGCAAGACATTTCTCGGTGCGATCGCCACGACGCTCGATCTGGTGTTCAAGCCGGGCGTCGAGATCCGCATCCTCGGCGGCTCGCTCGAACAGTCCAAACGAATGCACGCGCACCTGCGCGCACTCTTCACCAAGAGCCCGCTTGCCGAGCTGGTCGACGGCCGTATCACCGAGCGGAGGCTCCGCCTGACCAACGGCAGCTCGGTCGAGATTCTCGCCCAGAGCGAGACCAGCGTCCGAGGCACCCGCGTGCAAAAGCTCCGCTGCGACGAGGTTGAGCTCTTCGACCCCGACGTCTGGGAAGCCGCGCAGCTCGTCACCCGCTCGACCGATGTCACGCTCGCCGACGGCCGGACCATCGAAGTGCGCGGCTCGATCGAGTGCCTCAGCACCATGCACCGGCCGTACGGCTTGATGCACAAGATCGTCCAGGAAGCCCGCGAAGGGCAGCGGGCGCTCTTCCGCTGGGGGGTTGTCGATGCGCTCGAGACCTGCCCGGAAGTGCGCCCTTGCGAGCCTTGCGTGCTGCACCCAGAGTGCAAGGGCCGAGCCAAGGATCGGCACGAGGGCGGGCACATCCGCATCGACGACGCGGTGCGGATGAAAGGGCGGGTCGGGCAGGCGACGTGGGAGTCCGAGATGCTGTGCCGACGCCCGAGGCGGAGCGATTCGGTCTTCCCCGAGTTTGATCCGGCGGTACACGTGGTCGGCACGGGCGAGAGCTGGCGCCCGCCGCGGGGCACGCTGATCGCGGGGATGGACTTCGGCTTCCGCGCCCCGACGGTCGTGCTGTGGGCGGTGCATGACGAGCACGATGTGTTGTGGGTGCTTGCTGAGCGGGTCAAGACCGAGACGGTGCTCGACGAGCACGCGCGGGCGATCAACGAGGGGCCGGGCGTGGACGGGCTGAACGGGCCCCCGGCGTGGATCGGGGTTGACCCGGCCGGTCGGCAGCGCAACGACCAGACCGGGGTCAGCCCGTGCAATCTGCTCCGCAAAGCCGGGTTGACGGTCAGAGACAAACGCGCCGGGACGCAGGAGGGGCTGATGCTGGTGCGGGCACGACTCCGCCCGGCGGCGGGCGAGGGGGTTGGTGAGGGGGCCGGGCAAGGGATCGGGAACGGGGCGAGCGACTCGGAATCGGGCACCAGCCCCAGCGCGGGTGCCAACCCGCCGCCGAAGCTGTTCATCCACGCCCGGTGTACGCACCTGATCGAGTGCATGGAGCGGTACCACTACCCGGCGGACCGCCCCGAGAGCATGTCGCCAGCCAAGGACGGGTTTGACCATGCGGCGGACGCGCTGCGGTACATGATCCAGTCGCTGGATCGGCGGTTTGAGACCAGACACGGTGCGTACTGAACCACCCTCGCTACGAGCCCAGAGTGCACTGCGCTACGAGCCTCGAGCGCAAGCTCGGGATGCAGAGACGCACCGGGTCGAGCCGGTGCTGTTGCTCGAATCGACCCGAGCTTGCGCTCGAGGCTCGTAGCGTAATAACTCAGGGCATTTCCCGCTCTACTCACTCCGGCATCGGCAGCAGATACGGCACCGCGAACTGGATGAACACATACGCCGCGGTGCCCAGCAGGATCATCGCCAGCACAATCTGCACCGTCAGGATCACCGTCTTGAGCCAGTACCGCTCGAAGGTGTTCACGCGCACCGCCCGGTAGGTCACCGCGATCCCAAACGCCAGGGGGATCAGCAGCAAAAACCACTGCCGATGGAGGTCCAGCGGGTCGAGGAATGGGCGCCACGCGAGCACACCGACCGAGGCGCTCGCGAGCGGGGCAGCCACGGCAGGAACTGTCAGGAGGATTGCGAACATTTACGCACCCCTCCTGCGCACGCGGCCGGCGGAGGGGAAAGCGGCGTCGATGATGACGATGAGGTTGAGCATGCCGGCGATGGTGGCGTAGAGCGTGCCGATCTCGTTCATCTTGCCCAGGCTCTTGGAGACCGGGGGCACAGACCCGGCCGGGCCGGCGACCCATCGGCCCGAGTCTGGGTCTTTGACCTCGTTGGGCAGAGGGCTTCGGCGTTGGCCGGTGGTGGGGTCGATCCCTTTGAGGACGTTCTGATGGACGTAGTCGGTCGCAAAGGCGACCGGGCCGACGATCGCCTGGCCGAAGAACCAGAGGCGGTCCTGGCGGGAATCAACCACGTCGATCCCCCCGATGAGCAGGCCGCTGAAGAAGAGCCCCAGCACGCCGCCGCCCACGAGCAACGCCCGGCGGACCTGCCCTTGGTACCAGTGCCCTGCCCCGGGCAGAAGGACGGCGAGAATGCCCGCGAGCGGGTCCATCGGTGGCTGGTCGGAGGAGTCGAAGCTGGGTGGGGTCATGGTCTCGAGCATTTCCACGAAAGGGGACAAGGAACACAGCAGATTCGACCGACGAACAGGCCACGGCCGCCGCGAAGCACCACGCCCCGGGGCGGATCGGTCGACACCGGGAGAACGAGGCCTATCCTCCGCGCCCGGATATCGACAGGGGCCAAAGCGGTAGTAGTGTACCGCCGATCGGGGAGCGGGCGTCCGATGGACGCGCCCGGCCTCTGATCGAGGATCAAGGAGGACCAACCGCCGGCCCGGCAGGGTTCGGGCGGCTTGGTGAGCAAGAGTGCAGCTTCGGCGTAAGAGGATGATCGTGATGGTGACTGAGCAACTGTTAGACGGGATTGGAATGACAGCGACCTTTGGAGAGCCGACCTGGGGCGGGGGATCGTCTGCGGGCGGGGCAGCGACGCTCGTGCTCGATGTGGACGAGGACGAGGACGAGTTTGACGCCTTTGACGATGATGACGACGACGCGGACGAGGAGTTCGACGAATTCGGCGACGACGACGACGATAACGACGGCGACCTTGACGAAGACACAGACGACGACCTGTGACGCCGGCCTGAGGATCGGGCCGGCATGGAGAGTGCCATGCCCGCTGCCGACCGCCCCGATGCCGACCGTCTTGGTGCCGATTCAAGCTCCGCCGCCCATGATCCGCTGCCGCCGGGGGTCCGGGCAGACCGCCGGGGCGGGACCGACCGCCGCGACGAGCAGGACGCAGCGAACGGGGCAAACAGCTTTGCCCGCCGTCGCGGCCCCGGGCGGCGTCTGAGTGACTTTGTCAAGGCTGCTGAAGAGGGCGAGATGACCAAGGAGCAGTTCCTGTTCCTGGTCGCCATTGATTCGTTCAAGAAGGCCAACAACGTCGCGTACCCGAGTTGGTCGGACGTGCTCGAGGTGGTGCGGCTGCTCGGGTACCGCAAGACGATGCCTTCGGAGATCGAGTTCCGCAATGCCGAGGACTGGCGCGAACAGCCCGACAGCCCCTCGGGGGTGCGGCCGCAGCGCTGGCAGGAGCGGTTTCTCAAGGACGAGCCGGAGAACCCCGACAGCAGCTCGCAGCAAGCGGCGTAGAAACCGGCCGCGATCTTTGCGCGTGCGCGTGCGCACGATTCACCCCAACGCTCCGGCGTGTGCCACGGCTCTGTGAGCCGTGCCCGCTTGACCAGTTTGTTTGCACGGCCAAGATGGCCGTGGCACACCAGGCATGATTCGGCAAAGGGCTTGCATACGGATCTCGTTTCGTTCTCGTGCGTGAGCCGGGTCCTTTCTTGCACCCCGCAAGGGGTGATCTTCAATAGCCGGGGGTGGAGCAACGCAACACCCCCGGTCTCGATCTCTCGTCTTTGGACCCCCGCAAGGGGTCCGCGTGTGTACGGCTGCCACGAGCACCCCTGCCGGGGTGCGAGGCGTTCGTCACCAAAATTCCGGGGGTGTCGTCCGCTGCGCGGGACTCCACCCCCGGCTATTGAAGAACAGTCCTACGGACTGAGAGAGAGAGAGAGAGAAGACACAGCATGCCACCGAGGCATGAGAGCTTTACGGAATCCGTATCAGGCCTCGCGGATCACCCGCAAAACAAACACGGCGCTGGCCTCCGGCGCTTGTGGTACCATCGCCTCGACACCCCGCCACGCGGGCGGTGTGCTGCCCGGAGGCTCGACATGTTCCATCGCGTTGTTTCTTGTGTATTTTTGTGCTGGGTTGCGGCGTGTGTTCTCGCGCTCGGCCCATGTTTCGCAGCCGCTCAGGATGATGACACCCGCGAGTTTGCGCTCCTCGGCGTGTCGGTCATCGATGTCGAGCGCGGCGTGGTTGTGCCGGGGCAGACGGTGGTTGTCAAAGACGGGCTGATCGCCGCGGTGCTCGACGGGGAGACCGATGTCCCGGCGGACGTGCGGCGGATCGACGCGACGGGGCTCTACGCGATCCCCGGCCTGATCGACAGCCACGTCCACTATGTCATGCCCGAGGTCACGCACCCGATGATGGTCGCCCACGGCATCGCGATGGTGCGCGATATGGGCGGGTACACCGAGCAGATTCTCGCGTTGCGCGACGCGATGAACGCCGGAGCGTTTCGCTCGCCACGGATGCTCGCGGTCGGGCCGATCTTTGACGGCAACCCGCCGATCTGGCCGTTCTCGGAGGTCTGCGAAACACCGGAAGAAGGACGGGCGGCGGTGCGCAAGATCGCGGCGCTCGGCGCCGACCAGATCAAGGTCTACAGCCGCCTCAAACCCGAGGTCTATCTTGCGATCGGCGAAGAGGCCAAGGCGCAGGGCCTCGCGATGGTCGGGCACGTCCCGCTGGCGATGGATGTCAACGACGCGGTCGCGGCTGGGCACCTGACAATCGAACACCTGACCGGATTCGACGGCCTGTTCGCCGCGCGGTTTGACCCGTCGATGAAAGGTTCGCACAACTTTATCGCCCGTGCCCAGGCGTGGGCGATGCTGGGTGACCTGACCAACGCCGACCTTGCGAAAGTCGCTGAGCCCTTTGCAAGGGGCGGGGTCGCGCAGTGCCCGACGCTGGTGGTGATGCAGGGCATCATGACCTACGCGGCCGCCGCCGACGACCCGATGCTCAAGTATGTCCCGGCGATGATGCAACAGTTCTGGTCGAACGGCAACTACACCGAATGGGGCAACGCGATGAGCGCACAGCTCCCCGGGATGCGGCGGTTTGTCGGCGTGATGCACCGCGCCGATGTGCCGATCATCGCGGGCACCGACCTGGGAAACCCCAACGTCATCGCCGGTCACTCGTTGCACGTCGAGCTGGAGTTGCTTGTCGAGAGTGGGCTGCAACCCATCGACGCGCTGCGGGCGGCGACAACCACGCCCGCAGCACTCTTTGATCTCGACGGCCCCGGCGGGCTGGGCTCGATCGAGCCGGGGCGCGAGGCGACGCTGCTGCTGGTGACGGGCAACCCGCTCGAAGACATCACCGCAACGCGAGCCATTCAGTCGGTCGTGCATCGCGGCGAATATCTCGACCGCGACGCGCTCGATGCGCTGCTCACCGAGGCCGAACTCGCTGCGGCGGGTGAGACAGAAGCAGAGCCGACCGGCACCGGCTTTGATCTGCTCGCGCTGGACATGCCGGGCGAACCCGTCGCCAGCGGCATCTACACGCTGGACTTCGGTGGGTTTGCTGCCGGGACCGAGTCGTTCCGCATCAACAAAACCGAGACCGGCTACCAGCTCGCGGTCCACAACCAGCCCAAGGGCCCCGGGCAGGTGCCCTATTCGATGGTGCTCAATACCGACGCCGACGGGGTGTTCGAGTCGGCGACCTACACGACCCTCGGCGATACGCCACAGACCAGCCACTACCGCCGCGAGGGCGACACACTCATCGCCGAACTGGGCGACGAAAGGCAGGAGGTCGAACTCGCGGGCAACGCGCTGATCGCCGGCCCCGCGATGGTGACCGATTTCTGCACGCTGCAACGGCTCGATATCGAGGTCGGCCAGTCGCAGGAACACACCTCCTACTCGTTCGGCTATCCCAACTGGAAGTGGTCGGCGGTGCCCAACACCGTCACCCGGCTCGAAGACGACCCGGCGCGTGGTGCGGACACGACAAACCAGGCGCCAGCGGGCGAGGATGCCCAGCCCGGCCGCGTGTTCCGACAGGTGCTGAATATCCCCGGCTTTGGCCGCATCGAGATCACCAGCACGCTCGACAGCCTGGGCGTGCCGATCCGGACGATCACGAAGATGCCCTTCGGCACGATCACTTCGACGCGGGGGCCGCTCGAAGACAACCACACGACACCGGGTTCCTAAGACCTACGAAAACCCGACGGGTGGCGTGCCCACGGCTCTGCGGGGTGATGCGTGGAGCTGTACCGGCTCTGCCAACGCAAAGCCGTGGGCAGAGCGCCAGGTGCCACCGACCTCGGCTCGGAGAGGTCGGTGCCGAACTGGTCGTTTACACCGACCTCCCAAGGCGGAGGTCGGTGGCACGGGGTCAAGAGATCGGTGCCACCTGCCGAGGGCTTCTCTCTGCTGGAGGGCTCCTCGCTTGCGCTTCGGGCTCGGTTGTAGTTGTGGTTGCGGCGGCGGGGGGGGACTTTGCCGGGGGGAGGGGCGGGAGAAAAGGGCGGCTGGCGGGATTCGAACCCGTGACCCCCAGGATCACAACCTGGTGCTCTAACCAACTGAGCTACAGCCGCCGTCTGGCGGGAACACGCCCGCCGAGCCGAGAAGACTATGAGCCTCCCCCCCGTCTGGCAAATCGTGGGGAGGCCGGGCGATTCTGCGGCTGCCTGCCGGGGGCGTGCTGGAGGATCGCCCGGGGGCCCCCTACCGTTTGGGTCCCACTTTTACCTGTCCGTTCGGACCCTGCCCCAGGGAGAGACGCCGTGACCCAGATCGCCAACTCGTCGGCTTTGGACCTTTCCGCTCAGCGCTGCCTGAAAAATCTCGCTCCGGCGGCACTGATCGAGCACGCGATCGCCGCGGGAGAGGGTCGGCTGGCGTCCAACGGAGCGCTGGTCTGCCTGACCGGGGACCGCACCGGCCGCTCGCCGACGGACAAATACCTCGAGGACACGCCGGATATTCACGACAAGATCGACTGGGGCAAGGTCAACCAGCCGATCACGCCCGACAGGTTTGACCGGGCGGTGCAGATCGCCACCGAGCACCTCAACGCCGAGGCAAGGCTGTTCGTCTTCGAGGGCTGGGCCGGGGCCGACACCAACCATCGGCTGGGCGTCCGAGTCGTCACCGAGCAGGCGTGGCACGCGCTCTTTGCCAGCACGCTGTTCATCCGTCAGGGCTCGGCCAGCGATGCCGGCGACGGCAGCTGGAAGCACGACTGGACGATCATCAACGCCGGGCGGCGGCACCTGACGGCTGAGGAACAGGCCGAGCTCGGGGTCGAGTCCCCGCTGTTGATCGTGCAGAGCATGGCAAAGCGGACGGTCGTGATCCTCGGCACCGAATACGCCGGTGAGATCAAAAAGAGCATCTTCTACGCGCTCAACTTTGACCTGCCCGAGCAGGGCGTCTTCCCGATGCACTGCTCGTCAAATGTTGCGAACAACGACGCTGAGAACGTCGCGCTCTTCTTCGGGCTCAGTGGCACGGGCAAAACCACGCTCAGCGCCGACCCCGACCGCGCCCTCATCGGCGACGACGAGCACGGCTGGGGGCCAAACGGCGTCTTCAACTTTGAGGGCGGGTGCTACGCCAAGTGCATCAAACTTTCTAAAGAGGGAGAGCCGCAGATCTGGGACGCGATCAAGTTCGGCAGCGTGCTCGAGAACACCGTCATCGACGACGAGACCCGCGTGCCCGACTACGACGACGTCTCGATCACCGAGAACACCCGCGTCACCTACCCGGTTGATTACATCCCCGGCGCGGTCATCCCCAGCATCGGCAAGCACCCGAACAACGTGATCTTCCTGACCGCCGATGCGTTCGGCGTGTTGCCTCCGGTGAGCAAGCTCAGCCCCGAGCAGGCGATGTATTACTTTGTCAACGGCTACACCAGCAAGCTGGCCGGGACCGAGGCGGGCGTGACCGAGCCGGTGCCCAACTTCTCGGCCTGTTTCGGCGCACCCTTCATGCCCCGCCGTCCGACCGAGTACGCCGAGATGCTGGCGGCACGACTCAAGAAGCACAACGCCAACGTCTGGCTGCTCAACACCGGGTGGACCGGCGGCCCCTACGGCACCGGCAAACGGTTCAGCCTCAAATACACCCGCGCGATGGTCCACGCCATCCTCGACGGCAGCCTCGCCAGCGCAACCTTCACCCCCGACCCGGTCTTCGGCCTGCCGATCCCGGGCGCCGTGCCCGGCGTACCCAACGAGGTGCTGCTGCCGCGGAACACCTGGGCCGATGGCGCGGCGTATGACGCGCAGGCCAAGAAACTGGCGGCGATGTTCCGCGAGAACGCGACGAAGTTTGCCATGGGTGACGCGGTGATGGGGGCGGGGCCGAAGGGGTAGGTATTTGAAGGTGGGGTTGCACGATCACTCGTTTCATGTTAGGGTGTGGTACCGATATGGCTAAGCTGAAGTCAATCTTGGGCCTGGGTGTGTATGGTCTCCCAGAAGCGGCGCGACTGGCGCGTGTGCATACGAGCACCGCTCGACGGTGGTATGTTGGTGGGAGTGGACACACCGCGCTGCTTAGCGCCTCAATCCCAAGGGTCAACGGGCGAACTGCGATCAGCTTCCTCGATCTTGTTGATTTGCTCGTTGTTGGGCAATTCCGCAGCGCAGGTGTGTCGTTCCAAACCATTCGCCGCGCCTATGGAATCTTGCAACGTCGTTTTGATACGGCACATGCATTTTCGCACCGTTTCCTGCTGACCGACGGTCACACCATCCTGGTTGAATACATGAATGAGCTTGGTGATGACCACCTTGAGGATGTCATAACGGGCCAGCGCGCAATGCCGGAAATTCTGCGGGAATATCTAAAAGAGATCGATTACGACGACGCCACAAATCTAGCGAAGCAATGGCATGTAGCTAGCGGCGTGCTAATCGATCCACGCCGAAACTTTGGCAAGCCAATCGTTCCTTCGGGAGTATCGACGTCGGTCATCTACTCTTCGGCCAAAGGCAACAATAATGATTACGAACTCGTGGCGGATCTTTTCGGAATAAGCGCGGAGAGCGTGCGAGACGCCGTTATTTTTGAACAGGAATTGGCTGCGTGAGGTTTTTCCTAGGTTCTGTTTGACGGCTCGGATATTCGGCGCGTGTACGGTTGCGCGATGAGT
>CAYMZJ010000039.1:0-29209 GCA_964394895.1 uncultured Phycisphaeraceae bacterium | reverse complement strand
AGTTCGGATTGCAGGCTGCAACTCGCCTGCATGAAGCCGGAATCGCTAGTAATCGGAGATCAGCTACGCTCCGGTGAATACGTTCCTGAGCCTTGTACACACCGCCCGTCAAGTCATGGAAGCTGGTAGTGCCCAAAGTCACCTCGTTTCAGGGGTGCCTACGGCAAGATCGGTGACTGGGACTAAGTCGTAACAAGGTAGCCGTAGGAGAACCTGCGGCTGGATCACCTCCTTTCTAAGGGATGTACTTAGACTCGTATAGGACCGGTTAGTACCGGTTCTCGCAGAGCGATCTGCAGCGAGAACGTGAGCGCATTCTCGTCCGCCACATCCTTCAACAACTCAAGATTTCACGATCAAGAGAAGTTGACCGGCGGAGTGCCGTGCGGCAACGCACGCCAAATGATAGATTCCAACTGTTTCACAATACCTCAACCCCCGGTCCTTTGGGCCGGGGGTTGTTGTTTTTTCTCCGCGCTTCTGGCCCTTCGGTACCCCCGCAAAGAGGTTCAACGCGCAAGCGTGAGCTTTCATGCAAGTGTCTACTCTCGTTCAAAGACCCTTTCCCTATGCCTCGATGTGTCTTTGGAGAACGAGCACTCTCGACCATGGTTGAGCGTGGACCTGCGGAAAGCAGCTCACGCTTGCGCGTAGAGCCTCGTTCCCAAGAGCTCATTCATCCACAGGCTTCGGCCGCACCACCGGTACATCCTCGATCACGATCTCACCGTCCCAGGCTGAGTCAAGATCGCTGCGCAGGAGCAACGCCTCCTCCGAGGCCCGCAGCACAACATCTGCGACCTCACCCACTCGCGCCTCGATGGTGCCCATTGTTCCCATCGAGTATCGCCCCGCACCCGCCGAGAGCACCATGCGTGCCCAGTGGTGGAGTTTGCCGTCGACGTCTCGGATCAGGACATCGAACGCGAAGTTCATCGGCAGGTCTGTGCCGCGCACCTGCGCGTCGATGCTGGTAAATCCTTCGCCCTCAGAGATCACCAGCAACTGCCGCACGCTGATCCCCGCAGCCATCGCAGGTTCGAGCGATGGATCATCGATCAACTCGACCAGCGCAGCCCCCGCTGGCACAACCTCGACCTCTCTGGACAACTCCACCGTGCGCACCACAGGCTCGGTAGCAACCCGTGATCCTGTCCCGGCCAGAGTGATCTTCAGCACCGGCTTGCTGACAAGCGTGTACCGGCCCGGCTCGAGCAAGATCATCACCTGACGTGAGCCGCTCCCCGATCCTGACCCTCGGAACGTATAGCTTCCACCGGAGTTGACCTGTGCGGGAGAAATCTCTGCCCCGTCTGCAAAAATGCTCGGCCAAGACACATTCACGCGCGCCATCGTCCCCGAGCCGAACCGGTCGGCGATGGTCGAGATGCCCATCATCGCGGTTTCCTCTGCCCTCATCCTCTTACGGACAACCAGTTCACATCGGATCGCCTGCGTGGCATACGCCTCAAACTGCGCCCGGCTCAGCAGGTCGGCGTTGAGGCCCGCTTCGATCAAATCGCCCCACTTCGACCCCCACGCCGTCGCCCGGTCAGCCTGCACCCCCAGCCCGCGCTCGATGAGTCGATCGGCCCGCTCGCTGTCGAGCGTCCCCGCTGCGAGCCGGATGGTCAGCTCCCCCACCGCGTTGCGCTGCTTGACCGGATCATTGAACCCGGCCACCGCTTCGAGCACCCATTCGGGCGCGACCGGGTACCAGTTGTAACTCGTCGCGTTTACCCAGGCGAGCGTCCCCCCGCCACCGAGGCCGATCAGGAGCAGCGGCACCGCGGCAATCAGCAGCCCCTTTCTTCTCCGCCTGGCCCCGGTCCGCACCGTCTTCTTCGAGCCGGTCAGTGCCGAGCCGCACTCCGGGCATTTCGCCGCCCCCGGGTACAACCCCACTAGATCAAACCCGCACCCCCGGCAGATCGGGTGGTCGTTGATCCGCCTGCCCCGCAGCCCCACTGCAAGCAATACCACACCCGTCAAGGCAGCGATCACGACCCCACCGATGATGCCCACAGCAAGCATGTGCGCAGTCTACAGAAACAGACACCGGCAACAGCAGTCGGATGACTTTGTCTGGAGCAAATCGCACCCAGGGCGATGCCCCGGGCTTTGGTTGAGGAGTCTCCATAACAACAGGTATCCATCGCGGGAAAACCCTTTGATTGGTGTGAATGTGAAGGTCCCGGGCACTCCAAGACCGCCCCCGACCGATGGGCATTCGAGCGCGACTACCGCTGAGAGGCTTGACGACCAGATGGACGAACTTCTCCTCATAGAACCAGATGCCTCCTATCGGGCGGTGCTCAAGGCCTTGCTGGGAGTGGTTGGATATGAGGCTCGGGAGTTCGCCTCGATCGAGGAGGCCCGCCCTGCCATCACGCCGGGGGGGGCGTATCGGGGCATCCTGCTCTCGTGGGACCCGGCAGACCCCTCTGGGCTTGCGTTTATCCGATCGCTGCGGGAAGACCCGGGGCTCAAGGACACTGCTGTGATCCTCGTGTCGGGGGCCGCGACGCGAGCGGAGGTGCTGGTGGCTGCCTCGGTGGGCGTGCAAGGCATCCTGCTCAAGCCCGAACTCGAGATCTCGCGGCTGCGGGTAACGCTCCGGCGGGCGATGCCCTGTCAGACCAAGGCAACTCGTGCTACAGAGGGCGTCATCCGCGCAGCATCTGGCACCACAACAACCAAGGGTGTCCACGCGGGAGCCAACGAGGAATCACCCGCCGCCAGCGAGCCTAGCCCGATCACGATGCCGGAAGAGCCCAAGCCCAACGCTCTGCGCGAGCTTCGACCGATCATCCAGCGGTCGACGATGCTCGAACGGCTCGGCGAGATCGAACAGACCAAGGCAATGTCGCCGACGATCACGCAGCTCATGAGCATGACCCGTAAGCCAGACTGCTCACTGAGTGCAGTGACCGAGGTGATCTCGCACGACCAGAGTGTGGCGTTGAAGATACTCAAGCTCGCAAACTCTGCGGTCTTTTCGCGCGGCGAGCCAGTGAACTCGGTGAAGGACGCGGTGCTCCGGATCGGGCTCGAGCGGATCCGCCAGGCAGCCATGAATATCGGCGTGATCGACCAGTTCGGGACGACCGAGGTCTCCGCACGCTTCAACTTCATGCACTTCTGGGAGCACTCGATCTGCTGTGGCCTTCTTGCAAGCAAGCTGGGCGAGGTGACCGGCGCGCTCGATCGTGACCAGGCATTCGCGCTGGGCCTGCTCCACGACCTCGGCCGCATGGTGCTCACCGAGTCGTTTGCCGAGGAATACGAGATAGTACTGAACACCGCCCACGACCTGGACCTCCCGCTCGAACAAGTCGAGTCGAGGCTGCTTCTGTTGAATCATGCGGCGGTTGTCGAGCGCCTCCTACACACGTGGAACTTTCCCAAGGAGCTGATCGGGCCGATGGCAAACCACCACCTGTCGGCCTCAAATCTCCGCAAGCACGCGGGCAAGCAGCTCAACGCGACCGCGGTGCTCGCGCTCGCCAATCGACTCACCCACGCGATGATGATCGGCTCGAGCGGCAATGATGCGATCTACCCAACCGAGGCACTGTGCAAGCTGCTCAAGCTCAAACCCAACCAGGTCGCCGAGATCCTTGAAACGGCAGAAGAGGAAACACGACAGATCAAGCTCGCCCTCCTGATGATCTCCGAACAACAACCATGGCCCGCCGTGATAGACCACTACGGAGAAAGACTCGGCCACGAGTTCCGCCCGCTCTATATCGGAGATGATCCCGACCTCGACGGGTTCTGTATCGCCAGCCGGCGGCTCGCAAATGTCACCGATGAGCCGCCCAATATCGCGATCGTTCGGCTCGAAGCCAAGCGGCAGGTCGTGAGGCTCGGGAAGCAGCTCTCAGAGCAAGAGGAAGAACTCGGCGTCGGGCCGTTGCCGACGATGCTCATCTCACCGAGCGGGGATATCGCACTCGACCACACCCAGATGAACCAGCGGCGCACCGTGCAACTGTCGACACCAATCACGATCCGCAGATTCGTCCGCTCGATCTCGTCTCTGCTGGAGGATGAACCCGGTGCCTGCGAAGACCTCAGAGCACAGAACAATCCCGACGCGGAAGCGGCATAGAGAAACCGACAGCCGAGAAGGACATACGCCTAGTCAAGCGGGTGTCTCACGCGGGTCGCCAGCGTGGTGTTCGTGCCTCACGATCTCCCCGGTCACGAGATACACCACATCCTCAGCGATGTTCGCCATGAGGTCACCCACCCGCTCAAGCTCGCGGCCGAGCCTTGCGATGTGCAACCCGTTGGCCTCGTTGCCCGGCTCGGTCCGCATAAACTCCACGGTCTCCACAAACAGCTGTTTGTGCAGCGTGTCGATGGTCTCGTCCTCTTCGATCAGCGCCCGCGCCGCGACGGCGTCCTCATTGAGCACCACCTGCAACAGCCGCTGGCACATGTCGGGCACGCGCTCGCCCATCTCGAGCAGCGCCGTCGGCCACTTGGGCGGCGTGTCGCCCTCGATCTTGCGGGCGACCTTGGCGATCGAGCACGCATGATCGGCAACCCGCTCCAGGTCCGAGTTTGCCCGAAGCACAAACGCGATGATGCGGAAGTCCCGCGCCACCGGCTGCTGGAGCGCCAGCACCCGGAAGCACGCCTGCTCGATCGCGACCTCTTCGTCGTCCACCGTGTTGTCGCGGATCTTCAACTCGGCTGCGAACGTGCGATCGACACGCCACAACGCTTCGAGCGCCTCTTGCAACATCCGGATCGCGAGCGTCGCCTGCTGCACCACCCGGCGCCGCAGGCCGATCAGTTCGCGTTCCAGCGCCGAATGTGCCCGCTGTGGGGGGGGCGTGGTGGGCGTGGGGGTGGGGTTGGTGGGGTTGGTACCGTCTGGTTGTTGCGTTTGCACGGCGGGGTTCGCCTCCGTAAGGCCGCCAGCGGTTTGGGCATCCTCCTGACACCGACCCGAGGGGCAACAACGATTCTATCGGCACCACAGCCCTGTATCCCATCAGGCTTCGCCGCCACTACACTCTCGATACTTCTTGGAGTTGGTGCATGGCAGGCGCAGGGTTGAAATCAGGATTGCGAACCGCGTTGGCAAGGCTCATGCGGCCGGGGGTGGGGGTGGGGGTCGCGCCGATCGAGGCCAAGCTCGACCGGGTGCTCTCTCGCCTCGAAACCGATCCGGCTACTCCGATCGACGCTGCGGGCGCGGTCTGGCGCGGCGGACGCGACGGCGAGGCACTCCGCCCCGACGGCTCTTCCGACCCGGCCGCCACACACCGCATGCGGCAGGAGCTGCTCTACTGGGTCCGGGCCAGCCAGAACCTCGACAACGAGTTTCCCGACAGCCTCGCCGAGACGTTCGGCCGCTGGCAGCGGATCCGGCTGTACGAGCTGGCCCGGTGCCTGGGGATGGAAGCCGGCCTCGAGGTCGGCGGCCCGATCGTCGGCGAGATGGCCGCGTGGCTCGCCGAGCGCCGGGTGGTCGAGATCGGTGGCGGGCCCTGGCCGTGCGTCGCGGCGGGAAACTTTGCGAGCGCGGTGGTCATCGACCCCCTCGCCGACGGCTACCGGGCCGAGGGGCTCATCGCGCCCGAAGCCCGCGCGGTGGTCTATCTCGCAGCGGTCGGCGAAGCCATACCCCTGCCCGGCGAGAGCGCCGACCTGGTCGTCACCGACAACTGTCTCGACCATGTGCAGGACCCGCCGCGGGTGGCGCGAGAGATCGCACGGGTGCTCCGCCCCGGCGGGCTCTTGTGGCTGCTGGTCGACGTGATGGACCACGCCGACGAGCTGCACCCCCACCCGATGAGCGAGACCAGCGCCGCCCGCCTGCTGACCGACGCGGGGCTCGTCCAGAAGTGGGGCGAGGTCTGGGACGGCCACAGCCACCCGCGAGCGAAGGGGCAGTGGCGGACGCTGTGGGAGAAGCCGGGGGGGTGATCGGTGCGGGTCTGTCCCCTCGCTCGCGCGAGGGGCTCTACTCCGTGAGGGGGTGATGCCATAGAGCTGCGTAAGCGGCCGTTGCCATAGAGCCCCTCGCGCGAGCGAGGGGACAAAGGCCGGGTGCCCCACCCACGGCTTGCGCGCAAGCAAGACCGAGGCGGTTCGGCTCATGGCCACCTAGATATCGAGCCGGAGCACCTGCCTACTCATCGATTGGTGCCAACGGCTCTTTCATCAGTACCTGCCGCTGCATCAGAGTCCATATCTGATTGATTGCCTTCTCATCAACGTAGGGCTCTCCGTTGATCGAAGATTTCACGCGCACATCGGACTGTTGATCGCTTTGTTCACGCACTTGGATGCTAATGACAAATCGCGTGTCTGTGATGAGCGGACTGATCCACATACGTGCGGCAGTGTTGTCCTTGCCCCGCTGTCCGGTGATGATGCCTCCCTGTCGGTCAGACATCGCGATTGTATAGCCCGCATCAAAGAGCGCATTGCTGGCTGCTTGAAAGGTCTCCTGCATGCTCGCTTCAACGGTTCGCGTTTCGATTGCGTTCAGCTGCGCCTGCGAATATTTCTGGAGGTTCGAAGTTGTTCCGCATCCGCCCAGCAAGGACAGCGACATCAGCAACGCCCCAATACCAGCGAAAAATCGTGTTTGCATGGTCAACGCCCCTTTCAGAACTTGGTGGTGTTCATGCGATAGTCACGGACAATGTCCGAATCATTGAAGTAGATAATCAGCATCGTTGATGTTGATGACGAACGCGATCGCGTACCTCTTCGGAAGAGTGACACCTGCCCGCCGGTCACTTCGACGTCGTAGGCGATCTTGTCGTATGTCCAAACCTGCAAATCATCCTTGTGGGTCACCAAATCGGGCGGCCCGAACACTTCCATCACCTCGGCCTGCGTTGTCTGGCCCTTGATAATGGTGGACTTTGCCATTCCAGGGGTGAGGTTTGATTCGGTGGCAACAGGTCCCGCCCTATCGTCGGCCGGTTGACAACCCAATCCGCCAAGGAGCGTTGTCCCCGACACAAGAATGGTAAGCAGCGGCCTTGTCATATTTGGTAGATGTTTCATCCCGATCAGCATAGCAGATTCCATCTCTCCCCGCTGAGTCTTTGCTGGCCGGGTGCCCCACCCACGGCTTGCGCGCAAGCAAGACCGAGGCGGTTCGGCTCATGGCCACCCAGCCGCCCCGCCTCGACGTGGCCACAATGAGGCCGTTCCCCGCCCCCAGCGGGGGCCACGTCCCTTGCCCCGGGCGAAGCCTTGGGTCGGCGGCGTCCACGAGTGATCGAGCCCCGGTGGGGGTGGGGCGATGGTGGATGCCTCGCTGGCCCTCGGCACCAGAGCATACCTTCACCCCGCCGGGGCTCCTGACATTGCCAATCGCCCTCTTCCCGTGCGACCGGGGCGACGAACAGCGCCCCCGCCGGGGGCGACGGGCACACCGCCCCAAACGCTCACCGAAGCGCGATCGTTCCTTGCCGAAACGCGCCCTTCGCTCGCCGGAGCGCTGGTTTCGGCTGCCGAACACACGTCTTCAACCCCCGAACACACGTCACCGATCCAAAAACACACGCCTTCGGTCACCAAACACACGTCTTCGACAACAAAAGACACTGCATCGACGACCGAACACACGTCATCGACGACAAAGAACACTGCAACGGTCGTCGTTGCACACTCAATAACCCGCGATTGACGGCACTTTCTGCCGGTCCGGGGCGTTTGTGCGTGTGGGGGGAGAGGATTGGGCAAGCCCCGCACCACAACCGGTACTGAACACGGCTCGGAGAGCCATGCCACCCCGGCCTCTGTCACCTCCGATCACGGCTCGGAGAGCCGTGCCACCCCCCCCAGCCTCGTCCGCAACACATTCCCGAGCGTCACCGGCTCAAGATACTGCTCGGGCGGCCGGTAATAGACCTCGTGCATCGTGTCGTTGGTCTTGGGTGGCAGGGCCGTCACCACGCCCTGCGCACTGTGCAACTGACGCACAATCAGCTGCGGATCGGCGCACCGAAACACCACGTCGCGGTCGCGCACGGTCAGCGTGTTGACGCCGAGCGCCGCTGCGCTGATCCGCAGCTCAGCGAGATCAAGCAACCGCTCGGCCTGCGGCGGGATAGGCCCGTACGCCTCGACCAGGTCCTCGCGCACCGCCTCCAACTGCTCGGTATTCGCCGCGGTCGCCAGCCGGCGGTACGCCTCGAGCCGACGCTGGTCGCTGGGGATGTACGCCTTGGGCAGGATGCCGGTCAGCCCGATGTCGATCTTGGTCGCGCTGGGGCGATCGGGCGGGCGGCCGTTCTTCAGTTCGTGTACCGCGCCCTCGAGCAACTGACAATACATGTCGTACCCCACCGCCGCGATGTGCCCGGACTGCTCGGCGCCGAGGATGTTGCCCGCGCCGCGGATCTCCAGGTCGCGCATCGCGATCTTGAACCCCGCCCCCAGCATCGAGTATTGCTCGATCGCCCGCAGCCGCTTCTGCGCGACATCACGCACCGGCCGATCGACCGGCAACAACATATAACAATACGCCCGGTGGCTCGACCGCCCGACCCGGCCGCGGAGCTGGTGCAGGTCGGCGAGCCCGAACCGATCGGCATCGTTGATAATCATCGTGTTCGCCGACGCGATATCAATCCCCGACTCGATGATCGTCGTCGAGACAAGCACGTCCACCTCGCGGCGCATGAACCGGAGCATCACGTCCTCGAGCTCGTGCGCCGGCATCTGCCCGTGCCCGATCACGATCTTCGCGTCCGGCGCCAGCTGCTGCACCGTGTCGGCGACGCTCTTGATGTTGTACACCCGGTTGTGCACGAAATACACCTGCCCGTTCCGCGACAGCTCGCGGGCGATCGCCTGGGCGATGCGGCGGCCGTTGTAGGGAATCACCTCCGTCACGATCGCGCGGCGCTCCAGCGGCGGCGTGGTCAGGCTCGAGATATCCCGCAAACCAAGCATCGACATGTGCAGCGTTCGCGGGATCGGCGTGGCGCTGAGCGTGAGCACGTCCACCGTGAGCCGCAGCCGCAGCAACCGCTCTTTGTGCTCGACGCCGAACCGCTGTTCCTCATCGACGATCACGAGCCCGAGGTCGGCGAACCTTACATCCTTCGAGAGCAGCCGGTGCGTCCCGATGATGACATCCACCTCGCCCCGCCGCAGCGCCGCGAGCGTCGCGTTGATCTCCTTGCGGCTCTTGAACCGGGACAGACTCGCCACCCTGAACGGGTAGTCGGCAAACCGCGAACCGAACGTCCGCTCGTGCTGCTCGGCAAGCACCGTGGTCGGCACCAGCACCGCGACCTGCTTGCCGAACTCGCACGCCTTGAACGCCGCGCGGATCGCGACCTCGGTCTTGCCAAAGCCGACATCGCCGCAGATCAGGCGGTCCATCGGGCGGTCCGACGACATGTCCTGCTTGATCTCCGCGAGCGCCGCGAGCTGGTCCTCGGTCTCCTCAAACGGGAACTCGGCCTCGAACTCCTTCTGCCAGGGCGTGTCGGCGGGGTAGCGGACGCCGGGCATCGACTCCCGCGCCGCGCGCACGCGCAGCATCTCGGCCGCCAGATCGCGCACGCCCTCGACGACGCGGTCTTTCTGCGCCTTCCACTTCTTGCCCCCCAGCGTCGAGAGCGGCGGCTTGCCGCTGAACCCGCCGATGTACTTCTGCACCTGGTCGATCGACGTCGCGGGAACATAATACTTGCTCTTGCCCGCAAACTCGAGCGTGAGGTACTCCTCTGCTTCGCGTTTCCGCGGCGAGAGCTTGCCGGGCAGCGGCGCGGGCTTCATCAGCTTGAGCCCGGCAAACACCGCGATGCCGTGGTCGATGTGGACAACGTAATCGCCGACACTCAGGTCGAGGAAGGTGTCCATCGCCCGCCCGGCCCGGATGCGCCGCGACGACGAACCCCGCCGCGCCTCGACCCGATGCAGCAACTCGTGGTAAGGCACAAGCGCAAACGCCCCCACCCCCACCACCCCCACCACCCCACCACCCTGCTCATCACCCTGCTCACCACCGCGCCAGACAAAGCCGCGATGCAAATACGTCAACCCCGTGTCGAGTTGTCGCGGCTTGGCGTTGGCGGCCGTCGTCTCGGCATCGGGCGCACCCGCGTCGGGCGCGTGCTCGGCGAGCAACTCCCCCAACCGCTGCGCCTCGGCCTCTTTCTGGCACGCAACCGTGACCGCCGCCTCTGTCGCCAGCTCGGCCAGCTCCCCCACCGCTGTCGGCAGCTCGCGCGAAAACTCGGGCAACGGCGCGATCGGCAGCTCGATCCGCACGTCGGCGCTCGTCGCCCCGGCCGAGAACTGGTTGACCTCGGCAAAGCCGCGGAACCGCGACTCGAGCAGCCGCAACACCGCCGGCGGGCCGTCGATCCCGCGGCCGTCGCTGGCCCGCTCAAAGTACCCCCGCCCCTGCTCGACGACCTCCATCGTCTCGGCGAGAATCGCCGCACTATCGGCGGGCACGAGTTCGAGAAAGTTGACCGTCCCCGTGTCGGTCTGCAGCGCGTCAATCCTCGCGGCGATCAGCTCGACTGAATCAACCCGGCGGTCCGACCCCATCGTCTCGACGTCGATCTCGTTGAGCCGTTCGATCTCGTCGCCGAAGAAATCGAGCCGGACCGGCGCTTGCCCGAGCCCCCCGGGCGGGAAGACATCGAGAATCCCGCCGCGCACCGCGAAATCGCCCGGCTCTTCCACCGCGTCCATCCGGGTGTACCCGGCCTCGGCGAGCCACCGCGTCACCTCGGTCAGGTCGTGCCGTTCGCCGGGACGGAACATCCGGGCCAGCCGACCGAGCTGATCGGGCGCGGGCACGCTCTGCATGAGCGCCTGGATCGGCGCGATGATGACCGTCTCGGGATGGAAGCCGACGCCCTGAGTTGCTGAAGAGTGAGTTGCTGCAGATCGCGTGGATTCCATGACCGCGCGCTGCACCGCGATGCGCTCGGCGAACAGATCGAGCGCGACATCGGTCTCACCCGGCAGCACCTCGAGCGCCGGCAGCCGCACCGCGGCAAAGCCCAGCGTCGTCAGCTCTTCGAGCGCGTCGTCGGCGTCGTCGATGTGCGCGACCACCAGCACCACCGGCCGCCCCATCGAGCGGGCGAGAACCGCCGAGAGAAGCGTGGTCGAAGAGCCGATCGCACCGGTCACGACCGCACGACGCCCCGCATCGAGCGCGCGCGCAAGCCCGGCGACGGCTTGGTCCGACGCCATGGCCGAGAGCCAGGCTGGCAACGCCGAGTCTTTCTCCATTGCACGCCCGAAGGCCGTCGATGGTAGCACGCGTGCCCTCGCGCCGAAAGACCGGGCACCACGCGGAAACCCCGCAAGCTCACTTGGCCGCGGCGTAGGGCACGAGCTTGGCGATCGTCTTGGGCCCGATGCCCGGCACACGGTCGAGATCGTCGAGCGAACCAAACGGCCCGTTCGCCTCGCGGTCGGCGATGATCCGGGCGGCAAGCGTCGGCCCGATCCGCGGCAAAATATCCAGCTCGGCGAGGGTCGCGGTGTTGATGTCGATCTTACGGCTCACACCGCCCGAGCCCATCGACTGCTGCGCAGTGGCTGCGGTTTCGCTCCGGCTCGCGCCCGCGCCGTGCAAGCTGTTCGTCATCCCAACGCTTGATCCCGCATCGCCGCCATCGGAAACCGCCGCCACCGGACCGCCCCGCAAGAGCGACGGCGGCGAGCCCGACAGCCCACGCGACACCCCGAGGACGCCCAGCAGCCCGAGCGCCCCAGCCGCAACCCAACGGGCAGCAGGCGAGAGCGGCGGCGGTTGGCGTTCCTCTGCGGACACTGCGCGTTTCTCCCTCAAAAACCTACTTCCCCGCGACGCCGGTCAGGACGTGATCGGGTCGGTGGTCGTCTGGCTCGATGGTGCTGAGTGTACCGCGGGCGGGTCGACGGTGATCCAGCTCTGCCCCTCGACCATCGACCGGCGTATCCCCGCAAACCGCTCGAGCGCAGGCTTGGCGGTCGCGGTCGGGCCCACAAGCCCGAGCCCCGCCGGCGCACCGGGAGGATCGGCCAGCCCGGCCCAGCACAGCCCGTGCACGAACGGCTTGGCAAGCACCACCGACGTGACGTTCGCAAGCCACGCGCTCTGCATCTGTTCTGACCACGGCTCGCGCCAGTACCCGGGATCGGCAAAGGTCTCGCCCTCTGGCGCAACCCGCGGCACGCTCGGCACGCCGCAGGCGGTCACCATGATCGGACGCTCCAACGCCGCGTACCGATCGAGGATCGAAGAGATCTCCATCAGGTCGCGCGTCGCGCACCCACGCCTGGGCACACCCATCGTCAGCCGCACCGCGAAGGCATCAACCGGAATCCCTGCCTGGCACACCGTGTCGGCGTACATCACCGGCGGGATCGACTGCCGACTCACCGCGTAGTGCTCGCCCCACGGCTCGTCGATCTCGATCTGCACCTTCGCACTCGGCTGGAGCTTCTTGACCAAGAGCACGCACAGCCGGGTCAGGTCGAGGATCTGCTCATAACTCATGCGGAAGTTGCTGTTGACGTGCAGCCCGGACGCCACGGTCCACCGCGAAACTGTCCGGCGGTAGCGGGTCACGATCGCCTTGACGTGCTCGTAGACAAGCTCGCGCAGCGTCTCGTAGTCGTTCTCCCAGATGTAAATCCAGTCCGGGGCGTCCCCGGTACGGAAGTCGATCACCGGGCCGGCAAAGACCGGGAGGCGGGCTTTGCGTACCGCCCACTCGATCCATCGGTCGGTGCTGGCAAAGCTGTAGCTGCCCTCCTCTGACTCCAGATCAATCCAGCGCATCGGGAGGTGTACAAAGTCGCACGACGCCGCGACGATCCGTTGCAGCACCTCGCTCGATCGTGCCGGCGATACCGAGCACCCGATCACCGGCCGCCCGGGGAGTGTGACCCCAAGCGAGTTCTGCACGATGATCGGCACGTTCGCCGGCGGCTGTTCTCCGCTCGAGCTGACATACGCCCGGACCGCTTCGGCGTAGGTGCTGCCGTCCAAGCGCGCCGGCATATCTCGGGACGCCTCGCGGATCGCCAGCTGCTCCCCGGCATCAATCGCCAACACCAGCGCCCGCCACGCGAGCCGATCCGCCTCGGCGGTGTGCCCGCCCGAGGGCACGTCCCCCCCCCCGCTACCCTCGGCGACCAACGCGCGGGTAAAGGTCCGCCGCGCCAGCTCAAACTGCTGCATGATCGGGTCGTCGCCCGGCAGGTCAAACAGCGCCCAGTCTTCGAGCTTGTTGAGGAAGAACATGATCCGGTGCCGCGCCAGCTCGAGGCTCAGCATGTAGGAACGCTCTCGCGCCGGAAGCAAGCACGTCCGCAGGCTCAAATCGCCGAGCTTGGGGAGAGCTTCACGCTCGGTGCCCCGAGGCTTGAGCTGCGCGATCTCGCGCAGCGGAACCTGCAAGGAAAGCCCGGCACTGGCGCGCTCGGCCAACTCACACCGGATCACCCCGTCGTCGGTCTGGCTGACGTCGGTCCCGATCCCGATGCCGTCGGGTCCTACCAGATAGGCGTTGCGCAGGTCGAACGCCCGCCCGGGTGTGTCCTCGTGAAAGACAACAAAGCTCAACATGCCGTCCGAAACCTCCCGCCCCGCTGGGCACCATCGAGAATAGGCGAAATACCAGCGTCCCGCCCGCGCAACCGCTCCCAAAGCCGCCAACATCTCATGGTTGGCAAGCCGGTCTGCCCCCTTGCGGGCCGAGGCTCTCCCGCGGGGTATTCTTCACCGATGATGGACCAACACCCGCGCGCAAAATCTCCTGCCAACCCCGGCTCGGCCGTGTTCCGCTCGGCGCTCAGCCTGCCGGATCGCCGGGAGGGCAAGGTCCGCGACACCTACACCCTCCCCGGGGATACCCTCGCCGAGCCAAACACCCCAGCATCCCACGACCGCATCCTCATGGTCGCCAGCGACCGCATCAGCGCCTTCGATGTCGTCATGCCGACACCGATCCCAGGCAAGGGTGTCCTGCTCACCAGGGTCGCGGCGTTCTGGCTGCGGTGGATCGAGGCAAAGGGCCTGTGCCAGACCCACCTGCTCTCGACAGACGCGGGCACCATCCCTGACTCGGCGTTCGGGCCCGACTCGACGCTGCGCCGCGATCTGGTCGGCCGCGTCACCATCGGCAGGCGCTGCCGGGTCATCCCCATCGAGTGCGTCGTCCGAGGCTATCTCGAAGGCTCGGGCTGGAAGGACTATCAGCAGACCGGCAAAGTCTGCGGCGTTCAACTCCCCTCAGGGTTGAGACAGTGCGACCGCCTGCCCGAGCCCGTCTTCACCCCCGCGACCAAAGCCGACGAAGGGCACGACGAGAACATCAGCTTTGAGACCGCCGCCGCCGGGGTGGGTGAGGAACTTATGGCGTGGCTCCGCGAGCGCTCGCTGGCGATCTACGCCGCGGCTGCCGAGCACGCCCAAGAGCGCGGCATCATCATCGCCGACACCAAGTTCGAGTTCGGGCTCCCCCTCGACCCCACCGGCGACCCAACCGACGAGGACCCGATCCTCATCGACGAAGCCCTCACCCCCGACAGCTCCCGGTTCTGGCCGGCCGACCGCTACGAACCCGGGCACGCCCAACCGAGCTACGACAAACAGTTCGTCCGCGAATATCTGCAATCGCTCGCCGAGTCGGGCGCGTGGGACAAAGCCCCCCCCGGGCCCGAGCTGCCCGCCGACGTGATCGCCGGCACGCTCGCGCGCTACCGCGAGGCCGCCGAACGGCTCATGGCGTAGGGCGCTGTCCTGGCGGAGTACGGCTGTTCACTTCTGCTGGACGTCGGTACTCTTCTTCTGCCGCGCAGCCGCGACCCGCGCGAGCCACGCCCGGTGCTCATCCATGCCCGCCGGCTCGGTAAAGACCACGTCGAACGGCTCGCTCTGGCCCGCCTCCGCCAGCCGATCGATCTCGCCCTTCCACGCCACCGCGAGAAAGTCGTACGCGAACCGCTGGAGCTCGACCGGCGCCCGTCCGTACATATTCGCCGCCTCGTCGAGGTGCATGAGCTGGATCGTCCGCGCGAACAGGTCGCCCGCGACGATGCGGAAGTCGGGATCGAGAACCCCCGTGCGCGTGTCCGCCCCGCCGTCGGCCACAACATCGCGCACCTGCGTCTTCATGTAGTACTTGTGCGCTTGTCCCGCCCACTGGAAGTTTTTCCGGAACAGCTCGTCGTCACCCGCGAGCAAGCCGTCGACAAACGCGCCCTGCAAAGACCCGACCACCTCGGACACCAGCACATACGGAGACCGGATCCGGTCCTCCTTGAGCTCGTCGATGACAAACTGATCGATAGGCGTCGAGACACCGATCTGGTAGAACGGGTCGTTGACGTTCTGCCCGGGGAAGGTTCCGAGCTCTTTGTAGTACTTGTTGGCAAGATCCATCTGCCCGCGCCGATAGAAGAACCGCACCGCGTCGCGCAGGAAGTTCTCGTACCCCGCCGCGTACACGGTATAGGGACGCTTGTCGATATCCGCCCACGAGCGGGCGATCAGCTCCCCCAGCACGTCGCCGTAGGACTCGACAAAGTGCGCGTTGGGGCCGAGCTGGTAGGGTCTTACGCCCCCCGCGATCGAGTCGAAGAAGTTGAAGTAGACATCGCCCGAGCGGTAGAGCTCCTGCAACGACTGGATAGACACCCGGTCGGTGTTGATAAAGTCAAAGTCCCCTTTGTTGTCCTCGGTCCAGCGGGAGAGCGATTCTTCCACGCCCCGCGCCGACCAGTAGAGCGCGTGCGACGCCGGGTGCCGCCAGTCGATCGGGCCGTACTTCCGCGTGTAGCGGATCATCCGGTTGGGCTCCATGTTGTACTCGTCGATCAGCAACCGCTTGCGCAGCTGCGCGAGCAGCGCCGGCCACGCCTCGGCATACTGCGGGTCGTCCATCAGCGCGCTGAACGCCCGGTTCCGCTCGCCCATGCTCGCCTCGGCCCCGGCACGAAACACCGACCGCCGCATCGCCCGGTGCGATTCGTACCGACGCAGAATCCCCATCACGTCCTGCCCGTCGGTCAACGCCTCGAGCCGTTGCCACAGCTCGACTGCCTTGGGAGACGTCGTCCCGAGCTGCTCAAGCGTCTCCGGCGCGTCGGCGAAGGTCTGCAGCCAGTCCACGTACTTCCCGATCGCACCCTCGCGCGTCCGGTCGGCAGCGCTGCGGGCCGGGGGCTCACCCAGCACAACCGTCCACTCCTCAGCCAGCTTGCGCTTGTAGGTCTGGTTCGCGTCGTCGGTGACCCCCGCGACCTTGTGCAAGAAGATCCACGCCAGCTCTTTGTGCAGCAGCAGGTTGTTGGGATTGGCCCGGATGCCCTCGCTGCGGAGCAGCCGAATCCCCGCCTGCACCCACTGCCAGCGTTCCTCGGGGGTCTGCGTCTTGACCGAAATGTTGTACGCCATGTTCCACGCGTGGAACACCCACACCTGCGGGAACCGAGGCTGGAGCTTGGTGATCGCCCGCGCCAGCTCCATCGCTTCGTAGTAGTACCCTTGCTCCTTCATCTCGTTGGCGCGGTACCACAAGATGTTCACAAACACCCCACGGAACGCGCCCATCGCGATGCCCAACGCCACCTCGGGCGGGTCGCCCGCCTCGGCGCTGTCGGTATAGGAAAGCTGACTCCGCCCGGCCGAGTTGGTCAGCGCACGCGAGACCCCGCCCGACAGCCCCAGGCTGACCAGCACCACAAACAAAGCAACGAGTTGGACCATCGTGTCGCGTTTCATGTCCGCCTCTTCATGTCCGCCTCTTGGGGGGCCTCCGTATGTTTACCGCCCGGAGTAGAGCGCAAGTTCGCGCCGGCGCATCGTGATGACCGTCACCAGATAAAGCGCCCCGCTGGCGATCGCGAGAAACGCTCCGCCCGTGAGCACGCTGCTCACCGGGATCAGCTCGCCCTGCACAAGCCGCTTGGTCGGCTTGAGATCGCCGTACAAACTGAACGCCCCCGCCACGACTCGCGTGACCACCGACGCGACGAGGTTGAAGACCTCGACGTTGCCCTCCCGATCGGAGGTGGCGAACGTCTCGATGCTCGTCCGCAGATAGCCCGAGCCCTCAGCCGCCAAGAGCGCCCCAAACGCGACCACGCACGCCACCGGGAAGCTCAGGAACGTCGCCGCCCAGATCGCGACGATCGCCAGGAACGCGAGCTTGGCCCAGAGCACCACCATCGCCCGCACAAAGTTGAGCCGGTAGCTGCCGACCCGATAGGAAAACTCGAGCCCGCCCGGCGGGAACGTGATGGTGCTGGCGTTGGCCATGCGGCTCTCGATGTTGGCGTTGATCACGTCGAGCATGAGCGCGCCGTCAAGCTTCTCAAGCTCGCGCAGCATCTCCGGATCGTCACTGACCCTCGCCCGGTCCTCGTCGGTCACCCGATAGATCGCGGTGGGGTACACCGTTGTCGAGTGAAAGAACCCGAGCCCCATCCGCTTGACCAGCTGCGAGCCGTCGGAGAACAGGTACGACACGTCGTAGAACTCGTCGGGGCGGTTCGAGCCGGCGTCGATCCGGTACCGGAACAAGAGCAGCTCGCCGCGGTCTCTTGCCTTGCGCAGCCCGTGAAAGACGTACCGCTCCCGCTCGCCCGGCTCGATCGAGCGGTACTGCGTGATCGCGTTCTTGAACAGGTCGTCGATGATCGTCGCCCGCTCGCCCGGCGCGGTCCCAAACTGCGGATCGGTCTCTTGCCGCGCCTGAATAAACTGCTCGGCCCCCGACACAAACTCCGGCGAAGACTTGGTGAACGGCGGATCGTTCTCGACCGTCACCCGCGCGCTGAGCACCTGGGTCTCCAAAATCCACCGGTCCTCGGTCAAGCCGCCCTCGCCCTCGGCAAAGGAAACAAACGCCGCCCGCTCGCCCAACGCCGGCTGCCCGCGCAGGTACTCCACAAACAGAAATATCCCCGAAGCGCACACCGCCAGCAACACCGCGTTGAGCGCGCATACACCCAGCCACTTGCCGAGCACATACTTCCACGCGCTCACCGGCTTGGTCACCGTCTGCCAGATGATCTTGTCCCGCTGTTCGAACGCGACCGTTGCCGCCGCGAACAGCAGCGTCAGGATCGCGATGGTCCAGAACGAGAGCCCCGTGCTGAACGACATGAACGACTGCACCCGGTACCGCAACGGCTGGTCGGCGTCGAGCGCGTTGGGCAACGCCGCGAGCCCGACCATCAGGATCACGATAAAGACCAGCGAGATTTTCATCCGCACCGCTTCATCGAGCACCACCTTGGCAATCGCGCACACCGGGCCGGCGTGCCCCAGCATCATCCGCACCAGCTGGAGGAGTGCCGTGAACGACGCCGTGAGCGCGACAATACCCAGCAGCAGTTGCCCCGCCCCGGCGGTCGGTTCGTACCGAGCAAGCGGGAACCCGGCCAACGCCGCAAAGCCCAGCAACGCCAGGTACGTCAGCCCGAGCCCGAGCCACACCACCGTCAATGCGAGCGTGGTCACTATCACGACACCGAACCCGACGCTCTTCCAGTCGAACGCTTGCCGGAGCACCCGCTCGATCGCGTTCTCGCTCGCCTGCAACGCCGAGCGAACCGTCGTGCGGGCGTGGATCTCATCCTCGCTCAGCTCCTCGTCGGGCGAAACGGTGAGCCTGTCGCTGGGCCGCTGCCCGTCGTCCGTTCCGAGCGCAGTGATCTGCCCAACGACGTACGTCCTCAGCCCGACATACGTCGTAAACACCGCGACCGCCGCGAGCAGGAGCAACGCGGTCGCGATGATCTTGAACGCTCTGGACCTTTGAAGGCGGTTGGCCGCCGCGAGTCTCTCACGCAGGTTCACAGCTTGCCGCCCTCCGGCTGGTCCGACCCCGCGTTGTCGCCGTCGAGCAACGAATCGATGATCGAATCGTCAACGTCATCCGGCTTGGGCGCGGGCTGCGTCGCGCGGTCGGGCTTGGATGCCTCGCGCACCGGGCGTGCCGATGCGGGCGCTCCAGAACTTCCCGAAACCCCCGACGGTGTCGAAGCCGGGGTCTCGGCGACAAGGTCGTCAATCACACTGCTCGCGGCATCGGCCTCCTCATCCTTCCGCGTCCTGGCAGCACTCTTCTGCCGATCCGCCTCAGAAGGGACGTGTGCCGGCTCATCGTCGGACGTGAGCTTCGAGATCAGGTCCGCGCCCTCGGTCTCCTCGGCTTTGAGGAACGACGCGGTTTCGCCGCCGTGGGTTGCGCCCGCGGTCTCGAGCCGATCCGCCTGCGCCGCCGCGACGATGCTGAGAAACTTCTGTTCGAGCGTCTGCCTGGGGTTGGACACCCCCCGCACGCTTTTGGTCCCGCCCGAACGCCGCCGCAGGACCTCGTCGATCTCCGCGATCGTCTCGTCGTCCAGCGCGTCGGTCTCGATCACCGTGCGGTCGTGACTCACGAGCAACGAGTCGCACGTCCCCTCGTCGCGCTTCTTGCCGCCGTAGAGAATGACCATGCGGTCCACGCAGTCTTCCACGTCCGCGAGCAGGTGGCTCGACAGCAGCACCGTCTTGCCCCGCCGACCCATCTCGATGATGAGGTCCTTGACCTGCCGCGTCCCGATCGGGTCGAGCCCCGTCGTCGGTTCGTCAAGAATCAGCAAATCCGGGTCGTTGATGAGCGCCTGGGCGAGCCCGATCCGCCGCTGCATTCCTTTCGAATACTCGCGGATCGGTCGGTGCTGCACGTGCGTGAGCCCCACCATATCGAGCAGCTCGTCGATACGCCGCTTGCGGGTCGCGTGCCCGATCTCGAACAGCTTGCCGTAGTAGTCGAGCGTCTCCCGCGCGTTGAGAAACGGATACAGGTACGACTCTTCAGGAAGGTACCCGATGCGTTTCTTGGTCGCGACATCCGAGGGCGGCTTGTTGAACACCGCCACCCGTCCCCGCGTCGGCCGCAGCAATCCGAGGATCACCTTGATCGCGGTGCTCTTGCCCGAACCGTTCGGCCCGAGCAGGCCGAAGATCTCCCGCGGGTAGATATCAAACGTGAGTGAATCGACCGCTTTCGCGCGGTTGCGCATCCAGAAATCGCGGAAGACCTTGGTCAGGTTCTGGCACGCGACCACAGGCTTGCCGGTTGCTCCACCTGTCTTGATCCCGTCGGTCATGCCTGCTCCTTCTCAGCCGTCCCGCCCGCACTCAGCCGCGGGTCTGCAGCCCCTCGCGGGTCTCGAATCGTGCCCGCTCGATCGTGTCCATCCGTTCCTTGCGGGCCTTCTCATTATCCTTCAAGCGCTGCGCGGTCTCTTTGGCCGCCTGGATCGAAGGATCGGCGTTGATAACCAGCTCGAGCGTCCTGGTCCCCGCGGGGTTGAAGAAGATCTCGAGGTTCGGGTCACCAAAGAACTTCCCAAGCGCGTCCGACCAGTCCGTCGCGATCATCACCGACGGGTTGGTCTGATACTGCGAGAGCTTGGCTTCAAACCGTGTCAGCTCCGAACGGGCCAGATCAACCGCACCATCGCGGAACTGCCTCGCCCGGCTGATCAGGGTCGCGACCTCGCCCCCCAGCGCCACCCGGGTCTCGACGCCGTCGACCTCGATCGCGTCGCCGTCGAGCAGCCGATCGATCTTCGCCAGCGTCGCCGACGCCTGTTCTTCCTGCCCGAGATCAAACTGCCGCTCGTAGGCATCGATAAGAGAAATCAGCAGCTCCGACGAGCCGCCCGCGGTCGCCGAGAGCATAGTTGCCGCGTCGCGCTGCGCATCCTCCCGCGCCTTGCTCGCCCGGCTCGCCGCCTGGAGCACGCCGTTGAACTTCTCCCGCAAATATACCGGCGGGATCTTCTGCTTCAGCGACATCTGCTCGATCTCGAGCCCCGAGCCGTTCTCCCCGATCTCGCGCAGCGTCTGCCTGGCGATCTCGGTCGCCCGCAGCGCTACCGAGCCCTGCTCCTGCGAACTCTGCTTGAGCAACGCGTCGATCTCGACCCCCGCGACCGCGTGCACAACACCCCTGGCGATCGCCGCACGCACAAACCCAAGCTCGTGCGGCGGATAAATCGACTTGGTGAACAGCCGCGCATCAACGCGACGGTACTGCGCCCCCCACTGCGTGTGCGCGATCGCGCCGTCCCCGGTCAGGAGCGAACCGTCCTGCGCAGGGTCAAGGCTCGCCCGAGACCGCAACGAGTCGAGAGGAGTGTCCTCCTTGCCCGGCTCGACGTACGGCCAGAACGCCCGGTTGACATCAATGTCCTTGTTCCCAACGTCCACATGGACCAACTCGCCAAAGGGGTACGGCGCCGCCCAGTGAAACCCGGGACGCAGATCGGCCGCTGCGACCTTGCCGGTAATCACCCGCAGCCCGCGCTCGTTGGCTTTGATCGATTGCAGCCCGCTCCCGAGATACAGCACCAGCAGCACAAACATCGCGCCCTGCAGAATGCGGAACGTGATCCGTAACGCCTCGGCCAGCGACTGGTTCGCCGGGTCCATCATCGACGCCTGCTCGGCGGGCGTCGACCCGCCCTCACGAAGCTGCGACGACGCAGACCTTACGATCTCGCCGGAGACCGGGTCTATCCCGTCGTCCTGTCCCGGGGTCTGTTCGCTCACGGCGTGCCCTCCGACTTGGGCGCACCCCGCCACGACTGCGGCAATCCGCTATCAGGAATCTCGCCCGGTGTCAGCACACCCACCTGCTGCGGATCAAGCAGCCGGAGCCCCGGTGAATCCGTCGAAAGGATCACCGTTGCCCGGTCGCTGAGTGAGGCGCTGATCAGGTCCAGATTCTTCAGAAACACCGCGAGTTCCGGGTACTTGCCCATCTGCTTTTGGTACTGCGCCGCCGCGGTGTCGCCCTGGGCTTCGATCTCCTTGGCCCTGCGATTGGCGAACGCCAGGATCCGGTCCCGGTCCTCACGCGCCTTCGCACGGATCGCCTCGGCTTCGGCGTCGCCCTGCGCCTCGATCGCTTTGGCGAGCCGGTCGCGGTTGGCCGCGATGCTGTCGTTCACCGCCCGCGTCGTTTCCTCGGCAAGCCGGACCCGGTAGATGCCCACCGACGCCGGCTCGATGCCGTAGTCGGCGATGCTCACCCCGCCGCCCTGCGGGTCGCGCAGAGCGCTCAAGATGCGTCCCTCAAGCGCGGGCAGTTTCGACGCGTTCTCCGCCGAGAAAAGCTCGGAAAGCGCGTACTTGCCCGTCTCCGACAACGCCCCTGACAGCAAGCTCCGCAGCGTCGAGGTCGCCGCGTCGAAGTGGTCCTCCGCCCGGTTGCCCGAGTTGCTGAACCGCTCGTAAAACTTCAGCGGGTCGCTCACCCGCCAGGTCAGAAACGCCTCGATGATGATCTGTTTGTCGTCGCTGGTCTGCTGCGCCTCGGCCCGGGTTTGCAAAAGACGCATCCGCGTGTCGTAGGTCGTCACGCTCTGGATCGGGTAGGGCGCCTTGAACCGCATGCCCGGCGTGGTGATCGTTGACTCGGCGCTCGCCTTGCCGAACGTCGTCACCACCGCAGCCTCGGTAAACCGAACCGTGTACGTCATGCTGTAGGAAAGCATCGCAAGCACAAACACGACCGCAAGAATTATGGGAACCAGCTTCTTCACAACTTCGCTCCTTGAGAGCTCGCCGGGCGACTGCGCCCGTGATAAAAGTGACTACTCGTCCGGGTTTTCCTCGAAGATACCGACGCCGACCTGGTTGGTCTGCAGCTCGCTGCGGATGTGCAGGTCGGCAACCCCCGCCCCCACGATGTACAGCCGCGAATCGGCCAACGCGTTGCGCAGCGTGTTGAAGTACATCCGCGCCCTGTACACCATCGGGGACGCCTCGTACGACGCGACCATCCCACCGTAGCGGATCGACTCTGACCACGCACCCATGTGCTTGTTCCAACGCTCGGCCTGCGCCCCTGCGAGCACGATCGCGGCCTCGCCCTGGGCGTCGGCGATCAGATCGACCACCACCGCCTCCTGCTCGGCTTGCCGCTGCGCCGGGGCGTTCTCCGCCCGAAGGTCGTCCAGAATATCAATCGCCGCGACAATCTCACGCGCGGCTTCGACCGAGCCGGCAACCCCCGCCAGCAAACCCACCTCCGTGCCCAACGCCGTCTCGATCTTCGACTGCCGGTTCTGCTCGGCGATCACTACCTGCTCAAACTTCGGCGCCACATCGCTCGGCGGGTGCATCCGCGCCGCCGTCACGCTCAATATCTGCACGCCCGAACCCCGAGGCACCCCGTCCGGCCCGGGGTTGAGCCCATCGAAACTCGCCTGCACCCGTACCCGCATTTCCTTGGCAAGGTCCGACCGGTCTGCGCCCAAAATCTTGTCGATCGACACCGACGAGAGATACGCCGTCACCGAACGCATCCCCGTCACTCGGAGGATGTCCTCACGCACCCCGGGAGGGCCGAGCTGGTCGAACAGCAACGGGTCCGCGATCGCGTACTTCACCGGCACCTCGATCGCCACCAACGCCACGTCCTGCGTCGAACCCTTCGACCCGCCTTCAGAAATCGAAGGCTGCACAATGTTGAAAACCTCTTCCTTCGTGTGCTCGTTGGTCCAGAGGATCGGCGAGTCGCCTTCGTCGGCCGGCGGCGTGCCGAGCTGCAACGTACGGATCCCGGTCGCCGTCCGACCGATCACACGGATATGCCCGTCGACCCCCTTCTCGGTGATCTCAGGAATCACCACGCGGTCGATCGGCCAGGGGGCCTTGAGGTGCAGGCCCGGCCCGATGTCCTCCCGGACCACCTGCCCAAACCGAAGCACCATCCCGCGCTGGTCCGGACCCACGACTGTCAACGCGCTCAGCGCCCACACCGCGACCACGCCCGACCCAATCGCCAGCGGCCACCACCGCAGCACAAGCCGGTAGAACCACGTCTGCTGCACACCAAACCCGAGCTGATAATCCAACGCCTCGCCGATCGAGCGAGCGATCCGATCGGGCGCAGAAATCAGCGAGAGCACCCGCGAATCAAACGCCGGCCTCGGGAACGCCCCCTTCTTCCGCGGGCGGTAGAGATCAAGCAGGAAGTTGAGCAGCACCTCGACGCCGAGCCCGATCGTCAGGATCGGGATTCCCACAACGAGGTACCGACGCATCGCGTCAGAGCCCGCGACATCCACAAACTGCGCCACCGAAAGCAACAACCCGACCAACGCCATCCCGACCGCATACGCCGCGCCGCCCCGCAGGTTGGCCCACACCACCTGCTTTGCCATCCCCGAGATAAACCGGGCAAAGACAAAGCCCACAAACGCGATAATCAGCCCGAACGCCATCGCCCAGCCGCCATGGGTCGCCTGGGGAAGCTCGCCCGCGTGCGACAGCGTCCGATCGGCGCTGAAACGCCACCAGCCCAACGCGATCAGTGTCCCGCCGATGAGCACGCTCACCACCGGGATGACAAACCGGTACCACGTCTGCAACCGCCGGGAAGCGAGCCGAAGGTCCCCAGCCGCCTCGTCGAAGACCGAACTGGTCGCCTCCTCGGCGAGCGCTTCGGCCTCCATCGCCTCGAGCCGCTCGCGCCGGTGCTGATCGAACAGCAACAGCAGCACAAGCCACACCAGGACCCCGACCATCGAAAGGAACGAAGCCGAGAACGCCGCGTGGTCGTTCCCGTACATCCCGTAGAAAAACAGCACCAAGGTGATCGCGACCTGGATCGCAAGACCAAGCATGCTGACCGACGACGCGCGCTTGAAGCTCAGGTGGTCTGCCTTCATCGGCTCCTCATCATTCTACTGGACACATCTCGACCCAAGCACGAACGGCCGGGCCCCGGCACCCTCCCCGACAACTCGGGGTCGGGGGCAGGATTGTCACTACGACTTGCCCACTTGTCCACCGTACCACACAAGAGGTCTTTCAGCCGGCCGATCAACACCCCGCCGATTCGACTCCAACCCCGTGAAAGCTGTGGGCACAATCCGCAAGAAACGCAACGCCGCGATACGCCCACCTACGCCGATCCATAGCGCAGGTTCGCCGGCCCCGCCAAAATTTCCGAACCCATCTCACCGATCCCACGATCCCTCGGCCCGCGAGCGGTGTAAAGATGTCCCGGCATGATCTTGCAAACCACCACCATCGCCCGCAACACGTTCATCGAGAGCGTCAGGCAACCCATCTACTTCATCGTCCTCATGCTCGCCGGGGCGCTCCAGGTCTTCACGACCTGGTCCACCGCCTACAGCATGGGCTACACCGACTCCTCCGAAATCTCCAAGGACAACAAACTCCTCTTCGACATCGGGCTCTCGACCATCCTCGTCGCCGGGATGCTCCTGGCCGCGTTTATCGCGACCGCCGTCATGAGCCGCGAAATCGAGAGCAAGACCATCCTCACCGTCGTCAGCAAGCCCATCAGCCGCACGGCGATCGTCCTAGGCAAATATCTCGGCGTCGCCGGGGCGCTCATCGTCGCGGTCCTCATCATGACCTCCTACCTCATGCTCGCGATCCGCCACGGCGTCATGACCACCGCCGCAGACGACATCGACATGCCCGTCGTCGTCTTCTCCACCGTCGCGGTCGCCCTCTCGGTGGGTGTCGCCGGGTGGTGCAACTTCTACTACGGCTGGTCCTTCCCGCAGACCGCCAGCCTGCTCCTCCTGCCCGGCATCCTGCTCGCGTTTTTCCTCACCCTCGCGGTCAACAAAGAGTGGGAAGCCCAACCCCTCTTCACCGATTTCAAGCCCCAGATCATGCTCGCCAGCCTCGCGGTGCTCTTCGCACTCCTCGTGCTGGCCGCCGTCGCCACCGCGGTATCGACCCGCCTTAGCCAGGTCATGACCATCGTCATCTGTGCCGGCGTCCTCATGATCGGCCTGCTCTCGAACTACATGATCGGCCGCCACGCCTACAAAAACACCTCCATCGCCGTGATCCAGGAGGTCGACCCGGTCCGCGAGCTCCAGGCCGGGTTCGACAAGCAAGGCGACGCCTACATCGTCAGACTCCTCGCCCCGCCCCTCGCCGAAGTCTCTCCGGGCGTCCCTGTCTACTACGGCTCAAACCCCAACGGCTTTGCCCTCGCCAACCACTCGGTCACCGCCGAAGACGGCACCACCGAAGGCGTCCTCGCCGGAGGGCTCGACGGCCGCGAACTCACCTTCGAGCTCGATACCGACCTGCCCCTCGCCTCGCGCCCGCCCCGGCAAGGCGACTACGTCTTCCTCACCGAGACCGAGGTCAACCCCTTCGCCGCCACCCTCCACGCGGTCGTCCCGAACTTTCAGCAGTACTGGCTCGTCGACGCCATCACCCGCAACAGCAAGATCCCGCCCAACCACATCCTCATGCTCGCCGGCTACGCGGGTGCACAGATCGTCATGTTTCTCGCGATCGGTGTGTTCTTGTTCCAGAGGCGCGATGTCGGGTAGACTCCACGCGGCGTGGCACCACCGCGCCGATCACCCCCCGCGCGGAGACCAAAGCATGCCCGATAGACCATCGCTCATAGACGAATCTGACATCCCCGCACCCGCCACAAAGAACAGCAAAGGTTCCGGCGGAGGGCTCAACGCCAACACCGTCAAAGCAATCGCCGCCGGGGCAGTGCTGCTCCTCGCCGGTGTGGTTCTTGCCTGGGGGATGGGCGTGTTCAGAAGCGGGGCCGAAGTCCCCGACGACCACGCCCAGCAGCGCGAACGCCTCGAACAAGAAGTGCAGGAAGACGCCAAAATCGACGCCAAGTCCCCCGTCATCAACTACGAGTCCGGCGGCTAGAGCAACCGTTGTTCTCTCTTCTTGTGTGCCACGGCTCTGTGAGCCGTGCGGAGAGGCATCGGGTGCGTTCGCACGGCCAAAATGGCCGTGGCACACAAGAATATTCGCTCTGTGTTGGTTGAGGCAGCTCTAATCCTCTCCCTCGCCGCCCATGTCCCCGAGTTGCCGAAAGCACGCCTCGTACGCGAGCACGTACACCGCCGCGAGATTCGCTGCCTCATCGCCCCGCCGCTCGCCCACCGGCACCGGTGAACGGAACGTAAACAGCAGGTCCTCGGAACGAAAGTGCTCGACAATCTCGACCGTGTCGTCGCACCCCAGCTCGACCAGCTCGTCGGTCACCAGCTCGCCCATCTTGTCGCCGGTGTTGACCAGATCGCCCTCGATCGACCCGCTCAGCCACCGGTCCGGCGTGACCAGCGAGACCCAGAGCGTGCCCTCCTCGTCCCAATCGAGCCGGTATTCCGCCTCCTCGACGTCCCTGGCGACACAGACCAGCCGCTCGCCCTCGACCCGGACCGTCGAGAACGCCCCGGCCTCGCGGACCCTCTCAGCCGCGGCTTCAAACAACCCGTCCCGGACCACATTCATCATCCTTCGCTCCTTCTTTGGCACCCCACGGAACCCCGCCGGGACGCTTGCGGACGGTACGCAGACGGCTGCCCTCCCGCCAACGGGATCGACAGCCACCACCACCCGGGATACACTCCCCCTCGCAGCACCCCAAGAGGGTCGCGGCATCGGGCCCAGGTGGCGAAATTGGCAGACGCGCTACCTTGAGGTGGTAGTCCTGGAAACAGGGTGGAGGTTCGAGTCCTCTCCTGGGCACTTTCTTGCAACACGATCGGCTCTCCCGCGCGAGCCGATCAACCGACAGCGGGACCACACAGCGCGGCGAGCAACACACCATGGGCCGATCCCACAGACTGGCGGGGCTCGCGGGGGGAACAGTGGCCGCACTCGGCCTCGCGGCTGTCGTTCTCGGCACCGCCGGGACACCGAACGCGAACAAATCTCATCCCGCCTCGCTCTTCCCGGTCGCCTACCAGCAGCCCCAGAGCAAGCCTCAGCCCGAAGCCCCGCCCAAAGCCCCCGCAAAGACCGCGACCCAACCCGAGAACCCCAGCGGGATGGTCGTGGTCTTCCACCGCGACGGCCGCCGGCTCGAAGGCAGGCTCATCACCCGCGACAACGCCAAAGTCGTGCTCGAGATCGCCGGCTTCCCCACCACCTTCAACATGGTCGACGTCCTGCGGATCGACCCGGTGCCCCCGGTCGCGGACCGGTACCGCCAGCTCCGCACGATGATCGCCGACGACGACATCGAGCAGTTGCTCCTGCTCACCGACTGGCTGCGTGACCGCGAGGCCTTCTCCCTCGCCCTCGTCGAGGTCGCCCACATCCTCCGTATCGAGCCCGACAACACGCAGGCAAAAGCCCTCAAACAACAGATCGAGAGCACCATCCTCCTCCGCGCAGAAGCGATGAACCGCGCGAAAGACCCAAAGCCCGGTGCCGACCGCGAACCCCGCACCAGGCCCAGACGCCGCCCTGACTTCCCGACCCTCACCCGCGACCAGATCAACCTCATCAAGATCTACGAGGTCGATCTCAAAGACCCGCCGCGGCTCTCGGTTGATCGTGACACCATCCGCCGCCTCGTCGAGGCCTACGACGGGCACGACCTGATCCCTCAGTCACGCGAAGGCCGCGCCGCCCTCGAGCGCCGCCCCCCGGTCTTTATCCTCGAGCTCATGTTCCGCCTGCGGGCCCGCGAGTTCTACAACGAGGTCCGCGTCGGAGGCGAGCCCAAAGCCTTCGGGCTTTTCCGCGAGAATGTCCACCGTTCATGGCTCGTCTCGACCTGCTCCTCCACCGGCTGCCACGGCGGACAACAGTCCGGCAACCTGTGGCTGAAGAACACCGCCCCCAACAACGAAAAGACGATCTACACCAACTTCCTCATCCTCGACCGCTACCGCCTCGCCGACGACACCCCGCTGATCAACTACACCGAGCCCGCCAAGTCGCCGCTCTTGCAGATGGCGCTCCCCCGGGACGTGAGCCTCTACCCCCACCCACTCGTCGCGACCAGCAGCACCTCGGTGTGGAGTCCGGTCATCGGGTCGACCGACGATCTTCGATTTGCCAAAGCCGTCCAGTGGATCAACGCGATGTACCAGCCCCGCCCCAAATACCCTGTCACCTACGAGCCCCCAAAGCCGACCCTGGGCGTCCCGGTCCTGCCCGATGATCCCATCGGGGAGCGGTAGACACCCGAGCCGATCCTCCAGACCCCGGGCCGATCGAAAGGCCGACCAAAGAAACGTCACAGCCCACCGACAGCGGGCATGTGCTAAAGTTGGCCCCACACGAGGCCGCCGCCCGCCCTACCGGCACCGGCTCGCCCGCCGAGACCCCACACACGACCCCCCGGGGGGCGGGGGGGGGGGGGGGGGGGCGCGGGGGGGGGGGGGGGGGGGGGGGGGGGGGGGGGGGGGGGGG
>CAYMZJ010000038.1:0-29312 GCA_964394895.1 uncultured Phycisphaeraceae bacterium | reverse complement strand
TCTCGCCATGATCCAACGCTGCAACCGCTTGCTGGAGCCGTCAAACAGAACCTAGCAGCCTTCGATCATAGGGTTACAGAATAGGGTTGAACTGACTCCCAATCGCTTCAAGGACAGGTGCTTAGAGCATCTTGCACAATCACGTTTCATATCCACATGCTCTAGAGCAACCCAACCAAACTCGTAGCGCAGGTTTGGCGCTTGGTCGGCTGCGCGTTCTGGCGTAGTGGTGTAGCTTCTTGGTTGGTCCGTGGATCGAGCCTGGAACGAGCTACCGATGGCTGCGCCGTTCTCACAAGATCTCGGCGACCGTATTCTTGCTGCCTACGACCGAGGCATGACTACCGCCGAGATCGCCACGGTCTTCTGTGTCAGCGAACCACGGACTCGACGCGTCCGCCAACGCCGACGCGACTTCGGCGAGATTGCGCCACGCAAGCAGGGCAGCCCCGGCGTCCGCAAGTTTCATCTCGCACAACTCGTCGCCGAACAGTCCGACGCCACCGCGAAAGAACTCCTCGATCAGCTCGGCGCCGAGTGCCGCGAATCGGTGAGCCGATCGCGCCAAGAGTGTTTTCCAAAGAATGAACGGCCATTGAATCTTGAAGAGATTTCCTTGCAGCGGACGACTGATTCGGGTACCACTATCAACGAGCCGTTCGGACACACCCGACAACGGAGAACACCCCCATGTCTCTGAAGAATCGTATCCTTTGCGTGGCAGTGCTTTACCTCTGATCAGCGTGTTCATTGCCGTCGGTGCGATCACCATCGCGGGTCTGGCATCGTTCGGCGTGTCGTTTACCTCGTGGTTCTCGCACAACATTGTTGCGCCCCCACTTCTTTCGAGCTCGCCGCGTCGCTGACCCGGGTGGGTGTTTCTGCTGAGAGCTTGGCGGCGAGCGGTGCCAGCGAGCAGGAGGTCACACAGCTTGTGACCAACGCCATGTCGCATCTCGACGCCGATGGCTTTGCCGCGCTCGAAACCGCCGCCGAGACCTCGCTCAATCAGCATCTCACCGCGCTGGGTTCGGCGGCACACGTCGCGTTCTCGACTGGTGAATAGAGCACACTCGACGCGATCGAATCCAATGCAGGGCGCGCTCTCCCGGTCCAGTACCTGGTCACCGATCGCACCGATGCGGAGTGGGTGCTGCTCCACGACGCCCTAGCCAACCAGCGTATCAGCCCGAGGTTCGACGAAAAGTTCGACCCCGATTGCTCTGAGTTCCTGCAACGGTGCAACGCGGGCTCGGATGTGGCGGCCGCCAAGTCGAGAGTGGATTCCTGTCTGCCCCAGGTCACCACCGCCTACAAACTGGCATTGTGACTCCGCGAATAACCGCCGGCACATCTCCTACCCCCTACCACCGCTACGGGGCAGATTCCTGATACCTCTTCATGCAGCGTCGAAGCACAATTTTCTGGCAACACAATCGCACTTGGTGCGCAGGGTGTACGCACGCAATCCAAACCATCAGAGGCCTCGCTTTTAAGCAAAGAAATAGTTCTGCCGAGCGAGCTATTGCGCAGAAACCACCTGGCTGGATCCGTACTCCTCCAGTTTGGGAAGCGCCAGTGCGATCGCCGCATCGAGTGCAAACCTGATCGCGTCTGGAATATCGACCTCTCCAACCGGCATTGCCTGGATGTCTTCGGTTCTCGCGGTTTCAGTGTCGTTTGTGGCAACACTCACTACACGCACACCGGGCTGAGGGGCTTTCACCCCGAGACCTGCCGCAGAGGCCACATCGGAGCCATCGGCTCTTGCGAAACTGATCTGTACCTCGCACTCGATCCATGAGTGCTCGACCTGCTCGACCTGCTCGACTTGCTTGACCTGAGCGGTGCCGCTGAACATGTTGGTAACCGCTCAAACCGCCCTCGGGTTGGTCAGCACGTCCATCGCCTGTGAGTAGGCTGTGCTTCACGTCTTCTCATGGGAATGTTGCCTTCTCGCCCGAGTCCACAGCGGTGCCGCGGCGGTCGAGTTCTCTGATCTGTGCCGTCGTGATCGGCTCGGCCTGAGTGGCTCGGTCGGCAAGGAGGACTGGGATGCTCTCTGTGACAACCGGACGCCCGGCTCTGGCACTCCCCTCACACCCCGCCAGAAACTGAACCGAAGGGTCGGCTACGACTTCAACTTCCATGTGCCCAAGAGCGTCCCGCTGCTCTATGCACTCACCGAGGATGCACGCATCCTCAACGCCTTCCAAGATGCAGTGGACTCGACCATGCACGACATGGAATCCGAGGCCAAGGCCAGAGTCAGAAAGCAGGGCACCAACGAAGACAGGATCACCGGGAACCTCGTCTGGGGCGAGTTCGTGCATCTGACGGCGAGGCCTGAGGGTGGCGTGCCCGACCCGCACCTGCACGCCCACTGCTTGGTCTTCAACGCGAACTTCAATCCCGAGGAAGACCGCTGGAAGGCGGCACAGCTCGGCGATCTCAAGCGGGACGCACCCTACTTCGAGGCGGTCTTCAACTCGAGGCTGGCTCGCCAGCTCGAGACACTCGGGCTCGAGACCGAGAGAACCGCCACGGGCTGGGAACTCAAGAGGATCGCTCCAGAGACTCTTGTCATGTTCTCCAGACGCACCGCACGCATCGAAGAAATCGCCAAAGTGCGCGGGATCACAGACCCCACAGCCAAGGCCGAACTTGGTGCGCCGACACGGGCACGCAAGGCCGCGCAGCTGAGTATGCCAGAACTCCAGGAGCTGTGGCGATCCAAAGACAGCCGTGCTGCGACCGAGGCTGTGGAGCGAGCCATGGCCCACAGCTTCGAGCGGGCATCGGTCATCCCCGAGCGGATGTTCCTTGCTGAGGCCCTGCGGCAGGGCACCGGCAAGGCGTCACGGGAGAGTGTTGAAACACTCGCTGCGCACCAACCCTTGGTCAGAGCGACCCGCATTGGAAGAGCACTGGTCACGACCCAAGCAGTGCTCGCAGAAGAGTCAAAGATGCTGGAGATCGCCCGATCGGGCAGGGAGCAATGGCGTCCGATTCGTGAACCTCTCGCCACCTTTACGCGTGAATGGCTCAACACCGAGCAACGGGCTGCGGTGCAGCATGTTCTCACCTCACGCGGCCGTGTGATGATCATCCGTGGCGCAGCCGGAGCGGGCAAGACCTCGGCGCTCCAGGAGTTGCGGGAAGCGGTTGAAGCGACAGAGACGAGCGGCTGAGCGGCACGGAGTTGGTTGCCGAGGCCGTGCGGGAGCGCGTGGCGAGGCAACAGCAAGAGCCGGAACACACGCCCGTGTACTCCGTGCCTGGCCGCAGGTCTGTCTGTTCGCAGGGCTCGTCAGGCACAGAGTGCCCTGGATCAGCGAAGCCGATAGAGCCGAGTTGCTCCCGGCCGGGGAGCACCCGGTCACGGTCGAACGCATTGTGTGGGAGGAGTGAATCGTGTGTTCTTGGATGCACAACGCTGCGAGACGCTGCTCTCCACAGCTGAATCCTGTTGATCTCGTCCAGCGTCACACTCTCGCCCCTGCGGCCGTAGCACAGGGTTGTGCGCAGTGGAGCGTGCGCAGCGATATTGCGGGCGTTCTCGATCGTCCCGCCATTCTCCAGATAGACCGTGATGCCCGTAGCGCGGAAGGTGTGGTTCGTGGTGTCACCGGGCAGCCCCGCTGCTCGGGCACGCCGCTTGACCATCTCCCAGGCCGTGGACCGGCTCAACCGTCGCTCGGTAATCCGGTCATGCTCTGTCGCCCGAAAGAGCGGGCCAGCCGTGATCCCGGCATCTGCAAGATACGCATCGACATACTCCTCAGCGCGGTGATGCACCGGCACGGAGTGCTCCTTGCCTCCCTTCTCGCAGAGCCTGATCCGTCGCCGAGCGCCGTGGTAGTGGTAGTCGGGGACATCCAGACCTATGACTGCCGAGATTCTCCCGAACGAATAGATCATCACCGAGATCAACGCCCGATCCCGCAGCCCGGTCGGCGTGTTTGTCGGGATGGACTCCAGCAGCATCCCGGCTTGCTCTGCGGCAAGCACCGGTGTACGGCCGGTGCGGACCACTTGCCTGGGACCTCGAACACCCTCGGCGGGGTTCTCGGCAGGAACCCGGAGATATCCAAAGAGCATGCGCAGTGCCGCGAGGTTCTGCTTGACGGTGGGGCGGATTGGAGCTGGGTGAGCTGCTCGATATAGGTCGCAAGATGGAGTTGCTGGAGGCTTTGCAGCGGGCCGATGTCGTGCTGCGCACACCATGCAAAAAACTTCTCGGCCGCGATCAGATAGGCGGCTCTGGTACTTGGATTGCGGATGCTGGCCGCGAAGAACTCGAGGTACCGGCGCACCGTGCCCGGCCCGGATTCACGCACCATCAACGGCACGCGGTCTGTTAACATATTGAGTAGCGCCGATCTGGGCGGCAGCACCAGCGCCCCGCTCATGCCGCTCTCGCCAAGAGCTCGATCTGGTCATGCACGGCACGGCCCCCGCGACCTCATGGTGGATAATGGCCGGCGCGGCGATCCGAGTGGAGGACTCCGGCAGCTCGTTTGCGGCTGCGCTGTCGGCTTCGGCGATGACCCATTTGGCCGCAACGCTTGCATCCAGAACAAACATCCGATCCGCTCGCGTTCCTCGATGATGATGGTGGTGGAATCGGGCAGCTCCCCGTATGCCTCGCGCACGGCACGCTGGTGCTCGCGGAGCTCGGCCATCATCTCACGCTTTGGCCGCTTGGCGTCTTCAGTAATCAACTTCCGCAGGATCGCCTCGACGCTCATGCCCTCGCGTTTGGCCCGGCCCTTCAGCAGCAGGACGACCTCGTCGTCCAGCTTTCGTACGCGCACATCTTCCATGATTCCCTCAATGTTGTTGCATATTGTTCCACAATGCTACAGGTCTGGGTGATTGGTCAAGGGTTGAGTTTGTCCTCACCAGTAGGCGTGGAAGCACCCGTCGAACACCAACATAAAAGGTGTTATGTTGGGGTAGAGTGCCGCAGATTGCTAACGGGCAAGTATGCATGCAGGGCTCGGTCGTATCGGGTTACATCCTGAATCGTATATCGTAGAGGACAGACTCTGCATCGAAGGAATCGCAAATGACTTTGGTAGAGTGCTCGTTCGATGACTTTGCTCGCATGCGGGACCGGTTGGCAGGTGTGCTGATGGGAGTGGCAGATGTCTTTGGCGATCTCGACGTCCCCGAGCGGGCGGAATCGCTGCGGAGCGCCCAGGGGCGCCTCCTGGAAGACCGTTTCAAAGTCGTACTGCTCGGTGAGATGAAGGTCGGCAAGTCAACACTCATCAATGCATTGCTTGGTGAGGAGATCGTGCCCGCTGACTTCGGGGTGGCGTGTGCTGCGGTTCCGATCAGCGTGAAGTACGGCACGAAGAAACGCGCAAGGTGCTTCCTTTCTTCGATCGACGATCTTGATAAGTTTGATCTCAATTTGGGCTTAGAGGAGTTCTGGAAAGCTGTCCAGGTTGCAGAAGTGACGGGCCGAACAGGTTCTCCAGGCACTGCACAATCGTTAAAACGCCACGCATACACACACGCAGTAGTAGAAGCCCCGCTGCCATTGCTGCAGAATGGTGTGGAGTTGCAAGACACTCCCGGTATCAGCGAGAATCGGGATCGAACAGCGGCGACATGGGAGAGTGTCGATCAATCTGGAGCGGTTGTCGTTGTATTCTCGTGCCAGCAAGTCGGCAAAGAAAGTGACATCGCAGCGCTCCGCGGGGTGGAATCCGAGGGTCTCGACCCGCGCGTGGTGTTTGTCGTGTGGAACTAATTTGATCTCTTCTGCAAGCAGAAACGGGGATACGAGAGGGTTCAAGCCGAGGCGTACGCGATGGCGGAGCGCCTGCGCATTCCTCGCGATCATATCTAATTTGTCTCGGCGTCGGAGGGGCTCGAAGCAAAGCAGAACCAAGACGCAGAGCTTCTGGAAGCGTCAGGACTGCCGTCACTGGAACGGGCATGGAGTACATTCCTGATGAAAGAGCCCGCCGTAGCCAAACTGCTGGGGCCATGGGGGACTGCTTGGCGAGCGGTCAGTGAGGCACTGCACGATGTGCTCTCAAGACGTGCTACCGTATGGTCGAACCCGCCGCTGAAGAGCGCCGGGGCCGCCCAAGAGGCGGAGGGGCTGTTCCAGAAAGCCGCGTAGGTGCAAAGCGAACTCACGACGAAACTCCGAAAGTGGGCAAGCACCTCCGTCGGGACGTCCCCTGGCTGCGCTCTCTGGTGATGCAGCTGCGGGCGCGGATGGAGAGCGTGGTGATGGTTGCCCGGGGCGACTTCGTCCACTCCCGCTACAACGGATGGCCCAGGCTGGCGAAGTTCTTCTCGCGTTCCTCTGAACGCACTATCAAGGGCGGGCTGGAGCCGGCGGTGGTGATCCTCACCGGCATCCTGCTGCTGCCCCTCAGCCAGCCGCTGGGCAGCTACCTGATGGCGGCAGGGATCGCCCTTGCGCTGTCCCATTCGATCATTGTGAATCGGCAAGCCGGGAGCAAGAGCGTGAGGGGTTCTCGCTCGCTGTTCAGGAGGACGCGTTCAGGCAGCACGCCGAGGAACTCGACGGGCTGCTCTACTACAAGATCGATCGTGCCGCTCGCAACCTCTTTGATTGTGTCGAGCTCGAACGCCTGGAGGGCGAGTACAGCCTCGCGTTCATCTCGGTCTCGCAGCCCACCGACAACAACCCAGCGGGCCGCATGATGCGGCGTACCCTCGCCAACATGGCGAGTTTCTACACCGAGCAGCGATCGCTCGATGTCAAAGAGGGCCTGGCAAGGCGTGTGCAAGAAGGCTGGGTCGTCGGCAAGGCCCCCTACGGCTACATCAACATCCGCAGGAACGGCCGGTGTGTGACCGAGACCGACGAAGCCGCTGCGGTCACGGTACGGCGGATCTTCCACCTCTACGCCCACGAACCGCTGACGATTGATGCGCTACGGGACCGCCTGCACACCGAGAACGTGGTGTACAGGCGTGCCTCGCCACGGTTCACACGGAGCAAGCTGTACCACATCCTTGCCGACCGCTCGTATATCGGCGAGGTGCCCTTCAAGGGCCAGCCGTATCCGGGCAAACAGGAGCCCCTGATCGAGCGGGCAACCTGGGACCGGGTGCAGACCCTGCTCGGAGGGAGTGTCTACCACGCCCACGAGATGACGTTTGCCGGCGGGTTCATGACCTGCGGCCACTGCGGCCGAGCTCGACCGCCAGCTCATGGCGATCTTCGATTCGATGCGGGTCCACGACGACTCGGTCCGGGAGTGGTTCCGAACCGTGCTCGCCTCACAGACCCGCGACCAGCAGGCCGAGGACAAAGCCAAGCGGTCCGAACTGCAGCGGCAGGCGTCGCTCCTGGTCGCCCAGCAGGACCGGCTGCTCAACCTCCGGCTCGACGAGGAGATTGGTCAGGACACCTTCGCCCGCAAGCCCACCGAACTGCGGGATCGGCTGGCTTCGATCAAGCTGCATCTCGATGTGGTGGACCGCTCCCACGACGAATCAGCGGTTCTCGCGGTCAAGGTGTTTGAACTCTCGCAAACACTGCAAAACAAGTGGATTGCAGCGGGTTACCCCGCCAAACGACGATTGCTCGAAATCGTCTGTTTGAACTGCAAACTGGAGGGTAAAAACCTTGTTCTCACTATCAGGAAAGCCCTTCGACATGCTCGCCGAAGGGCTTGACCTTGCAAATAGTCGGGGTGAGAGGATTCGAACCTCCGACCTTCTCGCCCCGAACGAGACGCGCTACCAAGCTGCGCTACACCCCGTAGCTGTGTCTCACAGCTTGGGTCTCCCCAAGCCGCGAGGGCAAGTATAGCCATGTGCGATTCGTGTGGCCGAGCGACCGATCGCGCTGCCGCCAACAGTCTGCAGGCAGACTCACGGCATCAGTCGAAGTCGCGGGTTTCGACCGGGAACCGAGGCTCGGTCGAGTAGACGTTGTTGGCCCGGGTGCCGGGGTCGCCGTCCGCGCCGGCGGAGTAGAAATACGCCCGCCCGCCGACGGCCATGCCCTCGTCGGCATCGCCGATCCAGGTTGCCTTGCGGTTTGAAGCATCGGCCTCGAACGGGCGGTAGGAACGCCGATAGGGGATCGGAAATAGCCTGCCTGAGTTTGTGGGCCGCATCACACGCAAGATATCACGTGGCACAAGATCGCTGAGGTTCGGATCCCAGTACTCGCCGTGCCCGCCGTGGAACGCCGGGTGGACAAACCGAATCGGTCGTCCCCACGCATCACGGACATTCACCGCCGGCAGCGCCCACGATTCACGCTCGTCTTTCTCGTACGCCCCGCGCTTTGCGACGAACGCCGAGCTGACAAACGTGCTGTCCAACTGCCTGAACTCGGCCGCGATCGACTCGTCCTGCATGACCAGCGCCGAGTAGTACCTTGTACTCGGATTGGCCGCGTCGGTGTAATCCTTGTTTCTCTGCTCACGAGCGTCGATGACTTCAAAGAAGTGGGATTTCCCCAGCTCTTTGACCTCAAGAAACTCCGGCAACGGCACGTTGGCGTTGAGCTGCCACGCCCCGAGCGTTGTATCCAGCACGCGGATGACATCTGTCGTCGCCCGCGCCCTGCCGCCCTCGACGACCTTGGCCCCGACGACCACCGCCAGCGCAACCAGCACCGCGATGATGCCGATGACGACGAGGAGTTCGATCAGCGTGAATGCGCAGCGAGAGGCGCGAGACTGGATTGCGAGCCTGGTGGCCATCGTGTGACTCTCCTTGGTGCCGCGTGAGAACAAGAACGGCACCCGAACGACTGTCCGTCCACAACAATACGGGCGATCCGGGCTGTCTGATCCGAACCCGGCGCAGATTACCAGATCCCCGGGGGTTTAGGTGAGCCCCGGACCGACAATGTTGCCTCCAGAGCCGCCCGCCGGGGCCGACGCACGCCCTGGAGGAGCGCCTTGAGGAGTCGGAGCCCCACCACCAGCCCCACCACCACCGCCGCCCGCGGGCTGCACCTGGTTGGGGTTGAGCCTGGCTTTGAAGATAAAATCGGTGACCTTGTCGCGGACGTTGCGGTCCATGACGTTGAACAGCTTGGCACCCTCGCGTTTGTACTCGATCCGCGGGTCGAGCTGGCTGAAGCTGCGGAACCCGATCCCGTCGCGGAGCTGGTCCATCGTGTAGAGGTGGTCCTTCCACGTTGTGTCCAGCACCTCGAGCAGGATCGACCGCTCGAGATAGAGCAACTCGGTGCGGAGCAGGTTCTCGACGAGCGCTCGCACCGCGTCGGGCCTCTCGTCGGGCTCGAGGAACCGCATCGCCTCGGGCAGGCTCATGTCAAACCGCTCGGTGAGGTGGGCGTCGAGCGTCTCGTCGTCCTCGCACGCAAGGGCGGCCTGCACCTCTTTCTCGATCCGGTCCTCGTCGACGAACTTGCGGGACGCCTCGAGCAACTGCTCACGGATCTGCGCCGGCGGCGTTTTCTGGATCGTCTCGGGGGTCCAGTCCAAGCCGAACCGCCGCTTTGCCCACCCCGCCAGCTGCGCGAGCGCTTGCTGCGGGTTCTGCCGCGCCTGCGACATGGTCAGCTGCATGACAAACTCGATCGGGTACTCGACCTCGCGTTTGTCGTACAGCTTCTCCGCACGCTCGAGGACCAGGTCCTTCGGCGAGCGTTCCTCGTCAACGATCGCCGCGAGCACCTCGTCCAGCTCGAGCTCGATCCCGAACTTGGACTTGCACCACTCGATGAGCTTCTTCGCGCCGTACTCCTCTTCGGTGAACACCGCGATCCTGGGAAGGTCGGCGGTCTCGATCCGCTCGTTCGCCGCGGCGCAGAGCATGTTGTAGACCTCGTTCCGCTCGGCGAGGCCGCCGCTGCGCACCTGCGCCACGTCAACTTCAACTTCAAACCGGCTCTTGGCCCATTCGACCAGGCCCGCCGAATCAAAGTCCACGCTGATCTCGGAGCCCTCGATCGGGATGTACTCCCCGAGCGTGACGTCGATCATGTGGCGGGCCTCTTCTGCCGCGATCCGGCGGACCGCGATGTCCATCTCGGACCCGTCCTTGCCGCGCAACTTCTCCGGGGGCACCGAGAAATCGAACTGTTCCCGGGCATACTCCGCGACGCATTCGGCGGGGTACTCCGAGTCGAGATAGAGCCCGCTGGCGTCGTCGATCGCCTCGGAGATGTAGTCAAAGATCAGACTGCGGACCTCACGCCCCTCGAGCACCCGCTGCCGCAGGCCGTAAAACTCCTGCCGCTGGTGCTCCATCACCTCGTCGTACTCGAGGATGTTTTTCCGCACCTCGAAGTTCCGCTCCTCGACCTTGCGCTGGGCGCGTTCGACGCTCTTGGAGAGCATCGGATGCTCGATCGCGTCGCCTTCCTTCATGCCTAGGCGTGACAACACCTTCATGGTCGTCTCACCGGCAAACATCTTCATCAGGTCGTCGTCGAGCGAGACAAAGAACCGGCTCGATCCCTTGTCCCCCTGCCGACCCGAGCGGCCGCGCAGCTGGTTGTCGATACGGCGGCTCTCGTGCCGCTCTGTGCCGATGACGTGCAGCCCGCCAATATCCTCGACCGTCTCAAACCACCGCAGGCGGTGCAGCAGGCACCTGCCCGTGGAATCAAGCGCCTCACGGAGCGTCTCGGCATCCAACGAGTCCACCTTGTTCGGGCTGATCCACGTGTTCTTGTTCGCCCAGTGTCGCAGGAGTTTGAGCTCGAGTTCCTCAAACTCCATCGCCTCGGCCTCGCGTTTTTGCATCCCCAACTCGGCCGGGGCGATCTTGCGATAGACATTCTCGCGGAGCTCCTCGTCGCTCGAGTCCACACTCAGCCCGCGCGACGCGATACTCCGCCGGAGCCAGTGATCGAGCAACTGCTCTCGGCTCACCGGCAAGAGCTTGATGTCGGTGCCTCGACCTGCCATGTTGGTCGCGATCATCACCGCACCCAGGCCGCCCGCCCCTTCGACGATGTGCGCCTCGCGCTCGTGCTGCTTGGCGTTGAGCACCTCGTGGTGGATCTGGTACTTCCGCGCCAGCATCTGCGCGAGCATCTCACTCTTCTCGACACTTGTCGTGCCCACCAGGATCGGCCGCCCCACGTCGTGGAACGCCTTGATCTCGTCCACGATCGTGTCCCATTTGTCCTTGGAACGCAGGAACATCAGGTCGTCGAAATCGTCGCGGATCACCGGCTTGTTGGTCGGGATCGAGACCACGTCCAGCTTGTAGATGTCGCGGAACTCCTGCGCCTCGGTGTCAGCCGTGCCCGTCATGCCCGAGAGCCGTTTGTACATTTTGTAGAAGTTCTGGATCGTCACTGTCGCGATGGTCTGGGTCTCCTGCTTGATCGGGACCCCTTCCTTGCACTCGATCGCCTGGTGCAGCCCGTCGGACCACTGCCGCCCGATCATCGGCCGACCCGTGAACGTGTCCACGATCACGATCGTCGGCTCGCGCTTGCCCGTCGCCCGGTCGTCCACGTCCATGATGACGTAGTCCCGGTCCCGCAGGTACACCACGTGCGCCCGGAGAGACTGCTCGAGCAGGTGAGGCACGTCCATGTTCTGATCGACATAGAACGACCCGATCCCTGCTTGCCGCTGCGCCTCGCTGATCCCGTCGTGCGAGAGGTGGCACTGCTTCTTGTCCATCTCCAGCTCGTAGTACTGCGTGTACTTGTCGCGGTCGGCTTCGATATTGGGAAGCTCGCCCTTCGCCGCTTCGAGCTGTTTTTGCAGATCAGGAACCAGCGATTTGTCCCGCGCCTGCCGGATATCTCCCTCAAGCCCCTTGATCCGTTGCTTGCACTTCTCGACCTGGTCCTCAAGCTCCTGCCACGGCTTCTGCCTCTCGACCAGGTGCCGCGCCAGCTTGTCAGCCAGCTCATACCGAGGCTGGTCCTCGTGCGCCGGCCCGGAGATAATCAAGGGCGTGCGGGCTTCGTCGATCAGGATCGAGTCCACCTCATCGACGATCGCAAACTGCCGTTTCCTTTGCACCTGCTGGTCGACCGCCCGTTTCATGTTGTCGCGCAGATAGTCAAACCCGAACTCGCTCGTCGTGCCATAGACCACGTTGCAGCGGTACATCCACCGCTTCATCTCCTCGGGCTGCATGTGCATCGGGTGGATCGCGCCGATCTTCAACCCCAACGCATGGAAGAACGGAAACACCCAGTCGCGGTCGCGCTGCACCAGATAGTCGTTCACCGTGATGACGTGGACCTGCTGCCGTTCCAGGCACGCCAGGTACGTCGCCAGCGGCGCGACGATCGTCTTGCCCTCGCCCGTCTTCATCTCGGCGATCTTTCCGCCCGAGAGCACCATCGCGCCGATCAGCTGCACGTCGAACGGCCGCGCCCGGAAGGGCGGTCGGCTCTCGGGATACAACTCGCGCACCGCGTCGTAAAGCGCGATCGGGATGTTCACCCGCCGCCACCCCGGCACCGGGTCGGCGTGCCCGAGAAACTCATCTTCAACGTCAGGCTCGCCCTCGGGGACGCCGCCGCCGGTCGTCGAGAGTGTCCGGGGCAACAGCACGGGCATCGCCTCGGCCTCGGCCCGCACCTCGTCGTAGATCCGCTTCGCTGCCGAGGGCAGTAGGGTCGCGTCAAATCCCGCATCCGGGTTCAACGTGTTGCGGATGCCCACCGAGCGGTCCATCGCCTCGCGGGCGACCGCGAACGCCTCGACGAGCAGGTCGTCGCCTTTGAATCCGTTGTCGCGCTTCTCCCGCATCGCTACAAACTTCGCTCGCAGCCCGGCGTCGTCGAGCTGCCGGATCTCGGGCTCGAGCCGATTGATCGCCTCGGTGCGGGACGTGTACTTGCGGACGAACCGGTCGTTCCGTGTGCCGACGATGCGGTTGAGCAGCGGACCGATGAAGGGGATGCCCTGAGAACCAGCCATAGGAAAGCCTTCCTGAGATGCCAATCGGCATGTATCAAAGCCTGCGGATCGAGGCCTGAGTGAACTTTGGATCGAGCCGTCCGCAGCCGGGCTTCTGCAAAAAAGCGCCCAAGCCACCGACAGGTATCAAACAATCTGGAGAGGGATGCGCAGCCCGACTCGCCATCGCCAGCCGAACGCGCCGCAACGACTCACGCCAGAACAGGAGGCGGAATCGGCAACTGGACCCGACCGATCGCCCGAGCGGGCAACGCCCACTCCGCATCCACAGGAACGAGCACCGCTGCCGCGATATCGCCAGCTCGCTCTTCCTCGAACGGCCCGGTTGTCGCAACCGCCGCACCGCTCAGCACCGCGTCAGCCAAGAGCATCGGGAGCAACCCGCCGTCGCACAAGCGGAGGCAGTCAGGTGCCGCAGCCGCCGAAGCTGCGAGCCCCGCCCCGACCGACCCGAACTGGATCGCAAACGCGACCAGAATCACCGCCCGCGTGCTCCAGGGGAGCGACCGCACAGCCGTGTCGGGCTGTCTCGCGGCGGGATCGGGCCGGGTTGTCAGGTTCGCCGTGTTCATCAACTGGGAGAAGTATCGACCCAAAACCACCCCCGAGCAAGGCCAACCCGCCCACGAGATGCCATCTCGTCATATCTCGCCATATCTGGCACCAGTTTTTGACGTCTCGGCGGCCAGTGTCCGATATTCCTCGCAGACACTGGTCCCCAGCCGGGCGTACGCTCCGGCCGCATGACGCACCAAGACCTCAACCCACGGAGCGGACCGAGGATGATCGCCACCCGCCAGAGCCTCCCCCCCACCCGCCGATCGCTGACCCACAAGTTCAGCATCGGGCCCCACGAGGGCTACCTCACCATCGGCCTCTACGAGGACGGCTCGCCCGGCGAGATCTTCATCAAAATCTCCAAAGAAGGCTCCGCCCTCTCGGGGATGTGCCAGGCATTCTGCCGAGCCTTCAGCCTCGCGATGCAGTTCGGCCTCACCATCGACGAAGCAGTCGCCCGCTTCAAAGGCATGCGCTTCGAACCCATGGGCCTCACCAGCAACCCAGACATCCCCGAAGCCCAGTCGATCGTGGACTATGTGGCAAGGTACCTGGAAATCGAGTACGGCGATATCCCCCATCGCTAAGCCCGGGCACCCGATTTCCCACTATCTCTGTCCCTCTCCGATTCTGTCCAACTCCGAGCCCCAGACTTCAGTCTGGGGTGTGTCGGGGTGTGGGAGTAGGACGCCCGCGACCAAACGCAAGAGTGCACCGGGCACGAACCCGGACTGAAGTCCGAGGCTCGGAGTTGGGAGTTTGCTCGCAAGAATGAACCTCACCTCACCCGGTTCGGCGGCTCCTCCCCAGCCAAAATCGCCGCCGCATTCGCTCCCACCATCTCCGTCATCATCTCCCGGTACCTGCGCTCGGCACTCCCGATGTGCGGTGCCATCACCACGTTGTCCAACGCCGCCAGCCCCGGTTCCAGCTCCGGCTCGCGCTCGAAGACATCGAGCCCCGCGCCCCAGAGCCGCTTCTCCCGCAGCGCCTCGACAAGCGCCGCCTCGTCCACCACCGGCCCGCGTGACGTGTTGATCAAGATCGCTTCGGGCTTCATCAGCGCCAGTTGCTCCCGCCCGATCAGGTGCGTTGTCTCCGGCGTGAGGGGCGTGTGCAGGCTCACCACATCCGCCTCGGCGAGCCCCTCGTCAAGCGTCACCCGCCTCGCGGCCAGCGGGGCAAGCTCGAACTCCCAGTGCCGACTCCGCGCGACATAGAGCACCCGCATCCCCCACCCGATCGACCGCATCGCGGTCGCAAACCCGATCCGCCCCGCGCCGACGATCAGCAACGTGCGGCCGGTCAGGTCAACTCCCAGAAAGTCGTCCATCCCCAGAATCCCGGCCTTTGCCCACGCGCCCGAGCGGGCAAACCGGTCTGCCTCGACCAGCCGCCTCGCCGTCGCAAGAAGCAGCGCCCACGCCATGTCCGCGGTCCCCTCGGTCACCGCGTCGGGCGTGTTGGTCACCACCACCCCCCGGCTCGCGCACACCTCGGTATCAATATTGTTGTACCCGACCGCGAAGTTGCACACCCCCCGCAGCTGCGGCCCGGCCGCGTCGAGAAACTCGCCGTCCACCCGGTCAGAAAACATCGTCACCGCGATGTGCGCCCCACGCACAAACCCCAACAGCTTCTCGCGGTCCATCACCTCACGCGGCCCGAACCGCACCTCCGCCCCCGGCACGCTCAGCGCGCCCGGCAACGGGCGGGTCACAGCGATCTGCGGGCGCTCTCCAGGAGACAACGGCTCGGGGGTACTCATGCCGGTACGGTAGTCGCCGGGCGGTGTCCGCCACCAGCCTTCACCCTCGCGCAGCCGCCTCGGAACGCGCAGATCGCCCACGAATCGCAGGCTCCCGGGCTCTCGGATCTCACGACATCCGCTGTTGATCCGGGCCCAATATCGCCCGCGACATCTCGTGCAGAGCCTGATTTTGCTACAAAATAGGGCAAAAATGCAGTTTCAAACCCGAAAAGTCCGAAAAAACAGCGGTTCAGGGGTTGTGCCCCTTGTCAGACACAGGGAAACGAAGTACAACACTCGCACGTTTTTGGCCCTAAACACGGAAGTTTTGGAGAAACACCCATGGCGAAGAAGAAAGCAGTCCGCAAGACCACCAAGAAAACCACCCGCACCGCCGGCCGCAAGAAGACCGCCAAGCGGACCGCCAAGAAGGCACCCGCACGCAAGACGGCCGCCCGCAAGGCCCCGGCTCGCAAGACCACCGCCGCCGCTGCGCCCAAGGCAGTCAAGATCACCCCGGCTGCCAAGGCCCGCACCAAGAGCGAGATGTTCGGCCTCATCGCCGACAACGTCGGGATCAGCAAGAAGGAAGTCGCCGCCGTCTTCGATACCGTCAGCCAACTCGCCAAGGCCGACCTCTCCAAGCGCGGCCCGGGACAGCTCAACCTCGGCGGCCTCATGAAAATCCTCGTCCAGCGCAAGCCCGCCACCAAGGCGCGCAAGGGCATCAACCCCTTCACCGGCGAAGAGACCATGTTCAAAGCCAAGCCCGCACGCAACGTCGTCAAGATCCGCCCGATGAAGGCGATGAAGGACCTCGTCTGATCCCACGCAGGATCAAGACATCCCGGCTCGTTGAGCCGTGAAGCACAGATCAAATCAGTGCCGCGGGCCGATCCGAAAGGGTCGGCCCGTTGTCATTCGGGAGACTCGGGCGGTGCGACTGGGACTTCAAATCCCTTGAACAAATCTCGCAAAGTCGCGATTCGCTCGCTGAACTTCGCGATCATCACACCTGTTTTCTCCGCATCTCGCTCCTGGATTGCCTGGCGCACAAATGGAATGGTCCACGAGCCGTACCCAGAGTTTGGATCAGGCGAAATCAGGGTATTGCGGTTCCAGACGAGGCCCTCGGGGTCGTGCACCAAAGTGGCTTGCCAGTGGCGGCGGGCAAACGCCGAGTAGGCGTCCCGTAGCAAGACCGGTTTCTTCCGCTCTTGCCTGACCTGGTCGAGCTGTGCCTGATGGGCCGGGTCGTCCAACTTCAGATTCCAATAAAAGCGGTCGTACACCAGCGCGCCACCGAACTGCGCGGCGTGCGCATCAAGCGTATTGAGCATGTCCGCAACTCTGTCTGCCTCCGCGGCGATCTGAATCGCGAGCTCCGAGTACCCCGAGTCTTGAACGAAAGGATCCTCTGCGATGACTCGCAACTCTTGGCCGATGTACCTCAAGTCGCCCGTCGGATCGATCGGAATCGCCGCTTCGCTCACCAGCCTCCCCGCCACCGCGTTGGTCATCCTCGCGATCATGAGCGCCGGCTCGTAGTCCTCCCCCACCACCTTCCGATACCACGCGAGCGTGTCGTACGCCGTGTGGTACGCCGACCCCGCCGAGCCTCCCGCGCCGAGCGCGACCCCCGGCACCCCGATGTGGCAGACAAACGCCACGTGGTCGCTCCCGCCGCCGAGGTTCCCGATCCGTGGCCGGGTCGGGTCGTCGGCCCGGGGCGCGCGCGCCACCCAGTCCTCCCGCACCGTCTTGTCTGCTGCCCGCGCCTGGGGAACCAGACCCGCGGCCTCGTCCACCAGCCGCCGCAGCGTCGGGGTCGCCGAGGCTCGAAAGTTCGGCCCCATCGACGCCATGTCCAGATTGATGTACGCGACAGCTTTCTCGCGCAGCTCGTCGGCGTTCGCCTCGACCCACTCGCTGCTGCCGATGATGCCGAACTCTTCGGCCGCCCACGCACAAAAGATGATCGTCCGCTCTGGCGGATGCCCGGCTCTGGCAAGCTCGGCAAAGCTCCGCGCACTCTCGAGCATCGAGATCAGCCCGCTCGTCGGGTCGCTCGCGCCGAACCCCCACGCGTCGTGATGGCAGCCGACGATCACCCACTGGTCGGGATACTTCGAGCCCTCCAGCCGCGCGATCACGTTGGCGGTCTTGGCGATCCTGCGGTCCTGCTGCACGTTGACCCTGACCCGCAGCTCGCTGCCCCCGGTCAGCGGGTAGCTCATCGGCAGCCCGCCCCGCCACGCTTCGGGCGCTTCGGGCCCGTCCATCCGCACGATGATCTGCCGCGCTGCGCCCCACCCGATCGGCTGCACCGGGATCCGAGGCAGCGCGACCTCGGCCTCGTCGAGCCGTTCGGCGTGCTCGGTCGCCTCGACAAACGGCGTCAGCGGATCGCCCTTGTAGGGCAGCGTCATGATCGACCCGCGCTGGATGCACGAGTCGGTCTGCCACCCGCCGGCCGGGTAGACCTCGCCGCGCACATAGCCGGTGTCGCCGGGGTCGAGATAGATCAACAGCCCCGCCGCCCCGGCCTCCTCAGCAAACTTTGCCTTGTACCCGCGGTAGTTCCCGCCGAAACGGGCGATGACGATCTTGCCTGTGCAGTCGATCCCCATCGCCGCGAGTTGCTCGAAGTCCTCTTTGCGGCCGAAGTTCGCGTAGACCACCTCGCCGATCGCTTCGCCCGAGCCCGAGTAGGCGTTGAACCCGATCGTCAGCCGGGCGTCGGCCGAGTAGCCGTCCTCGGCGATCGCGGTTTCCTGCAACGGCAGCATCCCCCACCCCGGCTTGATCGACGGGTGCAGCACCTCGACCTCGGCCGAGACCGGGTAGCTCAGGAGCGGCCAGATCTCGTGCTGTTCGACCTCGTACCCCATCTCCGCGAACGCCCCGGCGAGCGATTCGATGACGTGGCGATCGCCCTCGGTGCCCGCGATGTGCGGCTCGCTGGCGACCATGTCGTGCCAGGCACGAAGGCGGGCGGCGTCGGGCGTCTGGTTGAGCCGGTCGACATAGCTCGGCTGGGCGAGCACCGCCGAAACGGACACACAGAGCGAGAGCACGAACGACATCGGTGTGGCATGCATGCTCGCATCCTACTGCATTCACGTCCGGGTGCCCTCGTTGGTTGCCGTCTTGTTGCTCACGCCCGGTCCTGCCACCAGCATCACCGCCTCGGCAACGATCCACACCTCCAGGATCAGCATCGCCACGCCGATGACGAGCAGGTGGGTCTTGCCTTCGGCTCCTGCGAACTGCCCGACGAGGCTCACGATCGCCCACCCGGTCATACCCAGCATGAAGACCATCGGGATCGCGGTCACCCACGCCGGGCGGCGGTTGCGGACGAGCCACACCGTGACCACTAGGAGCGCCAGCCCCGCGAGCAGCTGGTTGGTCGCGCCGAAGATCGGCCAGAGGATGAGCGCGCCCTTGCCCGCGTTGATGAAGCCGCCGGGGGCACCGATCTGCGGGTTGATCGTGAAGGCATCCGAGAGCGCGAGCACGGCGGCCGTCGCGACCGCGAGCCCCGTCGCGACGTAGCGGTTGCCGAGGAGGCGGGAGAGAGCGTTCCTCGGCGGTGGTTGTGGTGCGTGTCGGCGGGATGCACCATTGCACTCAGGACAGGCCGCGTCCGCATCGAGCCCGCGCAGCTGATAGCCGCACGCGGCGCAGACCTCCTCACTCGTCAGCATCATGGTGCCCGCCCCGGCAAGCTCGGCGATGACATACCGCTGGAGCCGGCACGCCGAGTCGAGCGTGGTGGCGGCAAAGCTGGCGACGAAGACGCCCATGATCGCGACCGCCAGCGCGTGGGCGATGCCGAGGGACTGGATCATGTTGGCCGAGCCGGTGATGAAGGGAGTGAGCTTGTCGCCGAGTCCGTTGTCGCCGCCCCAGGTGGAGTAGTGGTGCTGCCAAGCCTCACCGGCGGTCAGTGTCACCATGCCGCTCTCGTCGGCCAGCATGGTGTTCGCCACATATGCCTCGACCAGCGGGACCGGACCGTGAGGAGCGAGCGGCAGCAAGGTGAAGCTCGTCCCCAGCCCGATCCCCGCCACGCATGCGAGGATCACCAGCACCGCCAAAAACCCCTCGGTCAGCATCGCGCCGTAGCCCACATACTGCGCATCGGTCTCACTCCGCAGCTGGCGGCTCGAGCACCCAGACGCCACCAGGCAGTGAAACCCGCTGATCGCTCCGCACGCGATCGTCACAAAGAGGAACGGGACAAAGGGCGGCACGAACCCGCCCTCGGTCGCCGGGGCGGGGCGGAAGTTGACCGCGTCGGCGACGATCGGCGGGCGCGAGACGAGCAGGCCGACGAGTAGCAACCCCATCGCGATGAGGAGCTGCCATGAGTTGATGAAGTCGCGCGGCTGGAGCAGCACCTGCACCGGCAGCACGCTGGCGACGAACACATACCCCAAGAGCAGCAGCGTCCAGAAGCCGACCGGCGAGAGGACATCGGTGATCGCGGCGGGCAGTGTCGGCTGCGCCCAGGCGTACTGCGACGCGACCACGATCGTGGCGTACATCAGCCCGACCGCTGCCAGCGACCCCACGAGCAGACTCCCGCCGCGCCGCAGCCAAAGCCCGAGCCCGACGGCGATCGGGATCTGCAACCAGACCGGCCAGATGCTCGACGGGTAGAGCTCGAAGATCGTCGCGATCACCAGGCCGAAGATCGCCAGCACGATCCACAGCCCCATCACCACGACGATCAGGAACAGAATGCGCACCCTCGGCGTGACCACGTCGCCGGCGAGGTCAGCGATGGTGCGGCCGCGGTTGCGCATCGAGACCACGAGCGAGCCGAAGTCGTGCACCGCGCCCATGACGATCGACCCCACCAGCACCCACACCAGCGCCGGCACCCACCCCCACACCACCGCGACCGCCGGGCCGACGATCGGGCCGGTGCCGGCGATACTGGTGAAGTGGTGGCCGAAGACCATCGCCCGGCGGCTGGGGACATAGTCCACCCCGTCCTCGAACTCGACACTCGGCGGCGTGCGGTCGGGATCGAGCCGAAAGATCCGCCGGGCGAGGTAGCGGCCGTAGGTGTGGTACGCGACGAGATAGAGCACGAACGCGCCGAGAGCGATGAGGACGGTGAGCATCGGGGCAGATTACACGATTCGCCCAGCGGGGTCGAGGGACGCCGACGCTGATCTTGCGAAGCGTCGGATCGGGAGTTGTCGGGAGACTCGGATACCCGACACTTCGCCCGCTGCGCGTGCTCAGTGTCGGCGTCCATCTCTCTGAAACTTGTCGTGTCAACATCACTTCACACCTCGGGACTGCCATACTTGTTCTATGAAACTCATCAACCGAGCCGGGGCCGGGTATGTCGCGCTGGAGACCACGATTCTGGTCCATGGTGTGCCAAGGACCGAGGCCGCCCCCCTCGCCAGACGCCTCGCCGACGCGGTCCGCGCTGGTGGGGGTGAACCGGCAATCGTCGGCATCGTCGCCGGCCGCCCCATCGTCGGGCTCACCGACGACGAACTCACCACCCTCCTTGAAGCCGGGGGGGTGGGGCGCGTCGAAAAGGTCAACACCGCCAACCTCGGCGTCATCCTCCACCGCAAGCAGCACGGCGCAACCACCGTCAGCACCACCGTCGAACTCGCTGCCCGCGCCGGCATCCGCGTCATGGCGACCGGCGGCATCGGGGGCGTCCACCGAGGATTCGCTACCACCCTCGATATCAGCGCCGACCTGGGCACCCTCGCCCGCTGCCCGGTCGCGGTCGTCACCAGCGGCGTCAAATCGATCCTCGACGTCGCCGCCACCCGGGAACTGCTCGAAACCCTCGGCGTCCCCGTCGTCGGCTACCGCACCGACTCCTTCCCGGCGTTCTACGTCCGCCAGACCGACATCCCCCTCGACGCCCGCTTCGACGACGCCGAGGACCTGGCCGCCTATGTCAGTGCCGAACTGGCCCGCACCGGCCGGGGCGTTGTCGTCGCCAACCCCTGCCCCGTGGCCGAAGCGATGGCTCCCGAGGCGTGGAAGGCCCTGCTCGCCCGGGCGACCGCACCCGACGGGGAGCCCTCCAGACAGGGGGGCGGGCTTTCCAGCCCGCGTGGTGGACAGGATCACGGCTCGGAGAGCCGTGCCACCCCCACCCCCACCACCACCACCTCCACCTCCACCTCCACCGGCCGAGACGCCACGCCCGCCCTGCTTGCCCAGATTCACACGCTCTCCAAGGGCGCTTCCCTCAGAGCCAATATCGCGCTTGCCGAAGCCAACGCCCGCCTCGCCGGGGAGCTGTGCAGCGCGATGGGTTCGGTCCGGTAGCCCGGCGAGATTCACCCCCGCTTTCCACAAAAACCCACGCCGGTCCGACAAGATCTCGTGCAGACAACGCGCACGATTTGCCGAGGCCCTCGATCTCGATACACTGTGCCGGATTGAGAGAGGCCCTCCGATTCACCGGAGAGCAGTGCAGCGTTTCGATTGAGAAGAGATGTCTCGGGTCTGAGGCACAGCATCATGTGTTCCCCTTCGCCGGCGGTTCGCGCCTCTGGCGGGTGTCGGTGCTGTTGTCAATACCCGGGCAAACCGAACCGATGGCAGAGAGACCCCCCACACACCCCGCCCCCCACACGAAGGAGCAGAAGAAGATGAACCTGACACACCGACTCGCCCTGACCGTTGCCGCCTGCGGGCTTGCCACCTCCGCGATGGCGCAGGACAGCGTCTCCCCCGCCGGCGTCCTGCCGGGCGACGCGCTCGAGGCCTACGACGCCGCCGAATCGTGCAACGCCTATGTCGTTGACGCGACCGGGTTCCTCGGCTCGTGGGGCACCCCGCTGCAGATCGCGCCGGTCGTCAAGGGCCCGCGCATGCCGCTGAGTGGGTTCTTCAACAACCTCATCTCCGCCCAGGCGATCAGCCACGACATGATCGAGGTCGCCAGCTACCCCTCCGCGACCTACCAGCTCTGGAGCACCCCCGGCGCGGGCATCAACGACCTCATCAACACCGCCCCCGGCAGCGTCTCGCCCGCGGGCATGAGCATGCAACTCGGTGTGGGCTTCGCCGACTTTGGCACCAGCGCCGAAGGCTCGAACTACAACGGCGTCACCGCTGCGGTCGTCAACGTTGACCCCTCCGACGAATCCCGCTTCTACGTCACCCGCGTCAGTGTCGCGACCAACGGTGCCGACGGGTTCGGCGACAGCGCCCAGTTCGGGTTCGGCGTCATCGACGCCAACGCCAACGTCCACTTCCGCGCCGACGACTTCAACATCACCGGCCCGAACCCCATCACCGGCAACAACATCTTCCGCGTCAACATCCTCAGCCGCACCTGCGGCACGCTCAACGTCATCGACAACGCCGGCGCCAGCGACGCCGGCGACTGGCTCGTCGCCAACAGCGCCACCACCCACCCGGTGCCCAACGCCATGCCCGAGAGCATCGGCGGCCGCCCGGTCTACGCCGGGGTCAACTTCAACGGTCAGTACGTCTACGAGGTCGCTCCCAACGTCGTCGTCGCCAGCGGCACCCACCTCCAGGGTGCCGCCACCGCCCGAGGCATCAACGGCGTCAGCACCCGCTCGTGGTTCAACAACGCCGGCGCGGTCGCCACCCACTCGGTCCTCAGCAAGACCGTGAACCCCGGCCCGACCGACGCGATCAGCGTCTGGGATGTCGACGCCAACGGCAACGTGCTCAACCCCGGCGCGCTGCTGGTCATGCCCGCCGCGCCCGATCAAGGCGGCACCGTCACCGACAACAACGACGGCTTCAGCATCGCCGACAACCTCGCCGACCCCGATGACGGCTGGGCTCTCAACGGCTACTTGAGTCAGACCCCCTTCCGCGGCGGAACCGGCTCGGTCGCCCTCGCTGTCGCGCCCAACGGCGACCGCCTCGCCGCCACGACCGCCTACAACGACATCATCGGCGGCAGCAACAACCCGGCCAACGCCGTCGTCGTCGCCAAGCACGACCCCGCCACCGGCACCACCGTCTGGACCCTCGCCGGCTACTACGACGCCGTGACCGACATGGGCAAGGTCGTCAAGGACGGCCCCGGCGGCGCCACCATCGGCATCATGTCCGGGCTCTTTGAGGTCACCGGCGGCGACCCCCTCGGACCCTCGATCGGGCAGCCCGCCATCGACTGTGCCGGCAACGTCTACTTTGTCGCCGCTGTCGAAATCTTCGGCGACATCGGCAGCGACTTCGATGTCGCTCTCCTCCGCGCTGTCTACGACGAAGCAACCTTCAGCTACGAGATCGAACTCATCGCCACCAGCGGCGATGTCTACATGGGCAACAACTCGGGCACCCCCTACGCCATCACCTTTATCGACATCGCCGACTTCAACTCACTCTCCTCGGGCGGCTTCTTTGGCAGCAACGTCACCGGCGACTGCTGGGCCGGCACCGCACAGAGCGACCTCAACGGCGCCACCGACCCCCGCGCCCTCGGCGGCCTGGTCCTCAACGCACGCATCACCTACGACACCGACGGCGACGGCTTCTTTGACAACGCCTTCGACGAGAACTACCGCACCGCACTGCTCATCACCGGCACCGGCGCGGCAGACTCCTGCGGCTACGCCGACTACAACAACGACAACGCGGTCAACACCCAGGACGTCATCGCGTTCCTCAACGACTGGAACGCCGGCAACGCCGGTGCCGACTGCAACGAGGACGGCAGCGTCAACACCCAGGACGTCATCTGCTTCCTGAACCTCTGGAACGCCTGCCGCTAACGCTGCGGGTTGAAACGGTCCACATCCCCGCACCCCTGTCCAAAGATGGGGGTGCGGCTTTGCAGAAACCCGGAGCCTGTTTGTTCAACAGCCCCGCGCCCGCCACGCCCTCGCCCGACAGGGAGCCAAACCCCATGAACCGCCGCCGCAACCGCACCACGTTCCTCGGATTCGTCATTGCCCTGCTCGCAGCCGTCCCGGCCGCCAACGCCCAGTGGGACCCAGACAACGGCCAGTGGGGTGAGTCCGACCCGGACCACCTCCGTGTCATGACCTGGAACGTCCAGGACTCCATCTGCTCGACCGCGACCGACAAACGCGAACAGTTCGGCGACTGGCACGCTCTGGTCTGCATCGTCGCGTCCATGCAGCCCGACATTCTGATCCTGCAAGAAACCGGCGACAACTCGGGCAACGGCACCGGGTCGGGGGTCGACTCGGTCACGACACTCACAGCCGTCGTCGACCTCTTCCTCCACGGCGGCATCGACCCCTTCGAGGGCGGCAACGTCACCTCCTACGTCCAGAAGTACGCCCCGGGCTTCGACATGCCCTACGTCTTTGTCTCCTCGAGCAACGACGGGTTCAACCGCAACATCATCCTCAGCCGCTACCCATTCGCCGACCTCAACGGCGACAACAAATCCAAGCTCTCGGACATCCCCTTTGTCGCTCCCGACGAATGGGCCCAGGGCGGCAACGGCGGGATCCGCGGCTACCAGTTTGCCGAGATCGACCTCCCCGACAACATCTACCCCGGCGACCTTGTCGTCGGCAACGCCCACCTCAAAGCCGGCGGCGGCTCCAACAACCACAACGACCGCGTCCGCTCGGCCCGCAACGTCGGCTACTACATCTATTACATGCTCGGCGGCGCAGGCACCGGCACCCCCGACCCCAACGACAAGATCGCAGACAACCCCAACGCCACCAACATCCTCGACGCCAACACCCCCGTCATCTGGGGCGGCGACTGGAACGAGGACGAACAACGCAACGGCGGCACCGTCGGCCCGGCCGACTGGTTCGTCCGCGGGGGCAGCCTCGGCGGCAACGACGGCACCGACCGCGACGGCACCGACTCGTGGTACGACGACGCCCGGGACTACTTCTCAGGAAGCCGCACCACCCAGTCTTCGAGCAAACTCGACTACCTTGCCTCCTGGGACAGCATCGCCACGCCCGCGCGCGATTTTATCTTCCTCTCCTCGACGATCCCCTCGAACAAGTTCCCCCCCGAGCTCCTCAACTTTCCCACACCCCAAAACCCCAACCCGCTGCTCGCCAGCAACACCGCGTCCGACCACCGGCCCGTCATTGTGGACTTCATCCTGCCGACCGACAACGAAACGCCCCCCGGTTCGTTTGACCTTGTTTCGCCCGCCGACGGCGCGACCGACACCGACCGCGAAAGCCTCTACACCTGGGACGCCGCCAGCGGCGCGGACACCTACACCATCACCATCGCCACCAACGCCGGGATGACCGACATCGTGCTCGAGGTCGCCGACCTGACAGACCCGAGCTACCAGGTCAACGGCCCCGTGCTCGAACCATGCACCATCTACTTCTGGGGGGTCAACGCCTTCAACACCAACGGGCAGACCCAGTCCGACACCTTCCCGGCAATCCTCCAGACCACCGGCGTCGCAGATTTCAACGGCGACGGCAACATCAACACACTCGATGTGCTCGATTTCCTCAACGCCTGGGCCGCCGGAAATTCGGCCGCCGATGTCAACCTCGACGGAGCGGTCAACACCCTCGACGTGCTGTTCTTCCTGAACGCGTTCAACACCGGCTGTTAGACGAGAAAAGTACACGAGAGAGATCGTGTGAGGGACCTTCGTGGGCTCCCCGACACGGGTCGTGGGTCTTCGCCAAACGCTCTCAGGATCGCCTTATCCAACTCCGCATCAGCCAGCAGTCGCTTGAACCTGCCGTTCTCCCGCTCCAACTCCTTCAAACACTTGGCCTGATCGACCTTCAGGCCGCCTCGCGCTCTCCGCCGACGGGAGGAAGTCTGGTCTGCAATCCCGATCTGCTTGCGCGTCTGCGCAAAGGACATTGCGCTCAACCCCTTTTCTTGGTCCACTCGTAGCGTGAGAGAATGGGCAATAATCCGGCCTCTGTTTGGGAGGTCGAATGATGAAGAAGTCGAGGTTTACGGAGGAGCAGATCGCGTTCGCGTTGCGGCAGGCCGAGGGCGGCGCGTCGGTCCGTGACGTGTGTCGGAAGATGCAGATCAGCGAGCAGACATTTTACCGGCGGAAGAAGAAGTTCGCCGGGATAGGCGTGGCCGAGGTGCGTCGTCTCAAGCAACTCGAAGAAGAGAATCGCAGGCTCAAGCAGCTCGTTGCTGATCTGAGTCTGGACAAGCAGATCCTCAAGGATGCGCTCACGGGAAAAATCTGAGGCCTGATCGTCGTAGGAAAATGGTGCAAAGGACAGAGGCTGCGTACGGCGTGAGCGAACGCCGCGCGTGCAGAGTCCTTGCCGCACCACGGGCAACGCATCGGTACATGAGCGTTGCAGACGATCAGGCCGCGTTGAGGTTGCGCATCCGCGAGATCGCGGGCGTGCATGTCACATGGGGGTACCACAGGATCTGGATCAAGCTGCGCCGCGAGGGCTGGCCAGTCAATCGCAAGCGCGTGTACCGGCTCTATCGAGAAGAAGGGCTCTGCGTGGGCAGGCGCAAACCGCGTCGGCACAAGAGCAGCGTGACGCGACCGGAGCAGACCAAGGCGACTCACGCCAACGAAAGCTGGAGCATGGACTTCATGGCCGATCAGCTCTTCGATGGGCATCGGTTCCGGCTTTTGACGATAGTCGATGACTTTACACGCGAGAGTCTGGCGATCGAGGTCGGCCAGAGACTCAATGGCGCTGACGTCGCTCGCGTTTTGGACCGGATCAGGTGCTCGCGTGGCGTGCTGCCAAAGAAGATCCGTGTCGACAACGGCACGGAGTTTACGAGCAAGAGACTGGACCAGTGGGCGTATCTGAGCGGGGTGCGTCTTGACTTCAGCCGGCCTGGAAAGCCTACGGATAACGGGCTGATCGAAGCGTTCAACGGTCGGCTGCGTGCCGAGTGTCTCAATGAGAACTGGTTCTTGTCGCTTGGTGATGCGAAGGAGAAAGTCGCGGCCTGGCGATTGCACTACAATACCGAACGATCACACAGCGCCTTGGGAAGCCTGGCCCCCGAGGAGTTCGCTGCATCATCCGGCCGAGCTAGAGCACCCTGCGTAATCATGTTTCATATCCACATGCCTTGAAGTAGTTGGCGCACTCGTCTGGGCCGACTGCGTTGAACGCTTCGCCCGCTGCGAGGGTGAGACCGTCGAGTGTGTCGGCCGCTGCACGACGCAGCCACGACTTGATCTTGCTCCACAGCTTCTCGATCGGGTTCAGGTCAGGCGAGTACGGCGGTAGCCACCACACGCTCGCGCCCGCGCGACAGATCGCCTCTTCCACACCCGCAGCCTTGTGCGCAGCGAGGTTGTCCATCACCACGATTTCGCCGGGCCGAAGCGCCGGTGCCAAACACTCCTCGACATACCCCAGGAAGGTCGCCGCGTTCATCGGCCCGTCGAGCAGCAGCGTCGCCGGCACGATCACGCCGATGCGTCTGATCGCGCTGACCATCGTCGTCGTCTTCCAGTGCCCGTGCGCCCCGTAGAACCGGCACCGTTCGCCGATCGGCGCACGCCCGTAGAGCCGCGTCATGTTCGTCTTTGCGCTTGATTCATCGAGAAAAACGAACCGATCGGGCTCGGCGAACCGACGCGCGATCGTGAAGTTCCGTCGCCGCCGGACCACATCCGGCCGCAGCTGCTCGCGCGCAATCAACGATTTTTTTTGAGTGTGATGCCCAACGCGGTCAGCCGTCGTGACAGCGTCGATTCGGCCACCGGCTCGCTCATCCGCGTCACGATCTCACGCAGCGTCACGCCCGGGTCTTCAGCGATCATCGAACGCATCGTTTCGTCGTCGGCCGGTGTGAGCTTGTTCGGTCCCTTCGGGCCGGGCGTGCGCGGCTCGATCGTGCCGCGTTCGCGGCAGCGTTTGATGAGCTTGTGCAACCCCTGCTGTGTGATCTCGAATCGGCGTGCGACCGAGACGACGGACTCGCCCCGCTCCACCGCCGCCAACATCTTCTTTCGTGTCGCCACTGGGATCGGCATGCCTGGGCCTCCTTGCCTCGACACCAGTATGACCAGTGAAACGAAATTGCGCAAGGTGCTCTAGCTGGGCGATGAAGACGGGCCGGGTGACTCTGCCCGGTGATCGCAACCCGGTGGCGATGGTTGAGCGGTACCGCGAGCGGGCGTCGGAGATCTCCTATCTCACGCTCCCCCAGATAGACGAGCAACTCACGGCCCTGCGATTCAAGCCTCGGCTCCAGGCGATGGTCGCCCTCCTGATCTACTCCGGGCTCCGCCGCGAGGAGGTCGTCTGGCTCCAGCGGGAGGATGTAGACCTCCAGCGGGACATCATCCGGGTGCGGGCGAAGACGGTCGGTGGGCAATCGTGGCAGCCGAAAACCAAGCGGAATCGGGCGGTGCCAATCAGCAAGGCACTGGGTGAGCACCTGGAGCGGCACATCGTTCCTGCTTCGGATGAGGGCTGGTTCTTCCCCAGCCCCAAGGGCACCCGCTGGGATCCCGACAACTTCGCAACCGGCCTCCGGCAGGCCAACCGCGAGGCCGGACTTTCATGGTCGTGCCTCGACTACCGCCACACTTTCGGCAGCCAACTCGCGCAGAAGGGCGTGAGCCTCTTCAAGATCTCCGCGCTCATGGGCAACTCGCCGGAGATTTGTCGGAGGCATTACGCGCACCTTGTGCCGGAGGCGATGCGGGAGGAGGTGGAGTTTGCTCGACAAAGTCGCATCCAATCAATTGCTGCTGGCTAAGCCACACTATCCCCGGTGTAGAGGTATTCCTGGAATCCTACAAACACTTCGGCGATGCTCTTCACATCACCTAGCGCCTTGACTGCGTCATTGACCGAGTGGTATCGCAACTCAAGAAGATGGGGAGGTTTTTCGCGATCGAGTTCACCGACTCCCTGGGCAATGTAGTGGTCTAGCACGAAATCGAGGAACTCCTGCTGTTTGCCTTGGTATCTTGCAAAAATGAGTCCCTTGCGGCTCGCCACTCTGACCTCTCGTGTGATCGGGGCTAAAGCAAAGGCAATATACGCGAGTACATCGAAGATATCGCTTTTCGTTGCATCGATAAGTAAACGCACATCATCGAGTTGTGCGGCTGAATAGCCTTTTTCTCCGAGACCCGCTAGGTTCTGTTTGACGGCTCGGATATTCGGCGCGTGTACGGTTGCGCGATGAGT
>CAYMZJ010000037.1:0-31136 GCA_964394895.1 uncultured Phycisphaeraceae bacterium | reverse complement strand
TGTGCGTCGTGGACGTACATGTTGTTCCATGCACCGACGATGATTGGGTCTTCGGGGTCGGTGGTGTTGACGGCGACGAGGCCGCCGTTCTGGATGTTGCCGCCGACGAGGTAGAGGAATCCGGAGTCGGGGTTTGCGACGATGTTGTGTGTTGAGGAGTGCCCTTGTTGGGTTTTGTTGCGGACGAGGGTGACGTTGCCGTTGTCGATATCGGAGAGGTCGATGACCTGGATGCCTGAGCCTCCTTCGCTGACGCCGTAGGCGTACTGGCCGATGACTTTGATATCGTGCCAGAGGCTTGCGGGGCCGGAGACGTATCCGACGATGACGGGGTTTGTGGGGTCGGTGACTTCAACAAAGCCGTACCCGCGTTCGAGCCCCATGATGGCGTACTCGCGACCGGAGGGGGAGACATACCCCCAGCAGTCGTTGCCGGTGGAGGAGCCGCCGGGGAAGTCGCCGAGGGTGAGGTGTGCGAGGAGGGTGATATTCTGGCTGGCGAACGCCGCTCGCTGGCCGTTGCCGTCGTCTGGGCCTTGGAGATCGATCGCCGCGGCGGGGCGGTCGAGGAACTTGAGGATGTCCTCATCGCCGACGGTACGGGGTGGGTCGGCGAGGGCCGAGGTTGCGGCTACCAAGAGCAGCGCGGGGGTGAGGACAGCGACAGAACGGATGCGAGCCATGAACATACTCCCTCTCGGACGATGTGGCGTGTGGGGGCGCGGGCACCCGGCCGCGGAGACGCTCTCCGGAGCCGGATCGGTATCAAGCCGGGTTCAATCTACAGCGGTGGTGCTCGCAGAGCAACCAGACCTTGTCCCGTTCGTACAATATGAATGTCAGGTTCCCGTGAACGTCCGGAGAAAGGATAGGCATATGTTCGGTTTTCGTGGTGTGGTGATGGTCTGGATGGGGGTGTGGATGGGGGTGGCGTCGGGCTCGCTCTCGGACGTGGTGCGCGCTGGGCCGATGGTCTTGGAGTCCGGGCCGATCCTGCTCGCCGACGACACGGCGGTGCCTCATGTTCGGCTTTCGTGGATGCAGGGTGACGGGACCCGGGTCGAGTACGAACTCGATCTGGAGTGGACAAGCCAGGCCGACCGGACGGTGCTCGGTCGGAATCTTGAAGTGTTTGTGGCGCTCGGCGGGGCGAGGCTTGAACGCGGGGCGGGGCACCCGGATGGGGCGATCGTGCGTGTGGGGCTGTTCAAGACCGACCGGGAGCTGCTGTTCTTTGAGGACATCGCGTACGGGAGCTCGGTGGAGATCGAGCTGCGGAACGTGGTTTTCAACCAGACGGTGACGCCGGAGTCTGCGACGTTGCTGCAACGGCTTCGGTACAAGGTGGACGATGTGCTGGCGTGCGGGCTGACGATCAACCAGACAGAGATGTTCAATCTCGCCAGCAGCACCGACGACATGGGGGGGAGCATCTTGCCCGAACAGGTGCGGTATGAGAGCCTGGACAGCACCGGGAACGGGGAGCGCACCGGGGGCGCGCGGGCGGCGGTGTGGCTCGAGGAGGACGGGAGCGTTTCGATGGACGCGGTGCTTCCCTACGGGCTGTTTCGGCACAAGGGTGACCCGTGGGCGTTGGAGGTGCCGGGGACGTTCTTTGAGCCGTTCCACTTTGATATTGAGTTTGAGGTGCTGCCTCGGGAGGTCGCCGAGAGCGAGGGGATTGCGATTCCGCAAGCCCCGATCGAGCCTGCGGGGGAGTCTGGGATTGTCGGGCAATAGGGCGTTTTGCGGAATGATGTCTCTTCCGCGCGGTGGCGTGACGGGCTGAGCAGTTGCACATCTCGGCTTTTTTGAGGGTGTTGGTGTGTCCCCTCGCTTGCGCGAGGGGCTCTATAGGGATCGCTCTGCTCACCAGAAAAACAGAGCCCCTCGCGCAAGCGAGGGGACAACAACACGCATCCGGAACAACAAAGTACATTGATGTAAGATGATCTATTCGCGGACGCGCCAGATCTGGCAGGCCCAGGTGAGGCCGGCACCGAAGGCGAGCATGAGGATGAGCTGCCCGGCGGCGAGCTGGCCGCTTTCGCGGGCGCGGCCGAGGGTGATGGGGATCGACGCGGCCGAGGTGTTGCCGGTCTCTGCCATGTCGAGCATGGCGCGCTCGGGGGGGATGCCCGTCTGCTCGGCGACCGCAACAACGATGCGGGCGTTGGCCTGGTGAGGGAGGATCCAGTCGATATCGCTCGGGGTGAGTCCGGTGGCTTCGAGGGCTTCACCGGCGGCTTCTGCCATGCGGCGGACGGCCTGGCGGAAGACGGCCTGGCCGTCGAGACGGAGGTAGTGCTGGCGGTCGCGAATAGTCGCTTCGCTGGCGGGGTTTCGGCTTCCACCGGCGGGGATTTTGATGAGGTCTGCCATGAGGCCGTCGGTCCCGAGGGCGGAGTAGATCAGTTCGAGCCCGTCGCTTGAGCGGGGGATGGTGCACTCGGCGCCGGCTTCGGGTGAGGTGACGACAGCTGCGCCCGCGCCGTCGCCGAAGAGGATGCAGGAGCGGCGGTCGCCGTAGTCGGTGACGCGGGTGAGTGTCTCGGCACCGATGACCAGCACACGGTGGGCAGCGCCTGCGCGCACAAAGCACGCGGCGGTGTGGAGCGCGAAGAGGAAGCCCGAGCAGCCTGCACCGACGTCCATCGCTGCTGCGCCGGTCGCGCCGAGTCCTGCCTGGACAACGCAGGAGACCGCGGGGACGGGCGAGTCGGGGGTCGCGGTGGCGATGAGGATGGTGTCGAGCTGGGCGGGGGTGATGTTGGCGCGTTCGAGGGCGGGGCGGGCCGCGGCGATCGCGAGGTCGCTGGTTGCTTGCTCTTTGGCAGCACGGTGGCGTGAGCGGATGCCGGTGCGAGCGAGAATCCACTCATCGGAGGTGTCGACGGTGCGGGCGAGGTCGGCGTTGGTGATGACCTCGTCTGGGAGGTAGTAGCTGTAGCCGACGACGTTGACCCCGAGCGGGGCGCCGGGCGTTGTGGCAACAAGGCACGTGTTGCGTCGGGTGTTTGTCGTCATTTCGTACAAGGCAGTCTCCGTTCGGGAGCGTTCTTTCCGCGTCGATCTTTGGTGTGTGCGGCGGGAGGCTGGATTCGGTCGCGGTCTGAGTTTATACATGCCGAGGTCGAGCCATTGTTTGGGGGGTGGAACTCGGCTTGTCAGTTGTTTGGGTATCGGTTGTATCGAATGACAACCCCGGGGGAGATCGGCCTCTGGTCAGTGGACAGAAAGCTCTGAAAGGTCCGGCTCTGCGCCTCCCGGCCTGCGATGGGCAGGGGCAGGCACGCGAAAAAGAAAGCGGAGAGGGGGGGATTCGAACCCCCGAGCCGGGTTACCCCGACTACACGGATTCCAGCCGTGCTCCTTCAGCCGCTCGGACACCTCTCCGGCTGGGGAGGCAAGTGTAAGCGGGCTGGGGGTGGATTTCAGGGATTGGACGGAATCCTGGGATTCGTTCGCAAGCTCACTCATCCCAGGCGTGGGGTTGTGGGGGTGTGGGTGGGGAATCCTGGGATTCGTGAGAGGACTCACTTATCCCAGGCGTGAGAGGACTCACTCATTCGGGGCGTGGGGGGGCAATCTCTCGGTTGGAGAGGTTGAGGTGGTTGGCGAGGCTGACGGCGATGAGTCCTACGGCGATGCCGGCGGCGACGTCGCTGGGGTAGTGGGCACCGAAGGCGACCCTTGCGACTGCGACCAGCCCGGCCAGTGCGACCATGAGCCAGCGGAGGCGGGGGTACCAGGTGGCGAGCATCGCGGCTGCGACGACAGCAAAGACGGTGTGGCTGGACGGCATGGACCAGAGCTTGGCGATTCCGTCTTGCCAGAACGCCCAGGGGTGGGTGACGACGTAGCTTTCGCCCGTGGGGATGGGGTACATGCCGAAGGGGCCGAGGAGCATGTCGGGTTCGCCCAGCACGGGGCGGGGGCGGCCGATGAGCATTTTCAGGCCGAACGCCAGGAGGGCCGCGATGCCGATTGCGACCAGCCAGTCGAGGAGCTGGCGGCGGTTCTGGGGATCGAGCAGCCAGACCGCGAGGACGACGACGAGTGTCATGCCTCCCTGGCCGAACTGCTGGAGTACTTCGAGCTCGCGGCGGATATCGCCTCCGATGGGAAGCGAGCCTCGGGTGCCGCCGGCGGTGATGATGCCCATCACCCACGGGTCGAGCTGCCAGAGCAGGGCGGTGGCGATCAGGCCGTAGAGGGCAGCGGGGGCCCACGGGCGTCTCGAATCGGCAGCGGCCCAGCGGTGGACGGGGGACCAGATCGCCCAGATCACATGCAGCAAACGGATCGGGAGCGGGAGGGTGTGATTATGCTCCCACGAGATGCGGAGTTTGTTGACGGACATTGAGGCTCGCAGACGGCTGTTTGATCGCTGCACCCGGGGGCCGCTTGGCGGGCTGGTGCTGGTGGTGTTGTGCTGCACAGTGTATCTGCCCGGGTTCTTTGCGATCCCGCCGGTGGACCGGGACGAGTCTCGGTTTGCCCAGGCGAGCCGGCAGATGTTCGAGAGTGTGGCGTTGCCCGAAGGTGAGCGGGACGCCGAGCTGCACTCGGGGGGGTTGGCGGTGCCGATGTTGGGGGGCGAGCCCCGGCTGAACAAGCCGCCGCTGATTTATTGGTTGCAGGCCGGGAGCGCGGCGGTGTTCACGTGGGGCGATCCGCTGGCCGACGCGATCTGGATGTACCGGGTGCCTTCGCTTTTGGCGGGGCTGGTGACGGTGTTGGCGACGTGGCGGCTTGGGTGTTCGATGTTTGACCCGCGGACGGGATGGTTGGCGGGGGCGCTGCTGGCGGTTGCGCCTGTGTTTGTGTGGGAGGCGCACCAGGCGCGGGCGGACATGGTGATGGTGGCGTTGACGACGCTGGCGATGGGGGAGTTGTGGCGGATCTGGCGATCGGGTTCGGAAGGCCCGGCGCTGACGCTGAGGGCTCTTGGTGCGGCGGCTTTGCTTTGGGTGTTGGTTGCGCTTGGGGTGCTGACCAAGGGGCCGATCACGCCGATGGTTGTTGTGCTGACCGCTGTCGCGCTCTCGGTCTTTGGGCGGAACTTCCGGTGGTTGTGGAGCACGTGGCCTTTGCTTGGGGTGGTGGTTGTGGTCGCGGGTGTTGGGCCTTGGGTGTATGCGGTGGCGGAGCAGGTGGGGTTTGGGCATTACTGGTCGATTGTGTACGACGAGGTGTTTGCGCGCGCGGGGAGCGCCAAGGAGGGGCACTGGGGGCCGCCGGGGTATCACGTTGTGCTGTTGGTGGTGTTGTTCTGGCCGGGGTCGCTTGTGACGGGGTGGGCGGTTGGGCGTGCGTGGCGTGCGGGGTTGCGGGGGCGTGGTGGGGGTGGTGGGTCGGTCGAGCGTGGTGAAAGGTCGGGCGGTTTGGCCGGTCGCTTACGCTTGCGGCTCTTTTGGGGATGGGCGTATGTTCGGTCTTTGCGTGTTTCGCAGCCGGCGGAGGCGTTTTTGCTGGCGTGGGTTGTGCCGACGTGGGTGGTGTTTGAGTTGGTGGGGACGAAGCTGCCGCACTACACGATGCCGCTGTACCCGGCGGTGGCGATCATCACCGCGCGCGGGTTGTTTGCGTGGGTGCCTTCACCTGCGCCGAATCCGGGGCGTGCGCGGCTTGGGGGGTATGTCTGGCTCGGGGTGGGGGGTGTGCTGCTTGTGGGGTTCTGGTTTGGGTGGTTGCTGACGCCCGGGGGCGCGCTGTCGTGGTTTGCGTTACTTGGTGTGGCGTGCGCGGCGTATGCGCTCTACAGGGCGTTTGGGGCGATCCGTGTGCTCGACTTTCGTGAGACGCAGGCGTGGTCGTTTCTGGCGGCGTTGCCTTTGCTTGTGGCGTTTATGGGCGCGGTGGCGCCTGGGGTGTTCGGGCTTTCGCGTGCTGCGTGGCGGGCGGCGTCGGAGCGTGCGGGCGATGGGCCGGTGACGTGGGTGGGGTTCAACGAGGACAGCGTGACGTGGTTTGCGCGGGGGCGGCCGTCGTTTACACCGCCCGATGAGTTGATGGCGTGGTTCGACACTCATCCTGACGGCGTGGCGATCGTTTCTGTTTACGCTGAGGATAGTTTTCGGGAGCATCCCTTCTATCTACAAGCAACCGGGACGGTTTTTGGTATCCATTATGCGAAAGGTCGGCTTGAGTATTTTTCGCTTGTGGAGAGGTTGCCCGAGTGATCGACATCCCCACCAATCCCGTCGGCCTTCTTATTGTGGACAAGCCCCGTGGCCCGACGTCGATGCACGTCTGCCGAATCGTCAAGGCGAAGCTGCGCCGGGGTGGGGCGGCCAAGCGGGTGAAGGTCGGGCACGGCGGGACGCTGGACCCTTTGGCGACGGGGGTCGTGGTGGTGCTGATTGGTCGGGCGGCGACGCGGCTTTGTGATGAGGTGATGGCGGGAGAGAAGCGGTATGTGGCGGAGGTTGATCTGGGGCATCGTTCGACGACGGACGATGCGGAGGGGGAGCTGACGGAGATCAGTCTGCTGCGGGCGCCTTCGCGGGAGGAGATCGAGGCGGTGTGCGCGCGGTTTGTCGGCGTGATCGACCAGAAACCTCCCGCGCACTCGGCGATCTGGATCGACGGGCAGCGGGCGTACAAACTCGCGCGGGCGGGGGAAGCGCCGGAGATGAAAGCGCGGCCGGTGGAGGTGCATTCGATCGAGGTTGTCGAGTACGAGTTCCCGCGGCTGGTGCTGGACGTGCGGTGCGGGAAGGGGACGTATATCCGTTCGCTGGCCCGGGATATCGGCGGAGCGATCGGGGGCGGAGGGATGCTCGCGGGGTTGCGGCGGACGGCGGTGGGGGTGTTCACGATTGATCGGGCGGTGGGGCTTGATGATCTGGCTGAGCCTTTGCTTCAGGAGCATTTGCTGCCTTTGCCTTGATGCCTTGATGTTCTCTTGTAGAGCCCCCTGCGCAAGCGGGGGGACTTTTCTGACACACCACTGAATCCCCTCGCTTGCGCGAGGGGCTCTATCGAGATTGCCTTGATGCCTCGATGCCTCTGTGCCTTGATGCCTTCTGCCGGATAAACTCCAAACAGTGACTTCGCCAGCTGCTTCCATCTTTGACGCCGACGGCCCGATCGCGCGGGCGCTGGGGCCGGACTACGAGCCGCGCGAGCAGCAGCTGCGGATGGCGAGCCGGGTCGAGGCGGCGATGGAGCGCAAGGAGACGCTGCTGGTCGAGGCGGGGACGGGCGTGGGCAAGTCGTTTGCGTATCTGGTGCCTGCGATTCAGCGGTGTCTGGGGCGGGGTGAGACGGTGGTTGTTGCGACCAACACGATCGCGCTGCAGGAGCAGCTGATGGAGCGGGATATCCCGTTGTTGCGGGGGACGATCGAGGTGGCTGACGAGGAGTCCGAGGCGTACGTCGCTGCAGACAATGCGGACTCGGCGGATGGGATGACGCCGGGTACGTGGACGGGTGAGCTGCGCGCCTGTCTGGTGAAGGGGCGGGGCAACTATATTTCGATCCGTCGGCTGAAGCTCGCGAGCGCTCGGCAGGCGAAGCTGTTGTCGGACCCGGCGGCGCGGCGGTCTTTGCACGTCATCGAGGATTGGGCGTACGAGACGACCGACGGCTCGCTCAGCACGCTGCCGGCGGTCGAGCGGATGGGGGTGTGGGACAAGGTGCAGAGCGATTCGCCGAACTGCATGGGGCGGAAGTGTTCGCACTTTGACGAGTGTTTCTATCAGTCGGCGCGGCGTGTGATGGAGCGGTCGCAGCTGTTGATCTGCAATCATGCGCTGTTCTTTTCGGATCTGGCGTTGCGGGCAAAGGGCGTGGGGTTTTTGCCGAAGTACGACCATGTGATTCTTGATGAGGCGCACGGTGTCGAGGATGTCGCGGCCGAGCACTTCGGGCTTTCGTTGAGCGAGGGGCGGGTGATGCATCTGTTGAGCACGCTGTACCAGCCTCGGACACGGCGGGGGTATCTGGCGAACCTGCAGAACCTGCACACCGACGGCGAGGCGGTGGCGCGGGGGATCGAGCTGGTGGGAAGGGCCGAGCGGGCGTCGCGGGAGTTTTTCGAGTCGTTGATCGAGGTGGAGCGGTCTTCGGGCGCGCGGAACGGGCGGGTGCACGAGGCGCGGGCGGTGGCGAACCCATTGACGCCGGCGATGAACGACTTGGCGCTGCGGCTGCGGTCGCTGCGCGAGGAGACCAAGAACGAGCCGGACCGGTTCGAGCTTGCGGCGTATATCGAGCGGGCGGTTTCGATTGCGGATGTTGCTGAGGCGTGGGTCGAGCAGACGGCTGAGCAGTGTGTGTACTGGATCGAGGCGAAGCAGCCGGGGGGGAGTGGGGGTGATGGGGGAGCGGGGTATAGCGGGGTGCGGGTGAAGATCGCGGCTTCACCGATTGACGTTGCGCCGCTTTTGGAGAAGTACCTTTTCTCGGGCGATCACAGCACGGTGTTGACCAGCGCGACGCTGGCGACGCGGACGGTGCACGAGGACGAGCCGACCGAGCGGGCCGAGACAGCGTTTGCGTACGCGATGGGGAGGCTGGGGTGTGAGGGTGCGCACACGTTGCAGCTGGGGAGTCCGTTTGAGTATGCGCGGCAGGTGGAGGTGATTATCGACCGGACGATGCCGTTGCCGAGCGGGAGCGGGCGGGGGAGGCGCGGGGGTGGTGGGGGTGGTGGGAGTGGTGCGCTGGTTGAAGCGGAGTTCGGGCATCGGGCGCCGAGCTATGAAGAGGCGCTTGCTGCGCGGATCGTGCAGCACGCGGGCGAGACCGGTGGCGGGGCGTTTGTGTTGTTTACGAGTTTCCGCACGCTGCACACGGTTGCGGACATGGTGGCGGGGCGGCTGGAGGAGGAGGGCCTGCCGTTGCTTGTGCAGGGGCGGGACGGCTCGCGGGGTGAGATTCTTGGGCGGTTCCGGGAGAGCGATCGGGCGGTGCTGTTTGGGGCGGCGAGTTTTTGGCAGGGGGTGGATGTGCGGGGGCGGTCGCTTCGGAACGTGATTATCACGCGGCTGCCGTTTGAGCCTCCGGACCGGCCGTTGACCGAGGCGCGGATCGAACGGATCCGCGATCGGGGTGGCGACCCGTTCAGGGAGGACTCGCTGCCTCGGGCGGTGATTCGGTTCAAGCAGGGGTTCGGGCGGCTGATTCGGTCGTCGACGGACACGGGTCGGGTGGTGATTCTCGACCCCCGCGTACTCAGCACCGGGTACGGCCGAAAGTTCATGGCGGCGTTGCCCGAGGGGGTGCGGACGGAAGTGATCCATGCCGTCAACGAATAGGACGGATCCCGGAGTGCAAGCCCGAGTGCAGGCGGGGAGCCGTTGGATCGGGGCACACCGGGAGGCTCCTCGCGTGCGCGTCGTGTCTTGTTTATCTTGGGCCCATCAGTGCTCGGACCATCTTCTCGTAGAGGCTCAACAACGTGGCGGAGGGCGTGTATTTTGGGACGACTCCCGGCGCGAGCGCACGGAAGACCGCGGGTGTTTCCGGGGAATCGCTGAGGTCTTCGCACTCCCACCCGAGAGCCCGGTAGGCTTCGGGCAGGTCGTGGGTCCAGCATCCGTCATGATCGGGTGCGTAGTCTGCGGTCCACCCGACTCTGTTTTCGTGATGCAGCACGTGGCCGCGGCTGACACGCATGATCTCGGCGAGGATGCCGGGAAGGTCTTCGGGGCGCACGTGGATGAGCACCGACGCGGTGTAGACGACGTCGAAGGAGTTATCGTCGTACGGCAGTCTTGCCAGAGGCGGCCCGAGGCGGACGTGTTCTTCGAGCCACTCAGGTTCGGCCCAGGGGCGCATGCCGGCGACCATCGTGGGGCTCTGGTCGTAGCCGTAGGGCTGGATACCCGGGAGCGAACGCAGGTTTCGCAGGTGGCGTCCGGTGCCGCAGCCGAACTCGAGCACCTTGGCCGGGGCGTGTTGGGCGATGTACTCGCAGAGTATGAACTCGGCGATGTGGTACTTGGGGCCTTTCTTCTTGATTGCGTCGTAGCGTTCTACCCATATTGCGCCGTTTTCTTGCCACCAGCGGTAGTTGTCGGGCAAGGCGTCGTTGTGCAATGTTTCGGTTTCGGGGTGGGTGGTATTCATGCGTGACTCCAATGGGCTTGTCGGTATTCCATCGGGAAACAACTGCGAGGAGGTTGAATAGTGACTGCTGGAAAACGAGCAGGCGACCTGATTCGGCATGATGGCTCTGGGATGGAGACGACTGAGCCCAGAGGTGTGTGTCTGGGCGGGGCAAAAACAGGCCAAACAGCCTAACGCAATACGATCAAGTGACTCGCGCAGCATGGGCAGCGCTAGTATCCCGACCAATCCACCACAGGGAGATACCGATGCTTGGACGAGTTTTCAAGGCCTATGACATTCGCGGGACGTATCCGGATTTGCTGAGCGACCAGATGGCGTGGCAGATCGGTTGGGGGTCGGCGAGGTTTCTGTTTGCCGAGGCCGAGGCGCAGGGGCAGAACTCGCCGATGATGCGGAACATTGTGGTGGGTCGTGACATGCGTCAGTCGAGCCCGACGCTTGTGGCGCAGCTGATCGACGGCATTCAGGCGTTCGGCGGGGACGTGATCGACATCGGGCTGGTGGACACGTCGTTTGTGTACTTTGCGGTGAATCATCTCGGGTGTTCGGGCGGGGTGATGGTGACGGCGAGCCATAATCCGCCGCAGTACAACGGGTTCAAGATTTCCAAGAGTCTTGCCAAGCCGGTGGGCGAGGCGACGGGGCTTGCGCTGGTGCGAAAGTACGCGGCGACCGCGGACAAGGGGCGTTCGACGCGCGACGGGCGGGTGGAGAAGCGTGACCTGTGGGACGCGTACCGACAGCACGTCATGCGGTTTCTTGACACAGGCGGGAAGACGATCAGGGTGGCGATCGATGCCTCGAACGGGATGGCGGGGACGATGGTGCCCAAGCTCTTTGGCAGCAAGGGCAAAGACATCGAGGGGCTGGAGATTGTGGAGATCAACTTCGACAACTCGAAGGGCGAGTTTGTGCACGAGCCCAACCCGCTGGTAGCGTCGAACCTTGAGCAGTTGCAGAAGGCGGTGGTGGACAAGAAGGCCGACTTTGGCATCTGCTTTGACGGGGACGCCGACCGGTGTGTGATTGTCGATGAGAAGGGGGCGATCATCGGGTGCGACCATCTGACGGCGGTGCTCGCGGCTGACGCGCTGGAGCGGCGTCCCGGGGCGGCGATTGTGTACGACCTGCGTTCGACCAAGGCGGTCGAGGAGACGATCCGCAAGCTGGGGGGCAAGCCGATCCGGTCGCGGGTGGGGCATGTCTTTATGAAGCAGGAGATGGCTGAACACCGGTGCGAGTTTGGCGGCGAGCTCTCGGGGCACTTCTACTTCCGCAAAAACTTCAACGCCGACTCGGGGGCGATTGCGATGGCGACGGTGCTGAGTGTGCTCGCCAAGAGCGGCAAGACGATGAGCGAGCTGGTGGCGCCGGCGCAGAAGTATGTGCAGTCCGGGGAGATCAACTTCGAGATCGAAGAGCAGGACGAGGCGCTCGACGCGCTGCGGGAGGAGTACGCGGATGTCGCGGCGATCGACGAGCTCGACGGCGTGACGATTGATGCGTTTGCGAAGAAGGGGTGGTGGTGTAACGTCCGCAAGAGCAACACCGAGCCGTTGCTCAGGTTGAATGTGGAGGCCAAGACGCGGGAGAAGCTCGACGAGATCCTGGCGGAGCTTTCGCCGAAGCTTGGGACGGCGGTGGAGCACTGACCAGCGGGTTTGCGTGTCGGTGATGGATTCTCTTTCGGCGGTGTTGTGCTAGTGTGCGAGTCGGGCGTGTTGTGGTAGACTCCCATCGAGTTGATCGGGTCGGGTTGGTGCATTTCTCATGAACCTGTCACACTATTTCGAGCACTGGTCGATCGTGGAGAACCCGTTCAAGGGCGAAGAAGCCCGCGACGACGGGGTGTTTGCGAGGCTCGGGTTGCCCGATGCTGCGGGGGCTGGTGCCGGGTCCGGTGCCGGGGTTGGTGTGGGCGGGCCGATCGCGGCGCATTCGGACTTTGAGAAGATTCTCGGATCGCTGGCAAGGCCTTCGACTTCGGTGGTGTTTGGTGAGAAGGGTTCGGGCAAGACGGCGATCCGGATGCAGCTTGCCGAGCAGATTCGGCTGTACAATATTGCGAACGCCGATCGTGGCGTGTGGGTGATTCCTTACGACGATCTCAACGCGGTGCTTGACTGTCTGCACGAGCGGACGGGCGAGCGCGACGCGGGCAAGTCTTTGGCAAGCATGAGGCTGGTGGACCATATTGATGCGTTGCTTTCTATCGCGATGACGTCGGTGGTTGAGCAGATCATCGAGGGGCCGGCGTCGGATGCGCCCAGCCCGGCGCCGGGGGACGCGACGCGGCGTGTGCGCAAGGGCGGGCGCGAGCTGGTGCGCGACTTACTGCTTTTGCAAGCGGTGTACGACAACGCCGAGCAGGCGGTCGCGCGGGGCAAGGACCTTCGGCGGCGGTTCCGGGTGTGGCGCAGCTGGCAGCGGCTGGTGCTGCGGGGGATGGCGTGGAGCGGGTGGGTGTTGCCGGCGGCGGGGGCGTGGTATGCGTTCTTTGGGGTGGCGGATGACGCCGAGACGCTGGCGTTGACGGTCAAAATCGCGGCGGGGGTGTTTGCCGCGGCGTGGCTCGTGCTCGCGGCGAAGGAGTTTCTCTTTGAGCGCGGGCGGCTGCTGTTGCTCGGGCGGCGGCTTCGGAAACAGCTGCGGACGCTGCGGCGGACGGAGCGGTCTCTTTCGGCGACGGTGGGGAAGCTGGCGGGAGGGGACCAGTCTTCGCTGGTGTTGCCTTTGACGGATTCCGATGAGACGCGGTACGCGATGCTCGATCGGCTCAAGCGTGTGTTGCGGGCGCTTGGGTATCGCGGGGTGATCGTGCTGGTGGATCGGGTGGACGAGCCGACGCTTGTGAACGGCGATCCCGAGCGGATGCGTTCGGTGGTGTGGCCGATGTTCAACAACAAGTTTTTGCAGCAGGAGTCGTTCGGGCTGAAGATGCTGTTGCCGGTGGAGTTGCGGCACGCGCTGTTCAAGGAATCGAGCGCGTTCTTTCAGGAGGCGCGTCTCGACAAGCAGAACCTGGTCGAGCGGCTGAGCTGGACGGGGTCGATGCTTTATGACCTGTGCGACGCGCGGCTGAGGGCGTGCCGGGCGGATGATGCCGAGCCGATGAGCCTGCTTGATTTGTTTGCTGAGGACGTGACTGGTCGGGATGTGGTTGATGCGCTCGACCAGATGCATCAGCCTCGGGACGCGTTCAAGTTGCTCTACCGGTGTTTGAGCGAGCACTGTTCGAACGTGACGGCTGAGCAGGGGCAGTGGCGGGTGCCTCGGCTTGTGCTCGAGCACGTGCGGAAGCAGGAAGCCGAGCGTGTGCAGCAGCTGTATCGGGGGATTCGGCCGGCGTAGGTGTGGTCTGGTATGGTCTCGCAATGATCCGAATCTGCTTGCTCTGTCTTGTGGTCGTGCTGTTGTCCGGGTGTGGCGGAATCCGCCGGGACATGTCGCCCAGAGTTGTCGTCCTCGGCATCGCCCAGGACGGCGGCGTGCCGCAGGCGGGGAGCTTGGGTGACCGGCGCTGGGGTGAGGGGAACGGGCAGCGGCTGGTCGCGTGTCTGGGGCTGATCGATCCGCGTACTGATCGTGTGTGGATGTTCGATGCGACGCCCGACTTTCGGCGGCAGCTCTACGATTTGCACGCAGAAGCGCAAGGGTCGGCGTGGGAGTGGCGCGCGGGCAATCGCAGGGGTGAGGCCAAGCCTGCGGCGCTCGATGGTATTTTTTTGACGCACGCGCACATCGGACACTACACGGGGTTGATGTTTCTGGGGCACGAGTCGATGGGGGCTGGCGGCGTGCCGGTGCATGCAATGCCTCGGATGCGGGGGTTTCTAGAGCGCAACGGGCCTTGGGATCAGTTGGTTCGGCTTGAGAACATCGAGCTGCGCACGCTCGCGGCGGGCGAGGCGGTTCACTTGGGCGAGGGGCTTTCGGTGACGCCGATTCTTGTGCCGCACCGTCAGGAGTATTCCGAGGTCGTCGGCTACCGGATCGACGGCCCGACCCGCTCGGCGCTCTACATCCCCGACATCGATTCGTGGGAAGAGTTGGACGCGATGGGGACGCGGATCGAGGACATGATCGCTCGCGTGGATATCGCGTATCTCGACGGCACGTTCTTTGCCAACGGCGAGATCCCCGGTCGGGATATGAGCGGGTTCCCGCACCCCTTCATCACGCACAGCCTGGAGCGGTTCGCGGCGTTGCCCGAAGCCGAGCGGGCGAAGGTGCGGTTCTTGCACCTCAACCACACCAACCCGGCGCTGCATCCGAGCGGCCCGGCGCAGGGGGTGATCCGGCGTGCGGGGATGCGGGTGGCGGCGGAGGGGGAGACCGAGGGGCTCTGAAAACGGCCTGACACAGCTCTGTTGCCCATTTTGAGAATTGCTCGCGCCATTGGCAGGACATTCTCTATACTGGACGGCAGCGGGACGACGAACAGCAACGTGGGGCGAGGAGCAAGATGATGATTCGCATGATTCCGGCGGTAGTTTTCGCGACACTGGCTGTGTTCGTTGCTTCAGCAGATGCGCACATCCGCGTGATCACGCCGAATGGTGGCGAACAGCTTGATGTCGGTTCAACAGTGACCGTCGAGTGGACGATCATCATCCAGCATAACCAGTTGAACTGGGACATGTGGTATTCGACCACCGGGCCCGACGGACCATGGATCGAGGTCGCGGTAGACCTTCCTGCGGGCAACTTCTCGCAAGGCAGCGTACATTCCTACGAATGGACGATCCCGGATACGGTGTCCAATGACGTGTATGTACGCGTCAGAATGGATAACTCGGGGACAGATTATTACGACAAGAACGACAGCAGTTTCTCGATTGTTGCTCCGTGTCGTCCGGATCTTAATGGCGACGATGTTGTGAATACTCAGGACTTTATTCTTTTCCTGAACCTGTGGGTCGCAGGTGATGAGACGGCCGATTGGAACAATGACAGCATGATCGATACGCGAGACTTTCTTGCATACCTGAACGATTGGGTGGCGGGCTGCTAGACCGGGCTGTGAGCGTTGTTGTCATCTTCCATGGTGCTTACCTATTCTCGTGGTTTCAGCACCTCGCTGACTCTCGGTTCTGCTGAAAGCAAGGCTTTCGGATCGTCAGCATCCAGTGGGATGGGCGTCTCACCTCGCTCGGAGAACGTTTCGGAGGCCACGCAGAGACCTTATCCCGCGCGGGCGAGACTCGCCGCACTGATCCGTCAAGCAGAACCCATGGCCGTTGATTCTTGAATGCCTCTGTCTGTTTCTGGGTCGTGTGGATTCCCTGCTGACAGAGTTGGTGCGGATTTTTTCTGAACATGTAGCCTGTTTGGACACGCTCGCTGAAATACACTCTTTCCCTTGGCCAACAACACGTCTCTCCGAGCTTTCTGTTGTTTTTCGCGTGAGTGCCCATGATCCGCTGCACCGATGTCTACAAGTCGTATTCCCTCGGCAGCCGGGCGGTGCCTGCGCTGCGCGGGGCGTCGCTCGATATCGCCGAGCCGGGTTTTTACGCGATCATGGGGCAGTCGGGGTCTGGTAAGTCCACGCTGTTGCATCTGTTGGCGACGCTCGATCGGCCGGACTCTGGCGAGATCGAGATCGGCGGGCGGAGCGTACACGATCTTTCGGAGCGCGAGGCGACGGACTTTCGAAGGCGCGGGCTGGGGATTGTGTTCCAGCAGTACAACCTGATCCCGACACTTTCGGCTGCCGAGAACATCGAGCTGCCTGGGTTGCTCGCGGGGGACGAGCCGCGCGCATTGCGCAAGCGGGCGGTCGAGTTGCTCGACCTGCTCGGGCTCGCGGATCGGGCTGAGCACCGTCCCGAAGCGATGTCGGGCGGTGAGCAGCAGCGGGTCGCGATCGCGCGGGCGCTGTTCTATTCGCCGCCGGTGCTGCTCGCAGATGAGCCGACGGGGAATCTGGATTCTGTGAACGCCGAGCGGTTGTGGTCGTTGCTCGAGTCGCTTGCGGCTGAGCACGAGATGACGGTGTTGATGGTGACGCACGAGCCGGCGGCGGCGGCGCACTGCCGGCGGGTGTTTCTGCTGCAGGACGGGCGGGTTTGTGGCGAGATAGAAACGGAGGGGCTCGATGCGGTCGGTGTGGCGGCTCGCTATCAGCAGACTCTCGGTCCGGCCTAGCCGCACGATTCTTATCGTGCTGGCGGTCGCGTTGTCCGCTGCGCTAATCACTGTGGTGTCCAGCGCGATGGCGTCGCTGAACGCGGCGATCCGCGGGCAACTCGACCGCACGGTCGGGGCGGCCGACGTCGTGTTCAAGCCGGCGACTTCGGTGCGGTCGGTACGGGCCGACTGGGTGGCAAGGGTCGAGGCGTGGCCGGGGGTCGAGGTTGCTTCTCCCTCGCGGCAGGAATCGCTCCGGCTCGAGCTCTCGACCGAAGCGCTCGTGGCGCCCGCCGAGGGAACAGACGGTGCGTGGACGCGCGGGGCGCGCACGCTCGACCTGTCCACCGTGGTCTATGGCGTGGATTTTGCGAGCTGGCAGCAGCTTCGGCCGGTTGAACTGGTCGCGGGAAGAATGCCGGAATCGCCGGGGGAGATCGTCGTCGATGGGCTCGTGACCGAGAGGCTTACGTTCCGCTATCAGGCCGAGGAACGCGGCGCGGGGCGCTACGGCATTGCGGTCGGGACCGCGGTCTATGAAAGCGACGCGGTCGAGATTCCGACGAGCGTTGCGAGCGAGGCCGAGGCTGCGGAGATCAATGCGGGCGTCGGGCTTCGGCTCGGTGACACCCTGCGGGTGCGGCGGTTGCTGCGTTCGCCGGGGGAGTTTGTCGTGGTGGGGATCGCGCGGCAAGCCCCGCTGGGGGGACGCCCGCAGGCGTACACGTCACTGGAATCGCTCGCCGCGGCGGTCGGTGGCGGGGGGAAGCTGACCGAGATCGAGCTGAGACTCGCGGCGGGGTTCGAGCCGGGCGTGTTCGCCCAGACGCACAGCCCGGAGGTGCCCGAGGGATTTGTTCTCACGACGACGGCGCGGGTGACAGCCAACGTCGAGAAGAACCTCGCGTCGAGTCAGCTCGGTCTCGTCCTCGCAACGGTGTTGGCATTCCTTACTGCATCGTTTATTATCTTTACGGGGCTCACTGTGGACGCCGCCGAGCAGCAGCGCGAGCTGGCGATGCTGCGGTGTATCGGCGCGAGCCGCTCGCAACTCGCGGCGTTCCAGCTTCTCGTTGGCGGGTTCATCGGGCTGGCGGGCGCGGCGTTGGGAGTGCCTCTGGGCCTGGGGATTGCGGCGGCGATTGTCACTGTTTTTCGTGAGTACGTTCCGGATGGCACGATCATCAACCCGCTGGGATTGGTGCTTGCGCCGGCGGGGAGTCTCTTTGCCGGATTGCTCGGAGCGGCGTGGCCGGCGTGGCGAGCGTCGCGGACGACCCCACTCAGGGCGATGGCGTCTCGGGCAACGGCGCCGAGCCGGCGGGCGATCGCGGGAGCGACGCTGGTGGCAGTGTTGGGCATGGGGATTCAGCTTCTTACATTTATGGTGCCGCGCGATGGGCAGGTGATGTTCTGGGCATACGCAACTGTTGGGCTGCCCGCGGTATTCTTCGGGTATTTCTTCTTTTCGGTGCCGGTGATGGGGTTGGTCACGCGGGTGTTTGGACCGATCGTTGTGCGGGTGTTGCGTGTGCCGCGAGGGTTGGTCGAGCGGCTCGTCGCGGCGACGCCGTTTCGCTACGGGTTCACCGCCGGAGCGATGATGGCGGGGCTTGCGCTCATGGTCGGGCTCTGGACCCAGGGCGGGGCGCTCCTGCGCGACTGGTTGGAAAAATTACAGTTTCCCGATGCCTTTGTCAGCGGACTGAACATCCCGCCGGAAGCGCAGGCGACGCTCGACGGGTTGCCCTTCGTCACGGGGACGTGCGCGATTACACTGCACCCGGTCGAGACCGACGCCTTTGGTGTGCGTGCGCTCCAGCAGTATTACACAACCTTTGTTGCCTTTGAGCCAGGGCCGTTCTTTCAAATGACGAACCTGACGTGGGTCGCGGGAGATCCCGAGGTTGCAAAGCGACGGCTCAGAGAGGGCGGGGCGGTTATTATTGCCCGTGAGTTTCAGGTTGCCCAGGGGTTGAGCGTCGGTGACACGTTCACCTGCCGGGACAACGGGGCCGAGCACGGGTTCGAGATTGTCGGCGTTGTCACCAGCCCGGGGTTAGAGATTGTAAGTAAGTTTTTTGATATCGGATCGGAATACACCCAGCAGGCGTTGCACGCGGTCTTTGGCTCGCGAGACGACCTCCGGGAGAAGTTCGGGACCGACTCGATCAATCTAATCCAGATCGGTCTCGATCCGGACACGCCGGACGATGAGGCGGTCGATGAAATATGGCGAGCGATGGCGCCTTATGGTATTCTTGACGCGGGGAGCGGGCGACAGATACTTGCGGGGATTATCGAGTTCATGCGGGCGATGCTCTACGCGGTTTCGGTTGTTGCGGTTATCAATATGTTGATCGCGAGCCTTGGTGTGGCAAATGTTATTATCAACAGCGTCGAGCAACGGCGGTACGAGTTTGGTGTGCTCCGCGCAGTGGGGGCGCACCGCGGCATGCTCGCCCGCATGATCGCGGCCGAGGCGGTGCTGATCGCGATCGCGGCGGGCATTCTCGGGACGCTTATGGGTTTGCAACTCTCGCTTGCGGCGCAATACTTGCACCGAGCGTTGCTCGGGGTGGTGTGGGACCTCCGCCCTCCGCTCTTACCGATTCTCGCGGGGTGTGGGATTGTGCTGGTAATCTGCCTGCTCGCGAGCGTTCCGGCGGTGGTGCGGCTGAATCGGCTGCGTCCACGGGAGTTGTTAAGTGCGCGGCGATAGCACGGGCGGCGTCCGCGACTATGAAGTGTTGTGGCTGCGGGGTTTGGGGGTGCGTTCTCTACATGACCGGAGGTTCATTCATGGCGAAATCCAAGAAAGCGGGCATGCGTATCGGCGGGCTTGTTGTGCTCGTTGCGATCGTGCTCCTGGCAAGAGCGTTCGGCATCGATCTGATATCTTCAGATGGTGACGCCACGCGAGAGGCGGCGTCGAGCGAGCGGCAATCGAGCCCTTCGGAAACCACCTCGCGGCCTGCGCTGAACAACACTTCGGCGGGCACGGAATCCGACGGCGCGAAGATCGTCGAAAGGCTCTTCGCCGAGGAGCGTTCGGGCGTCATGGTCACGGTCGAGGCCGAGGTGGTGCACATTCTGCCCGATGACAACGACGGCAGCCGGCATCAGCGATTCCTGATTGAACTGTCGCCGGAGCGGACGCTGCTGGTCGCACACAATATCGACCTCGCCGAGCGCGTGCCTTTGGACAAGGGCGACACGATCCTCCTGCATGGGCAGTACGAATGGAGCGAGAAGGGCGGCGTTCTCCACTGGACGCACCACGACCCCGGCAACCGTCGGGAGGGCGGATGGATCGAGCACGAGGGGGTCCGGTACGAGTGACGCCAGCGGCGCTCTATCATGCAGCATGAGTGTGCCAACGCCAGGTCAGCAACGATTCGATGTCCGCGCCCCCTTCAAGCCGACCGGGGATCAGCCCGGCGCGATCGCGGGGATCACCCGAGACCTCAAGGCCGGAGCGCCGCTGGCGTGTCTGCTGGGGGCGACCGGGACCGGCAAGACCTTTACGATGGCCAACGTCATCGCGCAGCTGAATAAGCCGACGCTCATTATCAGCCACAACAAGACTCTCGCGGCGCAGCTTTACGAGGAGCTTCGCGAGTTCTTCCCCAACAACAGCGTCAACTATTTTGTAAGTTATTACGATTATTATCAGCCCGAGGCGTACATTCCGTCTCGCGATATTTATATCGAGAAGGACGCCAGCCGCAATGACGATCTGGACATGCTCCGGTTGGCGGCAACGAGCAATATCCTCGGCCGGCGGGATACCGTGGTCGTCGCGAGCGTCTCGTGCATCTTTGGCCTTGGCTCGCCGATCGCCTATTCGCAGCGGTTGCTGACGATCACCAAGGGCGGCACGATCAACCGCCGCGACTTTTTCTTGGCGCTCAGCGCGATGCAGTACCAACGGACAGATATTGAGTTCAAGCGCGGGCGTTTCCGTGTCCGCGGCGACGCGATCGAGGTGTGGCCGGCGTACGAACGGTTTGCGGTGCGGGTGGAGTTGTTCGGAAACGAGATCGACCGAGTAGACCTTATCAACCCGACCAGTGGCGAGTTGCTCGCTGAAGAGCGGCAGTTCTTTTTGTTCCCAGCAGTTCATCACGTCATGCCCGAAGAAAAGCTCGAGCCGATCATCGAGCAGATCCGTACCGATCTCGATGCGAGAGTGCTCGAGCTTCGTTCGCAGGGAAAGCTTCTCGAAGGGCAGCGATTGCTCGCACGCACCAAGTACGACATCGAGATGATCGAAGAGGTCGGGTATTGCTCGGGCGTCGAGAACTATTCGCGGTACTTTGACGGCAGGGCGGTGGGGGAGCGCCCCTACACACTTCTCGACTACTTCGACTTCGCGCCACCCGCGGACGCGGCTGCCGGTCCGGTCGCGGCGTCCGCGGAGGCAGACACCGGTAGGAACGACAACAAGGCACGCCCGAACTTCCGGGATTGGTTGCTGATTGTTGATGAATCGCACGTCACGGTGCCTCAGATCCGGGCGATGTTCAACGGCGACCGGGCCCGCAAGGAGGTTCTTGTTGAGCACGGGTTCCGTTTGCCCGCCGCATTAGATAACCGCCCGCTGCGGTTTGAGGAGTTTGAAGCGATCGTGCCGCAGACCTTATATGTATCTGCGACGCCAGCTCCCTATGAGCTTGAACGCGTCGGCGGTGTTGTTCACGAGCAGGTCATCCGCCCGACTGGCCTGCTCGATCCGGAGATCGAGGTGAGACCAGCGTCGGGGCAGGTGCAGGACCTGCTGGAACGCTGCCGCGAACATATCGACGCCGGCGGGAGGGCGCTGGTGACGGCGTTGACCAAGCGGCTGTGCGAGGACCTCGCGAGTTACCTCGATCAGCAGGGGTTCAGAGTGCGGTATCTGCACTCGGAGATCGAGACACTGGAGCGAATCACGATTCTCACAGACCTGCGCAGCGGAGAGTTTGACATTCTTGTCGGGGTCAACCTGCTGCGTGAGGGCCTCGACCTGCCGGAGGTTTCGTTTGTTGGTATTCTCGATGCGGATAAGGAAGGGTTTCTGCGATCGGCGACGAGCCTGATCCAGCAGATCGGCCGTGCGGCGCGGAATGCAAGCTCTAAGGTTGTGATGTACGCCGACAGGGTCACACGTTCGATGCAGATCGCGATGGATGAGACCGAGCGTCGTCGTGAGAAGCAGGTCGCGTACAACACCGAGCACGGCATCACGCCGACGACGATCCGTAAAGAGATCCGCCGCGGGATCGAGTCGGAACTGAGAGCGCGGCGCAGCGCGCGTGAGGCGGTCTCGACCACGGGGGAGCGTGTGGATGCTTCGGCGCTGCTGAGGATGCTGGAAGAAGAGATGCTCGCGGCGTCGGAGGAGATGGCGTTCGAGAAGGCTGCGGACCTTCGGGACCAGGCGGTGATTGTTCGGAAGCTGCTCGAAGAGCACCTGGCCCAGCACGCCGAGGCCGCGAGCGCCGCTGGCGTTACTGTCGCAGCTCTGCGCGGCCCGATCACGCCCAGAGTCACGGACCATTATCCTCCGCTGCTCCTGACCCGGACCGAGATCGAGAATGCGCTCAAGGGTAGAGGCGGTGGGCGGCGGAAGAAAGCGGGGATGCCCGGTGTGCGGGCGACAAAGAAGCGGGGGAAGGGGATGCGTGGGTGACGGTGCCGCAAGCTCCCCGGGGTGAGGAGTGCAACGGACTTGAGGTCGTGCGGGCGAAGTGATCCAGGAAAGGGAGATATTGCGGTATCCTTGCTAAGGGCACCCTGCATTCCATGCATTGAGAAACGCCAGCACGTCCAGGGTGTTCACGTCACCGTCGCCGTTGATATCGGCGGTCATGTCGCCGGCGGTCCACGCATTGAGGAACGCGAGGACATCGAGTGTGTTCACGCTGCCGTCGCTGTTGAAGTCGGCGATACAGGGCTCGGGCGGGCACACACCCCACGCGGCGAGTGATCCTGCGACCGTATCACCGGCGATACTAAAGTCGCCTGCGATGATGAGCACGGGTCCGTCGTCGGAATCCGCGGTGGCGGACTGGAATGCCGTCCCGTTGATACCCGGATCAAATGGTATCCACATCGAGCCATCCCATACCGCCACGCCGCGTGAAAGAACGCCACCAACACTTGTGAACGAGCCTGAAGCCACAAGCCAAGGTCCTGCGGGCCCGTTATGTACGGCGAGGTCGTGCACGACACCGTCATCGATACCGGCGCCAACAGGTTCCCACAAGACGCCGTTCCATCGTGCAATACGCAGGATCGTGACGCCGCCGCTCGAGGTAAACTCGCCAGCCGCGTAGATGGCCGGTCCGGACCCATCGTCGAACTGCTCGAGGTCAAGAACTTGATCATTGAGTCCGTCACCGAGGCGTTGCCACTGCGTGCCGTCGTACCGGGCAACGTATTCACCCGGAGCAAGAAAGTTGCCGCCGGCGTAGAGGTGGGGCTGTCCGTCCTCGACCACCGCGAGCAGCGAGGCGACGGAGCCATTCACGCCGCCCGGGTCGAGAGCAACCCACTCTCCCGATGTGTCGAGCTGCGCGATACCCGTGAATGACTCTCCGCCGATGAGCCAGAAGTCACCACCGGCGCCGAGTATTGTCTGGCCTTGGTATTGCATAGAGACCAGCGAGCGGACGTTATTGTTTGCGGCCAATGCTCGGGTCCACTCGGTGCCGTTCCATGCGGCGATGTTTTGGACTGCCTGACCGTCGGCGCTGGTGAATCTGCCTCCCGCAAAGAGCATCGGGCCGGTACCATTGTCAAAGACTTCGAGGGTATAAACATCGGGTCCGTTGCGGTTGTCCAGCGTCCCAACCGCGTCCCAGGAAACGCCATTCCAGGCCGCGATTCCTCGAGCTGTCGTCCCGTCGGCAAGGTCAAAGGTTCCGCCGGCGTAGAGCACCGGTCCGTTCCCGTGGTCGTACACCTCGAGTGCAAAAACGTATCCATCTGTGCCACCGAGCGCGTCCCACGAGGTCCCGTCCCAGACCGCAAGGCGTGGTGCCGGGATGCCTTCGATTGCTGTAAACGTTCCGCCAGCGGCAAGTCGGACGCCGGAGCCGTCGTCAAATGTCGCCAGACTCCTGATATCCCCATTGGCGCCCGCGCCGGTGCCGACAGGCTCCCAGGCGTTGCCGTCCCATCGAGCGATGCCGCGGGCGGGCTGTCCGTCAGCGGTGCCAAAGGACCCGGCGGCGTAGAGCTTCAGCCCTGTGCCGTCGTCGTGGATATGAAGGTCGTACACCCGTGCGCCTGTCCCGAGGCCGTCGCTCACGGGTTCCCACGCGGCCCCGGTCCATCTGGCCATGCCCACCGAGTTGCCGTTGTTACCGGGAAGAAAGAATCGACCACCGGCGTAGAGCTCTGGGCCGTTTCCTGAGTCGTAGACCTGGAGCGCATAGGCGTGCCAGTTGAGTCCGCCGGCGAGTTGCTCCCACGCGGCTCCGTCCCAGCGAAGCACACCTCGGTAGGGGTCGCCATTGAGTGTATCGAACTCGCCGGCCGCGTAGATCGCTTCGCCGGTCCCGTCATCAAAGACAGCCCAATCCCGAACGGGCCCCGAGATGCCGGGCATCGTGAGCCAGTCGTCGCCGATCAGGACCGACGCCTGGGAAGAAAGTGCTCCCCAGCTTCCTGTAAACGCACCTCCGGCAAAGAGCGTCGGGCCGTTCCCGGAGTCAAATGACTCGACCGTGGTAACACCGCCGTTCAAGATGTTTGTTCCGACGGTCTCCCACGACATTCCGTTGAGCACGGCGACCGCCATTTCGCCGCTGCCTCCGTCGCGGAACGCGGCGAAGAGTTGCTCTCCCGATCCGATGTCGAGTGGTTGCAGCGAGCTCGCGCTGCGGCGCACCTCGGGGTATCCGATCCATCCGAACTCATTAGATCGTGCGATAGAGAAGTTTGAGTTGGTTGTTCCGGCGAAGAGCGCGGGACCAATATCGTCTGTGAAGGTTGTGACTGCCGTGACCTGCCAGCCAACAAAGCCGCGGGAGAGACTCTCCCACCCGACGCCGTCCCACGCGATCATGTTGGGTGAGGTGACAAATGTACTTCCGGCCGACTGTCCAAATACAAGGAGGCGGGGCCCGGGCCCCGGGTCAGTCTCCAGAAGGGAATATACCCTATCTCGAACCCCATAATCCAGAGGACTCCATGTTGTGCCGTCCCACCGGGAAATGTTCTTTCCGGCGCCGAGCCATCTTGCGTTGTAGAGGCCGCCGGCATAGAGAGCGGTCTCGCCCTCGAATGAGGTGGTGCCGAGTGCATAGACAGTCGTGTTGCCTTCACTCTGCCCGGCGAGTCCCAAACCGAGGCTTCGCCACTCTTGACCGGTCCACGCAATGACGCCTTCGGTAACCTGTTCGTCAAAGACAGCTTCAATGTCGCCGGCGACGAAGAGTGACTCACCTACCCCAAAGTCCGCGACGTGGAGGTCGAACACTCTGTCACTGTTTCTGAGCGTGGGGAGGGGCTCGGCGAGTGCTTCCCAGCCGATGCCGTTCCACTTCGCCACTGCGCTTGTAAGATGGCCAAGGTCTGTGCTGAATGATCCACCGGCATAGAGGGCGGGGCCGTTCCCGTCATCGAACACCTCCAGATCGTACACTACGAAATATTGTTGCGATCCATTGGAGAGATCGTCGGACAGGCCGATCCATGTCGTCCCGTCCCAGCAGGCAAAGTTGTTGACAGGGAGCCCGCCAGCGAGGTCGAAAGATCCCCAGACGTAGAGCTTTGCTCCGCTCCCATCATCAAAGACACTCATCGCGGTGATGAACCCGGGACTCTGTGCATCTTGTCGATACACACCGCCGGCGAGGTCTTCCCATGTGCGGCCGTTCCATCGAACGATGGAGTTCATCTCCACGCCATCTACGGTTCCAAATCCCCCTGCCACATACAGAGCGTCTCCCCGACCGTCATCAAAGACGGCTACGGCCCTGGCAGCAAATGGTTGATCCAGATCAAGGCCGCCGTCGCCGAGCGGCTGCCATCGGCTGTCCCGCCAGACGCTCACGGCACCGAGGGGAGCGTCGCCTTCGGCGGTCCCGCTGAAATCTCCTGCGACGTAGATCGAGTCACCGCCGCCATCGTCATAGACCGTGGAGTCCCAGACACGACCACCGATCAGGTCGGTTGTTCCGAATTCCTGCAACCACGTTTCGCAGGTCTGCGCCAGAGCCGCGGTTGCGATGCACACAGAGAGGACGGCGGTCGTGAGCTGTGCAAGAGTATGAAGTTTCATTGTGGCTCTCCTTCTTTGTGGGATTCACTCATCGTTGTAGTTATCTCAGCACGGCTGCGGGTACTCGTTCAAGAAGAACAGCACATCGAGAGTGTTAACATTGCCGTTTCCGTCAAAGTCCGCGCGGGGATCTCCGCTGGCAAACGCGTTCAAGAATCCCAGCAGGTCGAGTGTGTTCACCTCGCCGTTGCCGTCAAAGTCGGCGAGGCACGGGGCCAGATCAACAACGACGACCGACCGCGTGAGATCGGTGTACTCGACCAGGAAGCACATCTCTCCACGTGCGCCTGCCACTCGATCCAACTGTGATCCGGTTGCACGGGGCACCCGCGGGATAACCCGCCGCACGGTTCGAGTATCGGAATCCGATACGTCAATATCGTCACCCGCGCGGAGGACGAGTCGGAGTTCACCCCGCACGTCTGTCGCCCAGAGTCCGGTCCGGTTTCCGTCCTCGATCGAGGGCCCCTCCAACGACCAGAGAAACGCAACGTTTCCGAGACCTGTCAGAAACGGTGTAGAGGGTTCCGAGTCTTCGGAAAACACGCTATCTTGTTCGGTCCCGGGGGCCTGCTGCCCCGCCGCGGCGAGGGCCCGAGGGAGCGGCTCGCCCGCCTTGCGCACAGCGATGGCTGAGGGGTATCGGTCTCGCGGATCGAGGCGACAGACAAACGCGAGATCGCCAGCGTCGTTCTGTTGAAGGAACAAGAACTTGTAGACCGGTCTGCCGAGCCCGATCAACCCCTCACCGTCACGGATCATCGGGACAAAGTTGCCGGGAAAGCCAGCCCACACCGCTTCGCCGACTCGGGATGTCCCGTTCGGAGGCTCGTTGAGATGGGCGGAAAAGAGCACGTGTCCCTGCGCGTTCATCGAGACGTATCCGAAGGTCCCAAAGACGAAGCCGCCGCCGAGGCCTTCGATCGGATCGCCACGCCTCAGGATCACGTCGAGCGCGTTGGGGGTGCCCATAACGATCGCCTGATCGGTCCAGAGTTCGACGTTCGGACCTGTCAGGGCAAGATGAAACAGGGTCCGGCCCTGCGCATCGATACTCACACTCGAGACCGGATCGCTCGCGGCGTAGACCCCGGGGAACGCTGGCGAGAACTCTGAACCCTTGCGGAGCAACGGCTCGGTGACACCGTTCGAGTGGTACAGCAGGGCGACGTCGTTTTCTGATGAGACCCCATCGCCGCGAAGGCTGCTCGAGAAGATAAGCTGACCGGCCTGCCCCAATGCCGCCAGCTTGAAGGTCTCGTCATACCGCACAAGCCCCAGGCCGGGCACGGCATCGTCCTCTTGGGCAATCTTGTGTTCGTCGCCGTCCCACAGCCAGACGGTGCTTGCACGGTCCGGATTGTAGGGGGTGGTCTGCACGATCGCAGAATAGGCGACAATCCCGTCAGGCCAGGTCCGCGGAAGCGATCCGAAGTTCGTATATGGAGTCGGCGAGCGCGTGCCCTCCTGCGGTCTCGCGGCGCCAACAATGAGCTCGAGATCGCCATCGCGCCATCGCCAGATCGAGACGAACGAGGGACCAATACTGGGGTGGTCAGCGACCTCGGCGAGGAACACGACCTCGCCGTTCAACGACAGCTCGGGCGCTCGAATATCCCGAAAGTACCGCCCGTCGGGTGTCGGTTGCCCCTCCGTCGCGATGACCAGGGGCGCCGAAGCCGGTTGCCCAATGCAGGGCAGGCCCGCAAGGCCAACCACCACCACCGCCTCTGCGAGGTGTACGACAGAACGACCTGGGCGCACTTTCCACTGAATCATCGCGAATCTCCCGTTCTCATGCGTCATGTGTATTTCCGGTCTATTGCTCGCGTCGAGGAGTTGGCATCGGCACCGGCGTCAACAAGACCGCCCGATGCTCGCCGTTGATCACACCAATCGCCGCGATCTGCCCGGCGATGTTCATGTCGCTCGCCTGTTCGAGGGTCCAGCCCTCTGCGCCGACGAGCAGGTCCTCAAGCAGGCACGCCTCGCCGTCTCGCCAGATCGCCGCACGAAAGCCAGCGGTACGTACCAGCCCGATCACCGTCCCGTCTTCTCCGACATCCAGCACCCTGTGAAGATCGGCACCGGGTATGGGGTCGAGCACTGTCACGCGGCCGTGATCCGCCACATACGGGAGGTGCGCGTGTGACATATCGATCGAGCCGCCCACGCGTGACGCCTCGTTCACTGTTGTCGCTGTGCTCTCGCCATCAATGAGTGCAATCGTATGACGGCCCGTGGCGACAAAGGCGCGGATGGTCCCTTCGTTCCGCTGCAATGTTCCGACGATCAACCCATGGTTGTTGATGTGTTCGGCGTAGACGCGTCTCACGCCGGGCGATATCTCGGCAATCCGATCGTCATGAATGACGAACGATCGGTTGCGACTGGTCTGCACGAGAAACTCCCCGGCCTCATTGACGCTCGTCGCCCGCAGCGCTCGGAGCCCATCGGGGAGCATCCCCGGGATATCGATCCATGCGCCCCCGATCCACGCGCCGGCTTCCCCTTCGTCAGACTGTCCGACGACGTCGCCTCGGTTGTTGATGCCCAGCGCCACAGCCGAGTCGTCAGAACCCGGCAACAGGTCGTATGTGCCGTCGGCCCATACCGCGAGCCCCCCCGGCGCCCCAAACGCAACCACACCAACATCATTGAGCACCGGGCCCGAACCCGAGAATGTCGATGCAGCATGGACGGGTCCAAGATCCGTCAACGAATAGGAAGATTTGACCTGCGCAAGTGAGACGGATGGCAACGTGGCAGCTATGAAAATGACTATGACCAGTGTCGACATGATCTTCATCGGTATCCCCAATGTACGGCCGGTGCCGAGTCTTCATGATGCAGATACTCAGCCGGGTGTCAACCCTCATCCCGCAGATTGACGGCTGGCGCTGTTCAAGATTGCCCATATCACAGTCCCGCCGGCCTCGTCCTTTCTTCAAGTGCATCACGACTCGTAACTGGGCCTTCCGAGGACACTTACGTCGTTCAGCGCCCATTCCCCAGCGCGACACCGGAGGCAGCCGGTCAGTTCGTCCTCGGCGGGTCCCCGTCCCGATCGCTGCCTGTGAAATAACGATTCGTTGCTCGCGGGTCTGCATAGCGATACGACCCGTCTCCCTCGCGCACATATCCCAAGTCGGTTGACGTCATCGCGCGGACGTGCCCGTCGAGCCACGCGACGTTTGCTTTGCCCTGGTGCCGTTGGTCGGGTGCCGAGCGTGTTGTGCCGTCGCGGCTGCCGTCGCAGTTGTCGCTCTGGGAAGTAAGTCTGGGCGGGTCGAGCGACCAGCCGTGGTTGGCCATCTCCCGCGTGTCTTTGTTGGGATGTGGGGTCGGGTTGTAAGGCAGCCGCTCCTGCTCGGCGAAGGTTGCGGCGGTGCCGAGTGTGTCGGCAAAGAGCACGGTCTGCCCGCTGAACTGGTGCAGCCGCGCCGGGAAACGCACAAACCGCCCGTCACTCCGCCGACGGCTGTTGCCCAGAAACTGGAAGTTATATCCGAGGCTGTAGTTTCTGTTGTTCATATATTCGGGCACAACCGGATCGGCAAAGATCTCGTGCTCGAGCAGGCGGTTGTTGTCGTTTTCTTTGCTCGGATTGGTGGAGGGCTCGCCATAGGCATAAAAACCCGCCCCGGCCCCCATCGAGATCATCCACCTCGGGCGGTAGTGCTGCCCATTGCCGACGTCGTAGTGGTTGGCCCGGTCCTCCGGCGGGTTGACCTTCGCCATCCTGCCCGGGATGCTGATGCCGTCGTAGCTGTTGGCGTAGAGCGCGTGCCCGACCGCGAGTTGCCGCATGTTCGACGCACACTTGAGAGACCGCGCGGCACTCCGCGCCGACCCGAGGGCCGGGAGGAGTATCCCGATCAAGAGCGCGATGATCGCGATCACGACCAAGAGCTCGATGAGGGTGAATGCCGATACGTTTCGCGGTGGATTGCTGGGTGCCTGCATGTTCATCACGGTGGCAGCATACCTCAAGAGCCCAGTCATGGCATTTCGCTCTGCACCATCGGCCTCGGCCCGCTTGTTGGCGGCTCGTTGCGTCGAGGTGTGGATCCGCGCGGCTTGAGGGTGGCGAAAGGGAGTCTCTCCGAGGGCGACTCCTCGCTGGCGCTTCGGGTTCTGTATTTGTTGGCGATGCTGAGTGTCGGCACAGTGGGAATCGGTTATGATAAGGCTTGCTTGGAGGTTTCACTCATGAACAGAGTCCTTACTATTCTGTGTCTTCTGGTGGCGCACGCGGTTGCGCAGGCCCCGGTGGATGTCCCCACTCCGCGACTCGGGCTCGCGGATCCCCCAGCCGCGGAAGGGGCGATCGCGCACCGGCTGTCCCGGGGTGCGGGCGGCCTGATCCTCAGTTGGATCGAGCGGGGAGACGACGGGTTCGAGCTCCGCTTTGCCCGCCTCGGCCAGGACGGCTGGGGCGAGCCCGGCGTCGTCACCGTGCAGGAACGCATGATGGCCAACTGGGCCGACGTGCCCGCGGTTGTCCAGGGCGGCGACGGGGTGCTCTACGCCCACTGGCTGTTGCCGAGCACCGAGTCGCCCGGGTGGTATGACATCCATGTGCTTCGCTCCGCAGACGACGGCACAACTTGGGCCGAACTCGGCGTCCTCAACGACGACGGCATCGAGGCCGAGCACGGGTTTGTAAGTTATATCCCGATTGGTACGGGTGTCCGGGCGTACTGGCTCGACGGCAGGGCGACCCGCGAGGAAGTCGCGCCGGGCTTCCACGGCCCGATGAGCCTGCGGACCGCACGCATCGGCGAAACTATCGAGCCTTCCGAGCCGATCGACTTCCGTGTGTGCGACTGTTGCTCGACGGATGCGGCGATGACCGACGCGGGGCCGGTGGTCGTGTACCGCGGCCGCACCGAGGATGAGGTGCGCGATATCTGGATCGCCGGTGGTGGGGCTGATGGTGGGGTGAGTGGCGGTGGGGGGGAGCCGCGTCTGCTGCACGCGGACGGCTGGGAGATCGCCGGCTGTCCGGTCAACGGGCCGGTGATCGACGCAAGCGGCAGCACCGTCGTCGTCGCGTGGTATACCGCGGCCGACCAGAAGGCGCTGGTGCTCGCGGCGTTCTCGACCGACAGCGGCAGGACCTTCACGCCGCCGGTGGTGATTGATGAGCAGCACGGCGCATCGGTGCCGCAGGGGCGGGTCGATGTCGTGCTCGATGGTGACGAAGCGGTCGTCTCGTGGCTCGCCAAACACGGGCGCGCCGGCTCGCTCAAGTTGCAACGCATCTCCGCGACGGGGCTGGTCGGCGCGGCGGTCACGGTCTCCCCCATAGACAGCGGGCGGCTGAGCGGCTTTGCCGAGATGGAATTGCTGGATGGCCGCGCGGTGGTCGTGTGGCGCGACACCGACGCGAAACTGCTGCGCGCAGCGGCGGTGCCTTTGGAGAAAATCGGCGGGTCGCAAGAGGACGGCGCAAGGCCCGAATGACGGGTGGATGAACCCGAAACCCGCCCCGGGTGCCATCACTCGCGGCCTCTTTTCTCTTCGTTCCTTCTCTCTCCCTTCCCCGCGCAGTGATGCCGGTCGGGGGGGGGGGGGGGGGGGCGAGCGGGGGCCCCACGGCCGCCCGGGGGTTCAACATAAGGCTAGGGAGGGGGGGTTTCCG
>CAYMZJ010000036.1:12990-31526 GCA_964394895.1 uncultured Phycisphaeraceae bacterium | reverse complement strand
TTTTTTTTTTAATGATACGGCGACCACCGAGATCTACACCGCCCACGAGTCCGGCCGCATGGACCACGACACCTACTGCGCCCAGATCGCCTCCACCACCGCCGGTCTCTATTCCCCCGAGCAGGTCCGCGCCATCCATCTCGCCTGGATCATCGACGAATACCCCGGCGTGCGCAGCCTGGTGCACGCCCTCCAACAAATGCCCGCCATCACCACCGCCCTCCTCAGCAACACCAACGCCGTCCACTGGCAAACGCCCCACATGATGGGCAGCAACGACTCGGCCGTCCGCGCCATCGAGACCCCGCACGCCAGCCACCTCCTCGGCCACACCAAGCCCGGCACCGAGATCTATCGCGCCTTCGAGCGCGAAACAGGCTTCGCCGCCGACGACATCCTCTTCTTTGACGACACCGCTGAGAACATCCACACCGCCCGCTCCCTCGGCTGGCGGGCCGAGCACATCGACCACACCAAAGACACCGCCGCCCAGCTCGACCGCCACCTCGCAACCCACAGCATCCACCTCACTCAGACCAAGCCGTACACTCCCCCCGCATGACCCTCACCCTCGCCGACGCCTGGCTGCACGACCTCAGCCCCTTTGCGGTCCGGTTCACCGAGACGCTCGGGCTCCGCTGGTACGGGCTCGCCTACGCGATGGGCTTCCTCCTCGGCTACCTCCAACTCCGCTGGCTCGCCAAGCGCGGCCTCATCGCCATCCCCGCCCACCGCAGCGGCGACGCCATCCTTACCGTCGTCGTCGGTGTCGTCGTAGGCGGCCGACTCGGCTACGTCCTCCTCTACGAGCCCTCACTCCTCTGGAGCTTCTCGAGCGGGGCACCCTGGTGGGGCGTCCTGGCGATCAACCGCGGCGGCATGGCAAGCCACGGCGGGATGATCGGCGTGGCGTTCGCAGCCTGGCGCATCAGCCGAGGCTGGAAACAACCCGACGGCTCCATCGAAGGACGCGCTCCGCTCCTCCACATCGCCGACGCCTTTGCGTTCATCGCCCCCGCCGGCCTCTTCTTCGGCCGGGTCGCAAACTTCATCAACGGCGAGCTGCTCGGCCGCATCGCCGCCAGGCCCGGCGAGCCCGCGCCATGGTGGAGCGTCCGCTTCCCCCAGGAGGTCCTCACCGACCACGACAGCTTCCGCTCCGCCGCGCAGGAACAAGCCCTCGACCAGCTCATCTTCCGAGAGGCCCGACTCCCAAACGAAGCCTGGGAAACCGTCTACCACCGCATCGTCGAACAGATCCAATCCGGCAGCCCCGAAGGCAACAGACTCGCCGCCGAACTCGCACCCCTCCTCTCGGCGAGGTACCCATCCCAACTCATGCAGGCCGCTGCCGAGGGGGTCGTCCTCGCCGCGGTCCTGTGGGTGGTGTGGGCCAAGCCCCGCAAACCCGGCGTCGTCGGCGCGTGGTTCCTCATCTCCTACGGCCTCATGCGCGTGCTGACCGAGCTGGTCCGCCTCCCCGACGCCCAGTTCGCGATGCAGCGGGTCCTCGGGCTCAGCCGCGGGCAGTGGTTCAGCGTCCTCATGGCTGTCATCGGGGTGCTGCTCCTGGCCCGCCTCCGCCGGTCCGACGCCGAGCCCCGAGGCGGATGGATAGCCCCAAACCCCACACCAAACCCCACACCAAAGCCCACCAAGCCCTCAGCCCCGACCGCCGATTGACCGATACAGTCGGCACCACCATGCCCACCCCAGACCAAAAACCAGACACACTCCCGGACGCGCAGGCCCCAACGACGGCACGCCCGGACGAAACCAGCCCGCCCGTCGAGACCGATCCCGCAGGCGCGGTTCCCAACCCCTCGGCAGCCGTCGCACCCTCCCGCGCGCCATGGTGGCAACCCCACCGGCGGCTGTACGACTGGGTCCTCGCCCTCGCCCATCACAAGCACGCGACCACTTCACTCTTCGCCCTGAGCTTCGCCGAGTCGAGCTTTTTCCCCATCCCGCCCGACGTGCTCCAGATCGCACTCACCCTCGAACGCCGAGACAAGGCGTGGTGGTTTGCCGGCGTGAGCACCGCCGGGTCCGTGCTCGGCGGCATCGTCGGCTATCTCATCGGCATGTGGGCGTGGGGCGCGATCGGGCCCTTCTTCTTCAACCACGTCCCCGGATTCACACCCGAACACTTCACCCTCGTGCAGGACAAATACGCCGCCCACGCGATGCTCGCCATCGTCACCGCCGCGTTCACACCCATCCCTTACAAGGTCTTCACCATCACCGCCGGCGTCTTCGGCGTCGCGCTCCCGATTCTCATCGTCGGCTCGCTCATCGGCCGCGCCGCCCGCTTCTACCTCGTCGCCCTCATCATCTGGAAGTTCGGCCCGCCCGCAAAGCACTTCGTCGAGAAGTACTTCAACTGGCTCACACTCGCCTTCATGATCCTGCTGGTCGTCGGCGTCCTCGCGATCAAAGCAATGGGCACCGGCTCACACGCCGACGAATCCGCCGGCGAAGAACCCGCCGCGCAAACTGAATAGCACATCTTACATAGTCCTGCGCTCGTTCGCCCCACCCGCGTCCCACTCCCCCTCGCATTATCCTGCTCCCCCGCCCGCGCCCCGCGGGAGGGGGCCGGGGGGAGGGTGCTTTTTCTTCCTCCCCCGCCCTCTGCAAGGGGGCTGGGGGCAGGGTGCTTTTTCTTCCTCCCCCGCCCTCTGCAAGGGGGCTGGGGGCAGGGTGCTTTTTCTTCCTCCCCCGCCCTCTGCAAGGGGGCTGGGGGGAAGGTGCCTTTTCTTCCTCCCCCTCCCCTTGGGAGGGCCCCGGGGGGAGGTTGCCTTTTCTTCCTCCCCCTCCCCTTGGGAGGGGGCCGGGGGGAGGGTGCCTTTCTTCCCCGCTCCCACGAAACAATGCAGCCTAAGAATCTGACACAAGCCGTATCCCACACCACGCATCAAGAACCCCGGGCTCGCGCCCGGGGCTCGTCGTGGTACTCGTAGACAAAGATAACTTTCGCTCAGTCCATCCGCCGCGGCGAGATCGTCGTCACCATCCGCATGCTCGCCGACTCAAGGTCCGCAGCGATCGCCGCGTCGTCGAGGTCGTCAGGCCGAATCGTCAGATCGATCGTCGCGTGCTCGAGCCGCGGCCCCACGTCGTAATACAACGTGAACGTCACGTTCTGCACGTTGGTCAACAACGGGTACTCCTGCGCCTCGCCGTCCTGCACGCCGTCGAGAAAGTCGGTCTGCACATACCACAGCGCGTAGATGTTCTGCTCGGCGGTGTCGCGGCGCTCGATACGGATCACCCGCTCGAACCCCGTGCTCTCGTTCTTCGCCACGACAAACTCGATCTCCGGCGGATCAGGAACCAGCACCGGGTCCAGGATCGGGTTGATCGGGTACGGACCAAAGTCCTCACCAGTCCGGATCATCGTCGTCAGCCGGTGCATCACCATCCGCGCCACCACGTGCGACGAGGCGCTCTCGGTCGTCGCTTTGTACGCCTTGAAGCTGCCCTGCAGCGCACCCAGCGTCGCGGTCAGCAGCATCGAACTGATCATCAACGCAACCAGCATCTCCGCCACACTGAACCCGCGTCGCGAAACACAACCAACCCGAGAAAAACAGCCCTGCTTCCGAGAATCGTTCACAGCTTCCCTTCCTTGTACGTCGCGTTCAAAGGCAACGCCTTCACCGGCAGCATGATCCCGTTGGGAAGCTCGCTGTCCGGGTTGAACTGGAGACGAATCCGCCCGAACCCATTGAACGGCACAAGCACACCCCCGGGCGGTTCGTCCTCGAACGGTCCGACATCCGCAATCCCGTCGCCGTCGGTGTCCCACCCGACCACCCGCACCCCGTCCACGATCGGCAGATCGAACGGGTCGTACGATTCCTCGTCGCCGTCCTCGGGTCCAAAGTACCCCAGGCTCGCGTTGAAGTCGGCCGGGTTCCCGATGGGGTTCCCGTTGATGTCCTTGAGAGGACCCTCGCCAAAGACCGGCGCAAAGGTCAACAGCAGAGACCCGTTGATCTCGGCGTTGCCACGCACGTCCAACACCCCCGCAACGATCGTGCCGTGCAGCTTGACCTCCTGCTCGGGCGGGCTGTTGAACATCCCGATATCCACCGAAAAGTTGGGCAGCATCATCGAGCTCTTCACCAGCTCCGCGAGGTCGCCCTCCTCAGGATTTAGCGTGTCGTCGGTCGGGTGCTCTTCGAGGAACCGGGTCTTGCCGGTAAACTGCATCTTGTTACGCACGTGCGTAAACTCCTGAGGCACGTCACTCACAATCGACCCTACAAACAGGCTGTCGTGGAACCGGACATTGTTGGAGTAGAAACGAGTGTCGGTGACGCGGGTTGCCACGATCTCCGGCCCGTTGCCGATATCACGGACCGTTTCGATAATAAGTGGATCGGGAAGAGCGTTGTAGTCGTCGATGTTATAACTCGCGACCTGGCTCGCCGGGATGTCGCCCTTGTCAATCGGGCTCGTCGCCATCAACATCAGCTGGTACGGCGGCTGCGCCTCGGCCGGCAGCACCGTCACGCCCAGAGGCGGCGCGTCGCTGAACCCGGTGTTCGGGTTGTACTCGTCGAGATCGTCGCCGAACACCCACCGCGAACGCAGCGGCGCAGGGCGCCCGGATGTCGAGTCAAGACCCATCTTCCCGTACTCATTCCACGGAATCTGAGGCTTGTTCGCGTCGAGCGCGTTGAAGTTGTTCGAATGCGCATGCACATACGTCGCCCCCACAAACGTGCAATCCACAAACAGCCCGTTGAGCCCCTCGGGGATCTGCACATCGCGGAACACCATGTGCTCGAACACCGGCCGGTAGTACCAATCCACCGCCGCCGGCGCGCTGAAAGGCATCGACTCAAAGTACGCCGAGTCCCAGTTGTCCGGAAGCCCGTCGAGGTCCAGATCAGGATCAACCCGCAGGTAACGGGGGTAATAGACCGGGTTGCCGTTCCCGTCGGTGTACGAATCGTCCGGCGGGCGGGTCTCGATGTACCCGGCGATCTCGTTGATCGAGATCCCCAGGTTGTCGGCGACCTGCTGCCAGAACTCGAGCCCGTCGGCCGCCATCTGCAGCGCGTTCTCCGAATCGGTAAAGCTGTCCGCAGTAATCAACGGCAGGTCCTGCTCGGTCGCCTCGAACGTGCGGGGTGCGCCGCCGTTGTCCGGACGGATCGCCCCCATCAGCTGCGCGTTGTAATCCGGATTCGCGTTCGCCCACGCCGACTCGCTGGTCTTGAAAATCAGCCTCCCGTTGAGCTTGACGTACCGGTCCATCTTGTCGATGTACCCGTCGAGATATCCAAGCTCGTTGTCCGGGTAGTGCTTGTAGGCGTCTTCAAGACCCGGGTTGAACCAGTACCAGTCGAGGAACTCGTCCCCATCGATCGGGTCGTAGCGCCCGTCCCGGTTCACGTCCTCGAAACCCCAGACCCCGTTACGGTTCCGATCGGGGGTCCCCGAATCGATCAGGTGCGCGAGGTCGGCATCGAGCACCGCGCCAAAGCCGTCAACAAACTCCGTCTCGATCTCGACCCGCCCGTCGCCGTCGGTGTCAAAGTGGTTGATAAAGAGATCGAACTCGTCCACATACCCGTCACCGGTCGCGTCGTTGAACGCCGACTCAGGATCCGGGTCGCCCTCATCCCCCGTGTAGCCACTCGGAATCGCCGGCCCCTCGACCGGGTGGTCCGGGCGCAGTCGGTTGTCGCCGTCCACGTCGACCGCCGGATCGCCCGCCACCGCGTACAACGCCTCGAGCTTGGAATCGAGCGTCGGGTCGATACGGAAGAAGTCCGATCGGGTCACCAAAGGGTCCGCGTGCTCAAAGTCGACCTGATCAAAGCTCGCCCCCAGGTCGCCGACGACCTGCACGTTCTTGCCGATCAAAATACGGCTCGGGCTCACCACCGCCTGGTCGATCCGCTTGGCGATACGGAAGTCCTGCATAATCATCCGCGTCATCGGCGGCCGGTTCGCCTGAAAGTCGTACCCGATCACGATCACCCGCACGTCCGTGCCGTTCGCGAGCGGCGCATAGATGATCTGGTACCCCGCCGGGGGCGGCCCGGTCTGGTTGGGCACATCGACCGCAACGATCGGGGTGATGATCCAGTCGGTGCTCTTGTAGATATCCAGGTCGGCCTCGGGCCACGCCGGCGACATGATCGGCGCGTCAATATCCGCCTCGGACTCGACAACGATGTTCGTATCGAGCGTGTGCAAAAACAGCAACGCCTCGGCAACCCCCGCGGGAACATCCGAATATCCCAGCGGGTTATCGAGCACCGTGTGCTCGCCCCAGCTGTTGAGCGTCCCAAGCCAGAGGTCCTCGACAAAGTCGGGCAACATCTCGCTCTGCTCGACCACAAACCGACCGGTCGCGCTGGAGAGCCGGTTCTGCCCGACGATCAGCCCCGTCTCGGCTGCGCTGAGCGCCGCGGTCACCTGCAGGTGTGTGTTCGCGGTGCGGATGTTGCCGCGGCTGGTAATCGCCATCGCCGCAACAAGAGAGCCGAAAAGAACAAGGAACATCATCGCGAGCACGGACACCACGCCCCGACGGTCGAATCGACCCGGACGCCGACGAACCCGCCGGCACAGGGCCTGCTGCGACTTCGCGGTGGTGAAAATGCGAGCTGGTTTACGGGCTGCCACGACTGCTCCTCCTCCTCACCCAACCACCCACCGATCCTCAGCAATCGCCGGGACCAGAACAAAACAACACCAACACAATCAGGGAGCGATCCAACTCACCCTTGCCATCTCGAGTTCCTCCCCGTTGCTCGGCGTATACGTCACCACCACCGTCACCCGCAACGGGAACGACTCCAGCCCCAGCGGCGGCAGCCCGTTCTCCTCAGACTCACGCCCGTACTCGTCATCACGCACCCACGAGCTGTCGAACGGCTCGATCTTCTCAACAATCACCGTCTGCGCCCAGCCCTTCATCGGCTCGACAACCCCGTTGCTGTCGTAGCTGATCGTCCCGTCGATGTTGATCTCGGGGATCACCTCACCGAGCGCGTTGATCGGCCCGGGCATGTTTCCCCCAAACCCGAACCGCATGCCGTCCAGATCGTCCAGGTCATCAAAGTCGTCAATCGTCACCTCCCCGGGCTCGGGCCCGAAGACGAAGGAAACGTCCTCGCTGAGCCCACGCACAGGGTCGTGCCGCGGCAGGTTCCGGGTGTACTCGCGCACCTCCTGAGCAAGAAAGTTCCCGCTCGCCGCGTGCGACGACCACAGATTGCTCTGGATGAACGACGCCTGCGCCTCGACCATCGCGAGCACCCCGACCCCGAGGATGACCATCGCCAACGCCGTCTCGAGCAGCGTAAAGCCCGCACCCCGTCGCGGCATCGCCCGAGTTCGCCTGGTGATGGTTGATTGCCTGCCGATCATCGCGCTCCCTTCGTGATCGCGCCGCGATCGCTGGGCGAGAGCGCGGCCCGACCCCAACACAGAGTGTCGGTTACCCGACGAGCTGGCTCATCTTGAAGATCGGGAGAATCACTGCCATCGCGATGAATCCAACGATTGAACCCATTACAACGATCATCACGGGCTCAATCATGCTCGTGAGCGCCTTGATCTGGTCCTTTAACTGCTGCGCGTAATACCCGCTGATCTCGTCGAGAACCTCACCAAGCTTCCCAGACTCCTCACCCGCCGCGATCATCTGCACCACGCTCCGAGGCATCAGCCCGTCCTTCAGCAACGGCCCCGTGATCTTCCGCCCCTGCTTCACGCTCGAATGCACGTGCAGCCACATCCCCTTATAAAGCTGGTTGCCCGAGATCTCCCCCGTAATGCTCAGCGTGTCGAGCATCGGCACACCCGCGTTGATCAACTGCCCCATCGTCTGCAGCGAACGGTTGATATACAGCGACCCGAACATGCTCTTGAACAACGGCAACGTCAGCTTCATCTTGTCGATCCAGAACGAACCAACGTCCGTCTTCGCCGCAACAATCAACACCCCCGAAACCACCACAAACCCGCCAACAATGTACGGCCATTCAGACGTCACGAACTGGCTGAGGGTCATCAGAGACCTCGTCGACCACGGCAACACGTCCTCCTTGCCCTCAAAGATCGTGTAAAACCTCGGCAGCACAAACGTCAGCAAGAACACCGTCACACCAATCGCCATCGAAGCGATAATGCCCGGATAGATCGACGCACCCACCACCATCTTCCGCGTCTCGATCTGCTGACCGATATACCCCGCGATCCGATTCAGCATCTCCGAGAACGAGCCCGACATCTCCGAAGCACGCACCATCGAGACATACAAAGGTCCGAAAAGCTTCGGGTACTTCGCGATCGCGTCGGAGAACTGCTTGCCGCTCTCCACGTCGTCCTTCAGGCTCATCACCACCTTCTTGAACTGCGCGTGCGTCGTCTGCTCGGCCACGCCCTCGAGCGCAGACCGCAGGTTGATCCCCGCCCGGATCATCACCGACAGCTGCGTCGTAAAGTCCAGCACGTGCTTGGTCGTCGGCTTGCTCGAGTTCAGCCGCTTGAGAAACTCGACAAACCCCGACGCGGTCTCCGCAGCTCCCGTCGGTGAGATCGACATGACGTGCATGCCCTGCGTCCGAAGCGATGTCGCAGCGATCCCGACGTTCTCCGCGGTGATCGTCCCGGAAGTTGTCTTTCCCGTGGCGTCCCGCGCCTGATAGCGATAATAGGGCATCGGTTACCTCCCTTAGGCTGCGAGTTGACGTGCGAGCTTATCGGGGTAGACCGCCTGCGCGATCGCGTCTTCTTTACTGATCATGCCGTTGAAATACAACTCGCCGATCGCGGTGTCCAGGCTGCACATCCCGATCGCACGGTTCGTCTCGATCACGTTCGGAATCTCAAACGTCCGGCTCTCACGGATCAGGTTCCGCACCGCCGGCGTGCACAGCAACACCTCCACCGCCGGGCACATCCCGCCCGAGTCCTGCCGCGTAAACAACGTCTGCGAGACCACTGCCTGAAGCGTCCCCGCCAGCATCGCACGGATCTGGTTCTGCTGCCCCGCCGGATACATATCAATAATCCGCTCGACCGTCTGCGAAGCGTTCACCGTGTGCAACGTCGAGAGCACCAGGTGCCCCGTCTCGGCCGCCGAGATCGCAAGCGCCGTCGTCTCCAGGTCCCGCATCTCACCAACCAGAATGATGTCCGGGTCCTGCCGAAGCGCGTGCTTGAGACCCGACGAAAAGGTCGGCATGTCCTGCCCAAGCTCACGCTGCTCGATCAGGCACTTATCGCTCTCAAACGCGTACTCGATCGGGTCCTCCAACGTGATAATGTGCTTGGCATACCGCTCGTTCATCGCCTGGATCATCGCCGCAAGCGTCGTCGACTTGCCCGAGCCAGTATCCCCGGTCACCAGCACAAGCCCGCGCGGCAGGTACGTCAGCCTCGCGATAATCTCCGGCAGACTCAGCTTCTCCAGCGGCGGCACCTTCGTCTTGATCGTCCGCAAAGACATCGCAACCGTCCCACGCTGCATGTGCGCGTTCACGCGATACCGACCAAACTTCTCCTTCGCAAACGAGAAGTCCGAATCCTTCTGCCGCTCAAAGATCGACTGCGCCTCGTCCGACGCGATCTCCTTGAAATACCGCATCGCGTCATCGGGAGAGACCTCGGGAACATCCATCCGCTGCACAATCTGATGGACACGCATCGTCGGCTGGTGCCCCGACACAATATGAATGTCCGAAGCGTCCGCGTCGTGCGCGAGCTGCAAAATCTGATCTAAGTCCACAGCAGTTCCTCCCGATCGCCGCACATCGACCGGGCGAAAACGCCCCGGCCGTCGGCGACTCATTCATCGGCACAAGCCCCGCCCGCGTTCACGCCCGATCACAACCGGCCCGGTCACCCACCCTTGCCGCAACGGCGCAGACCACACAGCCGGTCCCGCCCGCGACCCTCCCCCAGACCCACCCCCCCGGTGCGCATCCCCCCACCGGCACAACCGGCACAGACAGCGCCGGCGAGCCGAAGACGCCGGACCGCCCGAACAACAGCAAACCCGACGCTACTTCCCCGCTGCCGCGTCCCGCGCCCGCACCGCAAGCCGATCGCAACGCTCGTTCTCAGGATGTTCGTTGTGCCCCCGCACCCAGTGAAACCGGATCTCGTGCTCACCCTTCAGTTCGTCAAGACGCTCCCACAAGTCCTGATTCTTCACCGGCTTCTTGCCCGCAGTCTTCCACCCGCGACGCTTCCACCCCTCCATCCACTCCCCAAGCCCCTTGAGCACATACTGCGAATCGCTGTAAAGCTCCACCACGCTCGGCCGCGTCAACGCCTCGAGCCCACGGATCACCGCCGTCAGCTCCATCCGGTTATTGGTCGTCGCCTTCTCACCGCCCGAAGCCTCGCGCTCGTTCTGCGACACCCGGTGACGAAGGATGTACCCCCAACCACCCGGCCCGGGATTCCCCGAACACGCTCCATCCGTATACAGCTCAACCCGCGGCAACGGCTCAGACAAAGACTCCGCCGAGGATTCCCCAGACGCCGGTTTTCGAGAAGCTCTGGCCATGCCAAAGACTGTACCCGCGCGTCCTGAGCAGTTCTGCCCCAGCCGCCGAGACCGATGCCGACCCCGCGCACAAATCCACCGACCCGCCGCAGTATGATCGGACTATGCCAACCACGCCCCCCACACCCCCCGCATCCCCCACCGCTCCCTCCGACGATTCCACAGCAGCCACTTCACTCCGCGTCCACCGCTTCGAGGTCGCCCGCGCCCCAGGTCATGCCGACCCCCGCGCCGAACGACTCCTCGCCGAAGCCCGCGCACTGGGATACCAACTCGACGCCGCCCGCTCCATCCGTATCTATCTCATCGAAGCCCCGATCGACGAAGCCGCCGCCGCCACCCTCGGCTCAACGCTCCTCGCCGACGCCGTCGTCAACGCATGGACCCCGGGCGTCGAACCAACCAACCCCAAAGCCGTCACCGTCGAGGTCCACCCACTCCCCGGAGTCATGGACCCAACCGCCCACTCCGTCCGCGACGCCGCCGCCGAACTCCTCAGCATCGACCCCGACACCATCGGCGTCTCCACCGGATGGCGCTACGACCTCACCGGCCAGGACGCCACCAAAGCCGCCGAGATCGCTACCCGCCTCCTCGCCAATCCCGTCGTCAACGCCATCCACACCACACCCTTCCTCCCCGACACCCTCCCCGTCGGGCACCCCGCCGAGTTCCGCCTCACCCACATCCCCATCCGCAACCTCGACGACGACGCCCTCGCCACCCTCTCCCGCGACGCCCACCTCTTCCTCAGCCTCGAGGAAATGCGCACCATCCGCGACCACTACGAATCCCTCAACCGCGAACCAACCGACATCGAACTCGAAACCCTCGCCCAGACATGGAGCGAGCACTGCGTTCACAAAACACTCAAAAGCACCATCAGATACTCCCGATCACCCCAAAGCCCGGGCATCACAATCCCCGGCCTCGACACCCCAGACAACTCCCCCCGCCCCGGACACACCTTCCACGACGACGGCTCGGTCACCATCGACAACCTCCTCAAACGCACCGTCGCCGCCGCAACATTCGAGCTCATCGACGAAGGCATCGACTGGACGCTCAGCGTCTTCAAAGACAACGCCGGCATCATCGCCTTCGACGACAAAACCGCCGTCTGCGTCAAAGTCGAAACCCACAACCACCCCTCCGCCATCGAGCCCTACGGCGGCGCCGCAACCGGCATCGGCGGCTGCATCCGCGACATCATCGGCACCGGACTCGCCGCCAAACCAATCGCCAGCACCGACGTCTTCTGTGTCGCCTATCCGGACACCAAAGACATCCCTCCCGGCTGCCTCCCGCCCAGGCGCATCCTTTCCGAAGTCGTCGCCGGTGTCCGCGACTACGGCAACCGCATGGGCATCCCCACACTCAACGGCGCCGTCTCCTTCGACAACCGCTACATCGGCAACCCGCTCGTCTACTGCGGCTGCATCGGCGTCATGCCCATCGACCTCATCGACGGCGACGCACAACCCGGCGACCTCATCGTCGCCCTCGGCGGACGCACCGGACGCGACGGCATCCACGGCGCAACCTTCAGCAGCGCAGAGCTCACCGACACCCACGCCGACGAGTTCAGCCACGCCGTGCAAATCGGCAACGCCATCGAAGAAAAACGAGTCCTCGATGCCATCCTCCGCGCCCGCGACGCCAACAACGGCCCCCTCTTCTCCGCCATCACCGACTGCGGCGCAGGCGGGTTCAGCTCCGCCGTCGGCGAGATGGGCGCAGCAATCGGCGCAGAAGTCAACCTCGACGCCGCCCCGCTCAAATACGAAGGCCTCACCTACACCGAAATCTGGATCAGCGAAGCACAGGAACGCATGGTCCTCGCTGTCGCCCCCGACCGACTCGCCGAACTCCAACAAATCTGCGACGAAGAACACGTCGAACTCGCCGTCCTCGGCACCTTCGGCACCCCAGACGCCGAACTCATCCTCAACTACAACAACCACGAAGTCGGCCGCATGTCCATGCACCTCCTCCACGAAGGAATCCCACAACCAACCCGCGAAGCGGTATGGGCGCAATCCAAAAGAGCCCCAAGCGTCAGCGCCGGGCCATCCGACAGAGCCCCAAGCCCAAGCGAGGGGACCGCTCCAGGGGGGCGGGCGCTCCAGACCGCAACACCAGGAGGGCGGGCTTTCCAGCCCGCGACTCCACCCCCCGCCCGCGCAGAGGGCTCTACACCAACCAACGCCCTCCTCACCCTCCTCGCCCATCCAAACATCGCAAGCAAGCACTGGATCATCCGCCAGTACGACCACGAGGTCCAAGGCAACACCATCCTCCGCCCACTCGTCGGCCCGGGAGGCAAAGGACCAGGCGACGCCGCGGTCATCGAACCGGTCCCAGGCTCAGGACGCGGCCTTGCCATCGGCTGCGGCCTGGCAACCGCCATGGGAGACCCAACCACCGGCGGCGATCCCTACCTCGCCGCCATCGCCGCCATCGACGAGTGCGTCCGCAACCTCGTCTGTGTCGGCGCAGACCCAGACCGCATCGCCATCCTCGACAACTTCTGCTGGCCAAGCTGCACCAAACCCCAAAACCTCGCCTCACTCGTCCGCGCCGCAGAAGGCTGCTACGACGGCGCAAAGGCCTACCGCACCCCCTTCGTCAGCGGCAAAGATTCACTCAACAACCAGTTCACCATCCCAGGCCAAAACGGCAAACCAGACACCACCATCGAGATCCCACCCACACTCCTCATCACCGGCATCGGCATCGTCCACACACTCGACAGCTGCATCACCATGGACGCCAAACGTCCCGGCAACCTCCTCATCCTCGTCGGCGAAACCACCGCCACCATGGGCGGCTCCCACTACGCCCAGCTCTTCGACCTCCCCGCCGCCGAACCACAAAGCCTCACCCACCACATGCCCACCTTCGACCCGACAACCGGCGCACAAACCGCCCGCGCCGTCGCCGCCTGCATCGCCGAGGGGCTCGTCGCCAGCGCCCACGACTGCTCCGAAGGCGGCCTTGCCATCGCCCTCGCCGAGATGCTCATCGGCAGCAGCACCAACAAGACCACCCTCGGCGCAATCCTCGCCGACCACCCCACCACCGACCACCCCGCAACCATCCACCCCACCGCATGGCTCTTCGCCGAAAACCCCGGCCGCTACGTCCTCGAAGTCCCCCCCGCGCAACTCGAACAACTCCGCAAAACCCTCGCCGCCCACGCCAAAGACATCCCAGTCGAACAGCTCGGCGTCCTCGACACCTCCGCCCGCCTCCGCTGCGAAAGCCTCGACCTCGACACCACCGTCGCCGACCTCACCACCGCCTGGAGAGGCACGCTCGACTGGTAACAGCAACCCTCATACGGATCTCGTTTCGTTCCCGTGCGTGAGCCGGCTCCTTTCCTGCACCCCGAGAGGGGTGGTCTTCAATAGCCGGGGGTGGAGCAACGCGACACCCCCGGTCTCGATCTCGCTCTGGTCTTTGGACCCCCGCAAGGGGTCCGCGTGTGTACGGCTGCCACAAGCACCCCTGCCGGGGTGCAATGCGTTGGCCAACACACTCCCGGGGGTGTCGCCTGCTGCGCAGGACTCCACCCCCGGCTATTGAATAACAGTCCTACGGACTGAAAAGAGAACGCACACAGCACGCCACCAAAGCACGAGAACTTAATCGGGTCCGTATCACGCCTCAGAAAACGCCGCACGCCGCGCCGCACACAACGCGATCGCCAACGCATCCGCAATGTCCGGCGGACTCGGCGGCTCCGCAAGCCCGAACACCCCCTGCACCGCACCCTGCATCTGCGCCTTGGTCGCGTGCCCATGACCCGTGATCGACTTCTTCACCTCGTTGGGCTTCAACTCCACCAGCCGACACCCCGCCTGCCGAATCGCCAAAAGCAACACCCCCCGCGCGTGCCCCATCACGATCGCCGTCGCCGGGTGTTTGTAATGGGCAAACAGCGACTCGACCGCAACAAGCTCCGGCCCCAGCCGCGAGAGCGCATCCCGAAAGTCACGATCAAGCTCCACAAGCCGCGCCGAAACCGACGCAACCGATGACCCCTTCTCCCCCTCGTCCTCCACCGCGCGCGCCCGCTGCTCCAGCCGGAACACCCCCGCCTCCACAATCGTCGGCTCGTCCGGCCGCGCCTCGGGCACGTCCAGACACCCATAGCCCGTCAGCCGCAACCCAGGATCAACACCAAGCACTCGCACGCCAGCAGTCTACACCCAGCCGCCGACTCATACGGCCCCGCTCGAAACCTCGCGCTCTGCCTTCTCCGACCTCGCGCTCTGCCTTCTCCGGCTCCCTCCCCCGCGCCTCGCGGGGGAGGGTTGGGGAGGGGGTGTCTTTCTGCCTTTTTTCCGGGCTCTTTGCGTACGGAAAAGAACACTCAGGCGTACTTTACAAGAAAACATCTCAGGCTTGCACCTTGAGTCTCTCTTGGACTGAGCCTTCTTCTGAAACCTCCAAACAATCAGGGGAGCGGGCTTTCCAGCCCGCCCCGGTGCAATCCAAAAGCCGTTCGCGCGGATACCCGCATTGTCCAGAGGCTCCTCCCGTCTTTCTCCGCATTCTCCGCGGCCTTCGCGTTCAGGAAGGCTCCTTGCTTGCGCTTCGGGCTCTGTCTCCCTCCCTGTCGCCCTCCCGCTCCAGCCGCGTCCGCTCGATCAACAAAACATGCTTCATCAGCGTCGTCGCCGCCGTGCTCCCCGCAGCCGCCCATCCCCGCCACCCGTCCCGCCACGCGCTCTTCAAAACCATCTGCTTGCACATCGCCCCCACCGGGCTCGACACCAGCTTCCAGTAGCTCCCCCTCGCCCCAAGCTCCGCAAGACTCTGCGCCGAGACCTCCGCGTGCCGAAGGTTGTTCGCCAGGTGCTGCCGCATATCCACAAACGAATCGTGCCGAAGCGTCCCCGACAGATCGACTAATGCCGCCGCCCGCCCCGCCCGCGCCGCGTCCGTCGGCTGCCGTTCGCCGCCATACCGCACCCGCAACTGGTCATGCGGATTCACCCCGCCCCAACCCGCAAGCCCCGCCAGCACATCCGCCCGCCGCACCAGCCGCAACCGCCATTCCGGCTGCCAGCAATAGTCCAGCGAACGACCCGCAAACCACGTCTTCCGGTTCACCCGCGCCCCCGCCACCGTCGGATCATCCCGCGCAAGAAACTCCCGGATCGAATCCGCCAGCCCCGGCTCCACACTCTCGTCGCTATCGAGTGACAGCACCCAGTCGCACCCCGCCGCCTCCAGCGCCATCTGCTTGGTCGCGATGTGCCCCTGCCACTGGACCCGCTCCACCCGCGCCCCCTCGCGCTCCAACTGCGGGATCGTGCTGTCGGTCGAGCCCGAATCCAGGGCCACGATCTCCGTCGCAAGACCGGCCACGCTCTCGAGCGTCCGCCCGATCGTCTCGCCGTTGTTCTTGCACACAATCACCACAGAAAGGGACATAGACCATGATCGTCCGGGCAAGAGCCCCCCATGTCAAACCGGCCGCCCGTGTACGATCACGCCGTGTTCCGCCCCCCCGACCACAACACCCGCCTCATCGCCCACGCCGCACCCGGCAACTGGGCCGCCGCCCTCGCCAACCTCCGCAACCCCCACTGCCTCAAAGACCACCCAAAGGGCACCGTCTACCGCGCCTCACTCCTCAGCCGCGACTGCATCATCAAGTGCTCCCCCATCGCCAGCCCCAAACGACGCCTCCAGACACTCCTCCGACAAACCCCAGCCCAAAGACACTGGAAAAACGCCCTCTGGCTCCAGTCCAAGAGCATCCCCACCGCCCCACCACTCGCCATCCTCCGAGGCACGCACGACGCCACCCCCGTCGAGTGCCTCGTCCTCGCCTTCCTCCCCGGCAGCACAGTCCTCGACCACCTCGCCGCCGACGACCTCTCGACCGCCGAGCAACACCGCGTCGCCGAAACACTCGCCACCATCGCGTGCCAACTCGCAACGCTCGGCGTCCGCAACCGAGACCCCAAACCCAGCAACCTCATCGTCACCAACGTCACCCCCGAGCACGCCGAACTCGCCGTCATCGACTGCGCCGACCTTCGCCACACCCGAAAGCCGATCGAACACTCCGTCGCCCGGATGCTCGCCGCAGCCTACATCGAGCCCCTCGGCTGCAACATCCCCCCCCGCCGCGCCCTCTGCGCCCGCGCCGTCCACACCGCCGCACAATCACTCCACTCCCACAACCCCCACAACCCCCACAACCCCACCACCGCCGCGCGACGCCTCTGGCAACAGATCACCACCATCGTCTCGGCCCACAGCAACGCCACCCCTACCGACAACCCGCTCGCGCAAGAGGCTCTGCCGGATTGCGTACATACAAAAAAAAACCCTCGCCCACGCGAAGGAACAACCCCAAGTAGAGCCCCTCGCGCAAGCGAGGGGACAACCGCAACCCAAGACACACCCTCCGAATCATGCCACAAAGATGATTCTCAAAAGTGCTCGACGGATCGAACTACCCCTTCTTCCTGAACCCCCGCTCCCACACCGGCATGTCCGCAGCAAGAATCTTTGCCGCATCATCAGGGCTCATCGAACCCTCCGCGACATACGCCGCAATCTCCCGCCGGGATTCTTCTCGAGCCAGCGTCTGCTCCGTCTTCGCCCGGGTCTTGGTGCGCGTAGTGAGATACTCACCAAAGATCGCCGCGATGATCGCGATCCCCGCCACGCTTCCCATCACGATCCAGAACACTTGCTCTCCGCTCAGCCCGATATCCATCGTGTACTCCCTTGCAGCAGGTGCTCCCCAGGCGCGAGCCTAGCCCTTGCCGCGTTCCCAATGAGGCTGGTCCGCCCGGATCAGTTTCTCCGCGTCCGTCGGCGAGATCGAACCCTCCGCCACATACGCCGCGACCTCACGCTTGGTCGCCTCGCGCGACCGCGTCCGCACCATCCGGGATATCCCGGTCGTGAGGATCGCAACAATCGCCACCAGCAATCCGCCACCGATCGCAACCAAAGGCACGATGTCATTCCCAATGCCCGCAAACGTCTGCATGACACATGTTCCTTACTCTCGGCGTTCCACAATACATGACGGCTGCCCTTCCCACCCGCCCCCCACGATCACATCGTCCCGCAACGCTTCCCCGCCTTCATCAGCTTCTCCCCCTGCTCAGGCGACATCGAGCCCTCCGCGATATACGCCGCGATCTCCCGCCGCGTCCGCTCCCGGGCTACCGACTTCACCATCCCCGTCACCGTCCCAAGCACAATCCAGACCAGCCCCACCCCCGCCATCAGCAACGGTACAAACAGGTCCTCGTTCTGCAGGATCGCCATCAGCGGATTGCTATTCATCGGTCTTTCCTTCTCTCAGTCTCGGCCGTCACGACCACAGGCCACAAACATCATCCGCCAGTGCAAACAGTCTTTAGGGAACCGCCCATCACAGTTTCGCACACCCGCGCCCCCCACCAAGCCACAACACCACCCAACCACCCCAAAAAGAGCATAACACAAACCCCCCACCAATCCCAAAACCCGGGTGCCACTGGGCGCGAGCCCAGTGCTCTCCACTCCCACCCCGGGGGCCACTGGGCGCTAGCCCAGTGCCCGACCACCCCACCTCCCGCCACCACACTCCTCTCTTCCTCCCCCTCCCGCGCCCGCGGGAGGGGGCCGGGGGGAGGGGGCCTTTTCTTCCTCCCTCTCCCCCTGGGAGAGGGCCGGGGTGAGGGTGCCTTTTCTTCCTCCCTCTCCCCCTGGGAGAGGGCTGGGGTGAGGGTGCCTTTCTACCTCCCTCTCCCCCTGGGAGAGGGCCGGGGTGAGGGTGCCTTTCTACCTCCCTCTCCCCCTGGGTGAGGGCCGGGGTGAGGGTGCCTTTCTACCTCCCTCTCCCCCTGGGAGAGGGCCGGGGTGAGGGTGCCTTTCTACCTCCCTCTCCCCCTGGGAGAGGGCCGGGGTGAGGGTGCCTTTCTACCTCCCTCTCCCCCTGGGAGAGGGCCGGGGTGAGGGTGCC
>CAYMZJ010000036.1:0-12890 GCA_964394895.1 uncultured Phycisphaeraceae bacterium | reverse complement strand
GAGGGTGCCTTTCTACCTCCCTCTCCCCCTGGGAGAGGGCCGGGGTGAGGGTGCCCTTTCTCCTCCTCCGCCCGCCCACAAAAACCCCATCCAGCCCCACGCCGCACGAAAACAACCCAGCACCGCATAAAGTCCGACGACATGCCCGCCCCCGCACCACACGCCGATCTCCCCCCACCCCTCCCAGCCGTCCTCGATGGCTACCGCCAGGGCGCCTTCCTCATGGCCGCCCCAACACCCGACACCGACCCGCGCGCTCCAACCCCAACCCCCGCCTGGTACGAAACCGACCCCCGAGGCATCATCCGCCTCAACCCGCCCGCCTACCACATCCCCCGCCGCCTCATGCGCACCGTCCACTCCCCCCGCTTCGAGGTCACCAGCGACGCCGCGTTCTCGCGGGTCATCCGCGCTTGCGCCGACCCACGCCGCCAAGGCAGCTGGATCGACCCACACATCATCGCCATCTTCGAAGCACTCCACGCCGCCGGCCTCGCACACTCGGTCGAAGCATGGCTGCCAAACACGCAGACACCCGCATCCGCCACCCGCTCACCGGACGCCGCCGCTGAGCCTTGCGAAGCGTCGGATTCGGCCTCCCCCAACCCCGACGCGATCCTCTTCGACCCCGCCAACTCCCGCACCCTCGTCGGCGGGCTCTACGGCCTCCGCATCGGCTCCATCTTCTGCGGCGAAGCAATGTTCAGCCGCCCCGACCTCGGCGGCCGCGACGCAAGCAAAGTCTGCCTCGCACGCACCATCCTCCACCTCCACGCCCAACACTTCACCATCCTCGACACCCAGATGCACAGCCAACACCTCGCCCAGTTCGGCTGCGAAGAAATCGACCGCGACACCTACAACGCCATGCTCCTCGCCTCACGAGATCGCCCCCGCCCCTGGGGCACACTCACACCAAACCAACCGCCCAACTCATGAGCCCTAAGCGTGAGCGCCGGGCCAAACCCGGCGCTCACGCTTAGGGCTCTTTGTCACCGGCGACACCTCCCACCTCACGCGATCGTCACCTCCGGCGGCTCCAACGGCAAGCTCCGCGCCAGCTTCAAAAACGTGTCGTAGTTCATCCCCATCTCCGTCATCGAATCGCCGCCAAACTTCTCGCAATACCCCCGCGCGATCTCGAACGCCACCACGTTCTCCATCACCACGCTTGCTGCGCTCACCGCGCACACATCGCTCCGTTCGTACTGGCTCTCGTCCGCTTCCTTCGTGTTCAGGTCAACGCTCGGCAACCCACGCAAAAGCGTCGAGATCGGCTTCATCGTCCCCCGCACCACCACCGGCTGCCCATTGGTCATCCCCCCCTCCGTCCCGCCCGCGTTATTACTCGTGCGCACAAACCCAAGCGTCGCCGTCCCCCGCTGCGCCGCGTCAAAGAAAATCGGATCGTGCACTTCAGACCCCCGCCGCGACGCGCACCCGACACCAAGCCCGATCTCCACAGCCTTGAACGCCTGAATCCCCATCACCGCGTACGCCAGCCTCGCATCCAGCTTGGTCCGCCAGTCCATGCTCGACCCCACCCCGGGCACGCACCCGAACACGTGCGCCTCGACCAGCCCGCCCACCGTGTCCTTGTCGATCTTCGCCTGCCGGATCGCAGCACACTGCTTCTCGGTCGCCGCAACATCCGGGCAATACGTCTCGCTCGCGTCGCGGGCCGCGAGCATTGCCCCCCGATTCTCAGCCGTCACCTCGACCCCGGTCGCGTGCTCCCCGATCTGCCGCACAAACCCGAACACCTCGACCGCAAACTCCCGCAGCAGGCACCGCGCCACCGCCCCCGCTGCCGTCCGCGCCGCCGTCTCCCGCGCGCTGGCCCGCTCAAGAGTCTCCCGGCAATCCGTCGTCAGCCACTTGATACTCCCCGCCAGGTCCGCATGCCCGGGTCGCGGCCGATACACCGGCGGCGTCCGCTCCAGATCGTCCAGCCGCGAGTCCTTGTTCTTGACCAGCATCGTCAACGGCGACCCGATGCTCCGCCCCCGCCGCACCCCGGTCAGAAACTCGACCCGGTCGGTCTCGATCCGCTGCCGCCCCCCGCGCCCATACCCCCCCTGCCGTCGGCTCATCTCCCGGTTGATGATCTCCTCATCCAACACCACCCCCGCCGGCAACCCCGTCACAATCGTGACAAGCCCCGGCCCGTGCGATTCCCCCGCCGTCTGATACGAAAGTTGTGCCATGTCCGAAGGATACCAGAGCCCGAAGCGCAAGCGAGGAGCCGACCCAATGAGCCCTAAGCGTCAGCGCCGGGCCTGCCGACGAAAAGAGCCCTAAGCGTCAGCGCCGGGCCCCCGCCCCCCCCGCCCCCGCCCCGCCCCCCCCCCCGCCCCCCCCCCCCCGCCCCCCGCCGCCCACCCGCCGCAAAACCGCACAAACCAACGCCCCCCGCCCACTCCCACCCTCACCCCACCAACGTCTGCTCACGCCCCGGCCCAACACTCACAATCGACACCGGCACACCCAAAAACGCTTCCACAAACTCCACATACCCCCGCGCCTTACTCGGCAAATCCGCCCACACCTTCGCCCCGGTGATCTCCTCCCCAAACCCCGCCAACGTCTCATACACCGGCGTCACCCGCTCAAGCTCCACCGCGTCAGGCAAAAACCGTTCCGTCCGTTCGCCCGCCGCGCCGTCCGCCCCCGCGACCTCATACGCCGTACAAATCTTCAGCTCCTCAAACCCCGCCAGCACGTCAAACAACATCAGCGCGACCTCCGTCACGCCGTTGATCATCACCGAATACCGTGCTGCCACCAGGTCGAGCCACCCGCACCGCCGGGGACGCCCCGTCGTCGTCCCATACTCATTCCCCCGCGCGCGCAACAGCTCCCCCGTCGCGTCCTCGAGCTCCGTCGGCATCGGCCCGGCACCCACCCGCGTCGAGTACGCCTTCATGATCCCCACCACCCGGTCCAGCCGACGCCCGGGCACCCCGGTCCCCGTCGAGATGCCGAGTGCTGTGCAGTTCGAGCTGGTCACAAACGGGTACGTCCCGTGGTCCACATCCAGCAGCGTCGCGTTGCCCCCCTCAAAGAGAATCCGCTTACCCTCACCCAGCAAGTCGTGCAACAGATACGTCGTGTCCGTCACCCGCCCGCGCAGCCGCTCCCCCACCGCACCCAGCCGCGCAGCCAAGATCGCCGGGTCGAGATCGTCCCCGAGTTCGATATCCACCAGCCGCGTCCGCTTGAATCGGCACGCCGTCTCGAGCTTCTCCCGCAACACTTCTGGTCGCAGCAAGTCCCCGACCCGGATCGCGCTCGACCGCTGCGCCTTGTCCGCATAGCAAGGCCCGATCCCCCGCTTGGTCGTCCCGATCGCAACCCCACCCCCGCCACCCCCACCGCTTCCACCATCCCCACCGCCCCCACGACTCAGCAGCCGCTCCCGCACCTCGTCCTCGAGCTTGTGGTACGGCGCCACCACATGCGCCCGGCTCGACACCACCAGAGACTTCGTACACACCCCCCGCGCCTCGAGCCCGTCGATCTCCTCGAGCAGCTTCTCGGGATCAACCACCACCCCGTTGCCCACCACCGCCAGCACGCCGGGATACAAAATCCCCGAAGGCACCAGGTGCAGCGCATACTTCTCACTGCCCACAACCACCGTGTGCCCGGCGTTCGCCCCGCCGTTGTACCGCACCACCGCGTCGTGGTCCGCTGCGAGCAGGTCGACGATCTTCCCCTTCCCCTCGTCCCCCCACTGCAACCCGACCACCGCGGTACACGTGCCGGCCTCGGTCGATCTGTCTGTTTCGCTCATCGCTGCTGATCCCTTTCGCGCGACCCCCCAGCAGGACACACCCGCCAGGCACGCACGCCCGGTGGAAAGCCCGCAACAACCAAGGATAGCGGCGTCCGATAGCACCGGAACTGCCGCACAATCCGCACGATCCGCCATCCCAAGCCGCCGCCCGCCCCGCAGCACCGATCAGACTCACGCCCCGACGCCCCTTCGCCGATCTCAGCGACGCACCGGGAGTGTAAAGCGATGGAAGAAACGATCCGAATCATGTGCCCCAACCTGCTCTGCCGAAAGGTGCTCGGTGTCCCCACCAGCGCCCGAGGCAAAACCGTCCGCTGCAAGGGATGCTCAACCACCATCCGCATCCCCGAAAAGCCCAGCACAAAGAAGAGCGCAACCAGCAACACCGCCCCGAATACCAAGTAGTCCGCCTGAAACACCCAGCCTCGCAGCGATCTCCTCATAGAGCCCCTCGCGCAAGCGAGGGGACAACTTCCTTACGTAGAGCCCCTCGCGCAAGCGAGGGGACACCGCAACACCGCAAAGTGCCCCGCCCAAAACGCACCGACCACCCCACCTCACAGGGGGGGCGAGCTTTCAAGCCCACCTCACAGGGGGCGGGCTTTCCAGCCCACCTCACAGGGGGGCGGGCTTTCCAGCCCGCGTCCTACAACGCCGGCTGATCGTCGTCGTCATCCGACAGATCAAAGTCAAAATCAAAGTCAACACTCGAGTCGTCGTTCCCCGAAGGCAGCTTCGCCGTCACCGCGTCCGCCACAGCAGAACCCGCCGACTTGACATGCTGGCTCAACGCCTCGGGATCAATCACCGCCGGGTCTCCATCAATCCGCACCACAAACAGCAGCGTCCCGATCTCGATCACATCCCCCGGCGACAGCTCCACATCATCAACCTTGTGCCCGTTGACATACGTCCCGTTGCTCGAGCCCAGGTCACGGATCCGCACCCCAGAGCCCCCGCTCACCACCTCGCAATGGTGCCGCGAAACATTCGCCGCAGGGATCCGGATCTGGCAGTCGTCATGACGACCAATCAGAATCTTCCCCGGCTTAAGAGGCACAGCCTGCTGCCGGCCGTCCGAACGCACATGAACAAGGGCCGAATCCACTCGAGCACACTATCCTTTCCCGCCGGGCTCACACAAAGTCAGCCCCTCAGCACGGTCCAATCACCGGTCCGCAGGTCCTCACCGCGAACAACACATCCCGCCAACCGGTCTCGACCGGCCGCGCCACAGGATAGCCTAGTGTGACCACACCCCTCCAGCAACTCAAAAGCCGCTCCACCGCACCCATCGTCCGACAACTCCTCGACGACCCCGTATTCTCCCCAGCAAGACACCTCTACATCCACATCCCATTCTGCTTCCACAAGTGCCACTACTGCGATTTCTACAGCCTCGTCGACACCCGAGACCGCCAGCAGCCATTCACCGACCGACTCTGCAAAGAACTCGCCGCACTCGCACCCCTCACCCAGAACCACCCCCTCCGCACCATCTTCATCGGCGGCGGCACCCCCACCCTCCTCCAACCCACCCTCTGGAAGCAACTCCTCCGCACCCTCGACGACCACTTCAATCTCTCAGAAATCCACGCCAACGGCGCCGAGTTCAGCGTCGAGTGCAACCCCGAAACCGCCTCGCCCGAGCTCTTCGACATCCTCCGCGCCGGCGGCGTCAACCGACTCAGCATGGGCGCTCAATCCTTCAACCCACGCCACCTCAAGACCCTCGAACGCTGGCACGACCCCGCAAGCGTCCCCCGCGCTGTCACCCTCGCCCAAGCCGCCGGCATCAAACGCACAAGCATCGACCTCATCTTCGCAATCCCCGGCCAGACCCTCCCCGAGTGGGACGCCGACCTCACCGCCGCCCTGACCCTCGGCACCACCCACCTCTCCTGCTACGCCCTCACCTACGAGCCCAACACTGCGATGACCGCCCGCCTCAAACGCGGCGACTTCACCCCCACCGACGACGACCTCGAAGCCGACATGTACGAACACACCGTCAAACGCTGCGCCGACGCAGGGCTCGACCGTTACGAAGTCTCCAACTTCGCCGCGCCCGGACACGAGTGCGCCCACAACCTCGCCTACTGGAATCAAGCGTCCTGGCTCGCCGCCGGGCCCAGCGCCAGCAGCCACCTCCTCGACCCCCAAGGCGGCGGCTGGCGCTGGAAAAACCAGCCCCGACTCGACGACTACCTCCACCAGAGCGACAACGGCCACCCCCGCGCCATCGACCTCGAACCCCCCGACCCAAACCGTCTCCTCAGCGAACAACTCATGACCGCCGTCCGACTCCGCGCAGGCATCGACCTCGACCAGTTGCTCGAAACCGCAGACGAACCGACAACAACCGCCGTCCGCCGCATCGCAGCCGACCAGCTCGCCCGAGGCTATCTCCAAGAAAACGACAACCGCCTCCGCCCCACCGATTCAGGCTTCCTCGTCGCCGACGGCCTCGCCCGCGAGTTTCTCGGCGTCCTCTGACACCCCACCCGACACCGCACCCACAGCCCCCGGCAGGTGCAGGTGCATCCGGTTCAAGAGCGACCGCAGATCTTTCGGGAACGCCGAACGGGTGTCGATCGTCTCGCCGGTCAGCGGGTGGTTGAACACCAGCCGATGCGCGTGCAGCGCAAGCCGCGACGAAGCCCGCCGCGCAATATCAGGCCCGTAAAACTCATCGCCCAAAACCGTCGCCGAGATCGAATCAAGATGCGCCCGCACCTGGTGCAGCCGCCCCGTCACCGGCCGCGCCTCCACCAGACACCCCGACACCGACTCCTCCAGCACCCGGTACGCCGTCAACGCCGGCTTGCCCGATCGCCCGATCCGTGCCGTCTTCGTCGACGTGTACTTGTCCACCCGCTTGACCTCTTCGATGATCGGCCGCTTGATCACCCCCGCCGGCTTGTTGGGCGCTCGCCGACACACCGCCCAATAAAACTTCCGCACCGACCGCGTCTCGAACGCCTCCCGCAGCCCGTCGTAGGCGTCCTTGGACAGCCCCACCACCAAAAGCCCGCTCGTCCCCCGATCAAGCCGGTGGAGCAACCCCCAGTCACGCTTGCTACCAAGAGCCGTAAGCCGCACCCCGTACCGCGTCATCAGCCCGTTCAGCAGCGTGTCATCGGTGTGCCCCACACCCGGCGCCGTCACCAGCTTTGCGCGCTTCTCCACCACAACCACGTCGTCGTCGGCATACGCGACACCAAAGGTCACCCGGTCGTTGGCAAAGGGAGCTGGCACCTGAGACAATAGCTCGCCCCGAGGACGCACGCAGCAGCGCGCCCTAGTACAAAAAGAACCGGACGAGGCATATGCTCCCCACCATGACCTACAAATCACCAGTCCCATACCACGCCGAACGCATGCACGCCGCAGCCGTCTACTGCTCCGACGGCCGCGTCGGCGAGCACTTCGACGACTTCCTCAAGCACGGGCTCAACCTCCCCCGCTACGACCGCGTCGCCCTCCCCGGCGGGCCCGGTTGCCTCGCCGGGCACACCGAAGCACGACTCGAACAAGAAGGCGTCATCGGCGAGCTCAAGTTCCTCACCGACGCCCACGGCATCGACCGCGTCATCCTCATCCAACACGAGGGCTGCGCCTTCTACGGCCACCGACTCGGCGTCGACGACGCCCGCATGAGCACACTCCAAAGAGCCGACCTCGTCCGCGCCGCGTTCCAGATCAGGCGAGTCTCAAGCGACATCAACGTCGAGGCCTACTTCGCCTCGCGCGACGACTCGGGCATGCTCTTTGAACAAGTCCAGGTCGACTAAACACACCCTACTCCCCCGCCGGAATCTCCCAAGCCGCACCCGGCTCATACCCCACAAGCCCGTACAACTCTTCCCGAGTCTGCATCTCACCAAGCAACGGCTCAACCGTCCCCTCGCGCTTCAACGTCTCCAGCGCCCGCGTCACCGCCCCCATCGCCACCCGAAGCATCGACACCGGATAGATCACAAGGTCATACCCCATCGCCCCAAACCGCGACAACGGGATCAATGGCGTCTTCCCGAACTCCGTCATGTTCGCCAGCAAATACGGCCCCGCCCCCCTGCCTTGATGCCCCGATGCCTCGATGCCTCTCTTCGTCTCACCCTTCATCGCCGCCGCAAACTCCCCAAACTCCGCCTCGCTCTTGAGCCCCTCGGGAAAGATCATCTCCGCCCCCGCCCCCACATACGCCCGCGCCCGTTCGACCGCCGCCTCCATGCCGTCCACCCCCCGGGCGTCGGTGCGCGCACACACCACAAACGCCCCGTCCGAGCAGTCCCGCGAAGCCTTCGCCGCCCACGCCACCTTCTCGCACATGTGCTCGACAGGCACCAGCGCCTTGCCGTCCAGGTGCCCGCACCGTTTCGGAAACACCTGATCCTCAAGGTGCAGCCCCGCAGCCCCCGCCCGGTGATACTCGATCACCGTCCGCCGCACCATCTCCGCCTCACCAAAGCCCGTATCCGCATCCGCCAGCACCGGCAGCCCACTGCCGTCCACAACCTCGCGGATCACCCGACAAAAATGCTCGAGCGTCAACAGCCCCACATCAGGCACCCCCGCCGCCACGCTCGTCGCCCCCCCCGAGACATACGCCGCCTCAAACCCCGCCCGCGCCACCGCCCGACCAACCAGAGCGTTGAACGCCCCCGGCGCAGCAACCACCCCAGAATCCATCCGCAAACGAAGCCGGCTCCCAGCGTGCTGTGTCATAGAAGATCATAACGCACCCAAACCCACTTCTTCCTCCCTCTCCCCCCGGGAGAGGGCCGGGGTGAGGGTGCCTTTCTCTTCCTCCCTCTCCCCCTGGGAGAGGGCCGGGGTGAGGGTGCCTTTCTCCTCAACCACCAACCCCCGCCAAAATCTCCCGACACACCGCGCCCGGCTCCACCGCCCCACACACCACCGAGCTCACCGCCACACCCCGGCACCCCGCCTCAACAAGCCCCCCCACGTTCCCCGGCGTGATCCCCCCGATCGCCAGATGAGGCACCCGCCCGCACGCCCCATCCCCAAGATACCCACGCAAATACTCCACCCCAGCAACCGTCGGCTTCCGCTTGGTCGCACTCACAAACATCGGCCCCACCCCGCAGTAGTCCGCCCCCGCCGCCGCCGCGAGCCGAGCCTCCGCAACACGCCCCGTGCTCACCCCCCCCAGCAGCGAGTGCCCGCCAGCCGACGGACATCCCGCACGCCCATATCCCCCTGCCCCACATGCACCCCGTCGGCCCCGGCCGCGAGCGCAACATCCACCCGGTCGTTCACCACCACGCGCACCCCCCGAGGCCTCGCCAGCGAAACCAACGCCCGCGCCCGCTCCACAAGCTCACCGGTCTCGAGCGCCTTCTCCCGAAGCTGCACACAGTCCGCCCCCCCATCCATCGCCAGCTCCGCAACCCGCAACCACGGATGATGCGTGCACAACGACTCGCTCAAAAGCAGGCACAGCCGCCACTGCTCCGCCCGCCCCGTCCCCAGCGCCCGCTCCACGGCCCCGCAGCCGTCATACGCCCGATACCGCAGCCGCTCGACCCCAACCCCGTCCCCGCCGAGCACTTTCGCAGCCTCCTCGATCGCCCGCAACGCCTCGGTCACCCGCCCACCCGCAGCCGCCACGACCGCCGACAAATCCGCCCGCGTCCGTTCCCCAGCCGTACTGCTCGCAGCCCCCACATCCCCCGCCGCGTCCCGCCACGCCAGCAACACCCCGCGATCAATCGGCAACCCCCCGACCACCTCCTGCAACCCATGCCGCAAATCCTTGAGTTCGCCCGCCAACGCCCCATCGCACAGCACAAACCTCGCCACATCCTCCACCACCCGCAACCCCTCCCGGGCACGGCCAGCATTCGCATCAACAAGACGAGCAACCTGCGACATCAGCGGACGATAGTGCACCCCGCCCCACCGAATCATCCCCCGGTGCCACTGGGCGCCAGCCCAGTGCGAAAACCAACCGCGTCTTCCTGCTCCCTCCCCCGCGCCCCGCGGGGGAGGGCTGGGGAGGGGGTGTTTTTCAGTTCCCGGGATGTTGGCTCCTCGCTGGCGCTTCGGGCTCTGGCTTGCGCTTCGGGCTCTGGTCTGCGCTTCGGGCTCTGCCTGCCTCCCTCTCCCCTCGGGAGAGGGCCGGGGTGAGGGTGCCTTCCCTCTTCCTCCCTCTCCCCCCGGGAGAGGGCCGGGGTGAGGGTGCCTTTCTTCCTCCTGCACAAAACCCCACCAACCCGATACCATCCCCCCATGCCAAAGACCGAACCCTGCCTCGTCGTCATCTTCGGAGCCTCCGGCGACCTCACTTCCCGCAAGCTCATCCCCGCCCTCTTCGAGCTCGACCGCCTCGGCCAGCTCCCCGAAGCCCTCGCCGTCATGGGCGTCTCCCGCACCCCCCTCTCCGACGACGACTTCCGCACCCGCATGCGCGACGCCGCCCGAGACCAGTCCGACTCATTCGACGAAGCAGCCTTCGACACCTTCGCCCGCCGCCTCCACTACCACGCCGCCGACGCCACCAGCCCCGAAGCCTTCCCCAGCATCCAGGACGCCATCAAAGAACTCGCCCAGGACCACAACATCCTCCGCCAGGGAGGCTCCCCAAACATCCTCTTCTACCTCTCGGTCTCCCCAAAGCTCTACGAACCCATCATCGACAACATCGGCGCCGCCGGCCTCGTCAGCGAGGGCAAACGATGGTGCGCCCTCGACACCACCGCCATGCCCTGGCAGCGCATCATCGTCGAAAAACCCTTCGGCACAGACCTCCGCACCGCCCAGTCCCTCAACATGGCCCTTGGCCGCGTCTTCGAGGAAGAAGCAACCTTCCGCATCGACCACTACCTCGGCAAAGAACTCGTCCAGAACATCCTCGTCCTCCGACTCGCAAACACCATCTTCGAACCGCTCTGGAACCGCACCCACGTCCACCACGTCCAGGTCACCGCAGCCGAAACGCTCGGCGTCGGCTCCCGCGCCGGCTCCTTCTACGACGGCGCAGGCGCCATCCGCGACATGATCCAAAGTCACCTCCTCCAGGTTCTCGCCCTCGTCGCGATGGAGCCCCCATCACGCTACCAGGGCAACGCCATCGCACGCGAAAAAATCAAAATCCTCTCCAGCGCACAGATCGCTGCGACAGAAGACGAGATCTGGCAACGCGGCGCACTCGGCCGCTACGCCAAAGGATCAGACTCCCCCGCATACACCGAAGAAAACGGCGTCGATCCCGAACGCCGCACCGAAACCTTCGCCGCCATCCGTGTCGGCTTCGACAACTGGCGCTGGGCCGGCGTCCCCTTCTTCCTCCGCTCCGGCAAACGCATGGCACGCAAGCTCACCGAGGTCGTCGTCCAGTTCCGATCGCCCCCCTTCGATATCTTCGAGCAGCTCGGCGCCACCCCGCCCGACACCACCGCCAACCGACTCATCATCAGCATCGCCCCCACCGAAGGCGTCACCCTCCAGATCGCCGGCAAGGTCCCGGGCTCGGGCTTCAATCTCGATACCGCCGAGCTCAACTTCGACTACACCCGACAGTTCGGCAGCGAATCCATCGACGCCTACGCCCCCCTCATCCTCGACGCAATCAAAGGCGACCAGACGCTCTTCAAACACCGCGACGAAGTCGAGAGCGGCTGGCGAATCGTCCAACCCTTCCTCGACTCGCCCCGACTCCGCGAGAACATCGAGCAATACCCACCCAACACCTGGGGCCCACCCCGAGCCGACGAAATCATCGCCACCGAGGGCGCACTGTGGCGCAATCCTTAGAACATCACGCTCCATTGTGTTTCGTCAGCGCGTGGTTGTTGCCCCCTCACTCGCGCGAGGGGCTCAATAGAAGACATGCACAGGAATCGGAAACATCCAAAGGATACGCTTACGCTGCTGTAGAGCCCCTCGCGCAAGCGAGGGGACAAACGATGCACCATAGAGCCCCTCGCGCAAGCGAGGGGACAAAGGAACGCCGCAAAGCCAAAGAGGCAAAGATCAACCTTTCAGTTCTTCACGAAACATAATGCTGTAAAATGCTCTCGCAACCAAAGAACACCCGCGACCCTTTCAGCGGATTGAAACGGATCAATCGACGCAAGAACCAACATCATGCCAGACCCCTACGACATCGCCCCCCCTCTCCCCAAACCCGCTCTCCCCGGCGAAGTGATCGTCCGCGAGAGCCTCGAAGACCTCCTCGACGCACTCGCCTCCGACCTCCTCTTCCAGGCCAAAGCTTGCGTCCGGTCCTTCGGCGATTTCCACCTCGCTCTCTCGGGAGGCTCAACCCCCGAACCCCTCTACAAACGCCTCATGTACGACCAGCGCGTCCGCGACTTCCCCTGGATAAAAACCCACCTCTGGCAGGTCGACGAACGCTGCGTCCCCCACGACCACGACCAGAGCAACTGGAAAATGATCAGCGGCATCCTCCTCGACCACTCCGACATCCCCACAGCGCAAACCCACCCCATGCCCGTGCTCGATCCCGAGGGCGACCTCGCCTACGAACGCCAACTCCGCGACGCGCTCGAATGGCGCGAAAGGGGACACGACCGCCTCGACTATGTGCTGCTGGGCATGGGCAACGACCTCCACACCGCGAGCCTCTTCCCGGGCTCGGTCGCCCTCGACGCCCCCGCCGGCCGCCTCGCCGTCTTCAACGACGGCTCGGGAGTCGTGCCCCCAAAGCGCATGACACTCACCTACGAGATGCTCAACGCCTCTCGCTTCCTCGCCATCATGGTCACCGGCCCTGCCAAACGCGACGCCATCGCACGCCTCGTCGCCAACACCCTCGACCCCCACACCCCCCTCGACCCCCACCAAGCCCCCGTTCTCGGCATCCAACCCCTCGGCGGCGTGGTGCGGTGGTACCTCGACCGCGCAGCCTGCCCCGAGTAGTACATCTCGAAAATAGAACTTGTGCGTTTCTACGAGCCCTGGGCGCAAGCACAGGTTCAGGCTCTCCAGCACCGGGTGCCGCTGAGCGCCAGCCCAGTACTCGTCCAACTCACCTGAATCCTCCGACAACTCCTGCTCCCCCTCCCGCGCCCCGCGGGAGGGGGCTGGGGGGAGGGTGCCTTTC
>CAYMZJ010000035.1:0-31691 GCA_964394895.1 uncultured Phycisphaeraceae bacterium | reverse complement strand
TGAGCCGGATCACCGCCCCGACCATCGGCCGGTGCGGGGTGCGCGGGCGGGTGGGGCCCTCGCTGGGGGGGGGGCGGGTTGCGGGAGCTTCCCTGGCAGGCGCGGCTGACGATCTCGGCGGGGGCTGGGTTGTACGAAGAGATGCTGTTCCGGATGATCCTGATCGCGGCTGCGCACACGGTGCTGGTGGATCTGCTCCGGCTCTCAAACTGGGTCGGGGGGACGATCGCGGTGGTGGTCTCGGCGATGGCGTTCGCGCTGTATCACCAGCAGGCGGGAGCGGGGGCTGTGGGGGGCAGCGGGTTCGGGTGGGTGCTGCCTTACTTCGTGGCGGGGTTGTACTTCGGGGGTTTGTACCTCGCTCGCGGGTTCGGGCTGGTGGTTGCGGTGCATTTTTTGTACGACGTGGTGGCGTTGCTGGTGAGCGGGTAGGGAGTTCCCGCGCGCGGGCTTTGCGCTCTGCCTGCGGCACATCCAGCGAACCGACAGTTATCGGGGGGAATGGGGGGAATCGGCTCGCGGCTCGTGGGACGGGGGAGCGGGTGCGGGGAGATATTTTGCGGTGGGGGGATGTTGACGACGGGCAGCGGCCGGATAGGCTGTGTGCGACCGGCCCCATCGTCTAGCCAGGTCCAGGACGTCAGGTTCTCATCCTGAAAACCGGGGTTCGAATCCCCGTGGGGTCATTGGTTGGAGCCGCCGACACTGTGTGTCGGCGGCTGTCGTTTTGGGATTGGGCTCTTTGGGTGGGAGAGAGTTCGGGACGATCCAGGTGGTTGTCATGGGATTGGTTCGGGGTTTTTGGATCGGTTATCGGCGATCCGGGCGAAGGGGCTGGTGCTGTCGGCGGGATTGGAGAAGGTGGGCGAAAGGCTTTGTGGCGGTCAAGACGGGTGCCGGATGGGCCGAAGCATGAAGCATGAGGGTTCGCGTTCGGCGGACGTTGCATGAGATTCAGGCCGACCCCTGTGCGGAGTAGAACGCCGATGGAGATGCGGGTGCCCATGAAGGTCCCGGAGGGAGCGATCGACGAGCAATCGTCGGTGGCGCTTCTGATCGACGACTCGCCGACGATGCACAAGTTGTTGAGTCTGCGGCTGCGCAGCGAGGGGCTCGAAGTCTTGAGCGCGCTGTCTGGCGCGGACGGCGTGCGCGAGGCGCAGGAGAAGCAGCCTTCGGTGGTTCTGCTCGACATCGACATGCCGGGGATGGACGGGTTCGAGGTGCTGCGGCTGCTCAAGGACGACGAGTCAACGCTGCACATCCCGGTGATCATGCTGAGCGGGCTCTTCAAGGCGCACGACAAGGTGACGGCGTTTGACCTCGGGGCGGTTGACTTCATCACCAAGCCGTTTGATGTGACGGAGTTGCGGGTGCGGGTTCGCTCGGTGTTGCGGATCAACTATCTGATGCGGATGCTCTCGCAGCAGGCGAACATCGACGGGCTGACGGGGTTGTACAACCGGGCGCACTTCAACCAGCGCTGGGCCGAAGCGGTGGCGGGTGTGGAGCGGCACAAGCGGCCGCTGTCTCTGGCGATGATGGACCTTGACCACTTCAAGAGCGTGAACGACACCTACGGGCACCCGGCGGGTGACTCGGTGATTCAGGGGATGGCGAAGATTGTTCGGCGTGAGTGTCGGGAGACGGACATCGCGTGTCGCTACGGCGGCGAGGAGTTTGTGCTCGTGATGCCGGAGACCGGGCCGGAGGACGCGGCGGTGGTGTGCGAACGGATCCGGCAGGCGTTTGGCGCGGTGGTCTGGCCGAAACATCCTGAGCGTTCGATCACGTGCTCGATGGGTATCGTGGGGACGGGCGGGGAGACGGCGTCCGAGGCGTCGGACTGGCTCGAGCTTGCGGACCGGAATCTGTATCGGGCGAAAAAAGAAGGCCGCAACCGGGTGGTGACGTCGTCTCTGGATGGCGAGGTGAAGCTGGCGCAGGCGAGCTGAGGGCGCGGTTCTTTCCGGGCGGACCAGAGTATTTTGAAGAATCTGGCATGTCCCCTTGCTTGCGCAAGGGGCTCTATATGTATGTCCCCTTGCCTGCGCAGTGGATCGATGTGCATGCTGTGCTCGCGCACAGGGCTCGTCGAAGACGCACACCGTTTTCTTGTCATCGGTATTAGAACGGGATCGCGAGTTGGAGGTAGAGGTGGGGCGCGTCGCGTGAGGGGTTTCGGATCTCGCCGTTGATTCGTGCGTTGGAGATGTGGTGCCATCGGAGCCCGGCGATGAGTCGGGTGCCGTCGGCTGAGACTTGGTGGGTCATGCCGATCCCGACGCGGGGGGTGAAGTTGAACCCGCTGCCTCCGGAGGGGACGTTGTCTGTTGCGCCGAGGATACCGATGCCGACGTTGAGGAACGCGCTGGTCTTTGCTTTGTTGTAGAAGTGCCAGCGGAACTCCATCGCGGGGTTGAGGCTGAGGGCGTCCTGGCCTCGCTGGCTGTGGTACCACGCGGCGAGCTCGAGCATCCATTCGACGTCCTGAGCGAGGAAGCCCGAGTAGCCGAGAGTGAGGTTGAGATCGGTGTTAGAGTCGAAGTCGTGTGCGACGCCGGTGCCGAAGAGGATCCACTCGGTGCCGGCGGTGCCGTAGGGCTTGGCGGGGCCGGGGGAAGTCGGAAGGTCGGTGGTCTCTTCGCCCGAGTCGGCGGGCGGAGCGGCTGTTTCGGAGTCGGGCTGGTGGGAGTTGAGCGAGAGGCTGGCGCCCTGGGTCGAGAGCCTGAGGGCGGAGTCGTCGGCGAGGGCGAGGGTGGTCGTCGCGCAGAGCGTGAGCAGGGCGGCGAGGCCGACGGCGTGTGCGTGTTGGTTGCGGCAGGTCTTGTGCTGTGTGGTCATAGTCGGCAGGATATCCGCGCGGACGGGTTCGTGTTGCTCGTCGCGTGGGCGGTGCTGGGGGTATGGTTTGTGCGGGGGCTGGAACAGCGCGGAGGTGCGGCGTGAGCGGATCGGAGCCGGACAGGTTGATGGGGTTGGAAGAGGCATCGCTCTTTGCCGAGCGGCGGCTTGATGAGTTGCACGAGCAGGTGCTTGCGTTGTCGGGGAGGCTGGAGATGCTGGCGCGGCGGCTGGAACGGCTCGAGCATGTGGTCGGCGAGATCCGTGAGGGTGGGGCGGCAGGGGAGGAGCATCCCGGCGATGACGCTGGGGAGGGGCATTTGGTGGACTGAACCGGCGGCCGGCGCACACGAACGGCGAGAGGTTTCTACCATGCGCGTGGCGGCCCTGAACGGGCGAGTTGCGGGCGCGGTTGAGCCTGAGGACAAGGAGACGGGATGGCAGCCCCTTACACACCCAGCGCGAGAGACCGGTTTACCTTCGGGCTTTGGACCGTCGGCAACACCGGGCGCGATCCCTTCGGCGAAGCAACCCGGCCGCGGTGGAGCCCGGCGGAGATCGTGGACCTGCTCGGTGAGGTCGGCGGCGTCCATGGCGTGAACTTTCACGACAACGACCTGGTCCCGATTGACGCGAGCGAGGACGAGGCCGCAGCGATCAAACGGGACTTTGCCGGTGCGCTCAAGCGGCACAAGCTGCACGTGGCGATGGGGACGGTCAACCTCTTCAGCGATCCGGCGTTCAAGGACGGGGCGTTTACCAGCAACGACTCGGAGGTGCGGGCGTTGGCGGTGCAGAAGACGATGGGTGCGCTCGACCTGGCAGCCGAGTTTGGGGCGAAGGTGTTTGTGCTGTGGGGCGGGCGCGAAGGGGCCGAGACCGACGCGGCGAAAGACCCGATCGAAGCGGTGCAGCGGTTCCGATCTGCTCTCGACTTTGTGTGCGGGTATTGCATTGAGCAGGGGTACGAGATGCGGTTTGCGCTCGAGGCAAAGCCCAACGAGCCGCGCGGGCATATGTACTTTCCGACGACGGGGCACTATCTGGCGTTGATCCCGACGCTCGAACACGCCGACATGGTGGGGGTGAACCCCGAGGTGGCCCACGAGCACATGGCGGGGCTGAATGTTGTCCACGCGGTCGCGGCGGCGCTCGAAGCGGGAAAACTTTTCCACATCGACCTGAACGATCAGGAGTTCGGACGGTACGACCAGGACCTGCGGTTCGGGAGCGCAAACCTCAAACAGGCGTTCTTTCTTGTGAAACTGCTGGAGGACAGCAGGTACGACGGGTTCAAGCACTTTGACAGCCACGCCTATCGCACCGCCGACCGTGATGACGTGATCGAGTTTGCGCGGGGGTCGATGCGGACGTATCTGCTGCTGAAGGAGCGGGCGAAGCGGTGGAACGGGGACAAGGAAATCAAGCGGCTGTTGCGGAAGATCAACAAGAAGAGCAAGGACATCGACGGGTTGACGGCAGAGTTCACGCCAGCGCGGGCGGAGACGCTGGGGGCGATGGTGTTCGACCGCGAGAAGCTGGCAGCGAGGCCGTTGCCGTATGAACGGCTTGACCAGCGGACGATGGAGATTTTGATGGGGGTGGAGTAGTTGGCTCTCCCTCTCCCTCTGGGAGAGGACGATCGAGCGTCAGCGAGATCTGGTGAGGGTTCTTCTATCGCCCTCCAGGAGAGGGTGTAGCTCCAAGCTCGTCGATGCGCTCTTTCGCCCGCCTGTAGATAATGCGCAGCACGCGGTCCATGTCCGTCGGGATGTCCGAGGCTGGGAAGCGCAGCGTCTCGATGCCCTCCCGCTCGAAGTACGCATCACGCCGGGCGTCGTGCGCGCGGCGTGGCCCGTGGGTGGGGCCGTCGAGTTCGACAATGAGGTGGGCCTCGTGGCAGTAGAAGTCTGTGATGTACGGCCCCATCGGGTGCTGGCGTCTGAACTTGAGGCCCATGAGTCGGCGGGAGCTGAGTTTGGACCAGAGGATGCCTTCGGGCGGGGTGAGGTTCTTACGTAGCTCTTTGGCACGCTGGCGAGTGAGCTTTGGGGCGTCCATTTTGGGAGTGTACATCCTCGCCGAATATCGAGTTGTTCGTTCTCTTGCGGGGGGGAGGGAGGAAGGCACCCTCACCCCGGCCCTCTCCCAGGGGGAGAGGGAGGAAGAGTCAGGCTCGGAGGGAGAGTCAGCTCCAGCGTGTGAGGTGCCAGGCTTTTTTGCCTCGGCGGAGGGCGATGATCTCGTCGTGGAGGAGGTCGGTCGGGGTGAGCGCGTGTTCGGGGGGGGCTTTGTGGCCGTTGATGCTGACGCTGCTGTTGGCGAGGAACTCGCGGGCCTCGCGTTTGCTCTTTGCGAGGCCGACTTCGATGAGGAAGTCGGTGAGGTTGACGCCGTTGCCTTCGAGGGCGGCGCGGGGGTGGTTGCTGGAGGGGATCTCGGCGAAGACCTCGGCGAGCAGGTCTTTGGGGAGATCGGCGATTTGCCCAGAAAACAAAGCCTTTGCAGCGTTTGCGGCATTGACAGATTCGGCCTCGCCGTGGAGGAGGGCGGTCGCGTGGTGGGCCAGGGCGCGGTGGGCTTCGCGGGCACCGGGGCGTTCGGTGTGGGCGGCTTCGAGGGCTTCGATCTCGTCTTTGGTCAGCAGGGTAAAGAGCTTGAGGAACTTGATGATGTCCTCGTCGGTGGTGTTGAGCCAGAACTGGTACAGCGCGTAGGGGCTGGTGCGTTCGCGGGTGAGCCAGACTGCGCCGGTTTCGGTTTTGCCGAACTTGCCGCCGTCGGATTTGGTGACGAGGGGGTTGGTGAGGCCGAAGGTGTGGGGGATGGGTGGAGTATTGTCGGCGGCTGAAGCAGAGCCCGTGCTTGCGCGTGGGCCTCTTTGTGTGGCGTGTTGGCGGCGGATGAGATCGCTGCCGGCGACGATGTTGCCCCACTGGTCGCTGCCGCCGAGCTGGATGGTGACGTCGTGTTCGTCGAACAGGTGTGCAAAATCGTAGGCCTGCAGGATCATGTAGCTGAACTCGGTGTAGCTGATGCCTTGTTCGCGGTTGTGGAGTCGTTCTTTGACGGACTCTTTCTGGATCATCATGTTGACGCTGAAGTGTTTGCCGATATCGCGGAGGGCGTCGAGGTAGCTGAGTTTGCAGAGCCAGTCGGCGTTGTTGACGATCTCGGGCGCGGGGAGACCGGCACCGGCGAAGACGGCCTCGAAGATGCCGCGTTGGCGTGCGACGTTGGTGGCGATGGTTTCGGTGGTCATGAGCGTGCGCTCGGCGGACTTGCCCGAGGGGTCGCCGATCATGCCGGTGCCGCCGCCCATGACGACGAGGGGCTGGTGCCCGGCGCGGGCGAAGTGGACGAGCGCCATGATGGGGACGAGGTTGCCGATGGTGAGGCTGTCGGCGGTGGGGTCAAACCCGGCGTAGGCGCGGCGGGGGTTGGCGCCCGGGTCTTCGAGGTGGGCAGCGAGGCCTTGCTCGTCGGTGCACTGGTGGAGGAGGCCTCGCCAGCGGAGCTCTTCGAGGAAGTCGATTGGGGTGGTGGTCATGGGGAGAGAGGATAGGGGGTGGTGGGTGTGTGTGACTTGAAGGCACACCGGCTGGAAGGAGGTGCCGTTGTCGAACACCGGCTGGAAGCCGGTGCCACGGTGAGGGGTGAATCAGAACTCGCGTTCGACGACGGCTCGTGCCATGAGGTCGAGCAGCTCGCGGGCGGGGGACGGGGGGAGCGCGCGGAGCGTCTCGCGGGCCTCGGCGACGAGGCGGTTGGCGTGGACGCGGGCGTTCTTGACCGCGCCGGATTCGAGAAGTTCGTCGCGGAGTGTTGCGGCGGTCTCGCGGGCAGCGGTCAAATCGGCGGTTTGGTCCGGGGGCACAGAGGCGTTGCCGGCCGAGGTGAGTCGGTCGATGAAACTGCCTCGGTGCTCGGGGGCGAGCTGTTCGAGGTGGAGCAGGACCGGGAGGGTGAGCTTGCCTTTTTCGAGGTCTTTCCCGACGCTTTTGCCCGCGACGGCTTCGGTGCCGATCAGGTCGATCAGGTCGTCCTGCACCTGGAACGCGACCCCGAGCCGGCGGCCGAAGGTTTCGAGGGCGGTCTGGGTTGGTTCGTCTGCGCCAGCCAGGCGGGCGCCGAGGTGGCAGGCGACGCCGATGAGGGCAGCGGTCTTGCGGTCGAGGATCTCGAAGTAGGTGCGTTGGTCGAGCGAGTAGTCGTCGCGGAAGTGGAGCTGGAGGAGCTCGCCGCCGCAGAGCGTCATGCTGACCTGGCCGATGAGCCGGGCAGCATCGAGCGATTCGATCGTGGTGCAGAGGTGGTACGCCGACGCGATGAGGTAGTCGCCGAGGATGACCGCGGCCTCGTTGCCGTAGAGGTGGTTGACGGTGCGGCCGCGGCGTCGGTTCTCGGCTTCGTCGAGGATGTCGTCGTGGACGAGCGTCGCCATATGGACCATCTCGCAGACCGCGGCGATGGTGACGTGCTGATCGGAGACCGTGTCGGCGCCACAGGCCAGGCCAGCGAGGACGACCAGGGAGGGACGGAGCATTTTGCCCCGGTAGCGTTCGATGTGGGCGCAGAGCTGCTCGACGGGGAGAAGGTCGGAGGCGAGCTGCTCGTCGAAGCGTTGCTCGACGCGGGCGAGGCTGCCAGCAAGGAGCGCCTGGACGGATGCGAGCTCGGGCGGGACGTCAAGGAACGTCTGTGTCATGGGGGAGGATAGGAGCGCAGGTCGGCGGGCTGCGGTCAGGGCTGGGCGACGATGTAGGTGATGAACGCGGGGTCGGCGTCGCCCTCTTCGGCGGGGCTGAAGACGCCGTCGCCCTCGCCTTCGTCGTCCTCGCCTTCCCAGTAGACGGTGACCTCGGCAAACCCGGCGTCGCGGAGGCAGTCCTGGACCTCGGGGAGGGTGTAGTGCCGCCAGTGGTAGGCGAAGGCCTTCTTCATTTTCGTGCCGTCGGGAAACTTGAAGTGGATGTAGGCGGTCATCATGCCCGAGATCGGGTCGTACTTGTCCTGGTCCCAGACATAGGTAAAGCCTTCGAGCTCGCGGTCTTCGGTGGTCTCGGTGAGGGCGTCCGAGCCGCCGTAGTGGTCGAGGATGAAGAGGCCGTCGGCCCCGAGCGACTCGCGGACCGTGCGGAAGTAGGCGACGAGGTCGTCGCGTTTGGTGAGCAGCCAGTAGCTGAAGTTCATCGCCAGCACGATGTCGCAGCCGATGCCCTCGGGGCCGGGGTCGCGGACGTCGCGCTCGAGCAGTGTGACCCGCAACTGCTGCTCTTCGACCAGGGCCGGGAGGGTGTGCGCGCGGGCCCACTCGATGGTCTCGGTGTCGAGATCAACGCCGACCGCGAGGTTGGTCTCACGGCGCTTGACCCACTCGGCGGCCGAGTTGGCCGTGCCGCAGAAGTCTTCGCGGAGCGAGACCGCGTCGCGGCCGCGGAGGGTCTTGAAGGTCTCGTCAACGAAGTCGATCTCGGCCTCGACGTTCTGGACGCTGAGGCCGTAGAGCACGTGGCGGTCGGCGGTGGCGGCGGTGAGCTTGCTCTTGGGCTTGCGCTTTTTCTTCTGTGGTCTTCCCATGGGGGGGCGCGGGGGCGGGCCGGGGGCGCCGGGGGGCGGGGGGGGGGCGGGGCGGCGCGGGGGGGGGGCCGCCGTCAACCGAGCCCGACGCGCCAGCGAGGTGCCTTCTCTCCTGTCGGCCGGTGGCACCGACCCGTACCACCGGGCCTGGTATTGTTGTAGACTGTCCGGGAGTGCGGCGGGTGGCGGTCGCCTCGGCGGGTTGTTTGTGTGTGAGGGGGGTGGGGGGCGGCATCACTGCGCGGGAGAAGGGCGGGAGGATGCGGAGATGAGGAGGCCGCGAGTGATGGTACCGGAGGGGGTGGGGACTCGGGCCACCCGCCGTTCGCATAGAATCCGTCCCGCGAAGTTGGCTTGAGCGAGCACCGATCCATGGGTTCTCAACCGTTCGACAATCCCGATGACTTGCTTGGCGAAGCGATCAAGCGACTATCGCCCGCCCAGAGCGAGTCAATGGTGGGGAAGGCCGCGGACGAAGCCGTTCGGCTGGGGACCAAGGAGCAAGAAGGACAGTTGGATGTTGAAATGGCCAGCGCACAGGTCTCATCCGTGGCGGCCGCCGCCCAGCGACTGAGGGGTACGGGGGCGGAGTTCGAGATAGCGGGCGAGCAGCGATCCCAGCATGGGTCTGTCCGGGTCACGGTGCGCAGCAGAAGGATGCCCATTACTAGTCGGCTCGCGGGACGCTTCCCGTTACCGCCCAAGCTACTTGTATTGGTGGTCTTGACCTGCACCGTGTTCGTCGTTCCCGGCGGCGTCTGGGTCGCGACGCAGTGGTTGGGCAACCGGCAACCTGCAGCGGGTCCAGAACACGGCACCTTGTCCCCACAACTCACAGCGCTGGCACGCATCATCGATGGTGACACGCTTGTGGTCAAAGGCTTGGGTGGCGAATCCGGTGAGGAGCGAGTCCGACTTCTAGGCATCGACACGCCTGAGCGTGGAGATCGCTTGCACGCGGCGGCAGGAGCCGCATTGGCTGAAATCCTCGGAGACGCGGGTATCCGACTTGAATTTGAGACACCCGGGGTGGTGCGACGCGACCGGTACGGTCGGGTCTTGGCATACATCTTGGCGGACGGCACGAATGCCAACATCGAAATGGTCCGGCAGGGGTGGTCCCAATACATCACCGCCTACGGCCGGAGCCGATTCGATGGAGCATTTCAAACGGCAGAAGCCGAAGCTCGCGCTGCTCACCGCGGAATATGGTCATCCGAGTAAGACGGGCTGGACGGTCTGGATCGGGTCACCAGTCGTGCAAGCGCGATCGCTGGGTAGAGCGAGAATCTGCCTACACACCTCAGGACGGCGCTACCAGCGATCAGCTTTGCAAGAGGTGGGCTCGTTCTGTAGTACCACGCGATAAAAACCCTTCCCGCTGGTCTTTCTCTCAGCCACTCATCCCGAAACTCGCGTAGCGCCATCACGGCTGGGTGCAAGGGGTCACCATAGCAAGCGGTGGCCACGAAACATCCGCCGACTCTGTCCTTGAGCGATGGCTTTCGACTACGAACGGTGACTTCGACCCGGCCATGCTCTGAGCGATGTTCGGCCTTGACCTCGAAATCGGTGCCCGCGCTCCCAAGCCGATTCGCTGCGTCGGCCACGCTGTCGACCTTGCTCGCCGCCATGTCGTGATCGAGTTGGCCCTCCTTTTGCTTCACCTGGAGTCGAAGGGCTTCGTCGGTTGCCTTGCCAACGATTTCTTCTTGCTTCTCCGGTGTCATGCGCCGCAAGGCCTCCCCTAGCAAGTCGCTCGGGTTTTGGATCGGCGCGAGTTCCCGCGAGCGCGGGTCACTCTTGGGCCGATCGACTTCGCCATCGCCTTCATCCTTGGGATGTGTTTGATCCTGGTTCATGCCGGGTCTCCTTGCCGCAGGGAGTGCCTGGGCCACGTGAATATACACGGTTGCTGCCGGGAGGATAACCGTCCGCGAACTCGAAACCGATTTGTCGGCGTGTACCCGGGCCAACTCAATTAGTTGGCTGAGCTCGGATTCGAGCGTTTGAACCGCGAGTTCGGCCTCCCGCCGAGTGACTTGCGCGAGCAAAGCTTGGGCCGCTACGCCGTCGCCAGCGGCAAGCCACTCCAGGCGGTCAGTCACGGCGGTAGGCAAATCCTGCTCACCAATGGCATCAATCGCATCCAGGACCGCTTCAACGGCGGCTTCGAGCCCGCCTTGAGGGGAGATGGTGATGCGGAGAGTCGATTTCTGACGGAATCGGCTCCAGAGTTTCTCGATGAGATCATACTTCTGTTCGAACGAGAAAAAGGTTGGAACGATTCGCACCAGCCGATCACTGATCGTACCGCTCATCTGGACCGAGCCAGACTGCCATTTGTAGAAGGTGGCTTCGGCGTACTTGCGTTTACCAGAGCCGTGTATCTTCTCGTACTTGTTGAAAACAAGCATTAGCGTAAAACGGTCGAGTCCGAAGAACATCCGGCGTACATCATCGTCGATTCCGCCGTAGAGGCGCGACACCTCCCGTCGCTGGGAGGTCGATGAACTGCCTGACCTCGAATAGCGGTTGAGTCGGCGTCGGTATCTTCGGTAACGGTAATTCATGATAGACCTCTTGCTACACTTCCGCGAAGCGGGTGGAACCGACCAGTCAAATCAGGATAGCACCACCCGTGGCGGGGTGGCACCGAGAACCTCCGCCCGTGCCACCGAGATCGGTTCGGCAATCTCGGTGTTCCGATCCCCGGCGGCCAGAAGCACCGAGGAGCGTCCCAAGGCGGCCGCACCTCGGTGGCACGGTAGGGGTGGCACGGTGGTCCCTCATCCCCTGCCTTGCCTCCGCGCAGTCCGGCGGGTGGTTCGAATGGCTGACATTTGTTGGGTGGCATCACTCGCGGCCTCTGGTTTCTCTTCCTCTCCGTCTTCTCCTGCCGCGCAGTGATGCCGGGGGGTGGTTGTTCGGCGGTTTCCGGCATCAGATCGACGGCATCATCGAGAGGAGGGATCCTCCCTCTTGCCCCATCCCGAAGGGATGATCGTCAATAGCCGGGGGTGGAGCAACGCGACACCCCCGGTGTCACAACACAACACACGGACCCCGGCAGGGGTCCTCTTGTTCTGCGATACGCACGAGCACCCCTCTTGGGGTGCATGGCATTCGACGGCGGCCTTCCGGGGGTGTCGTCCGCTGCGCGAGACTCCACCCCCGGCTATTGACGATCAGCCCTCCGGACTGGAGAAGTGGAACCGATGGCGGGTGGCCCGAATGGCTGATCTTTGTTGGGTGCCATCATTCGCGGCGTCTGGTTTCTCTTGTTCTCCGTCCCCTCCTGCCGCGCGGTGAGGCCGTGGGGCGGCGTCGCGCAAGATGATTGTGCTGTGGTGATACCTTCGTGCGCTGTCGTACAGGAGAGCGGCGCTGTCGTGAAAGGTTGTTGCGTTGTTGCGCAAGAGAGCTGTGGTGTCGTGAAACTTTGTCGCGCTGTCGCACAGGATGGTTGCGCTGTTGCGCAAGAGAGCGGCGCTGTCGTGAAACCTTTCGTCGCCGACGCGCAAACCTTGCCGTGTGTGGCCTCGCCGTCCAGAACCGACGCCAAACATCCTCGCCGGGTTGGGGGTGGGGTCCCGCGCGGGGGACGCGGGGGAAGACATCGAGCGGCGGAAGACGGAGCGCTGAGAAAGACCGAGAGCAGTGGGGCGGGTGGATTGTGGCCGGGGGTGGCGGACCGTGGCCGGTCGGCGGCGGGGTGTGGCCGGGGAAGCAGGGACCCGGCGCGGGAACGGGGAGTGGTGCGGTACGTGTGGACGCGTATACTCGGCCCAACGAATTGGGGCCAAAGGGTTTGGCCCTACGGACTTCGGAGCTGCACGATGCGCATGACAATGGTCGGGACGGGGTATGTCGGGCTGGTGACCGGCGTCTGTTTTTCAAACACCGGGATGGACGTCACCTGCCTGGACGTTGACGAGTCGAAGATCGAACGGCTGCGGGCCGGGGAGTGCCCGATCTACGAGCCCGGGCTGACCGAACTGATGGAGCGGAACACCGCGGCGGGGCGGCTGCGGTTTACGACCGACAAAGCCGAGGCGTACCGCGATGCGGAGATCGTCTTCATCTGCGTGGGGACGCCGACCGGTGACGACGGGCAGACGAATCTTTCGTATGTGCTGGGCGCAGCAGACGACATCGCGGACATGATGAAGGAACTCGGCCCCGATCAGAAGCCCAAGGTCGTGGTGATGAAATCTACAGTGCCGGTGGGGACGACGCTCCTGGTGCAGCAGCGGATCCGGGATCGGGTGGGCGCGGATATCCCGTTCGGGGTGGCTGACAACCCGGAGTTTCTCAAAGAAGGCGACGCGATCAGCGACTTCAACAAGCCCGACCGCGTGGTGGTGGGCGTCGAGGAGGAGTGGGTGGGCGAGCTCTTCCGTGACGTGTACGACCCGTTCGTGCGCAACGGGCACCCGATCTACATCATGGACGTGCTGAGTTCGGAGATGGTCAAGTACGCGTCGAACAACTTCCTGGCGACCAAGATCAGCTTCATCAACGAGATGGCCAACCTCTGCGAGCACTACGGCGCGAACATCAACCGGGTCCGCGAGGGCATGTGCGCCGACACACGGATCGGGCACCAGTTCCTCTACCCCGGGCTCGGGTACGGCGGCTCGTGTTTCCCGAAGGACACGCTGGCGTGCATGGTGATGGGCGAGAACGCCGGGCTCGATATGCAGCTCTCGCGGGCGGTCCACGAGGTGAACCAGCGGCAACGCGGGCTGTTCTTTGACAAGATCCTCGAGCACTATGCGCCCTCGGGCGGGCTGGCGGGAAAGCGGTTGGCGTTCTGGGGGCTGGCGTTCAAACCCCGGACCGACGACATCCGCGAAGCCCCGGCGCTGACGCTGGTGCGCAAGGCACTCGAGCACGGGGTCGAGTGTGTCGGGTACGACCCGGTCGCGGGCGAGAACGCGATGCGGGAGATGGGCAGCGGGCTCACGCTCGCCGACTCGATCTACGCCGCAGCTGAGGGCGCAGACGGGGTGGTCATCAGCACGGACTGGGACGAGTTCAAGAACCCCGACTTTGCGAGGCTCGCGGGCGTGCTGCGGACCAAGGCGATCTTTGACGGGCGGAACCTGTACCGGCGGCAGGACATGGCGAAGCTCGGGTTCGCGTATATCTCGGTGGGACGCGGGGCGATCGGGCCTTCGTGACAGGCTCCTTGCGAGAGGCCGCCGAGACGGGCGGGTCCTGGTGCGTGCTGGTGGTGAGTTACAGGCGGAGCGATCCTGATGCCGCAACGGCTGTTTGATCTGTACCAACGCAAGCGGATCATCAACATCAATCTGAACATTCTGACGGCGGGGATGCTCGCGGTGCTGATCGCCAAGTACCCGGTGTACCTGATCGGGGAGTGGATCGGGCCGGACCGGCTGGTGCTGGTCACGTTCGCGGCCGGTGCGATCGACATGGTGGTGGATGTTGCGATCTATTATGTGTTGCACTGGCTCGCGAACCACTGGAGCCCGCCGTGGAAGCGGTCGCGGAACGCCGGGCCGAAGCGGTCGTTCTTTCGTGATGCGTCGGTGGTGCAGTTTGAGCGGGCGGTGTTGTCGCCGCTCTATTACCTGATCGCGATGGGGCTGATGTTCTGGCTTCAATGGCGCGGGATGGGGCACAGCTGGGCGTTTGTGGTGGGGTTTGCGGTGGCGTTGTTGGTGACGCGGGTGGTCCACACGGCGTGGGGGTTGCGGACGGGGCGGTTTGTTGATCCGCCGGCAGAGGACGCTCCTCGCGAGAAGCCCTAACCGACGTGCATCATTCGTCGGATGGTCGAGATACTCTCGGCCGACCCGGTGCGGGTGGAGAGCAGGGTCGCCTGACAGACCGCCAGGACGCCCGGGTGGTCGAGTGGGCTGTCGGTGGGGACCGCGGGATCGAGGGTGCGGGTGATCGCTTCGGCGATGATCTGGCAGGCCGGCGACTGCGGGGTCTCGTGGGGGGTCTCGCCGCGGCGTTTGACCTGTCGGGAGGCATCGACCCGGTCGCCGGCCGAGTTCACCCACTCGAACCCATCGTCGAAGATGCGCAGCCTGCCCTCGGCGCCGAGCATGGTGATGTTGCGTGACCACCGGCCGCTGCGGTCGGTGGCGAGGAGCGCGGCGGCGCGGCCGTCGGCGAAGCGGAAGTTGGCGGTGATGTCGCCGTGGGTGTTGCGGAGGGTTTCGCCGAGCTGCCGAATGAGCTGGCCGCGGTCGGGCGGGGCGTAGGCCGCATCGACGCTCTCGGGCTCGCCGACCAGTGAGAGCAGCACCTCGATCGCGCCAAAGAGCCTCGCACCGAGCGAGCCTTCTTCGGGTCGGCAGCAAGCCTCGATGAGGACGGTACGGGGCTCGCCGAACATTTCGAGCACCTCGGCCGCCTCGCGGAAGGGCTGGGCGGCCCGGGCGAGCGGGACAAACGAAAGGCCCGCGAGCGGGGTGATCCCTCCCGGGCCGGGCGTGGTCCAAGGACCGGCGAGTTCGAGGGCGCTGGCGGGGAGCGGGTCGAGCGTGATGACCCGGACGCCGCGGCTGTGGGCGTTGAGGACCGCGGCGGCGTCGCTCTGGTGGGCGGCTGCGCCGAAATCCTCAGCCGACGCGATGAGGATGACGTCGCACTCGGCATCGGTGAGCACGCTGCGGAGGTCGTCGACGGGCGGGCAGTCAAATATCGCGGCGACGGCGCTCGAGCGACCCTTGGTGCTGCACCCGGCACCGACCACAGTGAGCGCAGCGGCAGCCGCGATGTCTTTGACGCACTCGGCGCGCTGTTCGTCTGCCCAAACGATCGTTTTCGGGCCAAGCTCGACCATAGCTGGCATTGTAACGCGGTGGTGGGGTTTGTGTGCGGGAAGGGGCGGGGGGCGTGCGTCGGCTCCTCGCTTGCGCGTCGGGCTCTGTCGCTTGTGCGTCGGGCTCTGATTTGCTCCCTCCCCCGCGCCCCGTGGGGGAGGGCTGGGGAGGGGGTGCCTTTGGTGGTATTGGAGGTTTGGGCTCCTGTGTGGCGCGGGCTCGGGCGGGATCAATCGCGGGTGGTCTCAAAGAGTGTGGTGGGGGTGTCGTAGTAGGCGTTGGTATCGCCGAGACTGCGCATGCCGAGCTTTTCGAGGACGCGCTGCGACGCCGTGTTGTCCGGGTGGGTGACCGCGATAAGGCGGGAGAGCGCCGGCCCGGTGTCCGACATCGCCCAATCCAGAGCGGCCCGGGCGGCCTCGGTGGCGAATCCCTGTCCCCAGGCCTCGCGGGCAAGGCGGTAGGCGAGTTCGATCTCGGGGCCTCGGGCAGCGAAGTCGGTGGGGTCGGTCCCCGAGCGGGCGATGGGGTAGAGCAGGCAGTCGCCGATGACCAGATCGTTGTGAAGGACAGTGAATGGGCCGAAGCCGAGGCGGTCCCAGCAGAGCAGCCCGTTGCGGAACCCGCGTTCGACCCGCTCGGGAGATCGGGGGGTGCCGTCGCCGATATAGCGGACGACCTCCGGGTCGGAAAACATTGCTGTGAATGGGGTTAGGTCCTCGACCACGGGCTTTCGGAGGAGGAGTCGGTCGGTGCGGAGCGCGGGAGGCATGGGGGGAGGGTATCGCGGGCGGGTGTGGTGTCGGGCGGTCGGGAGAGGCGATGGGGAATCGTCTCTGCTCGGTAGTGAAAATAGTCGGATTTTTCGTCATGATGGGGTGGTTTGGGGCTTTCCCCGAAGGTCGAGGGTGGGGTATAATGGGGTGTTCACACGCGGCTCACTCGCCCACTCGGGGCTGCCGCCAGAGATCCCGACGCGCTTCTTCTGCCCAAAAGATGCTGCACCGGTTCACAGTTCCCAGGGCATCTGAAGGAAGCGTTATGAAGCTTTATGTAGGCAACTTGTCGTTCAACACCTCCGAGACGGAGCTCCGCGAGCTTTTCGCAGAGCACGGTGAGGTGACGAGCGCCACTCTGGTCATGGATCGCGACACCGGTCGCCCCCGCGGCTTTGGGTTCGTGGAGTTTGCGGATCCCGCCAGCGCCAAGGCAGCCATCGACGCCCTCAACGGGCAGAACGTCGGCGGCCGTGACCTCACGGTCAACGAGGCCAAGCCCCGCGAGCCCCGCAGTGGCGGTGGCGGCGGCGGTGGTCGCGGCGGCTACGGCGGTGGTGGCGGCGGCGGTAGTCGTGGCGGCTACGGCGGTGGCGGCGGTGGTGGTGGCGGCGGCGGCGGCCGCTGGTAAAGCGATGACGTGCATACGCGCGTCTTGCTGACCCACGACATCTGAAAAACAAAAGCACAGCCGGGATCGAAAGGTCCCGGCTGTGTGTTTTGGAAATCTCGCATCATCAGCCGCTGACCGACTCTGCAACGGACCGGAACGGCCCCGTCCTGCCGGCGCGGCTGCTCTACACCTCCAGCACGATGCGGTACCGGGCCTTGTTCGACCTCAGCCGCTCCAAGGCGTCGTTGACATCCGCCATCTTGAACGACTCGGTTACGGGCCGAATGTCGTGCCGCGCCACGAAGTCAAGCATCGCGGCGACCGTCGAGGGGCTGCCTACCGGGGAACCGACGATCGAACGCTGACCCATCAGCAGCGGGAACACCGGCGTCGCCACCGGGCCGGGCGGAACGCCCACCATGTGCAGCACGCCCCGCGGCGCGAGCGCGTTGATGTACATGCCCCAGTCCAGGTCCGCGTTCGCGGTGTTGAGGATCATGTCGTGCCGGCCCGCCTCGGCCTCCAACGCCGCTGAGTCGCGTGAGTTCACCACACGGTGGGCACCAAGCCGCTTGGCTTCTTCATGTTTGGACTCACTCGATGTGAACGCCGTGACCTCGCACCCCCAGCGGTTGGCAAACGCCAACGCCATGTGCCCGAGCCCACCGATGCCGATGACGCCCACCCGGGCGGTGGGGCGGATGTTCAACTGCACGAATGGGTTAAACACCGTGATCCCGCCGCAGAGCAACGGGCCGACGATCGCCGGGTCGAGCCCATCTGGAAGCTTCGCCGCCCACACCCAGTGGGACCGCACCCGATCGGCAAACCCGCCGTACCGACCGAGAATCGTCGGCTGCGCACTGAGGCACATGTTGTGGTCGCCAGAGAGGCACTGCACGCAGTGCATGCATGACGACGCGTGCCAGCCGAGCCCGACGCGGTCACCGACCTTGACCTTCCCCCCCGGCACCCGCTCACCAACCGCCTCGACCACGCCCGAAACCTCGTGCCCCGGCACCAGCGGATACTGCGAGAAGCCCCACTCGTCGTTGATGCACGAAAGATCCGAATGGCAGACTCCGCAGTGCGTGACGCGGATATCGACATCGTCCGGACCGATGTCGGGGAGGTCGTACTCGAACGGTTCAAGCCGGGCGGACCTCGCGGCCGCGGCGTATGCATGGACGGTCGTCATCAGAAACGCTCCGGGCAAAGGTGCAGGACGCTATACGGTATCAGACAAACCCACAAGGTCCAGTGCCCAGCCGGTTCCCCGCCCGGACCGGCGGATACCCATAGCCCCCAGGACCGCCGCGTCGGCGCGAGCATCAGGCGCCGTTGTATGCGTCCCGGAGCCAGCCGATGAGTTGCTTGTTGACCTGCTTTGAGTTCTCCAGCCGCACGCGGTGCGAGACCATGCTGTTGAAACTCCCCGAGAGTTCGAGGCGGTCGGTCGGGGCGCGGCCCTTGCAGTTGATCCCGACATCGACGCGGGTCTTTGTGGACGGTTGAATGAGCGCGAACTGTTTGTTCCGGCGGAGGCTGACATACGACTTCTTTGGCGCGATCTCGACATCCTTGCCGAACGCGCTGATTGCCTTGATGAGCGCGTCGTAGATCGGGCGGAGGTCGGCCTTGGCGCCCGCGTACTGCGCATCAACAAGATCGTCGGTGTTCTCGGCACTGCCCGCGTCGGACTCGAGCGTCTTGTGCGCGACGAGGTTGGCAAAGCCGTGGGTAAGGCTGTGCTCGGTCTTGAGGTGCTTGACGATCTGGCCGTGCTTTGCCAGCGCGGCGGGGTCTTTCTTCTGGGCGGCTTTGATGAGCTTGAGCCACTGGGCGAGCGACTTGCCGGTCTTCTCCGGCATGTTGGCGATCATCGCGGCGGCCATTTCCTCGGGAGACTTTGCCATGGTAGGACTCCTTGTCTGGGGCGATTGGAGTCTACCAATATCGTGTGCTGCGTGAGGTGTTTGTCGGCGATGGGCGCGGACGAAGGTCAGCCCCCCGCGGCCTTGGCGTTGTACCCCATCTCGCACAGATGCCTGACGACAGCGTCGCGGTGATCGCCTTGCAGGATGATCGCGTCGGTGTTGTTGTCTTTGGAGGTCGCCAGCCCGCCGCCGGTGCCCAGGGTGGTGCGGAGGGCTTTGAGCAGAGCCTTGCGTTCCTTGGTCCTGGCGGCGTCGTTGCTGGTGGGGGCGTTCCCGGCAGGGGCGTCGAGGTCGGCGATGACGGTACACCACTTGCCGCGGCGTCGTTCGCGGCGAACGCGCGGGTGCTGATCCTTCGGCAAGCAGAGTGTGCCGGAGCCGTCGCGGGGGCAGGCGCAGCGATCGTCGGTTGAGGGCGAGTCGTCCGGCGGGGCGGCGCATGGCTTGCCGCAGTGTTCGCAGGTGACCGGGCGTTGGAGTGAGGTGCCGTCGAAGAGTCCCATGCGGGGAGGATAGGGGAGAAATGTTGGGATCGGGGTTCGGATGCCGTATCCTGTGACGCGCAGCCGGCGAGGCTGGCTGTCGGAGGTAGACCGTCACAAGGTCGGCAGGATCGGCCCCGAGCACAGGAGAAACATCATGCTTGATCAGATTATCAGTCAGGTGCTCGGCAACAAGAAGAACGACATCGTCTCGATGCTCACCAGTAAGCTCGGCGTCAACGCAGGGCAGGCCGACGGCTTTCTCAGCAGCCTCATCCCGCAGGTCCTGGCGATGCTCAAAGGCGGCAAACTCGATATCGCCAGCCTGCTCGGTGGCAACACCTCGGCGCTCAAGGGCGGGCTCAACATGGACATGCTCGGCAAGCTCCTCGGCGGCGGCAAAGCCGAAGCGGAGCAGGCCGTCGATACCGTCGCCAAACCCCTCGGCGAGCAACTCAAAGGCCTCGGCGACCTGCAAGGACTGCTCGGCAAACTCGGCGATATGGACGGCGTGCTCGACGACGGCAAGCCGGGCGGTATCGACGACGCGGTCCGCAAAGTCGGCGGCGGGCTGATGGGAAAAATGCTCGGCAAGAAGTGACCGAGGCAGGGTCTGCCGCGCAACTTTGCTGCTATTTGTCCTATTTTACGAGATTATGGCTTCGGCCCTGTGCCGTCGGTCTATCGTCTAGGGATTCCGCGAGGCCATCACCCATCGAGGGTGAGTCTTGCGGCGACCGACGCGCCCCTCATGCTCATGCGGCCGCAGCGGCTACATGATCGAATGGGCATATGAAGGAAGCGTCGTTATGAAGCTCTATGTAGGCAATCTGTCGTTTGACACGTCCGAAGCCAAGCTCCGCGAGATGTTCGAGGAGCACGGCCAGGTCACCAGCGCCGCCCTGGTCATGGACCGGGATACCGGCCGCCCCCGTGGGTTCGGCTTTGTCGAGTTCGCCGATGCCGCCGGCGCCAACGCCGCGATGGCCGCCCTCAACGGCCAGAACGTCGACGGCCGTGACCTGACGGTCAACGAAGCCAAGCCCCGCGAACCCCGCTCCGGCGGTGGTGGTGGTGGTGGTGGCGGCGGCGGTCGCTGGTAAGCACCCGCCCGAAGGCAGAGAGACGAAAGTCTGACCAAGACTGACCAAGCCGGGACCGAGAGGTCCCGGCTTGTGGTTTTTGAGGGTGGTGCGTGCTGGATCGTGCGAGCGTGGTGTTGGTGGTGTCACCCGCTGGTCACGAGTACGAGCCTCTGCCTCTATGCCGTGCGAGCTCGATATGCTGCGACCCAATCCGATGTGATTGATGGGAGACGATCGATCACCTCACGGCCAAAAAGCACTTCATCAACATACCCCATGTGAAGCATGTCGATCATGCGACAGAGGTAGGATCTTCCGCAGTCCCACCAAGTGTAGTGAGCATCGATCATGAGCACATGTTGAATGTCAATGCCCTCGTGCTCTCGAAGCTCCTTCAGTTCCATGCCATCGAGAAGCGTCTCGTACACGCCGTCGGCAACTCGGCTCCCGAACGTCGTCGTGTAGTAGTACTCTTTGATCTCCCACACTGCAACCGGATTCACAGTGTCAGGAAATGCACCGTCCACGCGGCGGGCAAGTGTTCGCAGCGGCGCGCCGTTGCGAGTGACGGTTGTCAGTTTTCTGGGGTCGTAGTCGCAGGGAATACCAGCGGCGTTCGCTTCTAACAGCATGTTGATGATGGCAGTGAAGTAGGCGGGAGCCTTTTTGTCACCCTTCTGCTTGTTCATCGGGATAGGGCATGAGGGATTCAGAGCAGTCTTCAATCGCTCAAACTCGCTACGCGCTTGATCGCCATTCATGAGCCGTGGTTCGACAAACTTGTTGAGAACATCCGCGCGGTACTCGAAGTAGCCGAGTAGCCTCTGGCCTGTTTGGGTGAGGGTACCATCGGGTGCGACCAAGTGTTCAACACCCAATCCAATAGCCTTGAAGGAAACCTGGATATCGTCCATTGTCGGAACGCGGATGATGCCCTTGCCGCGCACCGTGTAGCCCACCTGCTGTCCGATCGTTCGGACATTCGCCCAGAACTCCATCGGCTGCTGCTGGAATCGTGGATCGGGTAGCATCAGCGAGTACCCTCGTAGCGTTGGACCAACTCGCTGAGGGTTAGCCCCAGTGCTTCGCAGACCTGCTCGAGTTCGAGAAGGTCGAGGCATCTGTCTCCGTTCTCGTACTTGCTCACGAATGACTGTGGATGACCAAGGCGCTCCGCAAGGTCGATTTGGCGCAGACCGGCCTCATCGCGAACTGCACGGAGCAGCGCCTGGAAACGGGCGAGGCGTGTAGAGTGCAACGAGCGATCCATGATCGCCAAAGCGTATATCCGCTTGACGGATATCCATAATTGGGATATGCTGACCTCATACCGGTTCCGCTCTTGAAGGATGTCCTGCATGATGACAGAAACGGATCTTTTTGGAACCACGACACATGTCTACGCTCGGCCCAAAGGGGGCTCGCTGCTGAAGTGGATTGGCAACAAGTTCAAGATGGCTGAAGAGATATGTTCGTACTTCCCGCAGGAATACGGAACCCTCTACGATGTCTTCGCGGGAAGTGCGTCGGTCCTCGCCACCGCCGCCCCCACGAGTGGCGTCGGTTCAGATACATTTGGGCCGCTTATCGAGATATGGGCAACGCTTAAGCGGGAACCGGATGTCCTAAAGGACTGGTACTCTGATCGCTGGCATTTTGTCATGTCCGGTGACAAGAGAGAACGGTACGAGGAGATCAAGTCGTCGTACAACTCAAGCCCGAACGGTGCCGACTTTCTCTTCCTCACACGAGCTTGCTACGGAGGGGTCATACGGTTCCGGAAAGCGGATGGCTACATGTCCACTCCGTGCGGTCCTCACAAGCCTATTCCGCCGGAGTCATTTGCCCGGCGAGTTGATGAATGGAACAAGCGGCTCATCCACTGTGAGTTTCGCCAAGCCGACTATCGCGAGGTGATGGATGAAGCTCAGCCTGGGGATCTCATCTACTGCGATCCTCCATACTCCCACTCGCAGGCTATTCTATACGGAGCACAGGACTTTCGCTTGCGGCAACTTCTCAAGATGATTGGAGACTGTAAGCAACGGGGTGTCGTTGTTGCCCTCAGCATCGATGGCACAAAGAAATCAGGCAACATGATCTGTGATCTGCCTATACCGACAGGTCTCTTCGAGCGGGAAGTATCGATCCATGTCGGACGATCGATGCTAAAACGATTCCAGATGAACGGAAAGAGCCTCGAAGACCATGAAGTCACCGATCGCCTCATGCTCACTTATTGAGAGGCCGATTACCGGGAGGCTACCAGTTTCTTAGAAAAGCAATGTACGCATGGGCCTTACCCCATGTGCTTCATAATCGCCTCTCCAAACTCCGAGCACTTCAGCAGCGTCGCCCCTTCCATCAGCCTCTCAAAGTCGTAGGTTACCGTCTTTGCGGTGATCGCGCCTTCGATGCCTTTGACGATGAGGTCGGCGGCCTCCTGCCAGCCCATGTGTTCGAGCATGAGGACTCCCGAGAGAATGACCGAGCCGGGGTTGACTTTGTCCTGGCCGGCGTACTTGGGGGCGGTGCCGTGGGTTGCTTCGAAGATGGCGTGCCCGGTGTCGTAGTTGATGTTGGCGCCCGGGGCGATGCCGATGCCGCCGACGCAGGCCGCGAGAGCGTCGGAGATGTAGTCGCCGTTGAGGTTCATGGTGGCGATGACGGAGTACTCAGCCGGGCGGGTGAGGAGTTGCTGGAGGAAGGCGTCGGCGATGCAGTCCTTGATCGTGATGGTGTTGCCGGTCTTGGGGTTTTTGAGTGTGTGCCAGGGGCCGCCGTCGAGGGGGGTTGCGCCGAAGAGCTTGGCTGCGACCTGGTAGCCCCAGTTCATGAAGGCACCCTCGGTGAACTTCATGATGTTGCCCTTGTGGACGAAGGTGACCGAGGGCTTGTCGTGGTCGATCGCGTACTGGATCGCAGCCTTGACGAGGCGCTCGGTGCCCTGCTGGCTGATGGGCTTGAGGCCGAAGCCGGCGGTGTCGGGGAAGCGGACCTTCTTGAAGCGGTCGGGGAAGTGCTCTTTGAGGAGTGCGCTGAACTTGGCGCAGTCGTCGGTGCCCTCTTCAAACTCGATGCCGGCGTAGATGTCTTCGGTGTTCTCACGGAAGATGACCATGTCGGTTCGTTCGGGGTGTTTGACGGGGCTGGGAACGCCGGCAAACCAGCGGACGGGGCGGAGGCAGGTGTAGAGGTCGAGGATCTGTCGGAGCGCGACGTTGAGCGAGCGGATACCGCCACCGGTGGGGGTGGTGAGTGGGCCCTTGATGCCGACGAGGTACTTTCTGAAGTCGTCGAGTGTTGACTGGGGGAGCCAGTCGCCGGTGGCCTTGAAGGACTTTTCGCCGGCTGCGGTTTCGTGCCAGTGGATCTTGCGGTCGCTGTGGTACGCCTTGTCGACCGCGGCGTCGAAGACCTTGACCGCGGCGTTCCAGATGTCGGGCCCGATGCCGTCGCCGATGATGAAGGGGATGATGGGGTCGTTGGGAACATTGAGGCCGGCGTCGGTCATGGTGATGGGGGTGGGCATGGGCAGAACTCCTCGGAAAGGTCTGTGGGCAAGCGGATAGGGGCCGCCGGCGTGCCGCGATGGGTCGCGGTGCGGCGGTGTTGGGCGGATGATAGCGATGGAGAGGCCGAAAGTGGGCGCGGCAGTGCCCGGGTGTGAGTGGGGGCGTGAGTGGGGCTGGGGCTGGAGTGGGGGCGGGGGGGATCAGGTGTCGGTCGGTGGCGGCCCGGCGCAGGCGGCGAGGTCGGCCGCGGCGTCTTGGACTCGGTCCTGACCCTTGCGGTCGGTGAGGCTGACGACAACCGCGACGACGAACGAAACGAGGAAGGCTGGCGAGAGCACATCGAGCGCGGTGAGGTATTTGTTGACGGTGGAGAGGTTGACGGCTTCAAGGATTGGCGGGGCTGCGAACTTGAGGAGCGGCACGGCTGCGAACCCCGCGAGCATGGCTGCCTTGGCACCGCGCGCGGTGAGCTTTGCCCAGAAGAGGCTGAGGATGATGGTGGGGCAGAACGTGGCGGCGATGCCGGACCAGCCGAAGATGACGATCCAGAAGAGCGGCGTGTCCTTGTCGTAGAGCAGGATGCCGATGCCGATCGCGAAGGCGACAAGCGCAAGGACGAGGGTGACGAGCTGGCTGAGTTTGACGAGTTTGTCGTCGGGCATGTCGGGGTGGCGGGTCTTCTGCCAGTAGTCGCGTACGGCAGCGGACGAGGCGACGACGAGCAGCGAGTCGATCGTGGACATGATCGCGCTGAGCACCATCGCGATAAAAATGCCGGCGAAGAACGACGGCAGGAGTGTGACCGCCATGAAGGGCAGGATGTTCTCCTTGTCGCCGGCAACGATGAGTGCTGGATCAGAACTGATGGTGACCCACTCGTAAAGCCCGCGGCCGACGAGACCAACGAGCACGGCGCCCGAGTCGGCGAGGAGCGTCCAGATGAGTGCGACGGCGGCGCCTTTGTTGATCTCTGACTCGCTCTTGAGGCTGATGAATCGGACAAAGACCTGCGGCGAGCCGAGGAACCCGATGCCGATCGCCATGAAGCCGATGATGGTGGCGATAGTGAGCGGGGTCCACCCGCCGGTGGAGGGAAGCGGTTCGACAAAGCTCGCTCCATCTGCGACCACTGGAGGCGGCCCGGGGCCGTGGAGCGAGAGCAGGTGCGGATCGACTGCGCGGAGTGTGTCAATGATGTTCGTCACACCGCCGGCTTCGAGCAGCCCGACGATGGGGAGTGCGACCAGGCCAAGGAACATGAGCGAGCCTTGGAAGATGTCCGACCAGACGACCGCAACGAAGCCGCCTTTGGTGATATAGAGCATGACGACCGCGAAGCCGATGGTTGCGCCGAGATAATGGTTCCAGCCGAGGAACGAGTTGAACGCGCCACCAGTGGCAAAGACCTGCGCCCCAGCATATATGGGGACGAAGACAAGCAGTGCGCCTGCCGCAATCAGCCGGAGCCCGTTGGTGTTGTCCCTGAGCCTCGCTACGAGGTATTCGGGAACGGTCAGCGAGTCGTACCGGTCGGTGAGGCGTTTGAATCGGCGGGCGAGCAGGAGCCATGCGCCGCCGACGCCGAGGAGCTCGCCCAGGACGATCCAGAATCCCTGCGCGCCCAGAGCGAAGCCGATGCCGGTGAGCCCGAGGAGGAGCCACGACGACTCGCCGGTCGCGCGAGCGGAGAAGGCGGCGCTGAGGAACCCGAGCTTTTTGCCGCCGGCGTAGTAGTCGCGGATGTTCCGCATCCGCCTGGAGGCAAAGAAGCCGATGAGGATGAGGATGCCGCAGTAGAGCGCGACGGCGAGGAGTTTCCAGAATGCGTCGGCGGTGAGAGCAGGGATGGCGTGCCTCCGGGGCGTTGGGCGCTGGGGTGCGCGGGCAGGCGGACGGGAGGCTTACAGGGTATTGGATTCTGCGAACCGGTGCGGCGGGGAGCCAAGAGAGGGGGCGTGGTCTATTCGCCGATGGGCGCTTCGGGCAGATCGCCGCCGATGGAATCGCTCTCGCCGGCCGCTCCGACGGGCTGCTCGGCCGGGGGCATGCCCAGCGCGGCGCGGAGTGGGGCGATGAACTGCTCGTACTGCTTGTGCTTCCCAGCCGAGGTGTCGTAGATAGGCTTGAGGATGCCCATGTTGGCGAACGGGGTGAGCCGGCGCGGGGTCTCCCAAAAGCGGAGGCAGGCGTCGTTCCACTCGAGGCCGACGAACTCGATGATGCGGCGGGCCTGGGTCTCAAAGTCGCTGACGATGTCCTCGTAGTCCACCTCGAGGATGGGCAGCGAGACGACGGACTTCCAGTGGTCCATGATCCGCTCGTAGGCTTTGTACGCCTCGGCAAAGTCGGCGAGGTGGACCTTGAAGAAGTAGGGGATGTCGAAGTGGTTGGTGTAGCAGGAGAGCGCGGTGTCGAGCGGGTTTCGGCGGACGTGGATGACGCGCGCCTTGGGGAGCATCCGGTCGAGCATGCCTAGGTAGAGGTAGTTGTGCGTGCAGCGATCGACGATGCGGGTCGGGCGCTCGGCCCCCTCACCCTTGGCGATCATCGCGAGGGTGTTGAGGTAGAACCCCGCGCCCTCGTTGACGGGCTGGAACGTGAGGGCTTCGGGGCGTGAGAAGGGCAGGATGTCCTGCGAGGGGCTGCCTTCGAGTCGGCTCACGAGGTGCCGGGTGATCGCGGTTTCGCCAGCGGGCGCAGCGTCAGGATGGCTTGCGATGATCTGTTCGACGAGCGCTTCGCCCGCGCGGGGCATGCCGACAACGAGCACGGGAAGATCGGACTCGGCGGTGGAGACGGGAAGCTCGGCGTGGCGCTCGGCGGTCCAGTTGGTGATGGTAGTGTCGATCGCGGCGTTGTAACGGTCGGTATCAAAGCGGCGGCCGAAGATGCGGTTGGCGTCGGTCGCAGCAGCGAATGCCCGGTCGGGGTGTCCCAGGTCGTTGGCGAGATTCGCCAGCTCGAGCAGCATAAAGACGCGGTTCATCGTCGGGAGCGTGCCGCGCTGCCCGGCGAGGTGTTTGGCGAGCACCGGGGCGGCGTCGCCGGGCTTGCCCAGCGCGCGGCAGCAGCGGGCGTAGGTGAGCGCGACCGCCGGCTCGTCCTGCTCAGAAGAGATGTAGGGCAGGAGCAGCGCATGGGCCTTGCCGTACTGCCCGCGGAGGGCGTAGATCTCGGCGGCCCCGGCGACGGCGCGGGGGTACTTGTTGCTCATCCAGACCGCACGCTCGTAGCAGGTGAGGGCCTCGTCGAGCCGACCCTGCGAGCGGTGCGCCATCGCGAGGTTGCAGATCGCTTCTGGGCTGGTGGGGTCGAGCTTGACCGCACGTTCGAGGTGATCGACAGCCTCGGCGTGGACGCCGATCTGGATCAGCGCGAGCCCGAGGCCGGTGTGGGCGTCGATCGAGCGGGGGTTGGACCGCACGGCCGAGCGGTAGAGGTCCAGGGCGGTCTGCATCTGGCCTTGCTGATGGTACTCGCGGGCCTGCTTGAGGAGTTGTTCGGTGGTCGCCATGGGATTGAGTCCTCGATCGTGTGAGGTGGTTGCAGAGCAGCGATTGTAGCGGGGTGAAGCACCCATCTTCCGAACGTATCGGACCCGATCCGAGCGAATCCAAACCCCTCCGAGCCCATCCGAACCCCTCCGAACCCCTCCTCTAGCCCATCCGAGCCCCGGGCTTCAGCCCGGCGGGAGGTGGGGGGGTGTGCATGGCTTGCTTCCCTTGCGGGATGGTTGGTCTTCCGCGAGAGACTCCCGACTGAAGTCGGAGGCTCGGAGAAACTCCGATTTCAGTCAGAGTCCGTCGGGTACAACCTCGCCAAGTCCTTCCAGAACCCCGGGTAGGTCTTGCGGACACATCCCGGATCGCGCACGAAGCAGTTTGGGCGGCGGAGCCCGATCAGCGCCAGCGACATCGCCATGCGGTGGTCGTCGTAGGTGTCGAACTCGACGCGGGGAGCAGCGGGGGAGCAGTCGATTCCCCCCTCGGGAGGTGTGATCGAGAGGGCGTCGGGGTCTTCAGCGACATCGCACTCGACGCGGACGCCGAGTTTGCGCAGCTCTGTCTGCATGGCTGTGATGCGGTCGGTTTCTTTGACGCGGAGTGTGCGGAGCCCGCGGAGGACCGAGCGGCCGGGCGCAAACACGCAGACCGCAGCGAGAGTCATCGCCGCGTCGGGCATGTCGGTCATATCGGCAGCAATGGGGCGGAGCTCGGCCGGGCCGACGACGGTGGTGTGCCCCTGTGGGTCGCGTTCGACGCCCGCGCCCACCCGGCGGAGGAACGCCGGAAATCCCGCGTCACCCTGGAGGGAGGACTCGCTGTTGAGGCCGTCGATGGTGCAGCGTGCGTGAGGTACGAGAGCGGCGGCCGCCCAGAAGTAGGTCGCGCCGCTGGCGTCGGGTTCGACGTCGTACTCGAAGGCGTCGAGCCCCGGCTTGAGCGTGTTCGCAGGGCCGACACGGAGCACCCGGAGGTCCTCACTTGCGCGAACCCGGGCACCGAGCTCGTCGAGGAGGCGGAGCGTCATCACGATGTAGGGCGGGCTGGTGATCTCGCCGTGGAGTCGGAGCGTGATGCCGCGCGGAAGCCAAGGCCCGAGCATGAGCAGCGCGGAGATGAACTGGCTTGACGTGGTGGTGTGAAGATCAATCGTGGGGTGCCGGTTTGAGTGCGGGAGGGGAGAGATTTTGAGCGGCGGGTACCCATGGGTAGCGAGGTATTCAACGTCGGCACCGAGTGAGGGCAGCACCGACGCGAGATCGGCGATCGGCCGTTCGCGCATGCGGGCGTTGCCGTCGATGGTCACCGGGCCGGTCGCGAGCACGCTGGCGGCGGTGAGGAATCGTGTCGCGGTCCCGGCGTTGTGGAGGTTGAGCAAGACGCCCTCGCGGGGGACGCGCCAGTGCCCATCGACGCCGGTGACGGCGAGTGTTCCGTCGGCGAGGGAGGTTTTGCAACCCAGTGCACGAAGGGCACCGAGCATCCGCCGGGCGTCCTCGGCATCGGTGAGCGCGTTCTGGAGCGTGCTTGTTCCCGCGGCCAGACCGGCCAGGAGGAGCGCGCGGTTGGTCAGGCTCTTTGATCCGGGGGGGCGGAGGTGGAGATCGAACGGCGCTGCGGCCGGGAGCGGCGAGATCGGGAGTGGATCGGGGAGATCGTCGAGCGGATTGGAGAGCGGGCCGGGCACAGTCAGTGCTCGGGGTTGTCGGCACGGAAGACCGCGACAACGTCCTCGACCGGGATCACAAAGAGGCGGTTGTCGCCCTCGAAATCGACAGGGATCGCGTTCTTGGGGTTGAAGAGCACGCGGTCGTAGATCCGGATGGGGTAGTCCTCGTCGCGATCAATCTGGGCAGCGACCGCGACGATGCGGCCGGTGAGCGTGGGGATTTCGACTTTGTCGGGCAGGTGGATGCCGCTCTTGGTGCGCTTCTTGTCCTCGTCCTTGCGGACGAGCACGCGCTTGCCGACGGGCTCGACGGTTTCGAGCCTGGTGCGGGCGGTGGCGGGGGTGTCTGGTTTCTTTGCCATAGCTGATGGAGTGTAGACGATTGCGGGATCGGTGAAGATCGTGTTGGTTGTAGAAAAAGAACACCCCCGCCCTTTCGAGCGGGGGTGCAAGATCAACGAGTGATCAGTTGGTCGAGGTCAACCGGTATTAGCGGCGACGACGAACAGCGACCAGACCACCGAGGCCGAGCAGGGCGACGGAAGCCGGGGCGGGGACAACGTCAAAGCGGAAGCCGCTGACGTCGCCGGTGTAGGGGACGGAGGTGCCGAAGTCATCGGTGTAGACATCGAAGTTGATGTGGGTGGTGCCGCCGCTGACGGTGCGGTTGCTGTAGTCGTTGGGGGTCCAGGTGATGTTGTAGAGCTGGATGGGGTTGTCAGCGATGAAGTCACCGTTGAAGGCGGGGGGGAGCTGGAAGCTCTCAACGCCGGTGATGTTGTTGCCGGCGCCGAGGGTACCGTCGTCGGTCAGGGCGTCGAGCAGGTTGTCGAAGACATCGACGGTGCCGGTGTCAAAGTTGCCGGTGCCCATGATGTCGTAGATGGAACCAGCGAAGCCGGTGGCTCCGGGGTCCATGGATGCCCACATCGAGAGAAGGGCGGACTCGCCCGGCTCGATGATGCCGTCACCGTTGCCGGTGTCGGAAACCATCCAAGAAATGGTCATGGTCTGTGCACTGGCAACGGCGGCCATACCAGCGACAACGATCAATGCTGTGGTCTTCATATGAATCATCTCCTCACTTTGAGACAAGGCCAACAAGGCCCATACATACTTCGCGAGATTGACACGAATAACAGGAATGCCTCGCGGACTCATCCCTGACCCGCTGCCAGCATAGAGCAGAGTCGATCCCACCGCAAGGGGAAAGCGGGGCTCTGCCAGCGTTTTTTGATTTTTCATGGCGGTTTTAGGACGTACACCAGCGCAGACCCCTTCCAGCGGGCTGGAAAGCTGGGCGAAATCGAGTGTGCTGGTGCAAAAAAAACCACGCCCCGGGGCAAGCCCGGGGCGTGGTCAGTGTGTGAACTCAGTCGTCAGAGCGTATTAGCGGCGACGACGGGTGGCGACCAGGCCACCGAGGCCGAGGAGGGCCATCGAAGCGGGGGCGGGCACGACGCTGAAGGAAGCGTTGCCATCGACGCCGGCGTAGGGAACCGAGGTGCCGAAGTCGTCGGTGTAGACATCGTTGTTGAGGTGGTTGGCGTCGCCAACTTCAACGGTGCGAGCGGAGTAATCGTTGGGGGTCCAAGTGATGTTGTAGAGCTCGATGGGGTTGTCACCGATGAAGTCGCCGTTGAAGGCGGGGGGGAGCTGGAAGCTCTCGATGGTGGTGATGTCGCCGTTGGCCTGGAGGGTGCCCGGGCCGGTAAGGGCGTCGAGCGTGTTTTCGTAGCTGACAACCGAGCCGCTGTCCCAGTTCATGCCACCGATGATGTCGTAGATGGAACCAGCAAAGCCGGTGGCTCCGGGGTCCATGGTGGCGATCATGGTGAGGAGGGCGGACTCGCCCGGCTCGATGATGCCGTCGCCGTTGCCGGTGTCGGACACGGACCAGCTGTAGGTGACGGTCTGGGCGGAGGCAGCGGCGGCGATACCAGCAACAGCAATAACGGAAGCAAGCTTCATGGGAATCTCCATCTCTTCTCCCGCAGAGCATCAGGAACGTACCTGGCTACCCCGCGGCGTTGTTCGAGTTGACTTGTCCTGCTGGCCGATCCAGCGAGGACACTCGAAAGATGCCACATCCCTGAGCATTCGCAAGTGAAGGGGGAAGAAAAAACCGCAGATTCTCATCCGCGGCCGCCTCCAGAGGCTGTGAGGGCGGATTTTACCCGCCAAATCTCCCCAAACTGACAGCAAAATTACAACCCCAAACGGAGTTTCTTGCTGTCCCACTCCGCCTGCTCCCGCCGGTTCTGGGACCCAAACGCCCCATCACCCCCTTTGGCGAGGCTCTGGATCGCCTCGATCTCCAATCGGGTCAGGTGCATCGACTCAAAGGCGTAGTCCCGCCAGGCTTCCATGGTGATCGGGACGATCGGCTCGATGAGGTCGTGCATCGCCCGGGCGTACGCCTGGATCTCCTCCTGGGCGTGGGAATCCATCCGCAGGCTCAGAAAGCGGAGGATGTTGTGCAGGTCGCACTTCCAGTACCACTCTGTATAGATAGACACCGAAAGCCCCATCCGTGCCAGCTCGCGGCTGACGCCCTTCTCGGTCAGCTTCTCGTACCGGGGGTACAGGGTCTCGACATCCGCGAGGTAGTCGAGAAACTCCTGTGCTGTCGAGACCTCGGCGGCTTCGTCGGTCTTGAACCGTTCATCGCCGCCCTGATTGTTGGCCCGGCTCTGTTTGCGGACCTCGTCGAGGGAGGGGGTGTAAAACCGGTCAGGCAGGATCGAGTAGCGGGCCGAGTATTCGTTGACGTTCGCCGTGCGGTGGCGGATCCACTGGCGGGCGACGAAGATCGGCATCGCGACGTGGAACTTGAACTCGACCATCTCGAAGGGGGTCGTGTGGCGGTGGCGGAGGAGGT
>CAYMZJ010000034.1:0-32614 GCA_964394895.1 uncultured Phycisphaeraceae bacterium | reverse complement strand
GGAGGGGGCCGGGGGGAGGGTGCCTTTCTTTCTCCCCCTCCCCTTGGGAGGGGGCCGGGGGGAGGGTGCCTTTCTTTCTCCCCCTCCCCTTGGGAGGGGGCTGGGGGGAGGGTGCCTTTCTCTTTCTCCCCCTCCCCTTGGGAGGGTGCCTTTCTTTCTCCCCCTCCCCTTGGGAGGGGGCTGGGGGGAGGGTGCCTTTCTCTTCCTCCCCCTCCCCTTGGAAGGGGGCCGGGGGGAGGGCTCTTCTTCCTTCTCTCCCTCTCTCACAACTCGATCGAGATAAAGAAGTCAACGAGTACGGAACCCGCTTGAGGGGTCTACTGCACGACCTTTCCCCACCCTCTGTCCAGCCCCCCAGCCCGTCCGGCCGACAAACCCTCCATGAACCAACCCAAGCCGAGCAACCAACCACCCCAGATCGTTCAGGCTTTCCGAACCTGGCAGGAACAATCCCGCCTCATCGAACGCCTCCAGATCGGCTTCATCCTCGGCCCCCCAAAGACCGGCACCTCCTGGGTCACCTCCACACTCCACGCCCATCCAAACGCCATCGCCCGAGGCGAAGGGCACCTCCCCACCCGTCTCATCCCCGCTCTCCAACAAGCCTTCCAGACCTACACCAACGCCCAGATCGGCACCAAACGTTCCTCCGACAAACCCCCCGCCGCCTGGCTCACCCCGGGTGACTCCGACTTCCTCCTCCTCGCCCGCCAGGCCTGCGACCGCATGTTCATGCGCTACATCGCCACCTGCCCGCCCGACACCAAACAACGCATCTCGGCCGTCCTCGACAAAACCCCCGACAACGCCCGCCACATGGACCTCCTCGCCACCCTCTACCCCTGGGCCCGATTCCTGTGCGTCACCCGTGATGTCCGCGACACCGCCGTCAGTTCCTGGTTCCACCGCAAGCTGCTCGGAGACACCGGCCCCTTCAAAGACATCAACGAGTTCGCCCCCGCGTTCGCCCACGATGTCTGGGCCCCGATGATGTGGCTCGCCCGCCGCACCGGCAGCCGCCTGGGCCCGAACCACTACACCGAGATCAGCTACGAGGACTACAAGGACAACCCGCACACCCAGGTCGAACGCCTCCTCCGCTTCCTGAACCTCGCCGCAGACCAGGACCACGTCGGCACCTGCGTCGCCGCCGCCGACTTCAAGCAACAGAGCGGCCGCAAAGCTGGCAACGAAGACGCCAGCTTCTTCCGCAAGGGCGTCGTCGGCGACTGGCGCAACCACCTCACCGAAGCCGTCGCCGCCGAGACCGTCCGCGTCGCCGACGAAATCCTCAGCCGCGAGTTCGAGCCCGGCTCAGGCCGCAACGCACTCTTGCCCCACGACAACATCCTCCACGACACCGCACCCGCCGACACCGCACCCGCACCCGCACCCGCCACAACCAACGCCGCCTGAGCGAGACAGCCTCCCCGCAGGCAACCGCTCTGCATCTACTCATGCCACGCACCCCGCACCACATCACACTCCTCGGCGGCGGCGGCCATGCCGTCGTCGTCGCCGAAGCCGCACAACTCGCCGGCTACGCGGTCCAAGGCGTCTACGACGACAACCCCGAGTGTGCCGCCATCCAGGGCAAAGACACCGCACCCTACCTCGGCACGCTCCAATCACTCCTCAACGGCGAGCGTGAAATCTCCTCACCATGGGTGCTCTGTCTCGGCGATTGCCGTACCCGGCGGGCCCTGCTCGACCAACTCCCAACACGCCAACACCCGCCCGCCACGATCATCCACCCCCGCGCATTTATCTCCCCCAGCGCCACACTCGCCCCCGGCACCTTCGTCGGCCCGCTCGCAGTCGTCCACGCCTGCGCGCGCATCGCGCCCCACGCGATCATCAACTCCGCCGCCGTCGTCGAGCACCACTGCACCGTCGGCGAAAACGCCCACATCGCCCCAAACGCCACCCTCGGCGGCAATGTCTCCATCGGCGCCGACACACTCGTCGGCCTCGGCGCAGCCGTCCTGCCGGGCGTTCGCATCGGCATCGGCTGCGTTGTCGGCGCGGGCGCGGTCGTCCGGCAAGACGTCCCCGACGCCTGCTGTGTCGTCGGAAATCCGGCACGGAACGCCGCCCCTGCCAACAGCGCCGCAGCCGCACACCACTGAGAAACATTGCAAGAGCACCTCGTGCACCTTCACGAGCCCCGAGCGCAAGCTCGGGTTCATGAAAGGCCAGTTCTTGCAAGCAAAATCAACCCGTTATACGGCTCCCATAAAGCTTTCGTGCCTTGGTGGTATTCTGTGCCCTCTCTACTCTTCAGTCCGTAGGACTGTTCTTGAATAGCCGGGGGTGGAGTTCCGCGCAGCGGACGACACCCCCGGAAGAGGTTTGTTGGCCAGCGCCTTGCACCCCGGCAGGGGTGCTCGTGGCAGCCGTACACACGCGGACCCCTGCCGGGGTCCAAAGGCGAGCGCGAGAGGATCGAGACCGGGGGTGTCGCGTTGCTCCACCCCCGGCTATTCAGGATCACCCCTCTCGGGGTGCAAGAAAGGAACCGGCCCACGCACGAAAACGAAACGAGATCCGTATTCCTCGCGGTTGATCTACTCCGCCCCGCCCGGCTGCCCAGTCAGCCCGCAGCCCCTGATCTGCTCTCGCACCCGCTCGACATAGTCAGCAGGAAACTCCCACATCGTCCCGTCCTCACTCGCCGTCAGCCCCCGCCGCGCCGGAGGCATCCGGTGCCGCAACACCCCCAGCAGGTCGCTGCTCACCCACGGGTTGAGATACCAGTACCGGTGCGCCCAGAAATCGCCCCGCCCCGCCGGCCCGATCGCGCCGGTCACGTCGACCACAGTCACCCGATCCGCCCGCTCGCGCAGCAGCGCAGCGTCGTCCTCAGAAATGTGCGAAGGAAGACGCCCGATCGTCAGGTCGTGCGACCCGAACACCCGGGTGAGCAACAGCCCCATGTCCACACTCGACGAGTAGATCGTGATGTGCGAAGCAATCGCCGCCGACCCCGAGTGCAGCATCTCGCGGAAGTCACCCATGCTCTGGTCCGACGCCGCGTAGATCACCTCACCGATCCGCGTCACCCGCCGCACCTCCGCAGCCGGCGTGTCGGGATATTCCTCGTGGATCGCCACCAGCACGTCACTCACCACCGGCGCACCCGCGCTGCTGGTGATCAGGTGAATCCTTTCGACGTCGGTCCTCTCAGCGAGAAACCGGAGAAACTCACGAAACCCCGCGACCGATCGCCGCGCGTTCCGCCGGTCCGTCCCATACGCAAACGGGTGCGAGTGCGCGGGCCACGCATAAGTAAGAAACACCCCGTCCCGCCCCAGATAGTGAGAGAACTCCGCAATCCGACGGACCCCGAGCTCAAAGGTCAGGTTGAATCCAGGCACATAAATAAACACGTCGCGGTGTACGCTTCTTGCAAGGCGCTCGTTGAGACTCGCTGCATACACCTCCCGCGCACCCATCGGCATCCCGCCCGCCGCCATCGACGCCGCGGGTTGCGCCGCCAACACCCCGTTCTCGCCCTCCGCGCCCAACACCCCATACTCTTCCACGCCCACCACCGAGATGCTCGGCCGCTCACCCGCAGCCGTGCTCGCGATCAGATCGTCCCAACCCCACTCCGCCGGCCCGAACCGGACCCGCGCCGACCCGACCCGGAGCGAATCACCAACCGCCGATCCGTACCGCGCCCGCGAACTCTCGCTCGGCGCCGGTGCACGGTTGGTCGCATAGAACACGTCAACCGTCGCCGAACGCAACCCCGGCGCGGTGCTCGAAAATGGGTCGGGCCCCGCCTCTCGGATCGCCAGAGGCACCGGCATCATCCGCACCCCCGACGAACAGCACGACAGCGTCAACGCCACCGCCACAAAGATCGACACCAAGAGCACACGACCCAGCCGCTGAACCGGCATGCAAAGCCCTCCACGCCAGCGGGCGGAAAGGCCCCCGGTGAGACCGCGCCATGCTACCCGAATCGGTCACCTCACGGCCGCCGCCTCGTCCCCTCACCGACCGCGCCGCCTTGCCCCGGGCTGTCCGGATACGCCACCCACTCCAGACACAACCCCTTCGCCGGCAACGTCGGCCCCGCCCGCTTCCGTGCACAACTCGCAATGATCTCCGGCAACGCCGCCGCCTTGATCCGACCACGCCCAACGTCGTGCAGCGTCCCCGCGATGATCCGAACCATGTTGTACAAAAACCCGCTCCCCGAAACCTCCACCCGCAGCAACCGCCCCGGGTCCGCCACCGCCACCGTCGTCCCCCGCCCATCGCCCACGCCCCCCACGCCCCCCGCCAGCACCCCCCGCGAGTGGGCGCCGTGCCACAGCTCCGGCTTCTCGATCTCGCGCACCTCGCACGCAAAGACCTCGCGCACCGTCGTCTGCCGCCCGTGCCCCGCCGCAGCAAACCCCGCAAAGTCGTGCGTCCCCACAAAGCACGCCGCCGCCCGTTGCATCGCGCCAAGGTCGAGCTTCGCCCAGGTGTGATGCACATGCCGACGCGCCCACAGCGGCCGGTGCATCCCCACCCAAAGCGTGTAGCTGTACCCCTTACCAACACAATCCAGAATCGGGTCAAACCCCCGCTCCACAGCCTCGGCCCGCACCACCTGCACGTCGTCGGGCAGCCGCGAGTTCACCGCCATGAGCAACCGCCCCGCCCCCCGAGACAACGGCCACCCCCCCTTCCCCCGGCTGTCCTCCTCGTCACCGACGCCACCCGGCGTTGTGGGATGAACCGCGGTGTCGTTGCCTTTGGCTGGCTCATCCCCCGAACACGCAAACACCCCCATCTGGCACCGCGCATGCACCCCCGCATCAGTCCGGCTTGCCCCCTTCAGCCGCACCGGCTCGCGCACCACCTCCCGCACCGCACGCTCGACCACCGCCTGCACCGTCCGCAGCGCGATCCGCCCCGGCTTGCCCGCCACCAGCCCGGGCTCGAGCTTCATGGATTTGGCCTCGCGCGGGATGCTCCCCGCAGGCACCCCGCCCGCCCCGGCGTCCCCCGCCCGCCCCGCCGCCGCCAACCACGGGTCCGGCGGCTCCTGCTTCTGCCACCCGGCAAAGTCGGTCCCGTCGTAGGCAATCGTCAGGCGGTAGGTCGGCATCCCGCGACAAGCCTAGCGGCCGTCCGACAAGAAAAGCCCGGTGTCCCGGCAATCACCTCTCCCGGCCGGCGTTTCTCTTCCTGTACCGCCGTGTGGGCAAGGGGGCCCAACCCGGCACCACCCGCGCGGGAATCGCACGATCGGCCAGACCGACTTCTGCCCGATCACGCCCCGCTCCACATCATCGGCCGCCGCGACACAGTGCCGCGCCGACCACACATCCACGACCGGTTCTTTCGCGGAACCTCAGCACTCCAAAAGGAGACCACCATGACACTCAGGTTCACCCATCTGCTCGCCGCGTTCTTCGCCGCATTCACCCTCGCCGCCGCCCCGGCCCTCGCTCAGGACGGCGACCCCGGCCAGATCGTCCGCGCCGCCGCCGCCGCGATGCAGGAAACCGCCGAACGCACCGCCGACCGGATTCACGGAATCGCCGCCGAAGGCATCGAGACCATCATCCGCCTCGACAACTCCGACGCCTCAGATCGTGAGCTGATCGCCGCTGCACGCCACGCGATGGGCCGGGTCAACCACGCCGCGCGCCACGGCAACCGACACGTCGGCCTCATCGCCGCACGCGCCGCACACGCACTCCGCGCCATCCACGCCGACCGCGAGTTCTTCCGGGCGCTTGGTATGGCCCGACGCGCCGCCAGCCAAGCCATCGGCAACGCACGCCACCGCGCCAACGCCGCCATCCAGGAGGCCCTCCGCGAAGCACTCGACAACTAACCCATCCCGAGCGGCCCGGCTCCTCACCCGCGCCCACTCGTCAAGGGGTCAACACCCCACAAACAATGAGGAAAGAGACCACCGCCCGCCAGCCCACACCAGGCCCGCGGGCGGTCCTCTTTTTGCCAGCAGCCCCTGTTCTTGCCAGCGTCCCCTGCTCCCCCCATCCCGCGCGGCCCCCTCCTACTCCCCCTCCCTCGCCCCGCACGGCTTCTTCCTGCTCCCCCTCCCGCGCCCCGCGGGGCCTCTTCCTGCTCCCCCTCCCGCGCCCCGCGGGAGGGGGCTGGGGGGAGGGTGCCTTTCCTGATATGCAACCCCCGCCGAGAAAGCAGAACACAAACCTCAGCGAACTCCGATCACTCCCCCGGCCCCTCCACATCACTCCGCTTCACCACCGTCGGCGCCGGCCCGGGGTCCTTCACCTTAAACCGCTTGTGCTCATCGTCCGCCCACCGGTCCGCGATCTTCCACCAGATCAACACAAACGGTGCCCCAACCACCAACGCCACAACAGCCCAAATAATCGCTCCGGTCATAGCTTACCCGCTTGAGAAACCATCCAATGTGATTCTACAGCTCTACCATCTCCACGCCCTCCACCTTCTCCGCATCAACACTCGGCAACACAACATCCGTCGCAAACGCGCTCAGCCCCGGATAGCGGTCCGCCATCTCTGTCCTGATATCCGCCGCATTGAACAGCCGCGACCGCGGCGCGACCACCTCCACCGCCTGAGGCACCTGCCCGGGCTGCTCATCAACAATCACCACGCTCGCCCGGTGGTCGGCAAGCCCGGGAGTGCCGTGGAACTCGGCGATCAGGTCAAGCGCGATCTGCCCCTCGGTCTTGGCAAGCTCGATCACCGGGATCGCCTGCTCGAACGCTTGAAGCACCTTCTGCGCGTTCTCGAAAGTCCCCGCCTTCTCCGTCCACGTCGCCCCGGGAATCACCACATCCGCGTGGTCGATCAACGGCGTGCCATGGGTGTCCAGCAGCACCACAAATCGGCTCTCCCCCCCGCCCGCGCCCCCGCCCGCACCGGGAGTTCTGTCGATCGCCCCGAGCACCTCCGCGGTCGCCCAGTCCTCGCGGTAGTTCCCCGTCGCGATCACCGCCCCGATGTCCGGCTCTTTCACCCGCGCGAGAAACGCATCCGCGTCCAGCACCATCTGCCCGATCGCCCCCAGCACCCGCTGCACCCCCCGCGCGTTCGGCGCCTTCTCGGCACGCACCGTAAACGCCTTCGCGTCGTCAGCCGCCGCCCCGGGCGGGAAGGTCTGGTCCTCACCAACCATCGGCACCGGCCCGACACCAAACACCGCCTGCGGATCAATCAGCTTCGCCAGCGTGCCCAGCGCATACGCCTCTTCGCACGTCAGGTTCGGGCTGACCAGAAGCGCCAGCCGCTTCCCCCCAGCCACCGCCTTCTTGAGTCCCGCGATCGTGTCCTCATACGCCCGTTTGTAATCGTCCTCGATCAGCGCCCCGTGCTTGCGCCGCATCGGCGACCGCAGCCGATGCTCGGCGTGCACATGCTTCCACCCATACCGCACCTCGTCGGTGATCCACCACTTGTTGATCGCCATGTTCTCGCGCGGCTTCACGCGGTACACCTTCCCCTCGTTGTGCTCGATCCAGATGTTGTCCCCGCTCGCGGTAATCCCATCAATCGAAGGCGTGCTCCGCAAAAACCACACCCGCTGGGCAAACAAAAACTCCTTGTCCAGGAGCGCCCCAACCGGGCACAGATCAATCACGTTGCTCGCCAAAGGGTTGTCCAGCGCCACACCCGGGAACACGTCGATCTCGCTCTTGTTGCCCCGCCCGTTCACATACAGCTCGCTGGTCCCGGTCACCTCACGCGTAAACCGCACACACCGCGTACACAAAATGCACCGGTCGCTGTACAGCAAAATGTTCGGCCCCACGTCCTTCTTCGGCTGCTTGACCTTCTGCTCCTCAAACCGCGACGCCCCCCGCCCGTAGCTGAACGAGTAGTCCTGCAACGAGCACTCGCCCGACTGGTCGCACACCGGACAGTCCAGCGGGTGGTTGATGAGCAGATACTCCATCACCGCCTTCTGATTCGCCACCGCCTTGGTCGAATCGGTGTTCACCACCATCCCGTCCACCGCCCCGGTCTGGCACGTCGGGAACAGCTTGCCCCCCATGTACGGCTCGAGTTTGCCCTCGTTCCGCGGGTTGGGCGCCATCGCCTCGCCCAGACAGATGCGGCAACTCGCCACGATCGTCAGCCCGTCGTGGTAGCAATAGCTGGGAATATCGAGCCCGTTCGCGTGCGCCACCTGCAGGATCATCTGCCCCTTGGTGAACTCACACGCAACGCCGTTGATGGTGATGGTTGGCATAGCCGCGGACTGTAGGAGCCGCCCGCCGCGTACGCTCCCCAAACCCGACCCCCAAAAGACGCCCCAGAGACCCCCATGGCATACATCCACACCGTCCCCGAACCCGACGCAAAGGGCCCGCTCGCCGACCTCTACCGCCGCTTCGGCAACCCCGACGGCACCGTCGACCAAGTCCTCAAAGTCCACTCCCTCAACCCCGACTCGCTCGAAGCCCACTGCGCCCTCTACACCCAGTCCATGCACCGACCCAGCCCCGTCTCCCGAGCCGAACGCGAGATCGTCGGCGTCACCGTCAGCCGCATCAACCGCTGCGCCTACTGCCTCGAGCACCACGCCGCCGGCCTCGAACGCCTCCTCCCCGACAGCCGCAAACCACTCGCCGAACCCCTCAAAGCCGGCGACGAAACCGCGCTCACCCCCCGCGAACGCGCCATGACCGCCTACGCCACCAAGCTCACCCAAGCCCCAGCCGCCATCACCGAAGCCGACATCGAGCCCCTCCGCGACGCCGGCCTCACCGACCGCGAGATCCTCGATGTCGCCCAGGCCGCCGCCTACTTCGCCTACGCCAACCGGATCGTCCTCGGCCTCGGCGCCGCCCTCGAACCCCGCCACGCCATCGGCCAGTGGCCCGACTCGAACGAATAGAGCGTGTTCACTTCTCTCGTTTCGTGTGCCACGGCCATGCTGGCCGTGCGGGACCATCTGGCTTGAGAGAGCCCCTCGCGCAAGCGAGGGGACAAGCCGGCTTTGTAAGAGCCCCTCGCGCAAGCGATGGGACCAGCCGGCTTTGTAGAGCCCCTCGCGCAAGCGAGGGGACCAACCGGCTTTGTAGAGCCCCTCGCGCAAGCGAGGGGACCAACCGCACCACAGCTCGCACGACCAGCCGATCAGCAGCCCGCGTTCCACAGGTTCAAGAACACGATCACGTCCTGCGTGTTCACGCTCCCGTCGCCGTTGATATCCGCCGAAGGGTCGCCCGAGGTCCACGCGTTCAGGAACGCCAGCACGTCCTGGGTGTTCACCGTTCCGTCGCCGTTAAAGTCCGCCACACAAGGCGAATCGTTCTCGTAGGCGTACGTGTTGCCCCCGTTGCCAAACGTGTTCGCGTGCACCGCCTTGCTCCCGACCAGCACATACCTCCCGTCCCTGCTCATGTCGAGTTCGAAGGGAGATCCCGCGGTGTCGATCGACCCGATCATGTTCAGGTCGCGGTCAAAGATCCGCACCTCCGGCTCGGTGTTCCCCGCGTCACCCCACGAAGCCGCCGCAAAGACCGTCCCGTCGTCGTTGGTTTGTGCCGCAACCGCCGAGTTCTGGAACGTGCCCGAGCCCGTGTAGCTGTTCACCGCGACGACCGTCCCCGTGGTGAGGTCAACGACGCGGTGTTCGTTGGTGAGATACCCGTCGCCGTAGTCGTGGCTGAGCACAAACAGCGTCTCGCCGTCGCCGCTGAGCGACATGCCCCACCCGAACCAGTCGGTCGAGCCGCCGCCTGAATACACAGTCTGCCATACCCCGTCGATCTCACGGGCTGCGCGGATGTTGAACCCGCCCGCCGCGATCGCGGTCCCGTCACGCGAGATCCGGTGGTACCCGCCCGCGCCCGACGTCGCCAGCGAATACACCTCGGTCATCGTCGCCGTGTCGTACAGCCGCGCCACCGAACCGGCCGTCACCAGGATCCTCGTCCCGCTGTCGTCCATCTCCACGCCCGAGCAATATCCCGGGATGAAAGCACTCCCCATCAGCGCGCCCGTCGCGCCGTTGTGAAGCACAAGCAGCGTGTCGAACCCGTCGTAGGCACTGGTCGTCACACGGCTGCCGTCGGCGCTCACCGCGACCGACCGCTTGCCGGAGTTCGTGTATGTCCCGTTATAGACAAATGACCAGAGCGGGGTGTCTCCACCCGCGGCAGTAAACGCCCGCACAGCCACCCGCCCGTTGTTCACCCACGAGATTACCGCGCACTTCGAGGCATCCGCAGCAGCCGCCACGCCGATCGTGTCGGGGTTCTGTGCTGCCATCGAATACACAAAGTCGGGCACGCCGCTCCCCGTCGTCGTAAACTTGCTCATCCGTTTGTCATTCAGCGAGTGCGCCACCCACGACTCGGTTCCCCCGTCGCCAAGCGCCACCGATGAGGTGATCGACGCCGCATCGTTATAGGTCCACAGCAACCCAGCCCGACTGGTCGCCCCATCCTCACCCAACATGAACTGAGGCACAAACACGCGATCCACCCGCGTGCCCGTCGCGTCGGTCGCCACCACCTCCCGCGAAGCCTGCTGCCCAAACGCCGCCCCTGCACACAAACACACCGCCAAAGCTGTCGAACGAATCATGCTCTCTCTCCTGCTGATGGAAAACCGTCCCGGTTGACTTGAACCACGGGCAACAACCCGCACGTCACACCAGCCTACCCAAAAAACCACTCCCAAGCAACGCGGTTTTGAGCCCTCTGACAGCGTCAGCCACAAAAACACCCCGCGTCCCAAGCCGTCAAAGGCGTGGGACACGGGGAATCGTGTGAGCGTCGATCGTCGCGGAAAAAATCAGTCAGGACACCCGAACGACCAGATGTTCAGCCACAGAATAAAGTCCTTCGTGTTCACCCTCCCGTCCAGATTCACATCCGCCGCGGGGTCTCCCGACGCCCACGCGTTCAGAAACTCTGTGAAATCAACCGTGTCGTGCTCGCCGTCCGCGGTCCAGTCCGCCAGGCAGTCGTACGCCACCACCACAATGTACTCCATACCCGCAGGCTCAAACTCCGAAACATCGCTCGCCACCGCGACCAAAAACTCGTTCTTGCCCGGCACAAACAGGTCGTGGTCGTAGGCAAACAACGGATCCGCCGTCGGCCACCCAAGCACCGGACGACCCTCCGCGTCGAGCCGATCGGTCCCGAAGTTGTCCAGGTCCTCCTGCTCGATCGTCGGCGTGATCGCCGCGCCGTTCATGAACACCACACCCATGTCGTCCAGGTTCGCAACCCCATACACCTCGGCATCCACATACATCGGAGGCATGTAGAAAACAAACCTGTAAAACGCGCTCTCGCAGTTGTGCCGCGTCACCTCGTCAGCCCCGGTCAGGTACGTCTCGCTGTCCACAAACGACAGGTCCTGAGCCGCCGTACACAAGAAGGAATCCCGCTTGTGAAAGTCCGCCTGCCGGTTCACGATCGGTGCCCAGAACGACTGGTTGCTCCCCGCGTTCACCTGCGCGATCTGGTCCTCGAGCGAGCCGCTGATCACCCGCACCTCGCCCTGCCGCGAGCTGGTCAGCACCAGGTACCGTCGCCGACTGAGCCCCTCGTCCCACCGCACCGAGACCGGGTCGTCATCGCCGGCGTCGAAATCAGCGCCCAGGTGCGCGTGCCGCCCGTTCCCGCTCGAATCAAGCACAATGTTCGACGCAAACTCATCAAACCTGTACCACGCCATCAGCGCCGAACCGCCGTTCTTGCCGCCGTTCCCCGCCATGTCGTCAGCAATCTGCTCCGCCGTCCGAGCCTCGCTCCAGATCATCACGTTGTCAAACCCGCCCCGCACAAACTCGCTCTGCCCCGCAAACTCATCGCCGATCGACAGCCGCCCGGGGTCGTCCGTCGGGTTGATCGGATCGCCCAGCACGCCCTCAGCATCAAGCACCGCGTCGATGTACAGCCGCGCCGTCGTCCCGTCGTACGTCGCCGCCACATGGTGCCACTCGCCCGGAGGCAACGGCGTATTCCCCGTCAGCGTCCGCTGCGTCCCGTTGTTGAAGTTGATAAAGAACGTCAACCGCCGGTCCGAAGGGCTCCGGATCGAAAAACTGTACGACCCCTGATCCCGCGAACCCCAAGTCACGATCCCCGACGCAAACTGCTCGTGACTGCTGTCCACACGCACCCAAGCCTCCGCCGTCAGCGTCGTCACCGTGAAGTCCGAGTACGACACCACCGAGTCGTCAACCCCGTCCATCTCCACATACGACACGCTCTCCATCGGCTGCGCCCCAGCCAGCGATGCCACCGCCGCCGACACAACGCCCACAAACCTCGCGCGCACACTCAACAACATTTCATTCCTCCCTTTTCCCAATCGCCCAACAGATTCGAGTGGCTCAAACCACCCGAGCACAGGGCGTGACAGAACTGTCACCAGAGTCTACCCCCAACACGCCCAAGCCCCAAGCATCGTCCGAGAAGATCACGCCTCCATGCCTCCACACCCGACCAGCAGCCAATCTCGCCACACCACCCCGGCCGGACAAATCCCGCATACCAACCCGGACACGCCCGATCCGCCTCCATATACTCCACGCCAGACACACCTCCACGACACCCCACGACCCCCCCCCACGGAAGGAAGCATCACGTGGCCAACACCCACTACGACCTCATCGTCATCGGCGGCGGCCCCGGCGGCTACGTCGGCGCCATCCGCGCAGCTCAACTCGGCTACAAAGTCGCCTGCGTCGAACGCGCCAAACTCGGAGGCGTCTGCCTCAACTGGGGCTGCATCCCCTCAAAAGCACTCCTCTCAAACGCCGAACTCATGGAAAAACTCCACGACCGAGAGCTCTGGGGGCTCAAAATCAAAGGCGAAATCGCCGTCGAATGGGACAAAGTCATCGGCCGGTCACGCGACGTCGCCAGCAAACTCAACAAAGGCATCGAGTTCCTCTTCAAAAAGAACAAAATCGAACACATCCAAGGCAGCGCCAAACTCACCGCCGCCGCCAAAAACAACAAACCCTGCACCGTCGAAATCTACGACTGCAAAGTCCAGGAAGAACGCACCGACGCCCCCGCAATCCCCGCTGCCAAACCACGCGAAACCATCACCGCCACCAACGTCATCCTCGCCACCGGCTCCATCGCCCGCGACCTCCCCTTCGCAAAGTTCGGCTCAGATCCAAAAATCTGGGGCGCTCGCGAAGCGATGTGCAACAAAGAACAACCCAAACGCCTCATCGTCGTCGGCTCCGGCGCCATCGGCATGGAGTTCGGCTACTTCTACCACTCCTTCGGCACCGAAGTCACCGTCGTCGAAATGCTCGACCGCATCCTCCCCGTCGAAGACGATGAAGTCTCCAAAGCCATGGAACGCCACTACAAGAAATCAGGCATCAAGTTCAAGACCGGCTACGTCACAACCGCCATCGACACCAAAGGCAACTCCGTCAAAGCCACCATCGCCCCCTTCAAACAAGGCAAAGCCGACGAGTCCAAAGCCGAAACCATCGAAGCCGACCGCATCCTCCTGGCCATCGGCGTCACCGGCCGCTTCGACAGCCTCTTCGACGACTCCCTCGGCCTCGCCACCGAAAAGGGCTCCATCAAAACCGACTACACACCCGACCACTTCGGCGACCCACAACACCTCGACTACAAAACCAACCTCCCCGGCGTCTACGCCATCGGCGACGTCATCGGCCCCCCCTGGCTCGCACACGTCGCCAGCGAAGAAGCAATCCTCTGCGTCGAACGCATCGCCTGGCGCGACAAGAAAATCGACCACGAACCAATCCCCATGGACTACTCCGTCATCCCCGGCTGCACCTACTGCAACCCGCAAGTCGCCTCCGTCGGCTTCACCGAACGCGCACTCATCGAGCAAGGACTCAAAAAAGGACAAGACTACGAAGTCGGCAAGTTCCCCTTCTCCGCACTCGGCAAAGCCATCGCCTCACACCACACCGAAGGCTTCACCAAAATCATCCGCTCCCTCCCCCGCGGCGAAATCCTCGGCTGCCACATCATGGGCGACCAGGCCACCGAACTCATCGCCGAAATGACCCTCGCCCGCCGCCTCGAAGCCACAACCGAAGAACTCATCTGCACCGTCCACGCCCACCCAACCATGCACGAATCCATCCACGAAGCCGCCCTGGCAGCGGAGGGAAGGGCGATTCATGCGTGATGACAACTGCGGATCTAGGCCATTTCTGGGGGCCATAATGGGTGGACGTACCCCGTTTGCGCGCAACAAGAGCGGGTTTGGGTCGAGAGTTCGAACAATCGCCGAGGAAAATGGTACCATGTGTTTGGTACACCGATTGTGTGTTAGCGGAAGCAAAATGGGATGATTCCACCCAACAGGTGTAAATATGGACCGTCCACTACCCTCATTTCAAAAGCCACCAGTGATCGAAACAGCGGTGAGTGTGCAGTTCCAGCCGATAAAGGGCTTTGGAAACGCGCACTTGGGGCTGTTCTGGCAAACTGTCCGAGAGTATTACCCAGAGTATCAGGACGCAATACCCATCGAGCCGCAGATAGAGCGTTTTGGGCCAGATCAGCCTCGGGCTCCGTCTCCGCAACTCCGAATCGCTGCGGCTCAACCAGCAGTTCGATTGCGAATGTCATCCGCTGATGGGCACAGGATGCTGCAGCTACAGAACGGACGACTGGTGTACAACTGGAGGCGTTTGGAGGACGGCAAGTACCCCAGATGGCATGTTGTAGAGCCCGGCTTCATGTCAGCTTTCAAGGCTCTGGCGGAGTTTCTCGAAGCCCAAGATCTAGGGACCGTCGAGCCGAACCAATGGGAGGTGACATATGTCAACCACCTGGTCCAGGGTCGGGAGTGGCAGGAGCATGCAGACTGGCCAAAGCTCCTGCCGGGGCTTATCGGGTCTGCCGACAAAGTATCATCCGGCACTCTCGAGAGCCTCGGGTTTCACACCCAGTTCACTTTACCAGATGATGCGGGGCGATTGCATATCGAGTTGAGTCATGGCTTTGCTGGACCCGATGATGATGCGCCGGAGTTGCTCGTCCTTCAACTCACCGCCAGAGGCGGGATCGATAGTTTTCGAAACCTGACAGAGGGACTCACGATTGGAAGAGAATCTGTTGTGCGATCGTTCGCCGACGTGACAGGCGAGGGGGCTCACAGAGTTTGGGAGGTCGAATCATGAGCGCACTGGATACACAGAGCATCCTATCGGAAACCGGTGTCGTGCTATCTCGATCCCCGACCAGCGCCACACCTCAAACCGCACTGGCCACGCCCGTGACGGAGGATGCGGCCCTCTGGGATGACGCCATCGAACGCATGCTCGCGTGGCGAGGAGATACCGATTCGTTTGAGCCCGACGATGCTCCCGAGATTAACATTCTCGACACAGCAATTGATTTGGCCGTGGATGAACGTACACGTGGCGGACCGGCCCCATCTTGCGTTGTTCCTTCGGGTGATGGTCGTGTTGCCTTTGAATGGCATGACCATGACAGTACAATGATTATTGAGTTTGTCGCTCGCGGGCGGGCCCGATACACCCGACTTATGTTGGGTAAGGTTGTGGAAAAAGGAGTGCTAGTCCGCAATCCTCTGAGTAGGAAGCTGGAACTTAGCGATTGACCTGACCGTAGCTCAAGCGGATTCGTATGAGACACGACCAAGACGAACAGCCTGATGAAGACTCACGGCTCTACCGCCGTCTAACTAATGATTGGTGGGCGCGCGCTAAGAAAAAGGGCACTCTTCATCCGATCCCTCACAGCTTTTTCATGCCAAAGAGCGCTGACATGGACGGACTGTCAGTTTCTCAGGCGGGTATTTCATCGATAGAAATCGCCAGCACATCTCCTCGCACGGGAAAACGCTTGTGCTTGGCGGAGTTTCCAACTGCAGTTGTGACGGGCCGTGGTCTGACCGTGGTTCCAAGAGAAACCGAACATGATCCGGGGCACGCTGTCATTCCCGAACTCAACTACGCAGATAGGCAAGATCCAGAGCTCGAAGCGGTGATGGAGGAACACGTCGAGGCGATCAGGATGTCCTCGAAGCTGGCATGGGAACCCGAAGGTAATGGATAGCTGATCGGAGTCAATAGACGATTCCGTTCCAACTGGCCCAGAGCCACAACTTTGCGTGGTCACAACGTCGCCCAGTATCCATATATGAGCGCAAACCCACTCCAAACACCACCAGCGCGCGCAGTCTTCCGCCCATCGCCCCCAAACCAGCCGAATCCACCACCCTGTGCCCATATCCTGCGCACACAGCCATGCCCACCGACCCAACCATCCCGCCTCCCCAGCCCGCACCCGCGCCCGTTCCCCTCACCTCCCAGGACGAGCACCTCCTCGCCGCCATCTTCGACCCCGACAGCGACCTCCTCGTCGCCGCCGCCCACGTCGGCATGACCGAGATCCAGCTCATCGACTGGTCCACCCAGCCCAACATTCAGCAACGCATCACCGCCCAGCGTGCCCTCCGCCGTCTCCGCAAGGAGATCCGCAGCGACGCCACCGCCCGCCGCACCATCGACGCCCTCGAAGAAATCGCCCACACCGCCGACGACCCCATCGAACGCCGCCGTGCCGCCGCAGCCATCCTCCGCTACCTCTCCCCCCAAAGCCCAAGACGCGCACTCCGCGCCGCCCCACACGCACCCGTCGCCCCCCATTCCCCGACCACGCCATCCCCACCCCCACCCCCATCCCGATCTCCATCCCCGCCGCCGACCACCACTCCCCCTCCGAGCCGCGTACTTCAGTACGCCGCCTTCGTACCCACCATCCCCACCCCCACTCCCACACCACCACAGAAAAACCACCTCACTCCCCGCCAGTCTCCCCGCACACCCGCGATCGTGCGCACAACTCCCTCGCGCAACACAACCCGCGCCCGCCCACCGTAACTACGAATCTTCTTTTGCTTCCCTCACCCCCGCCCACATCTCATACCGCAAAAGTCGGCACTCGATATGCGCGTTCATAAACGGCGTCCGTTTCGCTGCGCGCAGGCCCACCTTCCCCGCAAGCTCCCGGCTGCCGGTAAACACATGCCCCGTCCACCCCGCGCACCGCTGCTTGAAATAGTCGCCGATCCTCCTATACGTCTCAGGCAGCTGGTCCGCCTCTCCCATCCGCTCGCCGTACTCAGCATTCATCACCACGTCGCCCACACCCACCCCCTCCGGCATCGGCGTCTCGGCAAAGTCGCACTCGACAAACTCGATGTGCTGTTCGACCCCCGCCGCGCGCGCGTTCCGCCGGGCCGCGTCGATCGCCGAGGGGTCGTGGTCCGACGCCACGATCGGAGGCACCGGCCCCAGCTCCCGCGCCCGCTTCAGCTTCCCCGCCTCCCGCCGCGCCTCGCGCCACTCCTCGTCGATATCGAGGTAGGTATGTAACAATCCATAGTTACTCCGCAAGAGCCCCGGCGCGCGTCCGGTAGCGATCAGCGCCGCTTCGATCGCCAGCGTGCCGCTGCCGCACATCGGGTTGACCAGCGGCCGCGTCCCGTCGTACCCGGCCGCGAGCAGCACGGCTGCTGCGAGGGTCTCGCGCATCGGGGCGAGGTGGGGCAGCTTGCGGTAGCCCCGGTCGCCGAGCCGTTCGCCGCTGGTGTTGAGATAGATCCAGGCCCGATCGCCCTTCCAGAAGAGGTTGATGACGGTCTGCCAGCGGTCGGGTCCGCTGTCGGGCCGGGCGCCGGTCTTCTTGGTGATGCGATCGACGATCGCGTCCTTGACGACGCGGCTTGGGTAGAGCGAGTTGGTGACCTTGGGGTGGTCGACGTTGCTGACGACGCTGACGTAGCCGTCATTGGCGATGAGGGTCTCCCAGGGGAACGCGGCGACTTCCTTGTAGAGCGCATCGGGCGAGGGGCAGCGGAAGCGGGCGAGCAGCCAGAGGACGTGCTGGGCGGTGCGGAGTTGGAGGTTGAGCGGCATGCAGTCGATGAGCGAGGCTCCGACGTGGATGCCGACAGCGTCCTCTTCCTGAACCTCAAAGCCGAGGGCCTCGACCTCGGCGCGGAGGTAGGGCACGGTGAACGGCGCAGCGGTGATGCGAGTGAGTCGTTTTTTGGTAGGGTCTATTGGGTGCATGGGGGGTTCATGGGTGGATGGGTAACCTCGGTGCGGTGTGGCGACGATAGCCACGGGAGGCGTGGGTTGGCAGGGAGTAGTGCAGAACATGGTTGACTCGGGACGGAGAGTTGGTATGACTAGAGGTGGTGAGGGCTGAGTGCACATCGGCAAGCGAGGTCAACATGCAAAGAACACTGCGGCAACGATCGAGGTCTTGGGTGCTTTGCGTACTGGTTGCTGCGGGCGTGGTGGCGGTGCCGGCGGCGGGTGCACAGCAGGACAACAACGTCGAGTGGAACGGCATCAGCCATCTGGAGTGGCAAGATCGGCGGCCGTTGTGCCCGGTGGGGGGGGAGCGTTTCGAGGTTCGATTCCAGACGTATCGCGACGACCTGACGGCGGCGCGGGTGTTGGTTGATGGTGCGGTGTGGGTGGACGCGGCGGTGGTCGAGAGCCGCGGGCCGTACGACGTGTGGGCGGCGACGGTGCCGGCGGCGGTGGGTGACACGCTCGGGTACCTCATCGAGATGACCGACGGCAGCGATACCGACTACCTCTCGCGCTCCGGGATGACCGACGACACGCCGGTGGGGCAGGACTTTGGGCTGGACTTTGTGACGCTTGAGCACGCGCCGGTGGGGGCGACTCCCGTGACGGGGGGCACGGTCTTCAAGGTGTGGTCGCCCAACCGTTCGACGGTGCACGTGCGGGGGGAGTTCAACGGCTGGTCGCTCGATGACCCGCTGACCAAGGTCGGCGAGCACTTCATAGGGTTTGTCGCCGGTGCCGGGCACGGGCAGCAATATAAGTATTTTTTCAACAACGGGCTCTGGAACAGCGACCCGCGCGCGCGGCGGCTCAACCCGACCGACAACCTCAACTCGTACATCATCGACCCGGAGCGGTACCAGTGGCAGACCGAGGGGTTCTCGCCTCCCGCGGCCGAGGACCTGGTGATCTACCAGCTGCACGTTGGGAGCTTTGCCGGGCGGAACGATCCGTTCGGCAACACGGGCAACCCGTCGGGGTATCGGGACGTCGCGGCGCGGGCGTCGCACCTGGCGGAGCTGGGGATCAACGCGGTGATGCTGAATCCGATCCATGAGTTTCCGGGCGATTTTTCCGGTGGGTACAACCCGATCAGCCAGTGGGCGGTGGAGTGGAGGCTGGGCACGCCGGACGATCTGAAGTTTATGATCGACGAGTTGCACGCCAACGGCATCGCGGTGCTGCTGGATATTGTGTGGAACCACTTCAGCCCGACGGACAACTTCCTGTGGAACTACGACGGGACGCAGTTGTATTTTGACACGCCGGTGGTGGACACGCCCTGGGGGCCTCAGGCGGACTTTGATAAGGATGGGGTGCGGGAGTATTTCCTGGACAGTGTGGTGCTTTTGCTCGAGGAATACAGGTTCGACGGCTTCCGGTTTGACGGCTCGGACTTTACCAACATCGGCGAGAACGAGGCGAGCGGGTGGAGCCTGATGCAGGGGCTCAACGAGCTGGTGGACCGAAGGTATGTTGATAAGACGGTGATTGCTGAGCAGCTGCCCGACGACGCGTGGGTGACGCGGCCGGTCGCGCTGGGCGGCGCGGGGTTTGATGCGCAGTACCACGACGCATTCAATGATAACCTTCGTTCGGAGATTTTCGACGCGGCGTTCGGCGATCCGGAGATGTGGAGGATCGCGGATATTCTGGAAGGCAGCGGGCAGTATCTGGAAGGGGCGCAGGTGCTCAACTACTTTGAGCTGCACGATGAGGCGTGGAGCCTTTCGGGTGGAGAGCGGGCGGTGCGGACGATTGATCCGGTGTTTCCGTACGACGACGAGTGGGCACGCGGGCGGACGACGCTTGCGCAGGGGTTGACGGCGATGGGGCCGGGCATCCCGGCGATCCTGATGGGGACCGAGTGGCTTGAGGATGCTGACTTTGAGCAGGCAAAGATCGACTGGTCAAAGAAGGTGACATATGCGGGGACGTTCGCGTTTTACCGCGATCTGTATTCGCTGCGGGTGGGCAACACCGCGCTGCGGGCGTCGAGCCCGTTTGCGATGTTCCACCTCAACGAGAGCGGGAACGTGATCGGGTTCCAGCGGTTCAACCTCGACGGCGAGGTGTATGTGGTGATTGCAAACTTCTCGAACACGGATTATGCGAGCTATCGCATTGGCTTGCCTCAGGAGGGAAGGTGGGTCGAGGTACTCAACAACCAGTCGGCGGCGTACGGCGGGAGCGGGCTCGACAACCCCGGCGTGATCGAGAGTGAGCCGATGGGGTACGACGGGTTTGCCCAGTCGGCGGAGATCGTGCTGGCGAAGATGGGGCTTGTGGTGTTGCGGTGGGAGTTGGATTGTGCTGCGGATCTGAACGGGGACGGCGAAGTGAATACGCAGGACGTGCTTCTCTTTCTGAATTTGTGGGTCGCGGAGGACGGGGCCGCCGATTGGGATGGGAACGGCGTGGTCGATACGCGCGACGTTCTTGCGTTTCTGAACGAGTGGGCTGCGGGGTGCTGAGTGCCGAACGTATGGCGATCAAATAGTGAACAGAATCGGCCCCGGGCGGGATGGAACCATGGTGGAGGGTGCGTCGTATGGAGAAGTAGGGCATTCGCCCTGAAACCGCGATGAATCGGCTGGCGGGATCGGGTATCATGCCCGGGAGCTGGCCCTTGGGGCTGTGGGGTCTGATTTTCGCGAGACGAGTAGAGACGGATCAACTCGAAACGTTGTGCAGCCCGGTTGTCGGGTTGGGAAACTGGAGACACACCATGAAGAATACGACCTCCCGCCTTGGGTTCACGCTGATTGAGCTCTTGGTTGTCATTGCGATCATCGCGCTTTTGATCGGTATTTTGTTGCCGGCGTTGGGCAAGGCACGTCTTGCGGCGTGGAAGGCGATCTCGCTGAACAACCTTCGTCAGCAGACACTGGGCGTTGCACAGTACCGTTCCGATTGGGACGACGAGGTGCCGTTGCCGCCCTCGCGGTTGCAGGCATCGAGCGACCGGGTGGCGTGGTGCAGTTGGAGCTACGGCGGCAAGGACACGAGCGAGGCGTGGGCGACGGGTCGCGGGGCGATCCATGATATTGGTGCGGGTGCGCGGCCGTTGAACCAGTACCTCTACGGCGAGTTCACCTACCCCGAGCTGATCAACGCCCGTCGTGACCGTGATGATTACAAGCCGGGCAAGCCCACCGAGCCTCGGCAGGCGATCGAGCTCGAGGGGTTCAAGTCTCCGGGCGACAAGGCGAGCTACCAGCAGGACTGGCCGACACTGAACCAGGAACTCAGCAGCTACGACGATGTCGGCACGAGCTACCACTACAACATGAACTGGTGGGATCCGGTCTTTGAACAGAACAACGGACAGAGTGTGAAAGCGTGGCGCGACGGCCTTACGAGGCTTCGGCTTGCGGCGGGCTTTCAGACGTCGAGCTTCGTCACGATCTACGACCAGACCGCGGATGTGACGGCGAATGCCGAGTCCGAGTTCCCCAACGGCATCATGGGTGAGTTTGGTGACATGAACAAGGCGTGCATGGCGTTCTACGACGGGCATGTGGAGTACACGGCGGTGGAGGTCGGCAAGTCCAACACCCGCAGATACCAGCTCCACTTCGTTCTTCCGAGGGATGAAGAGTAGCATTTCTCCTGACACACAGCTTGCGAGGGCGGACGTATGGACATTGATTGGGACAAGCCAACCATCATCAAAGCTTCGATCGCGGGTGGGGTTCTGCTCATTGCAATCGTGCTGATTGGGAGCAGCCTCTTCGGCGGATCTAAAGTCAAGGTTGTCGAGGGAGCCCAGATGAAAGACAACCCGGACGGGGTACGCGGCGGGAGCAACTCGGGGTATATGGAAGACTTCTGACCTGACGGCTTCTGACCTGTAACCCCAACCTGTAACCCCAACTTGTAATCAAAGAGAGGGCCGCACTGTTGCCAGTGCGGCCCTTGTTTGTTTGGCTAGGCACAGGTTGCTTACTCGTCTTTCTTCTTGATGATCTTGGGGCGGCTGATTTTCTTGGTATTGGCCGGGGCGACTCGGGTGCCGGGGGTTCCGGACTGGGCACCGGGGCGGCGATTGGTTGTGTCGTCGGCCGCGTCTTTGGTTGCATCCTTTGTTGCGTCATTTGTTGCATCATCGGTGAGTGCGCGGTTGATGACGCTGCGGAGTTGGCCGACGAGGTCGGCGTAGCGGTCGCCGCGGGGGCGGCCGGAGCGGAAGAGGAGTTCGCCTTGTTGGCCCAGGACGATGAATGACGGGGCGTTGCGGATGCCCATGAGCTTTACGGCGTCGTCGGCTTGGGGGAAGACGCGCCAGGTCTGGCCTTGGGCGCGGGCGGCGGCGGCGACTTTGTCGGGCTCACCTTCGCGGAACGCCATGCCGAGGAACTGGACGGGCTGGTCTGCAAACTCGGCGGCGAGTTTGGCGAGTTGGGGGGAGGCTTTTTCGCAGGCGGGTGACCAGGTGCCCCAGAAGTAGAGGACGGCGATTTGGCCTTTGAGTGCGGCGGGGCTTGTGAGGTTGCCTTTGGTGTCGGCGACTTCCCACTCGGGGGCACCGCCAGCCCTGGGGATGGGGAGGGGCTGGTTGGTGAGGGATTGTTGTTTCTTATCTTGGAAGATGCGTGCGATATCGCGTTCGTAGCCGTCGGGTGCGAAGATTTTGAAGTCGTCATCGGTGACGGCGTCGGGGCTGGCGATGCCATCGGCGAAGTCGACACGGATGGAGCCGGAGATGAGATCGTTGTCGGGGAGGACGACCTCGGAGCGTCGGGGGAGTTTGTCTTCGTGGCCGAAGTACCAGACGACGGCGTCGCTGCCGGCGTCGGTGCGGATGGCGACGGCGTCGCAGAGAGTGCCTTGGATTTCGGCGGGGGCGAGCATCTCGATGGTGGCGGCCGAGGCGAGGGCGCCGGCGAAGCCACGGGCGAGGTCGGAGGCCTGGCCGAAGGCGCTGCTGGCGAGTTGGTAGGACTCGCCGGCCTTTTTGCCTTCGGTGCGTTGGACGTTGAAGACCTCGTTTTGGTGGTCGATCCATGAGGTGCGGTCGGGTTGCCAGAGGACGTCAAAGTCGACGGGCTGGGGGCGGGTCATGACGGTGCCTTGCCCGGTGTAGCGGACAGCCCAGGTGTCGGGTTGTTCGGTGTCGATTGGGAGTTGTGCCCAGCGGCCTTCGCTCTTTGGGAAGGTGGTCGCGAGCATGGGGGTGCCTTCGGCGTAGCTTTTGACTTCGGCGGTGTAGCCTTGGCTGAGTGCCTGGGCGACGGCTTTGAGGACTTCGACAGCGGCTGGGTTGTGGTCGAGCTCTTTGGCGGCTGCGGGTTGGTGGGGGGTGGGGGCGTTCGTGGTCTGGACCTGCGCGAGTGCGGCCGGGGTGCCGGCGAGGGTCAGGAGCAGCAGGGCAGTGGCGGTACAACGCATTTGGGAATCCTCCGGAACGCTTTGGGTGTTGGGGGTGTTGGGGGTGTTGGTTGGTTGGGCGGGGGTCGGGTTGTGGGCGTCAGCTTTCGACGGGCTTGTTGCCTAGAAGTTCCGCCAGTGCCCGTCCGGGGGACGGCTGGCGCATGAGGTGTTCGCCGACGAGGACGATTCGGACGTCCTCTTCTTTGAGTCGTCGCAGGTCGTCGGGGGTTTTGATCCCGGATTCGCTGACGAGGACGGTGCGGTCGTCGACGAGATCGACGAGCCGAAGGGTATGGCCGAGATCGACGGTCATCGTGGTGAGGTCGCGGTTGTTGATACCGAGGAGGCAGTAGGCGGGGTGCGGAAAACCGACGTGAGGGCGGACGCGGAGGAGGTTTTCCATGGAATGGACCTCGAGGAGGACCGTAAGCTGGAGCTGCTGGGCGAGGATGAGCATGTCCACGATCTGGCTCTCGGTAAGGCACTCGGCGATGAGGAGCACCGCGTCGGCACCGTGGGCCCGGCTTTCCCAGAGCTGATAGGGGTCTGTCAGGAAATCCTTACGGATGACCGGGAGGGGGACGGCTTCTTTGATGCGGCGGATGAAGGCGAGGTGGCCGCCGAAGAAGTTTTCGTCGGTAAGGCAGGAAATCGCCGATGCGCCATTCTGAAAGTAGGCTTTGGCAATGTCTTCCGGCCGGAACCCATCTCCGTCGTATTCGGGGCGAATGAGCCCTGCGCTGGGGCTGCGCCGTTTGATCTCGGCGATCACGGCTGGGGTGTTGCTCTTGCGGGTGACGGCCCGGAAGAAGTTGCGGGGAGGTTCTTCCTGGGCGACCATGGCTTCGAGCTCGTGGAGCGGGGTGCGGGCTTTTGCGGCGGCGACCTCGCGGCGTTTGACGGCCATGATCTCCCGCAGGACCGGGGGGGTGTTCAACTCGGCCTCGGAGGGGTCGGGTTGGGGATCGCGCTCTGGGTCAGGGCGGGGGTCGTGGGGGTCACTCGGCGGGTTTGGAGGGTTGCTGGTCACGATGGGCATTGTTCTCTTCGGGATGGCGGCTGTCGCGTCGGGATCGGTGACGCTTGGACAGGAATCGGGTGGGCAGGGCGTCGAGTCCATGCGATTGTCGGAAGTGGGGCATGTGGTCAGCGAGTGGAGGCTGGGGCTGCTGATCGCGGGGACGGTGCTGGTGATCGTGATGCTGTGGGCGGGGGACGCGATCCGGCCGGGGTCGATGAAACGGGCGGGGCTGCGGAACGTGAAGCCGTTGCCCGCTTCTGTGTGGTTTTTGTCTGGGGGCATCGTGTTTCTGGCGCCGAGCCTGGTGGCGGCTCCTTTGAGCACGATGGAGTTTCTGGTCGGTCAGAGCCCCGAGAGCCTGCGGTCGATCGCGATTGTGCAGGGGATCGCGTATCTCGCGGGGATCGCGGTGGCGCTTGGGCTGGTGACGATGGCGAGCAAGGCGGCGGGGCAGTCGGGGCTCAAGCTGCACTGGGTGGACGCGGCGGTGGGGCTTGGGCTGTTGCTTTTGGTGTTCCCGATCGTACTGCTGGCGGGGGACTTGGCGCAGCTGGTGCATGTGCAGCTGACGTCGGGCGAGCCGGTGGATCGGGTGGCGCACCCGTTGCTGCGGATGATGGTGGAGAACAAAGGCAACCCGTGGACGTGGGTGCTGATCGCGTCGGCGGTGATCGGGGCGCCGATTGTGGAGGAGACGGTGTACCGCGGGTTTTTGCAGAGCGGGATTTTGCGGATGACGGGGCACGTGTGGATCTCGCTGATCGTGAGCGCGGCGGTGTTCGGGACGGTGCACGCGATCGGGCCGAGCGAGAGCGCGTCGCCCTGGTACGCAGCGGTGCAGGTGGGGGTGCTGGGGCTGGCTTGCGGCGCGGCGTTTGAGCGGACCAAGCGCCTGAGCGTGCCGATCGCGATGCACGCGGCGTTTAATGCGGTGAATGTTGGGGTGGCGATGTGGGGAACGGGGTAGGGTGGGCGGTTCAGAAGCATTCCGTCCACAGGTTGAGATAGGCGATCAGGTCGCGAGTATCGATTTGGCTGTTGAGGTCAAGGTCGGTCGCGGGATCGGCGTTTTGCCAGGCGACGACGAAATCGTAGATATCGAACTCGTCCACGCGTCCGTCGGCGTTGAAGTCGGCGGGGTGGAGGTCGCAGAACTCGTTTCCACCGAGATCGTCCCATTCGCCCTGGATGGGTTCATCGACCGCACAGAACCACGAGTTACGCACCCCAAGGTATTGATCGGAATGTGGCTTGTATAGAGCGAGCGGGAGTTTCTGAAAGGAACATCCGTCTATCACCATGTTGTCAACACACATGTTGATTGCGGCAAAGAATCGAGGAAAAACACTGCTTCCGCAAAACTGAGAATCTATGATATGCCCTTGCGTAATCCCACAACCAAGAGCAAGAAACATCTGACAGTCCTGGGCCCCGAAGAAGCAATCTTCGATGTGAATGTTCGGTGTACTGAAGGATTCGACCATTCTATCGATCCTTTCGTTCTGAAGAAATGAACAACCCACAAGCGAAGTTATACGACCCGAAATCAGGCTTCCAAAGACACGATTCTGTGTAAACTTACAATCTTCAAAGCTGGCAGTTCCATCTGACATGTTGATGAGGTTATTCGATCCGATATTGGAATCAAATCTGCATTGACGGAACAGAACATGGCCTTCCGTTGGAGGGAGTAATCGAATGAAGTTATCCTCTTCCCAGGAGCTGTCGGTAAATATGGAGCGTTCGATACGACCACTGCCATATAGTCTCCCGATCCGCATACCAGGAATCTGATTTTCAAAGTCGAACACGGCATCGTTGTCCACGAAACGGCAGTCGGTGATCTCGAATGTCTCGGTGCGGAAGACGAACGCCGCGTCCCTATTGGCCCGGTTGTGGCTCAAGTCCAGACCGGTGATGAACAGGGTCGTACACTCAATATCCAAGCCGGTCCAGCGATTGTAGCTTGCGGAGGAGTTCCGGATATCCACGGTGTCTGCTTGGATGCGTCCTCCGCCGTACCCGTTGCCGCCGAGCCGCACGTCGTCGAAAGCCACGGACCTAACTCGACTCAGCAGGGCTCCGTAAGCGTGTCCGTTTTGGAGAGTGAGCCCCTGGATGGTGAACCACTCGCAGTCGCTTGCCTCAAACACCGTGCCCACCGCATCGGCGTCGATCGTTGTTTCCGCCGATCCGAGTTCGCCGCGGATCGTGAGGCTCTTGTTCCTGGCGATCGGGCGTTCGTGGTACTCCCCGGGAGCAATCAGGATTTCGTCGCCGTCGCTGGCCGCGTCGATGGCGGCCTGGATCGTGGGGTAGTCGGCGGGGACGCGTAGCGTGTCGGCGCGGACTCGCGCGCTGAAGATCGATCCCACGAGGATGGCGAGGAGGAGTAGTTGGCAACGTGTGTTGGGCATTACCACAGCATACCTGAGAGCGATCCGCCATCAAAGGATTTCGGTCGTACCGGGGCCTGTTCCTGCTCTAGACTTGCCCCATGACCACCGAACCGACCGTAAAGCGACGCATCCTGACCGGCGACACTCCTACGGGGCGGCTGCACCTGGGGCACTATGTGGGGTCGCTCGAGAACCGGGTGCGGCTGCAGGATGAGTACGACTGCTATTTTTTGCTGGCGAACATGCACGCCTTTACGACGCGGGCCGACAAGCCCGAGGAGATTCGGCAGGACACGATCGAGATCGTCAAGGACTGGCTGGCGGTGGGGATTGATCCGGCGCGGTCGACGATTGTGTTGCAGACCGAGGTGCCGGCGATCGCGGAGCTGACGTGGTTCTTTGCGATGCTGGTGCCTTTCAACCGGATCATGCGGAACCCGACGCTCAAGACCGAGATCGAGAGCAAGGGGCTGGGGGATACGTATTCGTTCGGGTTCCCGATGTACGCGGTGGGGCAGTGCGCGGACATTCTGGCGTTTCGGCCGGACCTTGTGCCGGTGGGGGTGGATCAGGTGGCGCATATCGAGGTTTGCCGGGAGATCGCGAGGCGGTTCAATCAGGTGTACTGCAAGGTGGACACGCACGCTGAGGACGGGGAGCATGAGCGGTTGGGTGGGGTGTTCCCGATTCCGGCGGCACTGGTCGGTCGGGTCGGTCGTCTTGGCGGGACCGACGGCAAAGAGAAGATGAGCAAGAGCCTGAACAACGCGATTTTTTTGAGTGATACGCCCAAGCAGGTGAAGAAGAAGATCAACGGGATGTATCCCGGGCAGAGCCGGAACCCGGACGAGCCGGGGGACCCGGAGATCAACCCGGTGTTCGAGTACGCGGATATTTTCATCAAGGATGCGGGGTTTGTGGAGGAGCTGCGCGAGCGGTATCGCAAGGGGGACAACCTTGGTGATGGTCATGTGAAGGCGTTCGTGATCGAGGCGGTGAACGAGTTGCTTGAGCCGATGCGGGCGCGGCGGGCGGAGTTTGAGACCGCTGGCGGGGACGACGCGGTGATCGACATCATCCGCGCGGGGACGCGGCGTGCGAACGCGGTGGCGGAGGAGACGCTTGCGATGGCGAAGGAGTCGATGGGGCTTGGGTTTGGGACGCGGCGTGAGCTGTTGGGGTAGGGGCTATGCGGCGACAGCTTTGGCGGAATCGTAGAGGGCTTCGACATCGACGATGGCGATGGGGGGCTGGCTGGGGTTGGGCAGTGCCATGCATTTGATGAGGTTGCTGTCTGCGGTGATGGACTGCATGTCGTCGTCGGTGAGTGTGCGGAGGTTGCTGACCTGATCGATGAGCAGGCCCATTCCTTCGCCGTCGTGTTCGAGGACGAGGAGGAGTGTGCGTCGGAGCGAGGAGACGAGCAACCTGGCGCGGTCGAAGAGGTTGATCATGGTGTGGAGGTCGCCGTTGCGGGTGCGCTCGATGACCTTGATGGCTTGGTCTTGCTGACCCTCGGCGACGAGTTGACCTACTTGCACGGCGAGGGCGTGGATTCGGGTGTGTGGCTCGTCGAAGGCGTGGAGGATGCCGTCGAGTGTGCCATTGCCGTTGGTGAACTGGTTGATGTTGTCGGGGCTTGACCTGATGTTGTCGTACCACTTGCCGAACTTGCAGGCGTGTGGATCGGTGGTGAGCCTGAATGGTCGGTTCTCGCGGACGGATGCTTCGAGCTCATCGAGCCAGTTGATGTGGTCTTGTTTGCGGGTGTCGAGGGTTTGGATGACTTCTTGTGTTTCGTCGGCCATGGACGGCAGGCCGAGGGCGAGGCGGAGGTCTTTGACGGGGATGACCGAACCTTGGTGGGTGAGGAAGCCGCTAATTTTGCTCTCGGCGCCGAAGGGTCGGCTGAGTGCGTCTGGGTCGTACTTGAGCAGGCCGAGGACGTGCTCGATGGGGACGGCGTAGTCCTCTTGAGCGAGCCCGATAATAAGATAGGTGTCTTGCATGGTGAATCTCCGGCTTCGGTGGAACATCGGCAGGTCGGAGGGTCGGGTTGCTCTGGAAGTGGGCAACTCTGTGGATATAGGGGTTGGAGGCCGCTGATGGGTGGTATATCCAGAGAAAGCCAGCGCAGCGGTATTTGGGTTGGGTTGAAAGCTCTGGGTTGGGCGGCACGATTCGGTCAACCACCGGGTGTTACCGGAGCGCGGAGAGCACTTCGGCGGCGGTTGTGTTTGCTTGTTTGGAGAACTGTTGGCGAGTGGCGGAGCGTGACGCGGCGGCCTCGAAGCCCGCGCGACAGATGGTCGCGAGTTGGTGGCGATGGAGGCGCAGCCATGCGTTGGGGAGCGGGGGGCCGAGGGCGAGTTCGCTCGCGGGGCTGCAGGCGGTGGGAGAACGGGTGCGGGCCACCCGTTCAAGCCGGGCGATGAGCCGGACCGCGGCGAACGCTTCGCGCAGCACCTCAATCCGAGATTCGGCGATCGACAGGTCATCACCACGGGCGATGAGGGTGGCGATCTCGGGGAGGTCGCGGTTGAGATTCTCGGCGAGTGTGTCGAGTGCGGGTTGTGTGAGTTCGATACCCGGCCAGGCGTTGATCGCTGGCGGTTGCCCACGGGAGAACGCGCGGCGCATGACCGAAATATCGGCACCGTCGCGGAGTAGTTCGATAGCTGAGGCGATCGTGCGGAGCCGGGCGGTCGTTGCTGAGGCGTCGTCGCTGGCGGCGCTGCGGATCCACTCGGCGCGGGCTTGATCGAGCACGAACACGATCCGGTCGCGCTGATTTGCGGTGACACCGGGCCAGCCGGAGGATTGCCCGCCGCGGCGGAGTTCGTCCTCGCCGGGCATGTGGAACACGAAAGCCGCGATGTCGGCGAGTTCGCGGAGCTGGGCGAGGGCGTCGGCTGCTTCGGCGGGTTTGCTCGCGGCGATGGCGAGCCTCTGCACACGGGTGGCGAGGGCGCCGAGCTCTTGGGTCGGGGTTGGCTCGCGGGTGGGTGGTGGCGGGCGGCTGGGGTCGCCGGTCCAGGTGGTGAGCATGGTGGAGAGGGTTTGCGGCAGGGCGAGGTCGGCGGCGGTCCGGGTGAGGGCGTTGATCGCGGCGAGCAGGCCGGGGTTGGTCATAGGGTCGGGGGTGGCGAGGATGTCGGGCAAGCGCAACGCGAGGCGGTCGGCCGAGGTGCGGTGGGCGCGGGAGAGGGGCTCGCGCAGTGGGCGGACCTGGCGGACGAGCGAGTCTGGCGGCGGGACGGTGGTTTCGGCGTCGAGGAGTTTGAGGGTGCGGAAGTAGGCTGCGGCGATTGAGTTGACAGCAGCGGGCGCGCGTTTGGGATCGCCATCGGGTGCGGCAACAAGACGGTTGACCGCGTCGCGCAGATCGCGCGATTGGAGCTTGGAATCAAGGGCATCGGTCGCGTTGATGATGTCGAGGAGTGTTGCGGTGCGGGCGATTGAGGCGCGGGCGGTCTCGGGTTCGGCAAAGAGCAACTCGAGGCCGGCGGCCAGATCAGCGCGGAGGCGATCGCGGGCGGGCATGTCGAGCCAGTCGGCGGGCTCGTCGAGCGCGCGGGCGGCGCGGGTGACGAGGGATGCCCACTCGACGGCGGTGTTGCGATAGGCGGGCTCGTGTTCGGCGGCTTGGCAGAGCTCGATGAGTTGCGCGAGGGCGGCGGTGGCGTTGTCGGAGAGGAAGCGGTGGTCGAGGCGTGTGGTGAGGGCACCGGTCTCGATCGTGGCGGCGGGTGCTGGTGTGGATTCGTCGAGCCACCAGCCGCAGTTCGGGCTCGCGCTGGTGACGAGTGGTGCGAGGGCGTCGCGGAGGAGGAGGTCGATCTCGCGGGGCAGGATCGAGTGGTCGGTGGTGTCGATGACACTCGTGATGTAGCGGCGGGTGGGGGCGTCCTGGGCGGTGAGGAGCGTGTCGAACTCGGCGCGGTTGCTTGCGAGGGTGAGGCCGGCGAGGACGGCTTCGCTGCCGGGCTGGCCGGCGTTTTCGCCGTCGCGGAGGAGTCGGCTGGCGAGGCGGCGGAGCGCGGCGTGTGCGGCTTTGCCGGGCGCGCGGAGGGCGGTTGCTTCGTTGTCGAGGAGGTCGGCGAGTGCGAGGGCGGCGAGGCCGTCGCCGGGCTTTGGGGTGGTGGCGGAGGGGCCGAGGTCGAGGCGTTGGGCGTGGGCGTGGAGAGAGAGGAGGAGGGTGAGGCACACTGTCACCAGCATTCGGAGTGTGTGGGTATTGCGGTGTTTTGGGCGTTTTGTGGGTGTTGCTTTGTCCCCTCGCTTGCGCGAGGGGCTCGACCAAACACCCGACAACATAGAGCCCCTTGCGCGAGGGAGGGGGCAACAGCGCGACAGGGCTCTTCGGCACGGCTCACAGAGCCGTGGCACACAGCACGGGATCGCCGCCGATGTTCTAGTGGTCGGGCTGGATGGTGTGCAACGCATTGGCATAGACCTCTTCGAGGTGTTCGACCATTCGCTCGGCGGTGAACTCGCGGGCGCACTCGGCGCGGCCTGTGGCAGCCAGGCGAAGGCGGAGGTCGGGGTCGTCGTGGAGTTGTACGACCGCGGCGCGGAGTGTGTTGCGATCGCCGACCGGGACGAGGATACCGGTTTCGCCGGTGCGGCACATTTCGCGGGTGCCGTCGGCGTCGTAGGCGATGGGGGTGACGCCGGTGAGGAGGGCTTGGGGGACGGTGCGGGGGAGGCCTTCGCGGGAGCTTGGGTGGAGGAGGATGTCCATGGCGCGGATCATGGCGGGGACGCGGTCGTTTGGGATCAGGCCGGTGGTGATGAGCTGGTCGGCGAGTCCCATGCTTGCAGCCCGTGCGCGGAGGCGGTCACCCCACCAGCCGTCGCCGATCCAGAGGAGTTTCCAGTTTGGGTGGTCGCGGAGGTCGTTGCCGAGGGCGTCGAGGATGTCGTCGTGTCCTTTGTGTTCGGCGAGTCGGGCGACGGTGCCGATGACGAAGTCGGATTCGGCGAGGCCGAGTTGGCTGCGGACGGTGGCGCGGTCTTCGCCGGGGCGGGGTGCGAGGAAGGGTTCGGTTTCCATGCCGCTGCGGACGGTGATGTATTGGGCGGGGCGGCCGATGTTGCGGGCGAGGAACTGTTCGGTCATCGCGTCGGCGACAGAGGTGATGGTGTGGCAGCGGCGCGCGGCGAAGCGTTCGGCGAGTGTGTAGAGGTGGTTTTTGAGGCGGATCTTGGTGCGCGCGAGGGGGTTGCCTTCGATGGGCATGAAGGGGGGGCCGTGGATGGTGTGGATGGTGGCGGGGCGGGGTTCGGGACCCGGAGTGTCCCGCCCCGAAGTCGGTGTCCCCTCGCTTGCGCGAGGGGCTCTATGGGAGTGGGAGTTGCGGGCGAGGACACTCCACGCGGCGGCGCGGCCGAGGACGCCGGCTTTGCTGGAGTGGGTGTGGACGATGTCGGGTTGGAGTTGTCCGATGAGGTGCTTGAGTTCGCGGAAGGCGCGGAGGTCTTTGCGCGGGGAGAGCTCACGGCAGAGACTGGGGACGACGTGGATGCCGATGGGGGTGATGGGCTCGGCGGTTGTGGTGTGCTCTTTGTGGGATTGGCAGCGTTGGTTGAACGCTTCGACGCGGGCGAGGAGTGAGCCTTCGGGGCCGAAGATGGGGCCGAAGGCGAGGTGGACCTCGTGGCCGAGTCGTGCTTGTCCTTCGCAGCTGAGGACGGTGTTTTCCTGGCTGCCGCCGAGGATGAGCCGGGTTGAGATGTGGA
>CAYMZJ010000033.1:0-33853 GCA_964394895.1 uncultured Phycisphaeraceae bacterium | reverse complement strand
GGCCGTGTGCCCGAGTGGACTAAGGGGACGGATTGCAAATCCGTTGTGCGAAAGCCAATCGTGGGTTCGAATCCCACTGCGGCCTCTGAAAGTGACGACCGGTGTCGAGCGATCGACGCCGGTCGTTGTTTTTGGGCGGGACGGGCTCTCTGCGTGCTGTCTGACAGCCCTGTGGCCCGGGCGTCTGGCCCTCGTGAAAGCCAGAGTTTGCTCGAAACACGAAAGTTGCAAAATGAGCGAGGATCGTGGCGGTGCCCCCCGGGTTCCGTGCGAGTTCTCACAGCACGGTCGATTTGGCTGATTGTGCGGAGTTGCCCGCAGGAGGGCACAGCCCGGTCGGGCTGGAGAGAGAACCAGAAAGGACACGTCATGCGTCAGATCGTACCAGCAGCAGCTCTCGCCCTGGCGATGGGAAGCGTTGCGCACGCGCAAATCGCGCCGGCATTTTCGGTAGGTCGGGGCGGCCCCAGCGGGCTCGACCCACAGTTTCTGTACAACAACTCTGACAATCCAGGATTCCCGACCGCGTTTGCGGCCGGGCCGGCATCGGGTCTCGTGATGGGGGACGCGGTCAACGGTTTCAGCCAGCGCGAGTTGGTGACCCAGTTCCTGCTCTGTTTCTCGGTTGACACGTCCAGCACGGGGCTCCCGGGGCTTGACCCCGTGGACAACTTCTTGTTCGCGCCGTACAACGTCACCGATCAGGCGACCAAGGCGCAGGCCGGGGGATCGGCGTTCCTCTCGACCAAAGCGTTCGACCGCAGCGGGATGCTCGGGCGCGGCCAGAGTATGCGGGACCGCAACAACGTGCTGGCGATCAACCAGTCGCCGACGTATACCTCGGACTTCGGGCTGCGCTCGGTGTTCAGCCCCGACGCCGACGCCACCGGCTCGCCGATGGACGACGTCGCGGGCGGCGGCAGCAAAGGGGCGCTCAGTTCCGGCGGGCCGTTGTTCTTTACGGTGGACGATGAGAGCACAAGTTACAACCGCAACGACATCATCATCGACCCCACGCCGCTCTTCCCAGACGACGCGGGCGGCGACGAGCGGACCTTCCTCTTCGCGTCCGATCTTGGTCTCGGTGCGCTTGATGACATCAACGCGATGTCGATCTTCGATACCGACGCCGACGGGTTCTTTTCCGACGGCGACCAGTTGCTCTTCAGCCTGACCCCGGTCTCGCCGCTCTTGGGCACGATGGGCTGGAGTGCCGCGGACGTGCTGACATTCTCGTTTGGTGATGCAGCGGCGTCGAGATTCGCACTCGCCAGCGACCTCGGCCTCGCGGAGGGTGACAACCTGGACATGCTCGAGCTGGTCCCGCTGGCTGGGACCGCCGAGAACACGATCCTCCAGAAGATTGCTCCTCTTCCTGCACCGGGGTCTGTTGCGCTGCTGGGAACGGTCTTTGCCTTTGGCTGCTCACGCCGCAGGCGCAGTTGATGTGAGGTCGAGAACCGCGGGAGACAGGGTGCTCCTCTGACATTCATATGGGAACACCGGCGTCGAGAAATCGACGCCGGTGTTCTTTGTGGTCGGTGTCTTGCGTGAGAGCATGTCGGGCGGCTTCGACAAGATCTCGAATACCGAAGGAGCCCTAAGCGTAAGCGCCGGGCCTTTGTCCTGGACGCGAGCTCGCGCTCGCGGCTCGTTGGAACGCCCTCGTTGTGATGCCCACGAGTTCTTTGCAATCTGTATCAGGTCAGGTCGGTGAGGTTCTGCAACTCCCACGAGCCGCCCGGCCTCCACCAGTAGCGCAGCACCTCGCCGGTGTCTGATGCGCCGAGGATGTTGATCGTGCCTGTCGCGCTGACGGTCAGCCCGGTGAGCTTGCCGACCGGCAGCACCGCGCCCTCGACGACATCGCTGAGCGTCGTCACCTGCCAGCCGCCGCTGGTGGGCGACCACCAGTAGACCGAGAGGTTGCCGTCGGCGTCGATCCCGGCGATGTTGGTTGCGCCCCATGTGGTGACAAAGCTGGCAAGGCTCGACGCGCGGAGTTCCGGGCCGTTGAAGGACGAGGTCAGGTTGCTGGTGGTCCAGCTTGCCCCAAAGCTCGGCACCCACCAGGTGACGCTGACGTTGCCGTCGGCGTCGGTCCCGACCAGGTTGATCGCGCTCCAACTGGTGAGGTAGGCGGTCAGCCCGCCGGTCAGCGGTGGGGCGCCGGTCGTTTCGCTCAGGTTGCTCACGGTCCAGGTCGAGAGGTTCGCGTGGTACCAGACCGCCTGGATATTGCCGTCGGCGTCGAGCCCGACGATGTTCATCGCGTTCCATGGAGTGACGAAACTGGTAAGCGGGCTTGCGAACAGCGGCGTCGCTTTGCCGTCGATCCGGAGATCGACTTCGGAGAGGTTCCTGGACACCCAGACCGCGCCGTTGTCCCCGGTCGCGCCGGTCTGGTTGAAGAGGTGGAGGTCGTTGCTGGCGTCGATCCCGGCGATGTGGACCTTGTTTCCCTTGCTGACGAACACCGTCACGTCGCCGGTGAGCAGCCCCGCGGCATCGAGTTCCTCGTTGAGGTTGCGGAACGTCCAGACGCCGTCGCTGGAGCGTTGGAAAAGGAGCAGCCCCTCGTCGCTGGTCGCGGCGGCGTAGGTCAGCCCGTCGCGGGGGTCGGTGAAGGTCTGGATCTGCCCGGAGATCGTCGGTGTCCCGGCGAGGGTCTCGAGGTCGGCGACGTTCCAGGTGCCGTCGTCCTGGAAGAACGCGATAGGCCGCCCGCTGTCGTTGAGCGTGGTGATGGTGATCTCGCCGTTGGCGACCGCCGACCCGGTGATCGCAGCCCCGCCGGCCGCGATGTTGTCCGAGGGCGCGAGTGGTTCGATGAGCTGACTGCCGAGGGCATCGACCTTGACGTTGGTGTTGGTGGTGACCGACGCCGAGACCCGCCGTCCCAGACCGGTGGTCAGGTCCACAAAGGTGAGGTAGTAGTCGCCGCCGTCGACTTCGATCTGGTAGTTGCCGGCTTCTTCGGTGGTGTAGGTGCCGACGAGGACGCCGGTGTTCATCTCGGTGACGTCGATGCGGACGTTGTTGCGTCCCTCTCCGACCGAGTAGAAGTCGTCGTTGTCGTTGTCGTCGTAGACAACGCCGAGCAGGTATGTCCTTTGGGGGGTGCCTGAGAACCCGAACGTCTGGGTGTAGTAGGAGTTGTAGGTCGAGGACCCCGACGAGCCGGGGAAGTAGAACCCCACGCCGATTTCATCATACTGGAATGTCTCTGAAAAGGTCTCCCAGAGACTGAGCACGTTTTTGCGGTGGCCGACCGACTCGAGCCACGCGACGTGTGCCTCGTCGATGCTGTCGTACCCGGCGGCGATGTTCTCGCCGGCCGACCCGTCGTACCCGTTGGCGTTGGCCCGTTGCTGGGCGCGGTCGCCGTCGGGGTTTTCGTGGTCGAAGAAGTCCCGGTTGTACATGTCAAAGCTGTGCTGGCGTGAGGCGAGCGTGAGCGGGCCGTTGAGCGCGAGCGGTTCGGAGGGGACGAGGTTGTCGAGCTCGCGGCTGGTGAGGTCGGCGGTGAGATCCACCCCGGTGCGTATCGCCTCGGCGGCAGGATCGGCTCTGGCACGATTCATCAACTCGACGAGGTACACCTCGTCGCTCGACCAGGAGAACGACAGCAGCTGCCGCCCTTCCAGAGACTCAAACAACACGTCAGCGTGCCGGCTCTTCATGCCCAGACTCCTCGCCCGCCGATCGCGGGCCTCGCCCGTTTGGTGGCGGGCGTCATGTTCAGCTCGATCTTCCCACATCCAGCCCATCGGCACACGCGGGGTGCGTGTGTACGCACCGCCCGCGATTGGCTCGGGGCCTGTCCCTAGTTGTACGATTGGGATACCCCTGAGGATTCCCCGATCGGAACGAATCCAACGATTCTGTCACACCATGTCAGGGCTTTGGCAGTGGTTCTCTCCCACAGAATCGCTACGATCCGTCTCGCTCGGCCTTGGGTGGCCATTCTGCTGGCCATTTCCAGCCGCTGCTCGCACGGAGAATCGCATGCCCGACCAGGACGACCCATTCTCTACCCCCGAGCGGATGCAGGCCGCGGCCGAGGAGTTCCGGGCCGATTACGCCACGCTGCGTGACGAGATCGCCAAAGCCGTCGTGGGGCACCGCGAGATCGTCGACGGCGTGATGACCTGTCTCTTTACCGGGGGGCACGCGCTGCTCGAAGGCGTCCCCGGCATCGGCAAAACACTCCTCATCCGCACGCTCGCCGAGGCGCTCAGCCTCTCGTTCTCGCGCGTGCAGTTCACCCCCGACCTCATGCCCGCCGACATCACCGGCACCACCATCGTCCACGAAGTCGAGATCGACGGCCGCACCCAGCGGCAGTTCCGCTTTCAGCAGGGGCCGATCTTTGCCCAGATCGTCCTGGCTGACGAGATCAACCGGGCAACCCCCAAGACCCAGTCGGCGTTGCTCGAAGCGATGCAGGAGCGCAGCGTCACGGCTGCGGGCACGACGCACATGTTGCCTTCGCCCTTCTTCGTGATGGCGACCCAGAACCCGATCGAGCAGGAGGGCACCTATCCCTTGCCCGAAGCCCAGCTCGACCGGTTCTTCTTCAAGCTCACCGTCGGCTATTCGGGGCGGGAAGACCTTGCCGAGATTCTCGAACGCACGACCACCGGTGCGCAAACGACGATCAATCCTGTGCTCGATGCCGAGCGGATCGAGCGGTATCAGCAGCTTGTCCGCCGGGTGGCGATCGCGCCGCACGTGCGGGATTATGCGGTGCGGCTGGTGCTGGCGACCCATCCCAAGGACAGCCGCTACGGCGGTGGCGAGTTTGCGACGCCCTTGGTGAATGAGTACGTCCGGATCGGCGCGTCGCCGCGCGCGGCGCAGGCGCTCGAGCTTGCCAGCAAGTGCCGCGCGTTGCTCGATGGTCGTGCCGCGGCGAGCGTGGACGACGTCCGCGAGGTCGCCCTTCCTGCGCTGCGGCACCGGATCATCCTGAACTTCGAGGGCGAAGCTGAGGGCGTCACGACGGACACGCTCGTGGAAAATATCGCGGGGACGCTGCCGGTCGAGGTGGGGTGAGTTGGTCGCGGGCACCATGAAAAAACCGGGGTGACAGACACCCCGGCTCGCTTGGCGACGACAGATAAAGGGGAGAGCGTTACTCCGCGATCAGCGCTTCCAGCTCCGCCCGCAGATTCTTCTCGGCTTCGGACGCATTGCCGAACCCAACGTGGACGTGCCGGATGACGCCCTTCTTGTCGATGATGACCGAGTGGGGGATGCCGCTGACGCCGAACTGGTTGGCGATCGCGCCATCGCTGTCGAGCGGGACAGCAAAGTCCCAACCCTTCTTCTTCATGAACTTGGCGACGGTCTCGGGGTCTTCCATCAGGTTGACAGCTGCGAAGACCACGCCGCGGTCGGCCAGGTCGGCGGTTACGCCGCTGATCACGGGCAGCCCGCGGATGCAAGGCGGGCACCAGGTCGCCCAGAAGTCGAGCACGACGACCTTGCCGCGGTGGGCAGCGAGTGAAAACTCGCCTTCACTCTGCAGCAGGGGGAGCGAGAACACCGGGGCGTTGTCGCCCTCGGCACCCGTCCCGCCGGCAACCTCGATCGCGGCGGGCTCGGGCTCTGCTTCCATCCCGGCGGGGCCGCCCTGCATGGCGAGCATGATCGCCTCGGAGATCATCTCGACCTCTTCCCAATCGTCCTGGACCGTGATTTTCCCGTCGTCGGGCACATCGGTAAGCGGCGTCCAGTCCGCGAACGCGAGCAGAACCTCGAGGCCCGCGGGCGCGCCGCTGCCGGCGAGGTCGGGCTTGAAGCCGACCAGCCAGGGCTCGCCCGTCGCGGCGATCCGCATCTCCATCTTCGTGCCGTCTTCGGAGTCAAGGGTGGTGTAGGCGTGGTAGGCAGTGTCACCCTCGCCGACGAGCCCGTCGTAGGTGATGTCCTGGAGTTGACTCTCGAACGCGGCTTTGGGATCGGGCGACATGAGGGCGAGGACAAAGTTGCCCCCGGGCACCATCTGCCAGCCCTGCCGCAACCCCGCGGTCATGTCGTCGAGCAGGACGCCGAAGTCTTCGGGCGCATCGTCGGTCGCGTAGGTGTCGAGCGAGGGCACGGCGCTGGTGACCGTCGAGCCGTCGGAATAGATCAGCGGCGTGGGCATCATCGGCATGCCCTCGGCTTTGGGCTCTTCGTTCTCCCAGAACGCGAAGCGGTTGGGCTTGAACACATACCCCGGCGACGAGTGGTTCATCGAATCGACGAACGCGGCCATCATCGGGTCGTTGGTCTTGACCGACACGCCGAAGTTGACCGAGCACCCCTGGAGCTGCTGGTAGTGTTCGTACATGCGTTCGATGGCGTTCTCGTCGGCCTGCTGCGCGAAGCACGCCCCGGCGGTGAGAACGAACGCGACGATACTGATCGGTGCCTTCACTGGATATTCCTTACGTTGAAAATCGGATGCGCAGCCGCGGCCGCGTTGGTCTCTGACATCGGCACATAGCCTATCTGTCCACAGGAGAATACGCTCTTCCCCCGTGCAGGATTCCCCCGGAAATGCAGATTTTCGGGCATCACTCGGCTTTGTTGTCCTCCCAGACAAACTTGTAGACCCCCGCCGCGAGGATCGCGCCGGTGATCGGGCCGACCCAGTACGCCCAGTGCATGTCCCAATGGCCGTAGAGCGCCGGGCCGAAGGTGCGGGCGGGGTTCATGCTTGATCCGGTGATCGGGCCGAACGCGAGGATGCAGACGGTGACCGTGAGCCCGATGCAGAGCCCGCCGAGTTTGTGCGATCGTGCATCGACCGCGGTGGTGAGGATGACAAACATCAGCGCGAAGGTCTGGAGGGTTTCGAGGATGAGGACGCCGGCGATGTTGCCCTCGTGGGTGAACTGGCCCATGGTCGCGCCGACGTTGGTCCCGGTCTTGGTGACACTGTCCCAGGTGTTGGCGACCTCGGGGGTGAACACAAAGACGAGCATCCCCGCGGCGCACGCCCCGGCCGCGAGTTGTGAACCGACAAACGCTGCGGTCCGCTTGGGCGATTGCTTGCCGATCGCCATGAGTCCGATCGAGACCGCCGGGTTGAGCTGCCCGCCCGAGATGTACATGCTCCCGGTGATGAAGACCGCGAGCGTCAACCCGTGCGCAAGCGCGACGGTGATCAGGCTCCCGGCCGACCCGGCGCTCTCGGCGGTCAGCAGGATCGACCCCGCGCCAAAGAACACCAGCGCGAACGTGCCGATGTACTCGGCGATACATCCCTTGATCAGTGGTGACATGCGGTGTGTTCCTTTGTTGTGGGCGGGGTGCGGTCAGGTTGCGATCAAACAGTTGCGATCGAGCGGGCGGATGGTCCGGGTGGGTCTTGGCCGTCCGGTACAGCCATTCAACCCCCGCGAGAAGGCGAGAGTGTGACCTCTCCCCAGCGATCCTGCAACCCCGGCGGGCGTTCTTGCGGTATCGTCATGGCAGCATGGCACCTCACCACCCACCCAACCCCGGGCACGCCCCGCGCCAGACGCTCAGCCGCCGGGACGCCAGCGCCCTGCTGCTGATGCTCGGCAGCGGGCTCGGGATCGGCGGGCTGGGTGGATTCGCCTCCTGCGGCCCGGTCCGCCCGCCGCGGGTTTCGCTCGACCGGTCGACCCAGCCCAAGCTCGTGCCCACCGCGGCCCGGATCGATGCGGTCCCCGGCCGTTCGCTGGTCATGCAGGTTCGGGTCGATGGCCCGATCTCCGGCAACGCCGACCCTCGCCTCACCCTCGCTGACGGGCGCGACCTCGGCGCGGCGCTGGTCTGGATCGGTGTCGAGGCAGACCGCCGCGATTGGTCGGGCTGGCTGCCGGCGTTCGAGCGTTGGGTCGTTGCGGCCGCCAGCGACAGCTCGATCCCCGCCTCGATCGGCGCGTGGCACATCGTCGCCGCTCTTCCGGCCGACTCGGGCGCGCAGGAACTCAAGCTCAACGGGCGGAGCGTCCCCGTCAACTGGATCGCCGACCCCGACACCCTCCGCCCGGCAAACGTGCGCAGCGGGTGGGAGCCCTGGACCATCGGCAGCGATGCACCCCAACCCGACGCCCGGCTGCTCGCGCCCGAATGGCGCAGCCCGCTGCGACTCTGGCACGCACGGCTGGTCACGACGAGCCTCGGCCGCGCCGCCGCGACGCCCGGGCTCTGGCAGGTCAAAGGTGACCACACTGTGCTCGACCGCCTCGCCGAACTCACCGAAGCCCGGTGGCGCGTCGGGCTCGCCAGGCTGTGGTACGCCGACGCGGTCGCGTGTGCGCGGTTGCTCCGGATGCTCGGGCGCACCGTCGAGCTTTCTTCCGGCACGCACGCCCCGGCCTGGCCGACCGATGCTGCCGCGTTGGATTCGTTGCTGTCTGATCTGCTCGATCCGAGGCTCACCGGCGGGGCGCTCGCGGTGCGCGCGCAGGTCTGGGTCGAGGCGCTGCCGAGAATCGCGGTCTGGGTCGAGGACGACGCCGCCGGGCTGCTCGGGGACGCGAGCGAGCCTCTGGTGCGCATCCGTGCGGCGGGGCTCGGGGACGAGCCGCAGCTCATCTGGACGTCGGGCGCCGACGACCTGCGGGTCGGCGAGCCGGAGATGCTCGGAGCCGGGAAGGTCGTGGAGGTTTCGGTCCCCGTCAGCGCGGGGCGTGTATTTACCGGCGGGCGCAGCTTTACGGTCCGCACCGGAACGCAAAGCCTGACCATCGCGGCCCGGGAGATGACCCCGATCCGACCGCCGGGGATGCGGTGCGGCCCGTTGCTCTTTGATTGGACGCTCACCGCCTGGGCGCAGTCCCAACCGCGCGCAGGCGCAGTGCCCGATGCGGCCCACGCCGCAGCCGTGCTCATCTACCGCGACCTCTCTGGCGCGAGCGAGTCGGGGTGGGCGGTGTTTGTCGAGTGCGCCGGACCCGAGCCGACCGCCGCACCGCGCGACAACCTGAGCGCGCCGACCCCCGGCACCGAACCCGATGACGAACTGGCCACCGCGTCAGGCCCCACCATCACTTCGACCCGGCCTGCCGCGGGTCCGGGCGACGAGGTGAGCCTCTGGTTCGGGCAGCGCGGGAGGTCGGCTGCGGTGTTGCGGGTCTCGCGGGCGGGGGTGCTGCGTGACGATCGAACGCCCGGCAGCGAGGCGACGCTCGATGTCGCCGACGAGGGCGACCGGTGGTCGGTCAGCGTGCCGATCCCGCTTGAAGCGATCGAACCGGGTCAGGTCCTGCGGCTCGGCATCGCCCGCCGCGACCCCCGGGGTGTTCGCACCGCCTGGCCGCGCCGGCTCATGCCTTGGGACCGCGAACCTGCGCGGGCAGCGATCGATCTCAAAACATGGAGCGGGCTTGCGGGGTCGTGACAGGTCGGCGGGGAGCAGGAGATATGTTGCATCTTTCGTGATGCTCTGCGCTGTTTGGTCGTGCGCACCCAACCGAGGCGGAGAACCATACAGACGCACAATGCTCTATGAAACCTTCGCCCGAAGCCCAAAGAGCAACCACTCGACACCGAGCAACGCTGCGGCCGCGATCACAAACCACGGCCACACCTCGCGGGGCTCGCCCGCGCCCGAGCCGTCGGTTGCGCGTGATTTGTCCCCGCCCGGCAGCGGGAGCGCAGCGGGCGATTCCAGCGAGCTCTCCCGATCGTTCACCAGGTTGACCGGGATCGCCAGGTCTCCGGCCCGCCAGACACCCGCGAGTTCGAGCACCCCGAGCCGGGCGGTTGTGCCGCGGGCCTGGGCGGATCGGGCGGTGGGGCGGGTCGCGCCCGTGGGGTCTACCAACACTGCGCCAGAGTCGATCGCGGCGGGAGGTGTGGCGGGCTCCCGCGTTGTCGCGGCCCAGCCGGTTGCCAGTGCGCCCGACCGCGAGAGCGTCTCGACCGCGTTTGCCAGAAAGATCGGGAAGCTGTAGTCAACCGGCCACGTCGATTGTGCAAGCGTGAACCCCGAGACCACCCGTGTGGTCTCCCCCTCGCGGACCGACGCGAGCACAACCCCCGCAGCGGTTCTTGCAAGCTCGGTAAACCCGGCGCGGTCGCCGGTGGCTTCGAGCACCGCGCCTTGTCCGACGCGCACCGCGTCCAGCGAGATATCACGCAAGAGCGGGTCGGCGCGTTCCCACGAAAGGATCGGCAAAACCCGACCCGGGCCGGCGCTGGTGCGCACTGCGCCGATCGAATCGGCGTTCCCGAAATGGATCGAAGGCACCGGCGGCACGAACGGCGCGGGCGCGTCGTCAAAGATCGCAAGATCAACCCCCGAGTAGGCGTCAGGGCCGAGCGCCGCGACCCGGTCGGCCGAGATCAGCGTCAGCGCCGAGAGGTCAAGCTCGCGGAGCACGTCGGTGAGCAGCCACCCGGTGCCCGCGTCCTCGGCTTCGGTCTCACGCACCAGCAGCAACGCGGGGCGGCGCGGTGCGCCGAGCAGCACCGATGCGCTGTCGTCGGCTGCGAGCACGTCCGCCCGTTCGAGCCGCAGCGTCAGCAACGCCTCGCCGGCGGCGTTGACCTCCAGCGCCAGCGGGGTCTGGCTCGGGCCGTCCTCGTCTGTCGCCGCGACATCAAGCGCGCGGCGGGCAACAACCTCACCATTGAGCAAGGCGGCAACCGAAACCGTCGACGCTTCGGGCAGCGTGCCTTGGATGCGCGCGAAGATACGCACGAGCGACGGCACTTCGTGGTCGCGCCGCGCGGCAATCGCCACGATTCCCAGGTTCTCGCCCGGGGTTTCGGGGCCGGCCCGTTGAAAACGCAGGTCGGCCGCCAGCGCCGGCAGCTCCCGCTCGGTCGAGCCGTCGGAACAGACCACCACCAGCGGGCGGTCGGTGTCGGCCTCGTCGTCGGGTGTCGAGAGCGCCTGCACCAGCCGCAGCGCCGCTGCGAGATCGCCGGGCTGATCGTTGGGAGCGAGTTGTTTGAGCGCGCGGAGCAGGTCGTTGCGAGAGCGGGTCGGCCCGGCGATGATCTGCGGCTCGGCGGCGAACGCGATCAGCGTGATCTCGCTGCGCCCGCCGCCCGCGGTGGTCCGTTCGACCGCCCGGGTCGCGAGCCGAACCGCTTCGGCAAACCGTGTTCGGCCCTCCGGCATGTCCGTTGCGCGCATCGAAGCCGAGCGATCGACGAGCACGAAAACACGCCCCGGCATGTCGCCCGCGACATCAATCGCCGGCCGCGCCAACGCCAGGAGCAGGAGCGCCAGAATCACCAACTGCACAAAGAGCAGCACCGACGGCCTGAGCATCCGGAAGGGCACGTTGGCTTGCAGGTCCTCGGCTGCCTGCTGCCACAGCATCGTGCTGCCCACGCGCACCGGACGGCGACGGAGCTTGAGAAAGTAGAGGAGAAGCACCGCCGGCACCGCGACCGCCGCGGTAATGATCGCGGGGAGGGGTGTCAGAAACGTCACGGCGTTGTCTCTGTGTTGGGCCCTTTGCTTTCGGGCGAGACAGCGTTGGAATCGACAGTCTTCGCCGGCCTCGGCCCTTTGAACCGCTTGCCGACGATGAACATCTCGCGCGAGACGTCGCGGCTGGCGTTGGGCTTGAACCCCTTGGCGTGGTCGAACATCCGCTGGGTCTCGCGCAGGACCAGCGGGTACTCCTGCCCTTCGAGGATTTTCATCACCAGATGCCCGCCGGGGCGGAGCAGGTCGGGCAGCAGCTTGAGCACGCTCCGGCACAGCCGCGCCGAGACCAGGTCGTCCACGTGCCCGGTGGTATTGGGCGCCATGTCACTGAGCACCGAGTGGAACAGGTCGCCGCCGACCTCTCCGCCGACCAGTTCGAGCAGCACCTCGGGCGGCACCTCTTCGGCGTCGCCCTCGAACATCACCACGTTGTCGGGCATGTCGTGATCGACCCGTTGGAGGTCGATCCCGACGACCCGCCCGCGCGGCCCGACCCGCTCGGCCGCAACCTGAAGCCACGACCCCGGTGCGCACCCGACATCGAGCACCCACTTGCCCCTGTTGAGCACCCGGTACCGCTCGTCGATCTCGAGCAGCTTGTACGCCGAGCGGGCGACGTAGCCCTCGGCCTTGGCCAGCTTGAAGTATTTATCATGGAGCACACGCTTTGCCATCGCCCGCATGGTACGGACGTTCCGGCTCGGCCGCTGTCACTGCCTGCCCGCACCCGGGTCTTCGCGCGGTACGGACCCGCCCGGCAAGAGATGCCGCGAGCCTGTAGACTCTGGTCATCTGTGCTGTATCGACGTGCATGTCTCTGTGCCTTTGCGGCCCTCCTCGGTGTCACATCCGGGCGGGCTGACGCACAGCTGGCGGTCGAGCACACCGGGTCGGTGCTCCTGCCCGATGCCGCGACCGATCAGCACGGCGAGCCCTTTGCGGTGACCGGGCTCAGCGGCGTGACGTGGCTCGGCGGGTTGTCTTATGCCGCGGTGATGGACAACAGCGACAAGGTGGTGCTGTTCGACCTGGCGCTCGCGGCTGACGGCTCGATCGAAAGCCTCTCGGGCGTGCGCGGCATCTCCCTCGACCGCTCGGGAGACCTCGAAGGCATCGCGCGGGCCGGGGAGGGTTCGGTGCTGATCGGTGACGAACGGAACACGACCGTGGGCGAGTACTCGCTTGCCGATGGCTCGCTCGTGCGGCTGTTGCCGGTGCCTGCGGTCTACGAATCCCGGCGGAACAACCGAGGCCTGGAATCACTCACGTTTGATCCCGAAACGGTGTGGGTCGCCAACGAGGAAGCGCTCGTGCCCGACGGGCCTCGAGCCTCGCCCGCGGGCGGCACCACGGTGCGGCTGCTGCGGGTGCAGCCGAGGACCGGCGCGGCGCTCTCGCAACAGGTTTATTTTGTCGAGCCCATGCACGGGCCACGGTTCCCGTTCGGCAACCCCGGGCAGAGCGGCCTGACCGATCTTGTGGCGCTGCCGGACGGGACACTGCTCGCCCTCGAGCGGTCGCTGGCGTTTGCTGACCCGGTCTTTCTGACCCGTATCTACGAACTCGACTTTGCCGGCGCGGGCGACGTCTCTCACTTCGAGGGGCTCGCCGACGCAGAGTTCACAGCCGTGGGCAAGCGGTTGCTCTATCAGGGCGGGCACGCCAATCTTGAGGGCCTCTGCCTCGGACCCCGGCTCGGCCCCGGTATGCACGCGCTCGTCGGCGTGGTCGACGACGGCGACCCCGTGAGCACCAACACGATCGTGGTCTTCCGCCTCTCCGGGCTCGAAGCCTGCCCCGCTGACACCAACGACGACGGCGAGATCGATATCGAAGACCTCCACCACCAGCACACCCACCCCGAGGACCTCAACGGCGACGGCAGCACCGATGCTGAGGATTCGGCGTGTCTGGCGGCGTACCTGAGGCGGCACGAGTGGGCCCGTGCGATGCGCAGGGAGGACGACTGAAGCTGCGGGTACACACCGGGTGGAAGAGGTAAGCCCCGGGAGACCCCTGGTTTCCCGGGCGGCGGATGGGCGGCGATGGTTGCCGTGGCGATGTTTGGTGTCGGGACACGGGGTTTTTGCTGGGGTCAAAATGTTTGACTGGACGGAGCACTGATCGCGGGGTTGGGCGTCTGACGGAAATCTGTGCGGTGCGCATCGTTATGGGCACCGGGCTGTCGCGGTCCTGATGTATGCTGTGGCAACTCGGACTCGGCCGGTGGCAGTCGAGACACAGCCGAGGGCGCGGCACGGCGGGACAGGTGCCGCGGCGACACAGTAGTACACACCAGGAGTTCACCCATGCATCGTTCGCAACGATCCGTTCTCGTTCTCGCCTTGCTTGCCTGTGTCGGCGTTCCCGCCGGGATGGGGATGGCTGGCGTTTCCGCACCCCTCCAGGCGCAGAAAGCCGACTCTGATTTCGCGCCCTTCGACAAGACCATCGAAGGGCTGACCAAGGTCGTCTCGACCACCGACGGCTCGTCGGGCCTCTACGACCTCTACAAAGACGACAAGACCGGCAAACTGCTGACCGTGCTGCCGAAAAACTACGAGAGCCAGATGCTCATGATCGCGTGTACGGTCTCGGGCGGCGATCCGCAAGCGGGCGTGATGGGCCCGACGTACTACGTCAAGTGGAAGAGGTACGACAAACAGCTCGCGCTGATCATGCCCAACCTCGCGGTCCGCACCACCGGCGACAAGCAGGCGCAGGACTCGATCAAGCAACTCTTTACCGACACCGTGCTGCTGACGGTTCCGATCGTGAGTGAAGCCCCCGGCGGGCGGCCGGTGATTGACTTCGGCGCTGTCGCGACCAGGCAGGCGACCAAGTTCTTTCGGTTCAGCGCGTTCGGCGGCTTCGGGCCGAGCGTCCGGGGCGTCAACCCCTCGCTCATCAAGCTCACCAAGGCAAAGAGCTTCCCGAAGAACTTTGTCGTCGAGTACGAGTTGCCTTCCTCCAGCGGGCGGCTGGTGCGGCTGAGCTACGCGGTCGGTGAGCTCTCGGGCACCCCCGGGTACAAGCCTCGCAAAGCAGATCCGCGCGTCGGGTATTTTTACGACTCCTACAGCGACTACGCCAAGCCGGCAAACCAGGAAGTGACCGAGCGGTACATCAACCGCTGGTATGTCGAGAAGGCTGACCCGAAGCTCAAGATGAGCCCACCCAAGCAGCCGATCGTGTGGTACATCGAGCACACGACGCCGGTGCAGTTCCGCCGGTATGTGCGTGAGGGGATCGAGATGTGGAACGCGGCGTTCCGCGAGATCGGGATCGACGGCGCGGTGGTGGTATACCAGCAGAACGCCGAGACGGGTGCGCATATGGATAAGGACCCCGAGGACGCGCGGTTCAACTTCTTCCGCTGGAACTCGAGTGACCAGTCGTACGCGATCGGCCCGAGCCGGACCAACCCCGAGACGGGTGAGATTCTCGACGCCGACGTGGTGTGGCACCAGGGGCTGACCCGGGCGGTCCGCAACATGCTCGAGGGGCTGAGCGACGATATCGTGGCGACTTCGTTTACGCCTGAAACGCTGGCGTTCTTTGCCGAGCACCCCGAGTGGGACCCGCGGATCCGGATGGCAGCACCGGGCGAGCGTGAGCGCAAGCAGCGCGAGCTGGCGCTGGCGCTCGAAGAGCGCGGGGCCGATGCTTTCGGCGAGGAAGGTCACCCCCTCGCGCCACAGGCCCACGACCACACCAACAACGCCTGCCGCATCGGGAACATGCTCGCAGCCGACCTCTCGCTCTTTGACGCGGCGCTGGCCGGGTCGGTGCTCAGCGCCGACGAAGGTCAGGATCTGCTCGACGGCATCCCCGAAGAGTACATCGGGCCGATGATCCGGTACATCGCGTGCCACGAGGTCGGGCACTGCCTGGGGTTGCAGCACAACATGGCGGCGTCCACGATCCGCACGCTTGCCGAGGTGCACTCGGGCGAGTACGAGGGCGCGACCTCGGGTTCGGTGATGGACTACATCGCGGCCAACATCAACTACGACCTCGGGCCGGTGCAGGGGCCGTATGCCACGCCGGCGGTCGGACCATACGACCACTGGGCGATCGCCTACGGCTATGGGCCCGAGGACGATCTCGAGACGCTGCTCGAGCGCTCGAGCGAGCCCGATCTGATTTTCCTCAGCCAGATGGAGATGATGTCGGGCTCTGACCCGCGCAACATGACGTGGGACAACGGCGCGGACAACCTCAACTTCTGCGAATCCCGGCTCGGGCTTGTGAAGGAGCTGCGCAGCAAGCTGGTCAGCGATATCGTCGACGACGGCGAGTCGTGGGCGCAGGTCCGCCGTCGCTATCAGGGCATGCTGGGGACGCAGGTGCAGTCCCTGGCGATCGCGGCGCGATGGGTCGGTGGCACGTTCAGTAACAACGACTTCAAGAGCGAGGGCGGGCGGGCTGCGATTGAGGATGTGCCCGCAGATCAGCAACGCCGCGCCCTCAAGCTCATCATCGACAACAGCTTCAACGAGGAAGCGTTCGGCCTGACGCCCGACCTGGTCCGCCACTTCGGCAAGGAGTACTGGTGGGATGCCGCCGGGACCAGCGAGATGATGGCCGACCCGAGCTTCACCGTCCACGACATGATCGGCGGCATCCAGGCGACCGCGATGACGTTTGTCATGAACCCGGGCAAGCTCCGCCGGGTGTACGACAACGAGTACCGCACCGCGGGGCAGAAGGACGCCTTTACTCTCGCCGAGCTTGTCACCACCGTGACCGACGCGGTCTGGGATGGTGTGGCCAGCGCCAAGAAAGGCGACTACTCCGCCACCAACCAGATGGTCTCGAGCTTTGACCGCAACCTCCAGAGTGAGCACGCCGACCGGCTCATCACACTCGCGCTCATGGACCGCACGACCAGCCCGGCGATGCGGACCATCAGCGCGCTGGCCGCTCAAGAGCTCAAGCGCATCGACACGGCAGCCAGGAAAGCCCAGGGCGGCTCGCCCGATCCTTACACCGCTGCGCACCTCGACGCGGTCCGCACGCGGATCGCCAAAGCGATGGACGCGGCGTATGTCGTGAACCGCTGATCCTAGAGCGGAACATCTGAGAGACTCCGGACCCCGCGGGCGAATGTGCCCGCGGGGTTTTTTTATGAGGCGGTTTGCATAGAACAGTTTGCGTCTTTGTGCTTTGTCGGGTTGCGCTGTCGCGGTTGTCCCCTCGCTTGCGCGAGGGGCTCTATGAAGCACACGGCCTACAGACAAAAGAGCCCCTCGCGCAAGCGAGGGGACAAAGCCAACGTGTGGAAAAACCCGAAGAAATGGTCCCCGGCACGTCAGGCCCGAAGCAATACTCGCTGCACAACCCGCAACACACCGAGCAGGGGTGCACGGACGACGCGGGGCATGGCATCAAGTACCCGCCGGACCTTGCGGTGCAGCCGCACCCCGGTCATCGACTCGTACTCGGCCCGCACCGCCTTGCTGCGCCTTGCGCAGGCCGCGGCGTGCTCGTGGGCGGCGGCAAGTTCCTGTTGCACCGCGCGCAGATTGCGCTCTAGGCCGTGCGCCTCGGCCGTCTTTTTGTGCAGGTATTGCAGCGGGATGGGCGTCCCGGTCTCGTCGATCCAGTTGCAGTCAAACTCGCGGAGCATCGAGTTGCATCGGCGGGCGATCGCCTCGAATCGTGAGTTGTACAGATCGCGGTGGCGGTCGATGATCTGGCTGTAGAGTTGATCGTGTTTGGTCACCGCGTCATGGATCATGGTGTCTTGTGAGTGGCGACGCCAGAAGAACAGAGGCTCGGCAACGCGGACCCCCCGGTAGCCGCGGGCGCTCAGGCGGATCCAGAACTCCCAGTCCTCGTAGCCTTCGGTCATGGAAGGGTCGAACCCGCCGACCGCTTCGAACACGTCGCGGCGGACCAGGCACGTCACCGGGTGCAGATTGGTGATAAGCAACAGCTCGGCGTCCCACTCGGGAACGCGCCACGTGCCATGGGCGCGGTCGGTGAGAGTTTCCTGGCAGTAGGCGTGGCTGACACGAACGTTGTCGATTTCTGTCGGGTTGTGTTCGAGTGCTGCGACGAGCGAGCTGACAAACCCCGGCGCGATCGTGTCGTCGGCGTCGAGAAACGCGAGGTACTCGGTCTCGGCTTCCTGGGCGCCGCGGTTGCGGGCATCGGGCAGGCCGGTGTTTTGCTGATGGATGACCAGCACCCGATCGGTGCCGAAGGTTTCGAGGAGGTCGTCGCAGGCCCGGGGAGTGGTACCGTCGTCGGAGCCATCGTCGACCACGACCACGCGGGTCTGGGCATTGGTCTGCGCCAGGGCGCTGGCGACTGCCTCGGCGACGAATCGGCCGTGGTTGAAGCAGGGGACAATGATCGTGGCGCGAGGGTTTTTCATTCGAGCGTCGCGTGGTCGGGCTGTGGGGCGCTGTGTGGGGGCGCTGTGTGGGGGTGCTGTGGGGGGCGCTGTGGGGGTCCGAGTCGTGGTTATTCGGCGAGCGGGTGTACCCGGGCCGGATTGGGTTCAATACTGATAGACCTTATGGACGCATTCTGGCATTTTGCAGCCCGCATGTTGCGGTACAAGGCCACCATCGTCTGGGCGATGGTATTCGCGTGCGTCTCGGCCGGCGGGCTGGGCGTGGGGCTGGTCTCGATTGCGCCGGTCCTGCGGAACATCCTCGAGAAGGACCACAGCGGCCTGCCCGACCTGGCGCAGGCGTACAACAACAGCCTCCCGGCGATCATGGGCTGGGCGCAGCTGCCGGCGTCGTGGATTGCTTCGCTGCCCGTGGGGCAGTTTACCGCGATCGTGACCATCGTGGTCGTGCTTGGGGTGCTGGCACTCATCGGGGCGGCGGCCAACTTTCTGCACGCGTATCTGTCGCTGACGGTGGTCTACCGCACGAGCACGAATATCCGGCGCGAGGCGTTCCACAAGGTGGTGCGGCTGCCGCTCAAGACGGTGGTCGCCGGCGGGGCGAGCGACCCGGTCAGCCGCATCGTCAACGACTCCCACCAGCTCGGGCACGGGTTCGCGACGTTGCTGTCGCGGACGGTGGCGCAGGTGACCAAGGGCTTCGCGGGACTCCTCGCAGCCCTGGTTCTGAGTCCGCTTTTGGTGGTCTCGGCGTTGCCGGTGATTGTGTTGCTGTATGTCGTGATTCGCAAGCTGGGCAAACGGATCCGCCGCGCCTCGCGTGGGGCGCTCAAGAGTCAGGCGGGGTTGTATGCCTCGACCGGCGAGGTGCTCCGTGGCTTGCGGGTGGTCAAGGTGTACACGACCGAGCGGTACGAAGCCGGCCGGTTCCACCGTATCAATAAAGAGTTCATGAAGGACATGATGCGGGTGCGGGTGGCGCGGGCGCTGGCGAGCCCGCTGGTCGAGGTGCTGGCGCTCTTTGCGCTGGGCATGCTCTCGCTGGTCGCGTCCAAAGCGATCCTCGACGGGCATATCGAGGTCGAGGTGTTTATCGCGACGCTGGTAGCGCTTGGGGTGGCTGGGGCGTCGCTCAAGCCGTTGACCGGGCTCATCAACGAGATCCAGGCGTCGAGTGCTGCGGCCCAGCGGCTGCAGGAACTCATGGCGATGGAGCCCGAGCCCGGGCACAGCAACAAACTCCCCAAGCTGCCGCGACACACAAAGAGTGTCGAGCTGGATCGCGTGACGTTTACCTATCCCGGTGCGACAAGGCCGGCGCTGCGGGAGGTCTCGATCACCATCAACCACGGCGAGCGCGTCGCGATCGTCGGCCCCAACGGCTGCGGCAAAACAACGCTGCTCGGGCTCATCCCGCGGCTGTTCGACCCTGACGAAACCGGCAGCGCAAACAACCCCGGTGGGCGGGTGATGATCGACGGGCACGACATTCGCGACTATCAGGTGCGGAGCGTCCGCCGTCAGATCGGGGTGGTCACGCAGGAGACGATCATCTTCGAGGGCACGATCGCGAGCAACATCGCGTATGGCGCAAACGACGCGACGGCCGCGAGCATCGAAACCGCCGCACGCCAGGCCCGTGCGCACGATTTTGTTTCCCAGCTTCCAAAGGGCTACGACACGGTCGTCGGGGAGCAGGGGCTGACCCTCTCGGGCGGGCAGCGCCAACGCATCGCGATCGCGCGGGCGATCTTGCGCGACCCGGCGATTCTCATCCTCGACGAAGCGACGAGTATGATCGACGGCGAGAGCGAAGCGCAGATCGCCGAGGCGATCGGGGAGTTCTCCAAGTCACGCACATGTATCATCGTCGCCCACCGTCGCAGCACGATCACGTCGGCCGACCGGATCATTGTGATGCGTGCAGGCGGCGTGATCGACGACGGGACACACGAGCAGCTCATCGAACGCTGCGGCGTCTACAAACAGTTGTTCGAGCAGCGATAAGCACAGCACAAGAGGATGGTGAAGGATGCGGCGCGAAGGATGCGACGAAGACAACCTCCAGATGGAGGATTTCCTCTGCGACTATTGCGGCAGCGTCTGGACCGACGATCGGCCCATGGTCGAAGGGCACCACGGCAACTGCGTCTGCGGGCACTGCCTGACGGTTGCCTACACCGAGCTCGGGCTTACTACCCGCGGCGGCGACAGCGGTGGGAGCGAGGGCGTGCCCGAGGGCGTCAAGTGCAACCTGTGCCTTGAGGTGCGGGAGGAGTCGATGTGGTCGAGCCCGGTGCGCGAGGCGTTTCTGTGCCGTCGGTGTGCGAAACAGTCGGCGGGCGTGCTGCAGAAAGACAAAGACATCCCGTGGGTCAAGCCGACGTGATACGCATTTCGAGATCCTCTCATGCGTTTCTACGAGCCCCGAGCGCAAGCTCGGGTTCACGAATGATCGGTTTTGCAAGTCAAAATCAAACTTGTGCTTGCGCACAGGGCTCGTAGAAACGCACGCAAGTTTCTCGTGATCCGTATGAATCGGCGTTACGCCCAGCCCAACCCCTTCCAGATCGCGATCGCCGGGGGGATGATCGCCGGTTCGCTGTGCTCTGTCAGAAATGCGGGCAGCGCGTCGATCTGAACCAACTGCGTATCGCCGTATTCCCACGAGTCTTTGCCGAGTGCGTGTTCTGCGCCCTCACGCAGGCGCAGGCGAACGACCACATCAACGCTCGGTGTGTTGGGATCAAACGCGAGCCCGAGCACGTCGGTCGTCCCGGGCGGGATGAGCAGCGCGTCGCGTTGCTCGGGGTTGTCGAGCCCTTTGAGCCCGAGTTCCTCAGCCAGCTCGCAGAGCAGTTGTTCGTAGATTGCTGTGGTTTCAAGGCCTCCGCCCGGGGCGTGTTCCCAGAGGCCGGGGTAGACGAAGGTCTCGCCGCTGCGCTTGCCGAGGACGACCGACTCGGTGCCGGTTTCTCGATCGGTCGCAACGACGACACCGGTGACCGCGAGGTGGGAGACCGCGCTGGTGTGGTCGTTCTCGTCGGTGACCGGCGGCGGGCGGTCCTGCATCGCGTAGCGCTGGTAGGTGTCGCTCGTGGCGTGGATGGTGCGCGAGCTTGCGTCGAAGCGGGTGAAGCGGAGGATCGGGCCGTTGAACAGGTGGGGGTTGGCAGCCGACGCAGCAGCCCACCGTTTGAGCATCGCGTCGGTCGGTGGCGGCGGGCCGCTTTGGTCGAGTGCGATCGTGATATCTTCGAGGGCGCAGCGCAGAGGGAGGAACGTCGCGGGTCGATTCACCGCAAAAACCCGCCGATCTGATCGCCGAGCCCTTCGAATCCGAGTTCGGTTGCTTCGCGGTCGATTGCTTCTTTGAGCCGTTGCTGGGCGAGTTGCATCGCGTCGTTGGTCGCGTCGGCGATGAGTGTTTCGATCTGTTGCCTCGCGTCGTCACCCGCGCCGATCCCCGCAGCAACGGCGGGGGCGATCACGATCCGCAGCACTTTCATCTCGCTGCCGATGGTCACGCGGACCGCGCCGCCGCCCGACTCGGCGGTGACGGGGCGGTCTTCGAGCGCGCGTTTCACCCGTGCCGCAGCTTCGGCGAGTTTGTCTTTGTTCTTGAGCAGGCTGGCGATCGCGCCCATCTGTTTCATCTGATCGAACATGGTGTGCCTCTTGGTGCGGTCGTGGGTGTGGTCGTGGTGGGGGGGTCAGGATTTCTTCTTTCGGAATGCTGCCCGCTCGACCCGGCCGTCGAAGAGCTCCATCGCTTCGCGGACGAGCGGGTGTTCCTCAGCGATCGTCTGCGGGTCGGGCGGCAAGTCGGCGGGTTGCTCCTGGATGCCCTCGGGCACGCGGATCGTCAGCGTGACCTTTTTGCTCGCGATGCTGCGGAGGAGTTTCTCGATCTCTTCGCGGCGGTGGTCGAGCACCGCCCGCATCGGCCCGCCGATTTCGACGGTCAGCTCGTTGCCCTCCCAGGTGATCGGCGTCGCGGCGCTGAGCATCGACTGGGTCCGCACGCTCTTGGCCGAGGCATCGAGCGCGCGAGCCCAGAGCGCCTCGGCCGACTGGGGCAGCGCCTGCTTGGTCTGTTCCTGCGCAGGAGCGGTGGGCGCGGGCGCAGCGGCAGTGCCCGTTCTCACCGGCGCGGCAGGTTTCGCAGATGGCTCTGGTTGGGCGTCGGGCAGCGGGCGTTGGTCACTCGTGGCGTCGGGCGGTGGGGAGGGTGCCGGTTCGCTCGGTCGTGGTGGTGCCGCTGCCCTCAGGCTTTTTTTGGCGGCGATCCTGACGCCCCACTCCCCCCACTCCCCCCGCCCCCCCCACGCCCAGCGAGCGCAGCCGGGTTGGACAGCCTGGTCACGATCGAGGTCACGTTGGCGAGACTCTCGGTGAGCGCGAGCCTGACAACCGCAGCATCGAAGAGCGCACGCGGAAGCGAGCTCTGCCGCACACTCCGCTGCACACTCTCGCAGACCGCGATCATGTGCGAGAGCGACGCGACATCGAATCGCTCGGCCCTTGCGGCGTCCTCGGTGCGCGAGTCGCCGGTCGAGTCGACCAGTTCGGTCTCGTTGCCACAGGCGCACAGGAGCATCAGATCGCGGAGACGGGCCGCCAGCGACCCGAGCACAAGCTCCGGCCCCGCGCCTTTGTTGAGGAGCTGATCCCCGGCTTCGAGCGCGCCGCGGGAGTCGCCGGCTGCCAGCGCGTCGATCATGCGGCCGAGCAGCTCGCGGTCGGGGAGCCCCAGCAGCTCTTCGAGCAGCGCCAGCGCGAGCGACTTTTCGCCGGTGGCGAGCAGGCGGTCGAGCAGGCTGAGCGCATCGCGCATCGAGCCGTTGCCCAGGCGGGCGACCGCGTGCAGCAGCTCGTCGTCGCAGACCACGTCTTCGCCCTTGCAGACCTCGCGCAGGTGGTCGGCGATCCGTGAGGTCGGGATGTCGCGGAAGTCGAACCGTTGACACCGGCTCTGGATCGTCGGCAGCACCTTGTGCGGCTCGGTCGTACACAGGATGAACTTGACGTGCTCGGGCGGCTCTTCCATCGTCTTGAGCAGCGCGTTGGAAGCCTCCCGCGTGAGCATGTGGACCTCGTCGATGATGTAGACCTTGTAGGGGCCGCGCATCGGGCGGTAGACGCAGTTGGCGATCAGGTCTCGTGCATCGTCCACGCCTCGGTTGCTCGCGGCGTCGATCTCGATGACGTCCTGATCGCGCCCGGTGCGGATCGCGGCGGCGACCTCTTCGGGCATGTCGCCCTCTTTGGTTGTGTTGATCGCCGCGGCAAAGATGCGGGCCATCGAGGTCTTGCCGACCCCTCGCGTGCCGCTGAAGAGGTAGGCATGGGCGACCCGCCCGGTGTCGATGGCGTTGCGGAGTGTGCGGGCGATGGGTTCCTGGCCGACGACATCGTCAAACGACCTCGACCGGTACCTTCGCGCGAGTGCGGTGTAGCTCATGCTGCCAGTGTACGCGGGGGGTGGTGGCGGGTGGTGGCGCAGGCGAGATCACTGGCGGCTCTGTTGTTCTGTGTGCCACGGCTCTGTGAGCCGTGCGTGCGGGTATCCGGCGTGTCGGCACGGCCAAGATGGCCGTGGCACACCAGAGGCAGTTTCTGCGACCACCCTATGCCCCTCGGTCGACCGGATTTTCCGGATCGATCGGCTCGATTGCCGAGGGCGCGACGCGAAGGCAGATCATGTCTCCACCCACGCCGGTGGCGCGGGCGAGCCCGCCATCGTCGAGCAGGACGACGATTTCCGCAGCCCGCAACGGGCGGGGGCGGTCGCCTTCGCTGTGCTCGATCCACACGCGGACGTGGTTGTCCACCCGCCGGGCAGCGTAGACCGTGCGGAGGCAGTCCCCCTCCCGATACCCGAACCCGTCGCCGGCGTCCTCGAACAGCTCGCCCCGGGCTTCGCCTTGGGCATCGAGGCTGACCACCAGCGTGATCGGGTCGAGCGGGCGCTGGCCGGTGTGCTGCATGATCGGCCCCATCGGCAGGATCGCCCCGCCGCGGAGGTAGAGCTCGGGCAGGTGGGCGTCGCTGGTTTCGGTGGGCTCGAACCTTCGCCAGATTCCCGCGGGCATCGGGGCAGTGCAACCGCCCTCGGGGGTGACGCTGGCGCGCACCAGGACGTCCGAACCGAGCAGGAACGAGTCTTCGGCGTTACGGAGCGATTCGTCGGCCGGATCGGCAAAGAAGAGCGGCCGCATGGGGGGCATGCCCGTCCGCTCGGCGTGCTCGAACAACGTGTAGAGATAAGGAAGCAGTCGATAGCGCCGCTCGAGCGCGACGCGGCAGGCGTGTTCGCACGCCGGGCCGAACGACCAAGGCTCGTGGCGGTTGGTGTTCTTGTCCGAGTGTGCGCGCGCAAACGGCAGCAGACACCCGATGCCCATCCACCGGGCAAACAGCACGTCATCGGCGTTGTCGGCAAAGCCGCCGATGTCGCACCCGGCAAACACCTGCCCGCTCAGCCCGAGATTGAGCATCATCGGGATCGTCCACGACAGGTGCTCCCACGTGCTCGCGCTGTCGCCTGTCCAACAGCAGGCGTAGCGGTGCCCGCCGAGGAAGTTGCTTCGACTCAGGACGAACGGGCGGCGGTCGGGGCGTTCGCGGAGCATCCCCTCGAAGGACGCCCGCGCCATCTGCATGCCATAGATGTTGTGGTAGCGGGCGTGGTCGTCCGGCCCCCCGAGCTTGGCGTCGGCCTCGTGCAGACAGTCGGTGGGGATGGTGCGCCCGGGACCGTCAAAGACGGAGGGCTCGTTCATGTCGTTCCACACGCCGTCGGCGCCGTTGCGGATGAAGCGTGCGGTCTGGTCGCCCCACCAGCGGCGCACGTCGGCGTTGGTGTAGTCCGGCCAGGCGCTGAGACCGGGCCAGACCTCGCCGATGAAGAGCGAGCCGTCGGGCTGTTTGATGAAGGCGTTTTGCGCTTCACCGCTGGCAAAGGTGGTGTCGTGCTCATCGACCTTGATGCCGGGGTCGAGAATCCACGCGGTGCGGAAGCCTTTGGTGCGCAGGTGGAGGATCATTTTCTCAGCATCGGGAAACCGGTGCTCGTCGATGGTGAACGGGCGGAAGTCGGCCATGTAGTCGATGTCCAGCCAGATCGTGTCGCAGGGGAGCCAGCGCTGGCGGAACTCCTCGGCGATCCCCAGCACCTCGTGCTCGGCTTCGTAGGAATACCGACACTGATGAAACCCCAGCGCCCAGAGCGGGGGCAGCGGGGTGGTCCCGATCAACGCTGCGAGCTCTTCGAGGACGGCCTGGGGCGAGGGGCCGTCGAGGATGTAGACCGCCGGGGCGATCCCGTTCGAGGCCACGAGAACCGTGTCACCATCGAGTGTAATCTCGCAGCGGAAGGTGGTGTCGACAAGGATGCCGAACGCCGAGCCGTCCTCGCGCAGGCCGAGCACCCAGGGGTGCGCCTGATAGAGCGAGGGCGTCTCGATGGTGTACCCGAACGAGTCGGTGTTCCAGAGGGTGACCGTTTGGTTGTTGCGGTGGAGCGGGCCGGCGACCTCTCCGGTGCCGTAGAAGGACGTGCCCGTCGGGCAGCGCAGCCGAGTGAGCCATCGGCCGTCGTCGTCTCTGGCAAACTCGGGCGCGAGCCCCGCGTCGGCGTGGTCCGGGGTGTCGGCGCGTTGCCGTGATTCGAGCGCCGCGTCGATGATCGCGGCCGAGGGCGGCGCGGGTTCGATCGCGTCCGGGTCGCGGAAGCGGGTTGTGCCCGAGCGCAGCAAGAGCGGCGCGGGGTCGCGGGTCCAGCGGGTTGTGGTCATCGAGTCCGTTCGTCTGGTCATAGCGTGCACACGTTGCCCGTCCGTGGGGCGGTTGGACCCGATCGTACCACAAAGTGCATATCTGCGTAGAATCCCGGAAAGAAACGCGGGTTGACCCCCTCATAGGATTGTGCGAAACGGTTGCACATCACCAAGGCAGGAATCCCCGCAAGGAGGCCCACCATGTTGCTCCGAATGCTCTACGACGATCGGCTCGCGCAGGCGGCGTACCTGATCGGGTGTCAGAAAACGGGCGAAGCGATCGTCATCGACCCCGAACGCGACGTGGACCGGTATATCAAGATTGCAGCGGACAACGGGCTGCGGATTACCGCGGCCGCCGAGACGCACATTCATGCCGACTTTCTCTCGGGATCGCGTGAGTTGGCTGAGCAGACCGGGTGCCGGGTCTATCTGCCCGGCGAGGGCGGCCCGGACTGGAGCTACGGCTGGATCGACAGCAAGCAGGGCGGCGGGAGCTACGACGCCACGCTGCTCTCTGACGGCGACACCTTCCGCGTCGGGAATATCGAGTTCCGCGCCGTCCACACCCCGGGGCACACGCCCGAGCACGTCATGTTTGTCGTGACCGACCTGGGCAGCGGCGCGACCGAACCGATCGGGATCGCAACGGGTGACTTTGTCTTTGTCGGTGATCTGGGCAGGCCCGACCTGCTCGAATCCGCAGCCGGGATGGTCGGTGTCAAAGAGGGGTTTGCCAGGCAGCTCAATAAGAGCGCGGAGAAGTTTCTCGAGCTGCCCGATTTTTTGCAGATTTGGCCGGCGCACGGCGCGGGCAGCGCCTGCGGCAAGGCGCTCGGGGCGGTCCCCACGAGCACCGTCGGGTACGAGAAACGGTTCAACGCCTCACTCGCCCACGCGGGCGATGAGAAGCGGTTTGTCGAGTTTATTTTGAGCGATCAGCCCGCCCCGCCGCTCTACTTTGCGCGCATGAAACAGCAGAACCGCGACGGGGTGCCTCTGCTCGGCAAGGTGCCCGCGCCGCGTCGGCTCTCAACCGATGACCTCTCGGCGCTCGACGGGCAGCGGGTCGCGATTGTGGACACCCGTCCCTGGGGAGCGTTCAGGGATGGGCACCTGCCCGGATCGTTGTGGTCGCCGACGAACGTGCAGTTTCCGATGGTGACCGGCAGCTACATCGAGCCGAGCGAGGAGATCGTGCTGGTTTGTGAGGAGCATCTGGTAGATGAGCTGACCCGGGTGCTTGTGCGGATCGGGCTCGATCGGGTGATCGGCTGGGCGCAGCCGGCGGATGTCGTGGCGGTCGGGTCGCTGGAGACGGTGCCCGAGATGACCGCCGAGGAGTTCAAGCAGCGCGTGGGCGAGCATCATGTGCTCGACGTGCGCGCCGATCACGAGCACGCAGCCGGCTCGATCGCGGGCGCGCGCAACATCGCGCACACGAGGCTCGCGCCCCGGGTGGAAGAGCTGCCCGAGGGCAAGCCGATCATGGTGCATTGCCGGAGCGGGGTCCGCTCGGCGGCGGCCGCGGCGTACCTGCGCAGGAAGGGGTACGACGTGACCAATCTCGAAGGGGGGTTTGTGGCGTGGGAGAACGCGGGCGGAAAGATCGAGCGCGGGCGGGCTGCGCTGGCGTAGGTTCAGGCCGGGTCTTTGTTGCTGCCGGGCGTCTGTTTGGATGGAGCAGCGTCGGTGGGCTTGTTGATTTTCGTGTAGAGCACCGGGAACTCGCACGCGGGGTTCTTCCCAAGTGGGACAACGGGTGTGTCGAGGAGCTGTGCGATGGTTGTGCTGGCGAGCTTGGCTTCGACCCCGTTGGCGAGTTCGGCGAGGACGCGGTGCAGCGGGCAGAGTTCGCCGGAGTGTTCTTCAAGGTCGAGCGGGCATTTTTTGATGCGGGGGAGTGGTTCGACCGATTCGACCACCCGCAGCATGGTGAGTTCGGCGGGCGGGACCGTGAGGGTGAAGCCGCCCGATGGGCCGCGTTGGGAGTTGACGATCCCGGCTCGGGCAAGGGTGTTGAGGACTTTGGACATGTAGCCTTCGGGCACTTTGGTCGCTTCGGCGATTCGTTGGGCGGTGGTATTCTCGCTGCCGGACTTGGCAAGGTAGATCGCGGCACGCAGGGCGTATTCGGTGGTCCGAGAAAGCATTGACGGGGCAAATCCTGTGATATGTGGCGAGGAACTCAAGGCCGGCTGTTGACACAAGTATATCTCTGGATAAGGATATCCTCAAGGTCGATGTCAAAACAGGACATCAAGATACAGAACTCGACGGATTTGCACACGGGCCGCAGCGCGGCTCCAGCTCTTGAGAGCTTGAAAGGGGTGTTCGAGAATGAGCGAGCAACCGGTCACCGCGGATGTTGGGCCGATGGAAGAGTTTGTCTACAACGACGCGATTGTGAGAAAATTCTTGGCTGCCACCCTGCTCTGGGGGTTTGTTGGGATGCTGGTCGGGCTGATTGTGGCCTTCCAGATGGTGCTCCCGATCGCGGTGCAGTGGTTGGAGGCCTCGGTCTTCAGCGGCCCGAACGGGCTGACCGCGGCGCTGCGGCTGCTCTACGAGCATGAGTGGCTCTCATTCGGGCGGCTCCGGCCGCTGCACACCAACGCGGTGATCTTTGCGTTTTCGGGCAACGCGATATTCACGGCGGTGTACTACTCGACGCAACGGCTGTGCAAGGCGCGGATGTGGAGCGACCTGCTCGGCAACCTGCACTTCTGGGGCTGGCAGCTGATCATTGTGTCTGCGGTGATCACACTTCCCCTGGGCATCACCCAGGGCAAGGAGTACGCCGAGCTCGAGTGGCCGATCGACCTGGCGATCGCGGTGGTGTGGGCGGGGTTCTTCGGGGTGAACTTCTTCATGACGCTTGTCAAGCGTCGTGAGCGGCACATGTACGTCGCGCTGTGGTTCTATATCGCGACCATCGTCACGGTGACGATCCTGCACATCTTCAACAACCTGTGGGTCCCGGCTGGGCTGGTGCACCTCTTCAAGACCGGCGAGATGCCCTCGGCCGAGCTGATGATGAAGAGCTACCCGATCTACGCGGGGGTGCAGGATGCGTTCATGCAGTGGTGGTACGGGCACAACGCGGTGGCGTTCTTCCTGACGACACCGTTCCTGGGGATGATGTACTACTTCCTGCCCAAGGCTGCCGACCGCCCGGTGTTTTCGTACAAACTCTCGATTATCCACTTCTGGTCGCTGGTGTTTATTTATATCTGGGCGGGCCCTCACCACCTGCACTACACGGCGTTGCCGGTGTGGGCCAGTTCGATCGCGATGGTGTTCTCGATCATGCTGTGGATGCCCAGTTGGGGCGGGATGATCAACGGGCTGCTCACCCTCCGCGGCGCGTGGCACAAGGTCGCGTCGGACCCGGTGCTCAAGTTCTTCGTGATCGGGGTGACGTTCTACGGCATGGCGACGTTCGAGGGCCCGATGCTCAGCATCAAGACGGTCAACGCGCTGAGCCACTACACCGACTGGACGATCGCCCACGTGCACTCGGGGACGTTGGGGTGGAACGGGTTCATGATCTTCGGGATGATCTACTGGCTGGCGCCGCGGCTGTTCCAGACCGAGCTGTTCAGCAAAAAGCTGGTCGCGGCCCACTTCTGGATCGGGACGGTCGGGATGTTGCTGTACATCATCCCGATCTACGTCGCGGGGATCACGCAGGGGCTGATGTGGCGTGCGTTTGACGAGACGGGTCGCCTGGCGTTCCCGGACTTTGTGGAGACGGTGACCAAGCTCATGCCGTTCTACTGGGCGCGGGCGATCGGGGGGACGCTGTATCTGGCGGGCGTGGTGATCGGGATTTATACGATCTGGCGGACGTGGAAGAATCGTCCGACAAAGTACGACGAGCCCGTGCAGCGGGCGCCGGCGTTGCGGAAGGAGTACCGCGATGACGCGGGCGAACGCGGCGAGGAACGGCTGCACGGTGTGGTGTGGGCCGGGCGCGCGATGGACAAGTTTGTGCAAGGCAAGTGGCACCGAAAGTGGGAGCGTTTGCCGATCCGGTTTACAGGCTGGGTGATCGTGGCGGTGGTGGTGGCGTCGTTGTTCGAGATCGTGCCTTTGTTTGTGATCCGCAGCAACGTGCCTTCGATCGCGAGCGTGCAGCCCTACACACCTCTCGAGCTTGCCGGGCGGGATATTTATGTTGCGGAGGGCTGTTACAACTGCCACTCGCAGATGATCCGTCCGATCTTTGCCGAGACCGAGCGGTACGGGGAATACAGCAAGCCGGGCGAGTCGGTGTACAACCACCCGTTCCAGTGGGGCAGCCGGCGTATCGGTCCTGACCTGGCGCGTGAGGGTTTGTTCAGGCCGAGCGGCTCCTGGCACCTGAACCACTTCTTTGATCCGCGTTCGGTGATCGGGCAGTCGATCATGCCGGCGTACTCGGTGTTCTTCAGGCGCGATATCCGGTTCGAGGAGATCCAGGCCCGGGTGGACGCGATGGCGATGTTGGGTGTGCCTTATGGCGAGGCGATCAACTCGGCGCCGGAGATGGCGCGGGCGCAGGCCCGCGAGGTCGCGGCGGCGATCATCGACGAAGCCGGCGGCTTTGCCGAGATCCGTGTCGATATCTGGGACGTGGTCCACGGGGGCATGCCGGCCGACCGTGAGGAAGCGATCGAAGCGCTCTCGCGGCGGAACGTGATCGCGATTATCTCGTACATGCAACGGCTCGGGACCGACCTGACCCGTGACGGAGGTGGGTCATGACGCTGCTGGCTCTGACGGTGAACGACCTGTCGATCTATCCCAAGGTCGGGCTGGTCGTCTTCTTTGTGGTGTTTATCGCGGTGACGGTGCGTGCGTTGCGTACGCCTCGGAACCAGGTCCGGCATCTGGCAAACTTGCCTCTGGACGACGACACCAAGGCACCGACCACCGACGCACACGATGAAGGGAGTGCCCGCGCATGAGCACGCAAGACCAGAACAACGGCACCCCCGGCCCGGGCAAGCTGATGGGGCATGACTACGACGGGATCCGCGAGTACGACAACCCGACGCCGGGCTGGTGGCACGCGATTTTCATCGGGACGATTCTTTTCTCGGTGGTGTACATGGCGGTGTTCCACCTGAGTTCGTGGCGGGAGAGTCTGACGCCGGAAGCTCAGCACGCCAGGGCGGAAGCGCGGGCCGCGGCCGAGTCGTTCGCGCTGCTCGGCGAGCTCAACTCCGACGGGCCTTCACTCATGCTGCTCTCAACCAGCGAGCTCGCGGTGGGCAAGGGCAAGTCGATCTTTGCCAGCAAGGGCTGCATTGCCTGCCACGGGCCCGACGCCGGCGGGGTGATCGGGCTCGGGCTCAACCTGACCGATGACTACGGCAAGAACGTCCGCACGCCCGAGGACGTCTTTCACACCATCTCGCAAGGGGTGACCGGGACGGCGATGCTGGGGTTTGAGGCGCAGATGGGCAAGGACGACACGATCCTGGCGGCGGCGTATGTGATCTCGCTACGCGGCACGAACACGCCGGACGGGCTGCCGCCTGAGGGCGAACCGATGCCAGAGTGGCCCACGGTTGCGGCCGATGGCGATGACTGATCTGTCCGGCGGTGCGTCCAAGGGAGAAGGAGCGACTCACGGATGAGCACGGGCGTGTCCAGTTCGAGCTTGCTGTCGACGCTCAACGCCGACGGATCGCGCAAGTGGCTCAGGCCCAAACCTTCACGGGGGCGGTTCTGGAAGCGGCGGCGGGTGGTGGCGTACGGATTGATCGCGGCGTTCAGCCTGATCCCTTACCTGCGACTCAACGGGCGGCCGTTGATCCAGCTCGATATCACCGCGCGGGAGTTTTCGCTGTTTGGGTCGGTGTTCTATCCGACCGACACGGTGCTCCTGGCGCTCCTGGCGGTGAGTGTCTTCGTTACGATCTTTCTGCTGACCGCGTTGTTCGGGCGGGTGTGGTGCGGGTGGGCGTGCCCGCAGACGGTGTACATGGAGTTTCTCTACCGGCCGATCGAACGGCTGTTCGAGGGTGTGCCGGGCAAGAAACACAAGACCGGCGCGTGGCGCAAGCCCGCAAAGTACGCGGCGTTCCTGCTGGTGAGCATGTTCCTGGCGCACACGTTCCTGGCGTACTTCGTGGGTGTGGAACAGCTGCGGGAGTGGATCACGCGGTCGCCCTTCGCCCATCCCGTTTCGTTCCTGGTGATGGCGGGGGTGACCGGGGCGATGATGTTTGACTTCTGCTTTTTCAGGGAGCAGACGTGCCTGGTGGCGTGCCCTTACGGCCGGCTGCAGTCGGTGTTGCTCGATCGCAACTCGCTGATCGTAAGTTATGATCCGGTGCGGGGTGAGCCCCGCGGGCACAAACGTCGCAAGGCAAAGGGCGATGTCTCGTTGAAGGTGCTCGAGGGGCAGATGCCCGAGCCCGCCGAAGCGACTCCGGGCGACTGCATTGATTGCCACAAGTGCGTGACGACGTGCCCGACGGGGATTGATATCCGCAATGGGTTGCAGATGGAGTGCGTCCATTGCACACAGTGCATTGATGCGTGCGACGAGGTGATGGACAAGATCGGGCGGCCGCGCGGGTTGATCCGCTACAGTTCGCAATCCGCGATCGAGGGGGAGAAGACGCGGCTGCTGCGGCCTCGGGTGATCGTGTACCCGCTGATCCTGATGCTGTTGGTGGGTGCGTTTGTGATGGTGGTGGCGTCCAAGGACGGTGCGGACGTGACGTTTATCCGGGCGGCGGGGGGGATGCCGTACTTCCGCGTGGATGAGGGCGAGACGTCGCACATCGGCAGCCGGGTGAAGATCCGGGTGCGCAACCGAACGGACGCCGAGGTAACCTACACGTTCAGGCTGGTTGAGTTGCCCGGGGCGATTATCCGGGGGATCGACAACGGGCTGGTGGTCGAGCCGCACAAGCTGGGGTCGGCCGAGGTTGTCGTGCTCGTGCCGCCCGAGGAGTACGGCCCGCGCGGGCAGCGGACCGTGACGGTGCGTGTCGAGGGCTCCGACGGGTTTGGACACAACGTGAGTTACAGCCTGATCGGGCCGGCGTGGCTCGGTGAGGCGGCTGGTGACAGCGCCGACGATAGGGCCGACGACAGCGAACACAAGACCGACAACACCGGCACAACCGGCGAGCCGGAGGGAGACGACTGATGAGAAAGATTCCTGCGCATGTGGTGTGGCCGGGGTTCGTGATCGGGCTGCTCGGGATGAGCGCAACGCTGATCACGATCACGGTGATTGCAGCGGTGAGCGATCCGTCGTTCGCGGTCGAGGCGAACTACCACGAGAAGGCGCTGCGGTGGGATGAGCACGTCGAGCAGCAACGCACGAATGCCGAGCTGGGGTGGCAGGTTGACGTCGAGCTGGGCGCGATCCCTGAGAGCGAAGAGCCCGCGATGATCGTGCGGCTGACCGACGGGTCGGGTGAGCCGCTGGTTGGTGCGACGATAGAAGCGACGTACTTTCATTATGCGGCAGCCAAAAACGTCCAAGCGCTCGGGTTTCACGAGACGAAGGAGCCCGGCGTGTACGCCGCGCCGGCGCTGCTGAACCGTAGCGGGCTGTGGCAGTTCCAGATGAGTGTTGCGTCAGCGGGCCGGGCGTTTACCTATGAACAGACGCTCGAGACCGGGCGGGTCGGAGGCTGAACGGTGTGGCCGTTGATCACCAGTGTGTTCGTGGCGAGCCTGCTTGGCAGCCTGCATTGCGCGGGGATGTGCGGCGCGTTTGTGGCGTTTGCGGTCGGTATTGACGACCCCGACGCGGCCCGCAAGCGGGCCCGGCTGCACGCGGCGTACAACCTCGGCCGGCTCGTGACCTACAGCGTGCTCGGCGCGATTGCGGGCGCGATCGGCGGGGCGTTGGACCTGGCGGGCTCGATGGTCGGGGTCTCGCGGGTCGCGGCGATGCTGGCGGGGGCGACGTTGATTGTCTTTGGCGGCTCGCACTTGTTGCGGGCGATGGGTGTGCGGATCGCCCCGGCTCGGCCGCCGCGGGTGCTGGCGTCGGCGCTGCGCGGGGCGCAGCGGGCGGCGATGACGTTGCCTCCGGTGCGGCGGGCGCTGGTGATCGGGCTGATGACGACCCTGCTGCCGTGCGGCTGGCTGTACGCCTTTGTCGCCGCCGCCGCCGGGACGGGCAGCGCCGGGTTCGGGGCGTTGACGATGCTGGTCTTCTGGCTCGGCACGTTGCCGGTGTAGATCTCGGTGGTCGCCGTATCATTAAAAAAAAAAGGGGGCGGGGGGGGGGGGGGGGGGGGGGGGGGGGGGGGGGGGGGGGGGGGGGGG
>CAYMZJ010000032.1:0-34169 GCA_964394895.1 uncultured Phycisphaeraceae bacterium | reverse complement strand
GGCCCCGAGACCGTTCACCGTGCCACCGAGATCGGCTCTGCGATCTCGGTGCGTCGCGCAGCAGCAACGGCAGGGAACACCGAGGAGCGGCTCAGAGCAACCGCACCTCGGTGGCTCGGGGGGGGACATCGGTGCAACCCGCCCGAGTCGTGGCACACATATTCGGGCCATCCGATCTGTTATACTGGTGGTCAACTCGAACCCATAGGGAGCCGACCATGATCACAACCATCGAGGACCGTGTCGCCAAGCTCGAGAGGTCGAACCGCCGCCTGCGGCTGATACTGCTGGGGGGTATTGCCATCGGTGCTGTTGGTGTCGGGCTGGGGATGAACCAGGCAAATAAGGTGCCGGATGTCATACAGGCCAAGAGTATCGAGGTCGTGGACGATACCGGTGCAGTACTCGTCGAACTTTCCTCGACGCGGCAGGACGGGGCAACGGAAGTAGCAGGAACGCTCACAACTTTTAAATCTGACGGGAATCGTCTCGTTTGGATTTCCAACAATGCGCAGGGCAACGGCAACATATCGGTCTACACAGAGGACGCACGCGAGATGGTGCGGCTGGGAACATTCTTCCACGGAACCAGGCGTTTCGACAAAGAAGATCAGGACATACGGGTGGGACACGCACTGATTGAACTTGGACTTAACGAGACTGGCACGGGTGCTCTCGCTGTCTATGACGACGACGGCAACGAACTCGTTACCCTGACCTCGACCGAGGAGGGATTGGGTGCATTCGGCACCTTTGAGCCAAACGGTGCTGCGTTGCTTATTGCCCTTCCGGGGAAAGAGATCGGAGGCCGGCTTATCGCATTTCAGGGTGCGGGTAACGTAATTGGCGTCTGGCCAGATACACCCGAGGACTAGCAGGCTACGGGTGCCGAGGCCATGCCGAGCCGCGGCATCGGGCCACCCTGCCAGTGAGATTCGGGGCCAGGCGCGGTCAGTCAGCGGCGTGCGGACAACAGCTCCCCTTGGACACCCTCTAAGACCTCACGACTCGGATCATGCCAGCCAAACCGCCGGGTGCCATCACTCGCGGCCTCTCCCCCTTCCCCCCCTCCCCCCCTCTCTCGCCGCGCAGTGATGCCTCCCCGGGGAGCGACCGAACGGGTCTCACGCGATCGGGCCACCCACCGCAGTCGTGGCCCCGAAACCGTTCACCGTGCCACCGAGATCGGCTCTGCAATCTCGGTGCATCGCGCGGCGGGTACGGCAACGAACACCGAGGAGCGGCTCAGAGCAACCGCACCTCGGTGGCACGGGGGGGGACATCGGTGCCACCCCGCCCCACCCCCGGATTGTCGGGTGCCATCACTCGCGGCCTCTTCCCCTTCCCCCCCTCCCCACTCTCTCGCCGCGCAGTGATGCTTCCCCGGAGAGTGACCCAACAGACCCACACAGTCGGGCCACCCGCCGCAGCCGTGGCCCCGAGACCGTTCACCGTGCCACCGAGATCGGCTCTGCGATCTCGGTGCGTCACGCGGCAGCAACGGCAGGGAACACCGAGGAGCAGCTCAGAGCAACCGCACCTCGGTGGCACGCGTGGGGACATTGGTGCCACCCCGCCCCCCTCCCCGCTCTCTCCCCGCGCAGTGATGCCTGACCCGTCCCCCACACCCCACCACCGGCATCACTGCGCGGGGGAGAGTGGGAAGAGCACAGAGAGAAAGAGGCTGCGAGTGATGGCGTCCCGGGAGAAGCCAAATGGGACTCATGCAATCGGGCCACCCGCCGAGGGTCTGAGCTGTTCCAGCAGTTCATCGAAATCCTTATAGAGTTCGTTTCCCGCTTTCTTTGTCTCATCCTTTCTCTTGGCGCTAGTGAGCATTGAAATGTGGTCCGGGATTCGCCCAAGGATTTGTTCCACGACGGGTGATTTCTGCGCCGCATGTGGTAGTAAATCTTTGATGGATAGCAGATGACGCTGGGCCCGATCCGCATCCGCCGTGCAATCTGACCCATCAAGTTGGGTGCTGGATGCTGCAGGGCCATACTTCGCAAATGTATTGCGTGCCAATCGCACCTCCGAATGCAGACGCTCTCCGTGGATAACCTGCTGCAGAGACTTTGCCTCGTTCTTGGCGATTTCAGCGGCATCTCTGGCGCTCCGGGCACGAGCAGCCGCCACCAATGCGATTACCGCTCCGATCACTGAAGCGATCGACCCAATAATGGTGACTGTGTCCGACATTATTGACCGTTCCTCGCATTCAGTATGCGCTGCACATCGGCTGCATCGAGCTCGAAGCGGTCTTCGCTTTCATGCCACGCCTTGAGCATACGCCTGTAGGTGCCCGTCATCGGACGGTGACTATTGAAATCGGCGTGAGGTTGTTGCTCCGCCAATTCCTGGAAGCGCCCCAAGTCCTCGATGAAGTAGCGAGCATATGCAAAGTGACGAGTTTCTTCATTGCCATCGAATCCCTTGAATCGCACGTCGGTAAGTGACAAAGAAGTTTCACTGATATCCTTAAAAGCAAAGTGCATGGAACGATGCATGTTGAGCACTTCAATCACAAACTGGCAATCGTCCTTAGGAAGTTCTTCGTCGATATGTTCGAAAAGCCACTCATAGTGTAGAACATATCCCTCCTCTAGAGCCGTTCGATGGTTGGCGTAGTACTCTGCTTCAGCTGGAAACATCGTTTCGAGCATTCGGAGCTGATTCGCCAGAACGAGACGTTCAAACTTGGAGAGTTGCATCGGTACCTCCGGCCTTAGGCAAACAAGGTGCTTTATATCCTAGCACAAAAAGAGCCGGCCGTGCAGATGGCACGGCCGGCTCCATGGGGATGCCCCCGTGTTGATCAGTAGTCGAAATCATCCCCCGCCCCAACCCCAGCCTTCGTCGCCTTGTCCTTCTTCTCGACGATCGCCGCATCCGTTGTCAGCAGCAGGCCCGCGATACTCGCCGCGTTCTGCAGCGCGACCCGCTCGACCTTCGTCGGCACGATCACGCCCATCTTGACCAGGTCGCCGTACTCGTGGGTCATCGCGTTGAAGCCGAAGGGGATCGAGTCGGACTCTTCCACCTTGTTGGCGATCACCGAGCCGTCGAGGCCGCAGTTGCTGGCGATCTGCTTGATCGGCGCGGTCACCGCACGGCTGATGATGTCGATGCCCACGCGGGTGTCGCCGTGGACCTTCTTGCGGAGCTTGTCGAGCGCCTTGCGTGCGCGCAAGATCGCCACGCCGCCGCCGGGGAGGATGCCCTCCTCGACCGCAGCCCGGCAGGCGTGCAGCGCGTCCTCGACGCGGGCCTTCTTCTCCTTCATCTCGACCTCGGTCGCCGCGCCGACATTCACCTGCGCCACGCCGCCGGCGAGCTTGGCAAGCCGTTCCTCGAGCTTCTCGCTGTCGTAGTCGCTGGTGGACGCTTCGATCTGATGCCGGATCTGGTCGATCCGCCCCTTGATGTCCGAGGTCTTGCCCGCACCCTCGACGATGGTGGTGTTGTCCTTATCAATCGTCACCTTCTTGGCGCGGCCGAGCTGGTTGAGCTCGACCTTCTCAAGCTCGATCCCCAGCTCGTCCATGATCGCCTCGCCGCCGGTGAGGACCGCGAGGTCTTCGAGCATCGCCTTGCGACGGTCGCCGAAGCCGGGCGCCTTGACCGCCGCGACCTTGAGCACGCCGCGGATCTTGTTGACCACCAGCGTGGCGAGCGCCTCAGAATCAATATCCTCAGCAATGATAAGAATGGACGCCCCCGTCTCGGCGATCTTGCCAAGCAAAGGCAGCAGGTCCTTCGCAGACGAGATCTTCTTCTCGTGGATCAGGATGTAAGGCTTGTCGAGGACGACCTCCATCGTGGTGGTGTCGGTGACAAAGTGCGGCGAAAGGTAGCCCTTGTCAAACTGCATGCCCTCGACGAGCTCGACCTCGGTGTCGAGGGTTTGGCCCTCTTCGACGGTGATGACGCCGTCCTTGCCGACCTTGTCCATCGCCTCGGCGATGATCTTGCCGATCTGCTCGTCCTGGTTGGCGCTGCACGTGCCGACCTGGGCGATCTCCTTCGAGGAGGAGACCTTCTTGGACATGTTGTGCAACTCTTCGACGATCGCGGTAACCGCCATGTCGATGCCACGCTTGATGTCGTTGGCGTTGGCGCCAGCGGTGATGTTCTTAAGCCCCTCGGCAAAGATGGACTCGGCGTAGATGGTGGCGGTGGTGGTGCCGTCGCCGGCGTCACGCGAGGCCTTGGACGCGACCTCCTTGACCATCTGCGCGCCGAGGTTCTCGTAAGGGTCCTCGAGCTCGATCTCCTTGGCGACGGTCACGCCGTCCTTGGTGACGGTGGGTGCGCCGAAGGATTTTTCGAGGACGACGACGCGACCCGAGGGGCCGAGCGTGACCCGGACGGCGTGGGCGAGTTTCTGCACGCCGCGAAGGATTCGTTCGCGGGCGTCAGCGTGGAATGCGATGTCTTTGGCGGCCATGGGGTTCTCCAAAATGGCAAAGGGTCAAATCGCAAATGGCAAATAAGACCCGGGTTTGTGCGTGAAATGGACTGTTGTAAGGTTATGTCTTGCGTTGTCTTGCTTTGCTATTTGCAGCTTTGCTATTTGCTCTCAGCCGATCCTGATCCAGACAAGCTTGTCGGCGTCGATAATAAAAACGTGCTGGCCGTCGGTGACCTTGACCATGTGGTCCGCCTCGTCGGGCAGGAGCATCGCGTTGGCAACGACACACTCCTGAGCACTTGCGAAATGAAAGGCGGCGGCACGCTTGCCGTCGAGTTCGGAGAGGACTTGTCGGAGTTGGTCGGTGTTCACCCTCTAGCTCCGGTCATCGTCCACTTCGTAGATGCAAGTGACTGCTTCAGGTTGGAAGAAGTACATGCGAGGTTCCCCCTCCCGAGTCTTGACGCCCATTTCGCACACTTTGTCCTCGCCGTCGCAAGGAATGAAGCGCTGGATTTCTTTGATAGTGACGGAGTGCCCCCCGAAACAAAAGGTGATTGGCCAGTTTGGCGGCCGGTCACGAAACTGCTCGATCAAGCGAGTAATTGTGTCAATATCCATGTTGGGTCCTTTGTATCAGTCGATAATCGCGAGAATCTCGTCCTCGGACATAATGAGCAGCTCGTCGCCGTCGAGTTTGATCTCGGTCCCGGCATAGCTCGAGAAGATCACGCGGTCGCCCTGGGTCACGGTGAGGGGGATGCGTTCGCCGGTGTCGGTGTTGAGCTTGCCGTCGCCGACCGCTTCGATCACGCCGGTCTTGGGGCGGTCCTTGGAGGACTCGGGCAGGAAGATGCCCGACTCGGTCTGGCTCTCGGCTTCGTCACGACGGACGATGATCTTGTCGTGCAACGGACGGACAGCGGTGGTGGACTTCTTCTTCGACTTGGTGGCGGTTGCCATGGTGTGGACTCCTCTGAAACGTAAGTTTGGGTTCTGGTGATACCGAGTTCTGGACGGCGACCAGAGCGAGAACGCCCGGGCCGAGAACAGAAACAGAAAATCTGAAATATCAGATAGCAAATCTCAGTTGCAAATCGTGTGACTCGTCAGACGGCCCCTCCCGGCCAACGGCCCTGGTAGTAGCGGGTCAGACAACGCCGTAGCACCTCGAGCAGCCGCTCAAGGTCCGACGCCGAGTGCGGGCGGTCGATCACCGCAAACGCGCCCGAACGCAACGCCGCGTTGATCTCCCGGCAATCCTCGCGATGACTCCGCCCGCGCTTCACCACAACCGTCGGCGGCGGCTGGTCCAGCCGACGGAGAATCTCCAGCAGCCGCGGGCCGCCCTCCTCGGCGGTCGCCGGGTCGGCAGCGGCGTCGAGCGGCAAGCCGAGATCGACCACCGCCATATGGATCGGGTTCCGGCTGATCACCTGCGACGCCTCCCGCCCGGTCTCGGCCCGGAGCGACGCGATCCCCATCGGCTCGAGCAGCCGCGGCAGCCGATCGGCCCACGATTCGTCCCGCCAACCGGCGTAGGAGAGCAGCAGATTGAGACGCCCCGGTGCCCCCGACGGCGTACCGCTCCCCGAGCCCGGCTGGGGCTGATCGGGGGCGTCGGCGTTGGAGCGCACGTTGAGCATGCCAAAGACTCGGCAACCCGCGTGCCCGGGACCGCAAACGCCCAGACAGAGCCCAGAGGGCGACCATGGGCCGTTTGGCGTGGTATCGGTGGCCGAGAGGGGAGCGGGATGACAGGGCGCAGCAGCAGAAAGGCGAAAAGAGTGTCAATGTGGCAGGTGAAACCGCACCGGCGGGCCGCAGCCTCTCGCCCGGCTCCGACGCCATCGACAGGAACCCTCAGCGTCAGCGCCGGGGCACACTGCCGAGCAGCCCACCCACATCGCATCGTCACGCCCAATGATATCCCTGGCAGTCGCATTCGCAAACCAGTCTGGTTCGGGTAGAGTTGGGGCATGGCAACAACACTCGCAATCGTGTTCGGGCTCGCCACGGTCCTGCTGGGTGGGCTGGGGGCGTGGCTCTGGAGGGGGCAGGGCAAAGCAGCAGCCGAGGCAGCGGCAGCGATCGAGAAGGCCCGCCGGACTGAATCCGACCTGGCTGCGACCCGCGAGGCAGCCATCGCCGCAGCAGAAGCAGCCCAGCGCGACGCCGTAGCACTCCGGGAACAGACCGAAGCGCTCACCACAGAACTGGCCGAGGCGCGGGTGACCGAAGCAAAGCTCTGCAAAGACATCGACGCAATGCAGAAGCAGTTTGCTGCCCGGGAGACCGCCACGCGGGAACAGTTCGCCGAGCGGGAACGGTCGCTGCAGCGCGAACGGCAGGCGCTCGAAAAGCAGCTCACCGAGCTTGACACCCAGATGGCAAAGACCTTCGAGGCCCTCAGCGCCAAGTCGTTGAGCGCAGCGACGGGTGAGTTTTTGAAAAGAGCAAAGGAGCAGATGGATCGGCAGCAGGCAGACGATGCCACCGAACTCGAAAAACGCAAGACCGCGGTCGAGCAACTGGTCAAGCCGATCGGGGAGACACTCGCCGCGACACGCGAACGGCTGGAATCCATCGAGAAAGCACGAGGAGAACAGTTCGCCCGGTTCACCGAACACATGGAACAGATCACCGGCGCAAGCACGGGACTGCGAAACGAAACCGCACGGCTGACCAAGGCGTTGAGCCGACCCGAGATCCGCGGGCAGTACGGCGAGATCCAGCTCCGCCGTGTCGCCGAACTCGCCGGGATGACAAGCTACTGCGACTTCACCGAGCAGACGAGCGTCCGCGACGACGAAGGCAACCTGCTGCGACCCGACATGGTGGTGCGCCTGCCCAACGAACGGGTGATCGCGATCGATGCCAAGACCAACACCTACGCCTATATCGAAGCGGTCAACGCCGCAGACGATGCAGAACGCGAGAAGCACCTCGACCGGTTCGCTCGGCACGTCGCAGAGCAGGCAAAGAAACTGGCGGACAAAAAGTACTGGAGCGCCTTTGAGGGGAGCCCCGAGTTCGTCGTCATGTTTGTCCCCGGCGATCACTTTATTGATGCCGCCCTCTCCCGCCGACCCGAGTTGCTCGACGAGGCCGCCCAGCGCAACGTGATCCTCGCAAGCCCGAGCACCCTGATCGGGCTGCTCCGTGCCGTCGCGGTGGGATGGGGCGAGCAACGGCTCGCCGAGGAAGCCAAAGAACTCTACAAACTCGGGCGAGAGCTGCACGAGCGGGCCGCGATCGCGTTCGACCACGCTGCAAAGCTCGGCGATTCCATCCGGCAGAGCGTCGAACGCTACAACAGGTTTGTCGCATCAATCGAGACCCGTGTGGTGCCGACACTCAGACGGTTCGAGGACGCCGGCGTGAAGTCGGGCAAGGAACTCCCCACAACCGCGGAGATCACCGTCCTGCCCAGAGGAATGCAGGCGCTGCCCGGCTCGGAACGCGAGTCGGTCTAAACTCATCAGAGTCGCAAGAACAGCACCGGACTGGTGACAAACAGGTACCACGGGGAGCCCGAACCCAATCGGTCAACGGCCTTCAGGAGATGCGCAATGCAACGAGTGTGTTCGGCAATCGTGATCGGGATCAGTGCGGTGCTGGCAACAACAACCCCAGCCCAGCAAAGCGACGCCCCCCAAGCCATCGCAAGCTACCCCGACTTCCGCCAGATCGTTCAGGACGCCAAAGAGAAGGTTTTCCCCGCTGTCGTCTACATCCGCGTCATCAGCGAGAATACCGAGAGCGGCAAACGCGAACTCATGGAATCCTCAGGCAGCGGCGTGATTATCTCGGCCGAGGGACACGTCCTCACCAACTGGCACGTCGTCGAAAAAGCCCAGCGCGTCCGCTGCCTCCTCTCCGACGGCCGCCACGCCGAAGCAGAAGTTCTCGGCACCGACAAGGACACCGACCTCGCTGTCATCAAGCTCAAGCTCGACGACGACTTCGGCGACCTCCCCACCGCCGCGCTGGGTGACTCCGAAGCCCTCCGCGAAGGAGACTTCGTCATGACCATGGGCGCACCCTGGGGCATGGACCGATCCGTCGCGATCGGGATCGTCTCGAGCACACGCCGCTACCTCGACGGCGTCAGCGAGTACAGCCTCTGGATCCAGACCGACGCCGCGATCAATCCGGGCAACTCGGGAGGCCCGCTCGTCAACACCGCCGGCGAGATCGTCGGCATCAACACCCGGGGCGCCGCCGGCGCAGCCGACGGCCTGGGGTTCAGCATCCCCACCACAACCATCCGCGTCGTCATGCCCCAGCTCATGGACGCCGGCCGCGTCACCTGGTCGTGGACCGGGCTCCAGCTCCAGGCCCTCAGCGACTTCAACAAGGACATGTACTTCCCCTACGACGACGGCGTAATCGTCGCCGAGACCGACCCCGACAGCCCCGCACGCGACGCCGGATTTCTCGCAAGAGACCGCATCGTCAAAATCGGCGGCGAAACCGTCAACGCCGCCCGCGTCAACGACCTTCCCGACATCCGCAAACGCCTCGGCCTCCTCCCCAAGGGCGAGCCGACCGAGATCGAGGTCGTCCGAGGCACCGACCGCGTCACGCTCACACTCGTCCCCCGCGAAAAAGGCGAGGTCGAAGGCAAAGAACTCGCCCTTGAACGCTGGGACTTTACCGTCAAATCAATCAACCAGTTCGAGAACCCCGACCTCTACTTCTACCGCAAGGAAGGCGTCTTCGTCTACGGCGTCAAATGGCCGGGCAACGCCGCCAGCGCCGGCATGGGACGCGGCGACATCCTCCTCAAAATCGACGGCGAAACGGTCGAAACCATCGACGAGGTCAAAGCCCTGCACGAACGCCTGGTCGCCGACGTCGAGACCAAGCACAGAGTTGTGCTCAGCGTCATGCGCCGTGGGCTCTTGCGACAGGTCGTGCTCGACTACCGACGCGACCACTCGAAGGAATAGCCAGCGCACCCGCACACAAACGACCGCGCTGAAACACGAAAGACCTCAGCCAACGACCGCAACCAGCAAGCAAGACCAACAGGTTTACGAAGGGACCGCACGATGACACACACGACTCGATGGACTGCGCTCATGGCGATGGTCACAACACTGCTGTGCGGAACAGCAACCGCCCGCGCCCAAGAAACCGATCAACCCAAACCCGACGACGCCGTGCTGATCGACCACGTCGCCCGCTCGGTCGTCATCGTCGAGCACACCTTCCGCTACGACCGGAGTGAAGCCCCCGAGCCCGAAGCCGCCGGGGTGGCGTACAACTCGGCCGAGGAAGACATGGACGGCGGCTGGGCGTCGCTGATTCTCCAGGAACGGCCCGCGCAACGCCTCGGGTTTGTCATCGCCCCCGATCTGGTCCTGACGGTCGATCCGCTTGTCCACAACCGCTTTGTCGAGCGAATCCAAATCCGCGACGGCGACCGGCTCATCGGTGCCCGCCCCGAGGCCTACGCCCTCCACGAAAACGCGGTCCTCCTCCGTCTCGACGAGCCGCTGACCACCGCCGACCCGCTCGAGTTTGATCCCGATGCAGAAGGCCCGTACAAAGCGATCCACGGCCGCCGGGGCAACAGCCGCTGGTGGCTCATGGCGACCGGCGTCGACGGCTCGACCATGGTCTCCCTCAACGGCCCCAAGTACCGCGTCGTCCCATGGCCGAGCGTGATCGTCAATGCCGAGGGCACCGCGGTCGGCGCGTGCTTCGACGGCGGGCTCGAAACCGACGGCTCGTGGAAGAGCGCCCCCGCCGCGTGGGACTGGATCGCTGCCGACAAAATCGAAACCCTCATCGAACGGGTCGGCACAACCGCCGACGCCACACTGCCGCGCGTCGAGCTCCGGTTTCGTAGCCCGCGAAAGGAAACCGGCGCGAACCAATGGAGTCAGGACGGTGCCGCGTTCACCGAGTGGAACGGCACAGGGGTCATGCTCGACGGGCAGCGCGTGCTCGTCCTGGCCCAGTTCAAACCCAAAATCACCGCGAGGCTCGAAAGCGCCATCGTCCACACCGCCGACGGGCAGCACCTCCCCGCCGAGTTTGCCGGCAGCCTGCGGGACTACGCCGCGCTCCTCGTCACGCTCGAATCACCGCTCGACACCACAGCAACACTCGCCGAGCACGGATTGCTCGACGTCGAAGACGAGCTGCTCATCCGCTCCCAGGTCCGCGTGCTCGGCGAAAACCGTACCAGCTACACCTGGCAGGCGCGCCTGGCGCGGATGATGGTCGGGTTCCGGGGCACAGTCCTCGGCAGCTTCGGCGATGTTGCCTCAGCGCGCATGGAAACCGGCGCCGGCGACGAGGGGCCGATGAGCTTCCTCTTCTCCACCACCGGCGAGCTGGTCGCACTCCCCCTCATGGTCCGCAAAAAAGCGACCAACCAGCAGGACTGGCAGGGGTATTCGCGCTCCGACTACGAGCCGACGGTCATGGGCACTGCCGATCTCGTCGCGATCCTCGAACGCCCCGACGCGATCGACCCCGACAATCGCCCGCTCTCTGAATCAGAAGAAAACCGCCTCGCCTGGCTCGGGGTTCAGCTCCAGGCGATGGACCCCGACCTCGCCCGCTTCAACAACGTCGCCGACCAGACCGGCGGCGGCACCACCGGCGGCATCGTCACCTACGTCTACGCAGGATCGCCCGCGGCCAAAGCCGGGCTCGAAGTCGGCGACATCCTCCTCCGCCTCCACATCGAAGGACAACCCCGCCCGCTCGATATCGACGTCAACGCCTACGACACGGGGTGGGGCGCGCAATACCTCGAGGTGCTCGAACAGATCGACTCGAGCTACTTCGACCGCGTCCCCCCGCCCTGGAGCAGCGCCGAGACCGCGCTCACCCGGGCCCTTACCGACGCCGGCTTCGGCACGCCCTTCCGGGCCGAGGTCGTCCGCGACGGCGAGCTGCTCGAACCCGAGTTCGTCGTCGAGGAAGGGCCCGCCCACTTCAGCGCCGCCGCCCGGTTCAAGAGCGAGCCGCTCGGGCTGACCGTCCGCGACCTCACCTACGAAGCCCGACGCTTCATGCAACGCAATCCCGACGACCCGGGCGTGGTGATCTCGAAAGTCGAAGCCGGCGAACGCGGCGCGGTCGCGGGCATCAAACCCTTCGAGCTGATCGTCGCGGTCAACGACGAGCCGATCTACACAGTCGAGGATTTCGAGAACGCGATCGCCCCGGGAGGCGAGCTCCGACTCAGCCTGATGCGCATGCACCTCGGACGCATTGTCCGCGTAACGATGCCCGAAGAGGATTGAATCAAACGCGCCAGTGGTCGGGTGCCACTGGGCGATAGCCCAGTGCGTGGTGCCACCGGGTGCCCGCCCGGTGCGTCTCGCGCAGGGACGAACCCTGCCTATCTCCTGAGCCCCCAACCCTTCGGCGGCGTGTCGGTCGCCTCGCCCGCGATCTCCATCTTCGCACCCGCCGAGCGGAGCTGGTCGATCTGCCGCTGCCCGATGCGGGCGGTGAGCGTCACGGTGCCGTCGTCGTGGTAGCGGCGGTCGAGCACGTCGGCGCGGTTCTCGATCGTGTGGATCGTCTTGGCATCGGCCAGCGGCACCGTGATCTCCAGCTCGCGGATCTGCCCCTGCACCGCGTCGCGGACCAGCGCCGCAAGAGCCGCCCCCCCGAGCAAAAGCCCCTCCTCCTCGCCCGGCAACGCCGAGATCGCGATCGCCTCGGGATGGTTGCTCTGCCAGACCAGAAGCTCAGCGTTGTCTTTCAGCCGATCGATCTTGTTGAGCAGCACAACCCGACGCGGATCCGACGCACCCCCACCCGCACGCTCATTCTCCCCCAGCCGTTTCTCGACTCTTGCGACTTCCTCGAACACCTCGTCGAGCGTCTTGAGCACCGTCTCCAGGTGCATCTCCGCCGCCGGGTCGGCAAGATCAACCACCACCAGCAACAGGTCGGCGTGGGTCACCTCCTCGAGCGTCGCCTGGAACGACGCGATCAGATGGTGCGGCAAATCGCGGACAAACCCGACAGTATCAGAAAGCATCACCCGCAACCCGCCGCCCAGGTCCCACTCGCGGGTGCGGGTCATAAGCGTCGCAAACAGCCGGTCATCGGCGTACGCCCCCCCCGCAGTCAGCGCGTTGAAGAGCGTGCTCTTGCCCGCGTTGGTATACCCGACAAGGCCGACGGTGAAGTGGTCGTTCTTGCGCGCACGAACCTCCCGCCGCTTGCGGGCCTGAATCGTCGCCAGCTCGGCCTGAAGCACCTGCTTGCGCTTCTGCACGAGCCGGCGGTCGATCTCGAGCTGCTGCTCGCCGGGGCCGCGCGTGCCGACGCCGCCCGCCGAACCGCCCGCGAGCCGTTCGAGGTGCCCCCACATCGCACGCAGACGCGGCAGGGTGTACTCAAGCTGAGCGATCTCGACCTGAATCTTCGCCGCGTGCGTCGTCGCGCGGGTCGCGAAGATGTCGAGAATAAGCTCCGACCGATCGAGCACCTTGCGGTTGGTCACCTTCTCGATGTTCGAGATCTGCCGGGGCGAGAGGTCGTGGTCGAAGATGATGACCGAAGCATCAAGCCGCTCGGCAAGCTCAGCCAGTTCGCGGAGTTTGCCCGACCCGATGTAGGTCCCCGAGACCGGACGCTCGAGGCGCTGCTCGAGCTCGCCGACCACCCGCGCCCCGGCCTGCTCGGTCAGCGCAGTCAGCTCGCCGAACGGATCGGCGGGGTCGTAACGGGAATCAGGCAGCCGGACCGCCGCGAGCACCGCCCGCTCGGCCTTGACATCAATCGTGGTACGTTCTTTGGATGGTGGCATGGATCGAGGGAGTTTAGGGGCTCGCGGGGCCGAAAGTACCACCGACCGAGCGTAAACGCAGAATAGGGCGATCAGAGGCGAGCGTTGGCCCGTACGATACCAGACAGGAGTGATCGGCGCGAGCGGGAACCCTTCCCGGTGTCCGCACTCTTGCTGATTCTCTGCTGACAACGAGGAGCGTGCCGCGTGAAGAAATCGAAACTGGTGTTGCAGCTGGCGTTGCTTGGGATTCTCGGCGTCGCGGTTTTGGGATCCACCCTGCGGATCGCCCAGCTCGGCGACGACTACAGGTTCTTCGACCCGCTCGTCGAGGTCAAGCACCTGCTCGACACCCGGGCCTACCGACCGGCCGAGCCTCAAGTCTTGCAGACCGCCGCGATCGAGGGCATGGTCGCAGCCGTGGGCGACGACTACACCATCTACATCCCCCCCACCGAGTCCGAAGACTTCGAGAAACGGCTCATCGGCGAGTACGTCGGGATCGGTGCCGCCGTCAACATCGAGGAAGGCTACCTCACGATCGTGACACCGCTCGACGGCTCTCCCGCGATCCGCGCAGGAATCCAAGCCGGCGACAAGATCGTCGAGATCGAGGGCGAAAGCACACTCGGCAAGACGATCGACGACAACATCGAGCTGCTCATGGGTGAGCCGGGAGTCCCGGTCAACGTCACCGTCGAACGCGACGGCGAACGGTTCCCCGTCGAGATCGTCCGCGACCACATCAACACGGTACAGGTCAAAGGCATCGAACGCCGCGGCGAGAACGACTGGCGCTTCATGCTCGACGAAGAACGCAAAATCGCCTACATCTGGCTGACCCAGTTCACCCCGGGCTGCGCCGCAGAAGTCCGCGAGGCACTCGAATCGGTCGGCGCTGACAAAGGCGAACTCAACGGCCTGATCTTTGACCTCCGCTGGAACCCCGGCGGCGTGCTGCGTGAAGCCGTCGATCTGGTGGACATGTTCATCGACGAGGGCGTCGTCGTCACCACCCGCAGCCGCGACGGCGATGAGGACGTGGACCGCGCAACCACCGAAGGAACACTCCCCGACTTCCCGGTCGTCATCCTGCTCAACCGGTTCAGCGCCTCAGCCAGCGAGGTGTTCTCCGGCGCGCTGGTCGACCACGACCGTGCCGTCGTCCTCGGCGAGCGAAGCGTCGGCAAGGGAAGTGTCCAGAGCGTCATCCCCATCCCCAGCGCCCCGGGCGCGATCTTGAAAGTCACCGATCGAAACTACTACCTGCCCAGTGGCCGAAGCATCCAGCGCACCGACGACTCGGCGGTCTGGGGCGTCGACCCCACGCCCGGGTTCTACGTGCCCCTGACACAGGAAGAAACCCGCGAGGTCGTCCGCGCCCGCCAGGCCGAGGACATCATCCGCGACGACGCCGACAACCTGCACGCCGGCTCGCGCTTCGCCGACCCGGGCTGGATCGAGACCGAGCTCCGCGACGTCCAGCTCGCCGCCGCGATGCGCGCGATCGCTGCAAAGATCGAATCCGGTGAGTGGCTCCGCCCGGGAAGCGACCAGCCGGTCACCGAACTTGCCGCCCAAGCAGAGCTCAAACGCCTCGCCGAGGGACGCGAGCAGCTCATCCTCGAACTCGAGCGCCTCCAACGCCGCATCGGCGCGATCGAGGGCGGCACCGACCTCGCCGCCGCCGACTTCCAGACCGACCTCTGGCCCGACGAAACCGACGTCTCCGGCGGCACCGTCGAGGTCCGCGACGCCGAAGGGAACATCATCGCCGAACTCGAGATCGTCAACGAATCACTCGAACGCTGGCTCGTCGGCGCGGGGCTCGAGCCCAAGCCGTGAACGGGATGCTGATCCTCGGCATCGAAACCTCCTGCGACGAAACCGCCGCTGCGGTCGTGCGCTGCAACCCCGACAGCACGCCCCGCGCCTGCCGCGTCCTCTCCAACGTCGTCGCGTCGCAGCACGAACTGCACGCCGAGTACGCCGGGGTCGTGCCCGAGATCGCAAGCCGGGCGCACGTCGAAGCGATCCTGCCGGTGGTCCGCAGCGCCATGCGTGACGCCGGCGTTCGCCTCGATCAACTCGACGCGATCGCCGTCGGACATCGCCCCGGGTTGGTCGGCTCGCTGCTCGTCGGCGTCTCGGCCGCCAAAGGTCTTGCCTGGTCGCTCGGCCTGCCGCTGATCGGCGTCGACCACGTCCACGCCCACCTCTACGCGGGGCTGCTCGAGCACGACGATGACCGTGCGCAAGACGACAGCTCGCAAGAAAGCCCAGCTTCCCCCCCACGCCCAACCGATACGCACGACCTGTTCCCCGCCCTCGGGCTCGCCGTCTCGGGCGGGCACACCTCGCTGTATGTGATGCGCTCACCGATCGAGCTGCGCCGTGTCGGCGCAACCATCGACGACGCCCTCGGCGAAGCGTTCGACAAAGCCGCGACGATGCTCGGGCTCGAACAACCCGGCGGGCCAAACGTCGACCGACTCGCCGCCAGCGAGGGCGCGAACGACCGCGCAGTCAAACTCCCGATCGCCCGCCTCTCGCGCGAGTCCCTCGACATGTCTTTCTCCGGCCTCAAGACCGCGCTGCTCTACGCCGTCCGCGGCACACCCGGCCGAGGGACCCACGGGCCGCAGCGCTACCAGCGACGCACCGAAGACCTGACCGACACCCAACGCCGCGACCTGGCCGCCTGCTTCCAGAAAGCAGCCGTTGATGCGGTACTGCTCAAGCTCGGGCGAGCGCTGGACCGGTTCGAGGAACTCGCAAGCGAGCCCTGCCGATCGGTCCTGACCGGCGGCGGCGTCACCGCCAACTCGCTCCTCCGCGCCCGCCTCACCGCGCTCTGCGCAGAGCGAAACCTCCCTCTCGTCCTGCCCCCGATCGCCCTATGCGTCGACAACGCCGCGATGATCGCCGGGCTCGGGCACCAACTCCTCAGCGCGGGGCGAACAGCAAACCTGACACTCGCGCCCGTGCCGACCACCGCCTGCTAGATCACCTCCCAGAAGCGTGCAATGATCCAACAGATACGCGACCTCTCGCCCGGGGAACTCGCACAGCGGATCAAACCCGCGGGAATGGTGAACACGGAATGACGAACACCCACAACCGCCCCGCTGCACCCGCACTCTGGCGGGAGAGCACCCATCCCGCAGGGCAAGACAACGACGCCCTGCTCACCCAGTGCGAACTGGTCCGCGGCAGAACCAGCGGCCCCGGCGGACAACACCGCAACCGCGTCGCCACAGAAGTCGTCCTCCACCACAAACCCACCGGAATCACCGCCCGCGCCGGCGAACGACGCAGCCCCGAGACAAACAAGAAGGTCGCGGTCGGACGCCTGCGTTATACGCTCGCAGTCGAGGTCCGCACGAGTATCCCCGCTGGGGAAGCACGAACCGCACTCTGGGCGCAGCGCTGCAGCAAGAGCGGACGGATCGTCTGTTCCGCCACGCACCGCGACCACGCGACACTCATCGCCGAAGCCCTCGACGTCATCGCCGCCTGCAACTGGGACACCAAACGGGCGGCGGTTCGGCTCGGCTGCACCCAGACACAGATGGTCCGAATGCTCGCCGACCATCCCCCCGCACTCGCAAAGCTCAACACCGAACGCACCGATCGCGGGATGCGCCCGCTGCGCGCCTGAGCCCAGCGTCAGCCATCTTCGCGCGGCCACGGATCATCCGGCCCGAGCTGGAGCGACTCAAACAACGGCCCGAGGTGCTCGGTGAAGTTCTTCCAGCGGCCGATCGACGTGGTGTAGATCGGACGGCGGACCTGATCGGTACTCGCCGTAAGCACGTCGCGTTTGGTCTCCCAAAAACGCAGGCAGGCGTCGTTCCACTCAAGCCCGAGAAAGTCGATCAGCCCCCGCGCATAGGTCTCAAGGTCCTGCACACCCTCCTCGTAATACGCCTTGAAAATGGGAAGATCGAGCGTCTTGTGCCAGTGGTCCATGATCCGCTCGTGCGCACGAAAGTAGTGCCCCAAGTGGTCGAGATTCCCCGAGAACGGCTGGCTGTTCGCGCCGCCAAACAACCGGGTATAGCACGACAGACAGATGTCCCGAGGATCACGAATACACTGAATCACCCGGGCACCCGGGAACAGCAACTGGATGACCCCCAGATGCAAAAAGTTCTGTGGCAGCTTGTCAGAAAACCGTTTCGCCCGCGGCGCCGGGGTGGTGATGAACTTCTGCGTCTTCTGAGCTGCCCGATCGATCGTGGACTGGGTGAGCCCCTCCGCCCGCGCAAGAACCGTCGACTGTTTGAGCGTCGGCAACAACAGCTCGCGGGCAGTCCGCGTGACAAAGTTCAGCTCACCCCCGCCGTAGACATCGGGGTGCGACGCGATGATCTGCTCGACCAGCGACGTGCCCGAACGGGGCATGCCCAGAATAAACACAAGCTGCTCTGACTTCTTTCCCTTCGCGTGAGGCAGCCGATCGAACCGGTCCCGGCTCCAGACCATCATCGTGTCGGTGATCGCCGCGTCGTGCAACGCCGGTTGGTAGATGGTCCCGCGGTGCTTGTTCCCGATCGTAAAATGCTCCCACGCGGTCTCATAGTCCTTGAGCTTCTCGGCAACACTCCCAAGATGCAGGTGCGCCCAAGCCGCGGACTGGCTGTCGATATCCGGCTTGGCGACCGCACGCTCGAGCGCGTCACGCGCCTCCTCACGCCGATCCGCAGCACTGAGCAACTGGGCGAACACCACAAGAAACTGCGGATGGTCGCACCCCTCATCAAACAACGGCTGCAAGAGCGCGAGCCCCTCTTCAATATCCCCGCGCACATGGTAAATATCGCCGAGAATCTTCATGTTCGAGATATTCTTCGGGTCGAGCTCGACCCCGCGCTCCGCAGCCCGAAAGGCATCGTCGAGACGATTCAACCCCCGGTACACGATCGCCTGGAGCGCAAAGAACTCGGGAACAGTGTCCTTGAGCCGGATCGCAGCCCGCACAACCTGCAGCGCCTCGGCAAACTCAAGCCGCGCGGTTAGCGCCAACCCCAGATGATAATGCAGCCCCGAGTCCGTCGGCTCCTCCGCGATCATCTCGCGGTAGAGCTTGATCGCGCCCTCGTGGTTGTTGGCCGCCTCCATCCGCTGGGCGGACTGGACACGCTGGATCTTCTGCTGAAGCGGGATAGCCATGCCCCAAGACTAGCCGCCACCACGCCCCGACGGCGCGCCACACCCCACCCCGAAACAGATTCACCACCGCTCGGCATCGCTCTGCGGCGCGAGCGGCCAAGGCTCGGTCGCCTCGCCGTTGATCGTCGTCCCGCCGCGAACGATGCTCCGGGCAAAGGGCAGAAAGCTCTGCGGAAAGATCGCCGGCACCTCACTGACCTCATCGAGCGCCGCGGTCTGCCCGGCCGACAGCTCAACCTCCAGCGCCCCCAGATTGTCCGTGAGTTGCTCCATCGTCCGAGCCCCGATAATCGTGCTCGTAACACCCTCCCGCGCCTGCACCCACGCCAGCGCCACCTGTGCCACCGACGCACCCACCTCCTCCGCGATCCGTACCAGAACGTCGAGGATGTCCAGATTCCGGTCGGTCAGGTTGTTCTTGACCCACTCCCCACGCCCCGGCTCGATCGTGTCCTTGTTCTCGCGCGTGTACTTGCCCGAGAGCACCCCCCCCTTCAGAGGCGACCACGGCGTCACCCCCATCCCCAGCTCCCGCGCCATCGGCAACAACTCGTTCTCGACCGTCCGCTCCACCAGCGAATGCTCGATCTGTAACGCGATTACCGGCGCATAGTCGCGGAACTGCGCCAGCGTCGACGCCTGCGCACACTTCCACGCCGGCGTATCAGAAAACCCGACATACCGAATCTTCCCCGACGTCACGAGATCATCCAGCGCACGCATGGTCTCCTCGATCGGCGTCAGGTGGTCCCAGAAGTGCATCCAGTACAGGTCGATGTACTCAGTCTGGAGTCGTCGGAGCGACTGCTCACACGCCGCGACGATCGCCTTGCGGTGCGACCCGCCGCCGTTAGGGTCGCCCGGGTAAATGTTGCCGAGAAACTTGGTCGCGATGACAAGCCGATCACGCCGGGCAGCATCCTTGCCGACATGGTCGCCGATGATTGTCTCGGAATGGCCGTTGGTATAGATGTTTGCGGTATCGAGAAAGTTGCCCCCAGCGTCGATATACGCATCCATAATCGCCCGCGAATCCTCGACCGAAGACCCCCAGCCCCAGTCGTCGCCGAAGGTCATGGTGCCCAGACAGAACGGGCTGACACGAAGACCGGAGCGGCCGAGGGTAACGTAATCGGTGAGGGGCATAAGCGATACCTTTCCAGCGTGAGAGAGGAACGATACGATTCTATCGCCCAGCCCTCCTCCACGCGGTAGAGGACAACAGATTTGGAGTGGCAGTCTTGTTCAAGACGTTCCAGATAATGGATGATCGCGGCACCACTGTTCGCGTCCCGACTCCCGGACTGACCGTCCCCAGGCTCAACCAGTTGCAAGATGCTGATAATGTCTGGAAACTGCATCGCCGCGTGCGCTGGACCAGACACACCGCACGCAGCCGCGTGATCCGGGCCTCGTTGGGGGCAGCGGTCGTGTTGTTGACGCTGATGGCGGTTCAGGACTTGCAGGAGCCCATGGCGCCGAGTTCACAAGCTGTCCTCTCGTTGGTCCTTGCCGCCTTGGGCTGGTTTTTCTTCGTATTCTGGAAGCCTTACTGCTCTTGGTCCAATCGCCGATGGGAACGGGCCCTGGGCAAAGCGATCCCGGTCTGCGCGAGCTGCGGCTATGTGCTCGGGAGTCTTCCCGCTGCCTCCGACGGCTGCACCCTCTGCCCCGAATGCGGCGCCGCGTGGAAACTCGGTACACCACCGGCCTCACAGAGGCCGGCTCGCGGGGGGGATGGATAGATGTGGCTCCTCTCCAAAGCCGCGACCACCGACGATACAGGCAAGCCCCGCGCGATCATCTCGATATGGCAACTCCGTTGGGACGCACGGCAATCGGACCCCGCGTTCGCCGCGGCTGTGCATCGGCTCTCCCGAGCACTGATGGTCGAGCACACCAACACCACGGTCATGGTGCCGCTCATGATGCTCGCCATCGGCGGGTTCTTCACGCACCTCACACTCCTTGCGAACTCCACGATGGTGCTCTCGTTTCTGGTCTGGGCACCGCCCGCGCTCGCCCTCTACTGGCTCCTGCGCCGCAAGAAACTCCCGCGAGTCGCCAAACGGACCGCCGATGTCCTCCTTGCCAACGGCATCTGCCCGGGCTGCGCCTACAACCTCGCCGGTCAACCCGTGACCAACGAACTGCTCGAGTGCTCCGAGTGCGGCGCAGCGTGGCAGCGGTCACGGATCGCACGCTTTCACTCCTTCAGCCGGCGTGCCGGGCGGTCCGAGGCCCGGCTCCTGCATCTCTGGTGGGAACGGGTCAAAGCGTTCGAGCCACACGGACCCACAAGCATCTTCGACGACCGTCGTTTCGAACGGCCGGTGGTCTCGCCACGCCTTGCCTGGCCCATCCAGGCCTCAGAGGGAGACTTCCAAAACCGCCTGCTCGAAGCAAGACGCGAAATGCTCTCCCACGGCAGTGTCCATCGGATACTCGCCACATGCGTGTTTCAGTTGTTCGGGTTCGTCGTCATCGTGACCAATCTCCGCACGGGAAACCCACTCAATACCGTTTTGGGATTCATCCTCATTCCCGTGATGGCCTCTTCTGCGATACTCACCCTTCGCGGAGCTGCGGGCATCAACACCTCCCACATCAAGGACGCCATGCTCTTTCGCCGCCTCTGCCCATCCTGCGCAGCCGATCTCGTAACCGACAAGGCATCCCCGCCGATCGGACTCACCACCTGCCCCGAATGCGGCGCCATATGGCGACTGCCGTCTCCGGGAACAAGAAAGAGCCTCTGAACCCCGTGTTCTCCAGCCGCGTTCCCGCACGCCAGAATGTGCAGCTGCCACAGAACCAACCTCGTAACCAAAAACAACCCGGGTGTTCGCGCCGCGCCCCACGTTTCCGCCGATGACCGGCCCGGAGGCTTCACCCATGAATCTCGACAACCCCGGCGTTCTGTTCTCGGGCCTCATCCTCGGCGCCATCGGCATGGGGATGTTCATCTACGGCAAGAAACAACAACGGCTGGACTGCCTCGCCGTCGGGGTCGCGCTGAGCATTCTGCCGATGGTCGCCCACTCGCTGCTGGTGATCTGGGGCGTCGCCGCCGCGTGCCTGGGCGGGATGTACGCCAAATCACGAGTGGGCTGACCGCCCCGACTCGAACGGCCCAACGAACAATACCGGAGGGGGGACTCGAACCCCCAAGCCCTTTCGGACAGTGGATTTTGAATCCACCGCGTCTGCCAATTCCGCCACTCCGGCCGCCGCAAAGGATCATCCGACCCGCACGATCATCAGGCCCCCAACCCCCCCGGTCAATCCCCATCCGCCAGCCGGCTCCTGTGGAGCCGGTCAACCCACCACCCACGCCCTACACTCCGCAAGCTCAACAGATCGCACGCTGGTCGGTCCGGGGGTGTGCCCCGGGCCCGGGGCGTGCCCGAACCGAAAGGCCCTTGCCATGTCAGAATCTGCCGTCGCTGAAAACAACGTCACCGTCTCCGATGTCGGGCCCAGCCGCAAGAAAATCACCATCGAGGTCCCCGCCGACGTCGTCGCCGGCAAGATCCGCGACTCGGTCGACACCCTGATGGCCGAAGCCGACCTCCCGGGTTTCCGCAAGGGACGTGTCCCCCGCCGCCTCGTCGAAAAACGATTCGGGTCCTCGATCCGAGGCGAAACCAAAAACCAGATCGTCGCCGAGGCCTACAACCGCGCGATCGACGACAACAAACTCCAAGTCATCGGCGAGCCCGCAAGCGACGGCCTCGACGATATCGAGCTCGAAGACGGCAAGCCCTTCAAGTTCGAGGTCGAAATCGAAGTCCTCCCCGAGTTCGCACTCCCCGAGCTCAAAGGCATCAAGGTCTTCAAGCCCCAGCTCGAGGTCAAGGACGAAGCCGTCGCTGCCGAGCTCGAACGCCTCTGCACCGTCGAAGGTCAGCTCGAAGAGCGCGAGACCAGCGAGCCCGGTGACTACCTCACCGGCGTCGCACGCATGGAGCTGCCCGACGGCACCGAGTTCTACAACATCAACGGCGCCGTCGTCCAGGTCCCCGCTGCCGACAAGGACGGCCGAGGCATGATCCTCGGCATCATGGTCGAAGACCTGCAAAAACAACTCGGGCTCCCCAAAGCCGGCGACGAGATTGCCATCACCGCCAAAGGGCCGCAGAACCACGAGGTCGAACGCCTCCGCGGCACCGACCTCAAAATGACCTTCAAGGTCGAACGCATCGACCGCATCGTCGCTGCCGAGCCCGCAGCACTCGCCCTCGGCTTCGGCTTCCCCAGCGAGGACATCCTCAAGGAGGAGATCCAGAAACGCCTCGAAGGCCAGATCGCCGCCGAACAGCAGCAGATGATGCGGCAGCAGGTCACCACGTCGCTCATCGACGCCACCGAGATGGACCTCCCCGAGAAGATGACCGAGAACCAGGCCGGGCGAAACCTCGAACGCCGCCGCATGGACCTCATGTACCGAGGCATCGAACCGCAGCACATCGAGGAACAAATCTCCGACCTCCGCGACGCCAGCCACGAGGTCGCTGTCAGCGAACTCAAGCTCTACTTCATCCTCCACCGCGCTGCCGAGGACCTCAAGGTCCAGGTCACCGAGGGCGACGTCAACAGCCGCATCGCGCAGATGGCAACCCAACGCCGCGAACGCCCGGAGAAGCTGCGCCAGGAACTGATCCAGAAAAACCAGATCGCCAGCGTCTTCCAGCAGGTCCGCGAGCACAAGACCCTCGACGCCATCCTCGCCGAAGCAGAAGTCGAAGAGATCAGCCAGGAAGCCTTCGCCGAGAAGTTCGCCGACAAGGACTGATACGGGCTGAGACGAACTCCGTTGAGAACTCGTGCTCTCTGCCTCCCCCTCCCTCTGGGAGGGGGTTGGGGGAGGGTGCGTTTGCTCCTGACGCTCCCGTTCTCAACCGGCCCGGCGGTGATGCAACACATGGTCGCCAAACAAAAGAGCCCCTCGCGCAAGCGAGGGGACAACGCCGATCACGAACACAAACGCAAAATCACTTGCACCAAGAAAGAATCAAACCATCCGCTCGTCGTCCGTCTCAGGATCGCTCTCGACCTCGGCCTTCGGTTCATCCGCTGCCGCCAGCTTCGGGGGTCCACCGATCTGGGTCATAAACCCGCAATCCGGACACACCGTGCCGTACGCCCCGGGAGGCACGCCCCCGATCCCCTTCCCGCACCCGTGGCACACCGGCTGCTTCAGGCGGGAGGTCATCGAGTTCACCCCCACCGCAGCCGCAGCAAACGCCACCCCGAGAATCGGCAACGCCGGCAACGCGGTCAGCGAGATCAGCCCGATCGCCGCCAGCCCAAGGCCGAGGACGAACGCAAGCACGCGGAGTCTGAGACGAGCCATCCAGATCATGGTGTACCACTCTTCGTCCGGATCCAGGCTGCGGGTTGACAGATCCGCCGCCTCGCCGGCACAACACGCGAGGATAGGCAAAAAAAGAGCCCCTCGCGCAAGCGAGGGGACAACGCCTCACACAGAGCCCCTCGCGCAAGCGAGGGGACAACGCAACCACCGGCCCCGATCACCGGCCTCTACCCCAGCGGCCGGTACGCATCAATAATCTCCCGAACACGCTCCGGACGGGGGATATCACTGATCTCGATCTCGATCCCGTCCTGCCCCGAGCTCGAGAGCCCCAGCGTCCCGACATTCCACAGCCGCTGCCAAAAGGTCTGGGTGACCTGAACGTTCCGGATGTTGTCGTGCACCACCTCGCTGGTCGCCTTGCTGAGCAGCCCCTGCCGGTGCACCGACCGCTTGTTGGTGATCTGCAGCGCAGCCGAGAGGGTCTTGAGCTTCCAGACCCCCAGCAGCCCCAGCGAGACCACCGCCCCGAGCCCCCCACCGAACAGCGCAGCCGTCTTGAGGCCCGATCTCGTACCAATCAAACCCCACACAACACCAGTCAACCCCGCCACCAGCACCACCACATAGAGCAAAAACACCTGAGGCTTCGCCCGGAGCATCGCCGGGCGGACCTTGAGCACCTCCTGCTCGGGGCCGCGATCGGGCGGCAGACCGAGCCGCTCAGCCCGGCTGCCGGGCGTGGCAGCAGCTGTGGACGCCCCCCCCACCTCGCCCGACTCCCCCGCAACAGGCATGACGTTGATATCGCCGCACGCCTCGCACTCGACCTTTTGCCCCGCCAGGTCGTCGTCCACCTCGATCACACGGTCGCAGTTGTCGCAGGGCTTGCGGATCATGGAGTTGGTCTCTTGGCAATGGGCTGAATGAGCCTTGAACGCGGCCCGATGCGGCGTATCTCTGGAACTTGTTCGGCAGAACCACCCCGCGCTTGCGGCCGGGGCCTCGGCAAAGGTTAGCTATAGTGGCGGATCAATGCGGATTGTGCTGGTCAACTGGGCCCACATCTGGGACGGCGCGTCCTACGGCGGTGGTGTGAATGGGTATTGCCAAGCCCTCGGGCTTGAGCTTGTCGCGCGCGGACACGACGTCGTCAGCCTCTCGTCCGGCGTCACCTACACCCCCGGCAACACACCCCAAACCATCGGCCCCTGCCAGGTCCGCCGCCACGATGACTGGCTCGGCATCCGCGTCTTCGAGATCATCAACAGCCCCGTCCTCGCCCCGTCACTCCTCCAGTTCGCCGACCCCCAAAGCGAAGCACGCTGCCCCGAACTCGAAGCCGTCGTCCGCGAGCTGTTCGTCACCCTCGAACCCGACATCGTCCACTGGCACAACGTCGAAGGGTTCAGCGCCGGGTGCGTCGAAGAGTCCGGCCGAAGCGAGGGCAAAAGCCCGGACGCGTGGCGCGGTGCGCAGCTCCTCTACAGCCTCCACAACTACCACACCATCTGCCCCCAGGTCTACCTCATGCAGAGGCACACCGACCCCTGCTTCGATTCCCAAGGCGGCTCGCGCTGCGCGACCTGCATCGAACACTCGGACCCGGCAGCCGAAAAACTCCTCCGCGCCGAGCGCTACGTCAAGCAGTACCGCAAAGACCACCCCGAATCGCGCCCCCAGCCCAAACGCCCCGCGCCCCCACCACCACCGCCCCCGATCGCAAAGCAGTTACTCCGGGAGATAAAACGCTACATCCAAGGCCAGTCCCTGCAGCCAGCATCCTCCCCCCCACCACCTCCGCCCTCGCCCGCCCCGATCGAGCCGCCCGGCGACGCTGTGCGCAACACCAACGACACCACCACACCCCGCACCGTCGAGACCCAGGCCGAGTGCCGAGGCCAATCCCGCAGCATCACCGACAAGGAACAGCACGGCTTTGTCCCCACCCCCAAAGACCCGGCCTGGAAACCCCTGCTCAACGACCCCCACCCCCACCCCACCCCCACCCCCACCCCCGCCGCGCTCAACACCTACGGCAACCGCCGCGCCGCGATGGTCTCGATGCTCAACCGCTGCGACCGCGTCCTCGCTGTCTCCCGGTTTGTCCGCGACAAGTTCGTCTCCATGGGTGTCGACACCACCCGCGCCGAGGTCCTCCAGATCGGCTCGCGCATGAACTCGGTCGTCGAGGCAAACCGCGAACTCGTCTTCGCCCCCGAGCCCTTCGCCACCAACCCCACCCGCCCGATCCGCCTCATCTTCCTCGGCTACAACAACCACTACAAAGGGCTCCACGTCCTGGCCGACGCCCTCGAGCTGCTCACCCCCGAATACCTGCGAAAGCTCCACATCACCGTCCACGCCCACAACGGCCGATCCATGTCCTGGCGCTTTGAACGCCTCAAGCCAAGGCTCGCCGGCCTCGTCTACGGCGACGCCTACGACTACTCCGACATCCCCTGGTTCCTCGGCGGCAAAGACCTCACCGTCGTCCCCAGCGTCTGGTGGGACAACGGGCCACAAACCGTCTTCGAGTCACTCACCTGCGGCGTCCCCGTCCTCGGCGCAGCCCTCGGCGGCATCCCCGACTCCATCACCCACAACATCAACGGGCTGCTCTTCCGGGGCAACGACCGTTTCGATCTCGCCCGACAGCTCGCCGCGGTCATACGCGATCCCGAAACACTCGACCGACTCCGCGCCAACGTCCGACCCGGCAAGTCAATCGCCGACCACGCAGCCGAGATGGAAACGATGTACCGTGGGCTCATCGAGGCACGGCACACCGACGAAACCGACAAGACCGAAACGAACGAACCGGGCGCGCCCCGCAACGGGAACGCCGGATCATCGCAACCGATGGGGGTAAGCGCGTGACCGAACACACGCCGGGAACACCCGGCACCACCACAACAGCACACGCCGAAGACACCACCGGTCAACTCCCCCGCCCGGTCGTGGTCGATGCCGCGGCGCACGCCGACACGCGCACCACCCGCACGCCCAACATCGCCGTCGCGATGGTGACTTGGAACCGCAAAGAAATGATCGCCCGGGTCCTCGAAGACCTCGCCGCCCAGACCTTCCCCGTCGATCACCTCGACGTGGTCGTCTGCGACAACGCCTCGACCGACGGCACCGCCGAGCACCTGCGCGAACGCTTCGCCCCCGAACGCCTCGTCGACAACCCCACACCCAACGCCCACGAACCAGACTTCCGCGTCCCCGATCGCCGCCAAGGCACAAACACCCTCGGCTTCCGCTCCCTCACGATCGTCAAAAACACCGACAATATGGGCGGCTGCGGCGGGTTCAACACCGACTTTGCCTTCATCGAGCGCGTCCTCGACGACGCCGGTGCCGACTCCAGGCCCGACTACGTCTGGCTCGTCGATGACGACGTACGCATGCCCCCCGAGACCTGCGAGCGGCTGGTGCAGGTCGCAGAAAACGACCCCGCCGTCGGGCTCGTCGGCACCCGCACCGTCCACATCGAAAAACCCGAAGAAACCATCGAAACCACGATCTATTTCAACCCCGACACCGGCCTCATGGACGACCACCCACAAGCCGGGCACCGGCTCGAAGCATCGCACAACGCCTGGGCAACCGAAGTCGGCGGCCCCAAGGGCATTCACGAATACTCCGGCGTGCGCGAGGTCGACGTCGTCAGCGCCTGCTCCCTTCTGGCCCGCTGGTCAGCCGTCCGCGAGGTCGGGTTCTGGGACTGGCGCTACTTCATCTACTGCGACGATGCCGACTGGTGCCTGCGGTTTGCAAGAGCCGGCAAAAAGGTCGTCCTCAATCTCGACGCCACCGTCCTCCACACCCCCTGGCACTACAAACTCACCCCCGCGCGGCTCTACTACGCCCAGCGCAACGTCATCTGGATGATGGAAAAGGTCCTGCCCCCCGCCGACCTCCGCCACGTCGTCGGCCGCCGCTTTGTCTCGCTGCTCAAAGAGTCCATGCACGCGATGCTCATGCGCCGGCACTTTCACGCCGAGATCATCCGCCGCACCGCCAAGGACGTCTGCGTCGGCCGCACCGGCAAGCTCGAACCCATCGGCCCGGCCCCCGAGTCCCTCTGCCCCGCAGCCGCGCGGATCGGCCTGTTCAAGCCGGGCGCGCGCCTCGCGTTCCTCTGCAACCACCCCGATTCCCTCGAATGGGCCAAGCGCGTCCGCGCCCACCTCCGCGTCTACGCTGCAAGGCAGGAACTCCCACTCCCGACGTTCATCGAGATCGTCCGCAACACCCTCCCCGGCGCCGAAGACACCCCCCCCGCCGGCATCGAGCGCGTGGTCTACGCCGGCAACTGGAAGTCCCGCATCCGCCGCAACCTCGACCTGCTCAGCCGCCGGCCCGACGCCGCGGTCGTCTTCGAGCAGGTCAACGACTTCCTTCTCCTCTTCGGCCGCCGCAACATCCACATCGACCCCAAATCCCTTCTCACCTGCCAGGTCGAGAAAGACCTGCCCGCACAACGGCTGCGGTTTGTCGGCCAGTGGCTCCGCACCTGCCTGCGCTGTGCCGTGTACGTGAGAAAGCTCAAGCCCTTCCGCTCCTCCGAAAAGTACGGCGGGTTCCCCAAGGAGACGACCTCGCCATGAAGAGCGACCAAACACCACCAACCCCCCTCACCCGACCCGACGGCTGGCCGACCACCGACCGACCCATGCGCATCGCGATCATCGCTTGGGCAAGGCTCTCCGCACAAGCCCGCGAAGGCTCGGGCTACAACCTCAGCGCCTCAGAACTCGCCACCGGCCTTGCCCTCAGCGGCCACACCGTCAGCTACCTGCGCTCGGGCATGCACTACTCGGCAATCCGCCGCGGACCCCACATCAAGCAGACCGAGACCTGGCGCGAGATCGACTGCCACACCCTCTACAACAGCCGAAACCTCAGCCCCGCCGCCACCAACTTCCGCAACATGCAGCAGGAAATCTCCAGCCCCCGCGACAACGCCGTCGTCCTCGAATGGCTCCGCAGTATCAACGCCGAGGTCGTCCACATCCACTCGCTCGAAGGGTTCGCCCTCGACCTCATCGCCACCCTCCGCGACGCCGGGCTCCCGGTCGTCGTCACCACCCACAACTACCACTACGGCTGCCCCCAGGTCGACCTCCTCCACAACGAACGCGAGTGCTGCCTGGACTACGAGGGTGGCGCCCGCTGCGAGGGCTGCCTCACCGCCCCGGACCCAGCCAAAGCCCGCCGCAACCGGGCGATGCAGCAGACCTTCGAGCAAGCCGTCGGCTTCGAGCTGGCAGTCACGCTGCGCAACGCCGCCAAGCTCGCAAAGAAACGCCTCGCCGGCACGCCCGCCCGCACCCCACAGCCCGAGGACCAGATCAAGCCCGACCCCGAGACCGCCCGCGGCTTTGACCCCGGCACGCCCGACCACCCCGGAACCATCGACCTGGGGCTCGAAGTCATCGAACGCGACAAGATCGACGAACTCGGCATCGCACCCGCAGACGCCAACGAACAGTTCGAAGCGACCCCCGACGTCCACCTCCGCGTCGTCAATATCTATGGCGAACGCCGACGCGCGGGCATCGAAGCCCTCAACCGCGCCAGCCTCGTCACCCCGCCCAGCGCATTCATGTGCCGCGCCTACGAAGCGATGGGCGTCCGCCCCGAGCAACTCCGCCACGTCCGCCTCGGGCAGCCCCACTTTGACCAGCTCCACCGCCGCGCCCTCCGCACCCCCTACTACGACACCCGCCCGTGGGACCCCAAGACCGCCAAGCGCCCCCTCCGTGTCGCCTACTGGGGCACCACCCGGAACAACAAAGGCTTCGGCGTCCTCGCCCGCGCCATCGAACGCCTCGAACGCGACACCCGCCAGCGCTGCCAGTTCATCCTCCACGCCGGCGGCCCGGACTGGGGCTACCGCAAGCTCCTCAGCAAGTACCCCGAGGTCAGTTTCTTCGGCGGGTACGACACCCTCCAGCTCCTCGCCGGCGCCGGCGAATACGACGTCGCCGTCCTCCCCCACATCTGGTTCGAGAACTCACCGCTGGTCATGCTCGAGCACCTCCACGCCGGCAAGTTCATCCTCTCCTCCCGCCTCGGCGGCCCGGTGGACTGGCTCTGCGAACCCGGCACGCCACAAGCCCAGGCCAACGGCGGGCTCGGCAACGCGATCTTCCACCCGGGAGGCGACGACCAAGCCCTCGCCACCTGCCTCGAGCGCGTCGTGCGGGGAGAGGTCGTCCTCCCCAGCCCGCGCGAGGTCCACGCCGTCAGCGAGCTCTGGAGCTACCCGCAGCACGTCGCCGAGGTCCAGTCGATCTACCGCGGACTGCTCGGGCTTGATGGCATCAACCCCACCAACACCACCAACACCACCGCGCGCACACCCGAGGTCGTCACCACCCCCACCGACGCGATCACGGCGTCCCCCTGATACGGCTCTCCTGGAGTTCTCGTGCGCGAGCCAGCTTCTTTCTTGCACCCCGAGAGGGGTGATCGTCAATAGCCGGGGGTGGAGTCTCGCGCAGCGGACGACACCCCCGGAAGTGTGTTGGCCAACGCCTTTGCACCCCGGCCGGGGTGCTCGTGGCAGCCGTACACACGCGGACCCCTGCGGGGTCCAATGTCCAAAGAATCAAGACCGGGGGTGTCGCGTTGCTCCACCCCCGGCTATTGACGAGCAGTCCTACGGACTGAAAAAAGAGAGAGCGGACACAGCATACCGTCAAAGCGCGAGAGCTCTATGGAAGCCGTATGAGTTGGCTCACGGCAGGTCGATAATCCGAACCACCACCAGCGTGATGTCGTCGAGCTGCGGATGCTCGCCCCGGAAGCGGTTGACATCCTCGACCACCGCGTCGGCGATCTCGGCGGCCGACTTCCCCGCGTGCCGGCGGATGCACTCGCGCAGCCGGGTCTTCCCGTAGAGCTTCTCGGCGTCGTTGAACGCTTCCCAGATGCCGTCGGTGCCCAGGAAGAGAATCTTCCCGACCCCGAGCCCATCGGTCGTCTCTTCGGTGAAGGCCCACCCCTGCTCGACCCCCAGCGGGATGTCCTTGCCGACCAGCTCGGTAAATGCGTCGGTCTTCGGGTCATAGACCAGCACCGGGTCGTGCCCCGCCCCGACCCACCGCGCGGTGCCTTGCTCGTGGTCGAGCACCACGAGCATGAGCGTCATAAACCGCCCGTCGTCGGTGTCGGCGGTGAGGTGACGGTTGATATCCCCAAAGTGCTCGGCCAGCTCGCCGGGCAGCGTCGTTCGCATACGGATCAGCGCACGCGCCGTCGCCATCAAGAGTGCCGCCGCGACGCCGTGCCCGGTGACGTCCCCCACCGCGATCGTCAGGCTCCCGGCCGCGGGCTGGTCCAGTTCGAGGAAGTCGAAGTAGTCTCCCCCCGTCTCGTCGCAATAGACGCTCCGCGCCGCGATATCGAACCCGGGCACCTCGGGCGGCGCCGCCGGCAACAGCCCCCGCTGCACCTGCTCGGCAAGGTCCAGCGACTGGCGGATCCGCAAGCGATCGCGCAGCTGGGGGACCATCGAGTTGAACGCCGCAGCCAGCTCCCCGATCTCGTCCTTGCTCTCGATCTCGGCCGAGACATCCAGGTCCCCCGCCGCGACCTTGCGGATCGACGCCACCAGCGTCCCGATCGGCCGGGTGATCACCCGCACGCCCAGCACCGCCGCGAACATAATGCTCAGCGAGAAGACCACCGCGCTGACAAGCATCCCGATCAGCAGGTTCACCGCCTGCGACCGGATCCGCCCGGCGGCCTGGTCGGCGATATCGGCGACGCTCCCGACCGGGACCAGCGTGATCAGCCCGGTCCCTTCACCCTCCATCCCTCCAAAGCAGCACAGCATCGGCACGCCGTCGACCTCGATGGTCATGTGCCCGTACTCGGTATTCATGATCCCCTCGAAGATCTGCGCGGTTTGCTCGGGGTCGTCAGCAGCGAAGGTATCGATATTGAGAAACCCCGACACCTGCCCGCGGTCCTGGGTGTACGCCTCGCGGACGATGATGAAGATCCCGTCAGACGGGGGCAGCCGGGGGTCAACATAGACGAAGATCGTCTCGGCGTCCTCGCCCCACTCGGTCCCGAATCGGAACCCCTCGAGCACCGACCCCAGCCGCGTCACCACCCCCGAGATCCCGATCACCTCGCCGGCGCTGTTGGTCACCGGCACCACCGACCCGACCAGCCGCTGCCCGGTCGCCGGATCGATGCTCGCAGACGACCCCGCGCCCCGCCCAAGGCTCGGCCGCGACCGCTTGTAGATCGGGCTCTCCCGCCCGTCGTAGTCCGCGGGCAGCAGCCCGTTCCCGGGATAGACCGCGTGGACCCCCGAATCGAGCGTAATGAACTGCCAGAATGCTGTCTTTCGCAGCGAGGGAGCCAGCGCCCGGAACGTCCCGGTCAATCCCGCCAGCTTTGCCGCGTCCTCGCGGCTGCCGCCCGGGGCCACCGAGATCACCGGGGCCGCATACGACACCAGCGCCGGCCCCACCGGTCCGCCGCCGGGCGCTCCGGCAACAACGACGTGGTCGGGCGATCGCGCCAGCCCCGGGGCATCACCCCCCTCTCGAAAGGCCGACGCCCCCAAGTACCCGTCGGCGACCTCAGAAGGAGGTGCCTCGAGCAGGCGGGACGCCTCCCCGGCCTGCACCAGCACGCTGCTGGCAAACGACCCGCCGATCTGCGCCATCGTCAGCGTGTTCTTTCGGACCACCGCCCGCATCACGCCCTCGGCCTCGAGCGTGAGGTGCTCGCGCTGGTCGGCGGCAAGCGTGCGGCTCAGCCGCAGCATCGAGTTGAGCCCCAGCAAGGACACAAACGACGCCGGCAGCAGTGTCGCGACCAAGAGGGCGATCAGGAACTTCAGGCGGATAGACATGCTGCCCGAGCGTAGCAGAACCCCGAGCGGTCAGCCGTTCCACTTCCGCTGCGCCGGCCCGGTGTACGTCGCGATCGGACGGATCAGCCGGTTGTTGGCGTGCTGCTCCATGATGTGCGCCGCCCACCCGGTGATCCGCGCCGCCACAAAGATCGGCGTGTACTGCGGCACCGGGATCCCCATCGTGAAGTACGTCATCCCGCAGGGGAAATCGACGTTCGGGTGGATGTTCTTCTCCTCGAGCATGATCTGCTGGACCTTCTCACCAAGCTCAAAGAGTTTCACGAACTCGGGCCCGGCCTTCTCGGCGGTCTTCCGCCCCAGCGCGTGCAGGATCGGCGCCCGGTGGTCGCCGTTCTTATAGACCCGGTGCCCAAAGCCCATGAGCTTTCGCTTGTCCTTGAACGCCCGGTGCATCCACGCCTCGATCTTCGCGGCGTCGTTGTCCGGCCCGATGTCCTTCCTGATCTCGGCGAGCATCTCCATCGCCGCCTCGTTGGCTCCGCCGTGCAGCGGGCCCTTGAGCGCCGCGATCCCCCCGGTCACCGCGCCGTGCATATCGCTCAGCGTCGCGCAGATCACCCGGCACGCGAACGTGCTCGCGTTGTAATCATGCTCGGCGTACAGCGTCAGCGACACGTCGATGGTCTTGGCCGCCTCGGCCGAAGGCTTCTGGCCCGTCATCAGGTACAGCATGTTCGCCGCGTGCGAAAGCTTCGCGTCGCCCCCGGTGTGGAGCGCGATCGGCTCCTTGCCATCAATGATGTTCTGCATGTGCCCGATGACCGTGGGGATCTTCGCGGTCAGCCGCTTGGCTTTGCGCAGGTTCGCCTCGGCCGAGTTGTCCTGGCTGTCCTTGTCCAGGTTGCCCAGGATCGAGACCGCCGAGCGGAGGACGTCCATCGGGACCGCCGTCCCCTCCTTGAGCATCGGCGCCGCCGCCCGAAGGTAATCAATCACCTGCGTCGGCAACGCCCGGTTGGCGATCAGCTCATCCTTGAAAAACTGCAACTCACCGGCGTCGGGCTTGTGCCCGACCAGCAGCAGAAACGCGACATCCTCAAACGTCGCGTGCGCAGCCAGGTCGTGGATCTCGTACCCGCGGTAGATCAGATCGCCCTGCGCCACCGAACAAATCTGCGTGTCGCCAGCAACGATGCCTTCGAGGCCTTTGGATGGGGTCGCGGTCGTCATCGGTCAATCTCCCTGCAAGAAATGGTGTGGTTGAGACAGAACCATAGGAGCGACCGCCCCAACCCGTGGCACCGGCTTCCAGCCGGTGTGCACCCCGGCCACCCGGTCGCCCGCCCTGCCTACCCCCGCCCCGGCACCAGCGACACCACCCACCACCCCGCCGCCGCCCCGACCAGCCCCACCGCCAGACTCCCCAGCACATACAGCAGCGCCGGCCCGGGGTGCCCCTGCCGCGCCAGCGCCACCGACTCGTAACTGAACGTCGAGAACGTCGTCAGCCCCCCCAGCAACCCCACCGCCAGAAACAGCCGCCACGCCTCGGGCATCGACGAACGCACCACCACCACCTGCATCACCGCCCCCATCAACAGACACCCAAGCGCGTTGGCCGCCAGCGTGCCGTAGGGGA
>CAYMZJ010000031.1:25645-37206 GCA_964394895.1 uncultured Phycisphaeraceae bacterium | reverse complement strand
AAGGTCGAGTTGTTGAGCCCGTGGTCGGCGTGGAGGATCATGCAGATGTCAAACGCCCGCGCCATGGTCGCGGTCGGCTTCTCGCCGTTGAGCATGTAGAGGAAGTTCTCGGCAAACGAGAGCGAAGTATCCGGCGCGATCGCGTCGAGCCCGCGGCGGTGGCGGTCAAACGCCGCGACCAGCGTCGGGGCCATCCCCAGCACCCGCAGCGACTTCTCGCGGGCGGCTTCAAGGTCGTTGTCGTTGGGGGTCTCGTCGTAGAGGGCAAGCTCGCTGACCAGAGTACGGAGCACGTGCATCGGCTGGGCGTTGGTCGGCAGCGTGCGGATGCGGTCGTTGAAGCCCGCGGGCAGGCCGTAGTTGGCCCGGAGGGACTTGGTGAAGTCGGCCAACTCGCTCGCGGTGGGCAGCCGCAGGTTCCAGAGCAGGTAGACCGTCTCCTCGAAGGTCGAGTTCGAGGACAGGTCGCCGATGGCGATGCCGACGTATTCGAGGACGCCCTTCTGGCCGTCGATGAAGGACATCTGGGTCTCGGCAGCGATGATGCCTTCGAGGCCTCGAGCAAAGGTAGCGGTGGTCATCGGCGGGTCTCCTTCGGTGCCGGCAGCGGGGTGCGGTGCCGCCGGGGTGTGTGCGTGCGTCGGCTGTGAGCCGGGGCCACTGCCCCATTTTCACAGGCTCCCCTGTCAAGAGCGGGAAGACAGCATAGGAGTTCAACAGCCCGTCTTCGAGGGACGCGGGCGAGAATCGGGGGTAGTATCGCCCGTGTTCCTCCCTCTCGGCACCGACCGCGACAAGCGACGCCCCGTCGCGGTGACCTACGCGTTGATCGCAATCAACGTGGCGGCGTTTGCGGTGATGATGGTGATCGAGGACGCAAACCCCGATCTCTACACCAAGCTGGAGGGCGGGCTGGTGCTCCAGCCGGGCGTCTCGGGGTGGTGGACCTACCTGACCTACGCCTTCCTGCACGGCGGTTTCAGCCACATCATCTTCAACAGCCTGTTTCTCTGGGTCTTCGGGCCGGACGTCGAAGATCGGCTGGGGCGGGTGGGGTTTGTCGTGTTCTATGTCGCAGGCGCTGTGGGGGCGGGGGTTGCCCACGGGCTCTTCACGTCCGCTTCGATGGTCGGGGCGTCCGGCGCGATCGCGGCGGTGACCGGGGCGTTCCTGGTGTTCTTTCCCTATGTGAAGGTACGGACGCTGGTGTTCTTCATTCTGATCGGTGTCTTCCCGATCACCGCGTGGTGGTTTATCGCGTTTGCGATCGCCCGCGATCTCTTCGGCCTGGCTGTCGGCGGGGGCAACGTCGCCTACATGGCCCACTTCGGCGGCTATCTCATCGGCGCGGGGGTCGCCCTGCTGTTGCTCTGGCTCAAGCTCGTCCCGCGCGAGCCGTACGACCTGCTCACGATCGGCAGGCAGGCCGCCCGACGGCGGGCGTTCAAGACGGCGTTTGCCTCGGGCTCGGCCAAGACCAGCCCGGGCGGTCAACCGGCAGGCGTCCCCAAAGCCATGGAACGCAAACCCCACGAGCCCGAGGTCCGCACGCCCGACGGCCCGGCGGACTTGGCGCGCTTGCGCGCCCAGAAGCTGGTGGCAGAGGGTGACGCTGCCGGCGCAGCCGAGGCATACCTCGAAATGCGAGGCATCCCCGAAGGGCAGAAACTCCCGCCGATGGGCCGCCGCCAGCTCTACGAGATCGCCAACTCCCTCTTTCAGACCGGCGACTACGCCAACGCGGTGGACGCCTACGAGCAGTTCCTCGCCGCCCACAGCAAGGACACCGAAGCGGGGCGGGTCTTGCTGACGCTCGGGCTTATCAACGCGAGGTTTCTCAACGACCCGACCGCTGCCAAACGGGCGCTGCTCGACGCGAAGAAGAAGCAACTCACCGATGCCGACGCCCAGCTTGTTGACGAGTTGCTCAGCGAGATCGGCTAGCCCAAAGGAGCCGCAGTGGACCGGACACGCATCAAAGTCTGTGGCATCACCAGCCATGACGCCGCCCGCGCCGCCGTCGACGCCGGGGCCGACGTGCTGGGGTTTGTTTTCGTGCCCGAGACCCCCCGCGCGATCGAGCCCGAAGCCGCGTTCGAGATCCTCTCGGCCCTGCCCCCGATGGTCGGCACCGTCGGCGTCTTCCGCAACGCATCGCTCGAAAAGTTCATCGAGATCGAACAACGCTGCCCGACCGACTGGTCTCAGCTGCATGGGGCCGAGCCGGAGAACATGGTGCGTGACTGCGGTCCGCGGGTGATCCGGGGTATCCGGTTCGACCCCGAGACCATCGCGGCCGAACTGACGCGGTGGGACGCGATCGACGAGGTCGAGGGGATCCTCGTCGATGGCTCGGCTGGCGGCGAGGGTGAGGCGTTCGCGTGGGAGGCGTTGGTCGGGCCGATGGCGTCGATCTCGACGCCGGTGATCATCGCCGGCGGGTTGCACCCGGGTAACGTCGCCGAGGCGGTGCGGGCTTGTCACCCCTTCGCGGTGGACGTCTCGAGCGGTGTCGAGCGCGAGCCGGGGGTCAAGGACGTTGAGAAGATTCGTGCGTTTTGCTGCGCTGTGCGCGAGGCGGACGCCCAGCAGTAGCGCCTTTTGAAGCATCGTCTTTCACACCGCGTGAAGGGTCCGGCTTCGTTTCTCTTGGTTCTTTGAGGGGGTGTCCTGTCCCCTCGCTTGCGCGAGGGGCTCTTTTCTCTACGAACACAGCCCGGTTCAGGACTCCCCAAAGATCGCGGCCAACGCCTCGACAAGCGTCTCGATGGTTGGGGGGGTGGGGGTGATGGTGGTGGGGCGGCGGTTGTCTGTTGCTTCGTCGATCTGGATTACGTGCGTCGCCAGCTCCCGGTACAGTGGGTCGCGGGCCGCGAAGACCTCGTCGATCTCGTCCAGCGGATCGGCCCCGGTCAGTGATGGGCGGTTGGGGTCAGGAGTGGCGTCGGTGTGGGAGTTCGTGTGCCCTGCTCCCTCCCCCGCGCCCCGCGGGGGAGGGTTGGGGAGGGGGTGCTTTTTTCCCCGGCGTGTGAGGCTCCTCGCTTGCGCTTCGGGCTCGGTTCTTGCGAGACGGCCGCGAAGTGTCGGGGGTGTCGCCCGCAGATAGACCAGCTTGATGGACCCCGCCTTGCTCGCCCGTCGCAGCAACTCGGCCGCCCCCGGTGCTGTCGGCGTGCCCCCGCCCAGCGCGACAACGCGAGCCGGAGCGAGACACTCCGGATCCCGGCTTTGCCCCGGAGCGGGACACTCCGAATCCCGAGTCTCGCCCACCCACTCCCCCAGGCACTCGGTCTCGGCTCGTCTGAACGCCGGCTCTCCCAGTTCGGCCCACGCCTGGGCGACCGACCCGCATCCAAGCCGTTCGAGCACCAGGTCGTCGAGATCGAGAAACCCCACCCCAAGCCGCGCCGCCAGCAGCCGCCCGAGTGTTGACTTGCCCGACCCGCGCAGCCCCATCAGCACCAGCAACGGCGGGCGCGGGTGGTGGGGGTGGTGGGGGGCGTGGGGTTCGGGTTGGTGGTCCGGGTCCGAAGGCATGGCAAGCCGCAGCATAGAGCAACCGCAGGGAACTCGTTTCGTGTGCCACGGCCATCTTGGCCGTGCGAGCGCCCCGGACGACCGTCAACACGGCTCACAGAGCCGTGGCACACAAGACCAGCGCACGACGATTGCTCGAGCCGACGCCGCCCTGCCGCTGGTCAGCTCCCGCCCGCGCCGTATGGTGGTCGTGGCCACGCCGACACCGGAAAGGACCGCCGCCCCATGCCCAATCCACCAGCCGACACCCGGTGCGCATGGGCCCGCCTTGAGTCGGAGATCCACTACCACGACACCGAGTGGGGCGTGCCCAACCGCGACGAACAGCACATGTTCGAGATGCTCACCCTCGAGGGTGCCCAGGCCGGGCTGAGCTGGTCGACGATCCTTGCCAAACGCGAGGGCTACCGGCGGCTGTTCAAGGGGTTTGACGCTGCGAAGGTCGCCCGCTTTGCCGAGCGGGATGTCGAGCGGCTGATGGGTGATGCGTCGATCGTTCGCAATCGCCTCAAGATCGAATCGACCATCAGCAACGCCAAGGTGATTGTGGGGTTGCACGCCGGGGACGAGTCGTTGTCCGGGCTGCTGTGGGCGTTTGTGGACGGCACGCCGATCGTCAACCGATTCGCGTCGCAGGCCGACCTCCCATCGCAGACCGACCTCTCCAAGCAAATCTCGAAGGACCTCAAGAAGCGAGGCTTCCGCTTCGTCGGCCCGACGGTGATCTACGCGATGATGCAGGCGATCGGGATGGTCAACGACCACGCCACCAACTGCCCGCGCTGGGCAGCGTGCGAGAAGATGCGGTAGTCTCTCGCTGGCGTTCTCGAGCAAACGTCGTGCTCTCGTCCTGTGTGCCACGGCTCTGTGAGCCGTGTTGAGAATCATCCGTCGCGTTTGCACGGCCAAAATGGCCGTGGCACACAAGAATACTCGGCACGCCTTGGTTGAGGCCGCGGGCATTCCCGAAGGAACCACACCCCGAGCGTAAGATGTTGCACCGCTCGGAATACACGACACTCGAGTCTTGTTTCCTGGGGTGGTTCCGGTTGTGGTTGGGGTGGTCCGTGGGGATGCCTCCGGCTCAAGCACCAGCATGTGGTGGGAGTGCAGCTCCCGCCCAAGGAGCGCAGTGATGCACAAAGACCCGGTCTGTGGTATGGAAGTCCTCCCCGAGGCGGCCGCTGAAACGATCGAGCACGAGGGGACGCGGTACTTCCTGTGCAGCACGTCCTGTGCCGAGAAGTTCCGCGCCGACCCGGCGAAGTACATCACGACCGAGTCCGAGTCCGAGCCCGAATCCGAGGCTGCACCCGCACAGTCACCCGCACAGTCACCCGCACAGGCACCCGAGCCCAAGCCGGGCACGATCTACACCTGCCCGATGCACCCCGAGGTCCGGCAGGTCGGGCCGGGGGTTTGTCCCAAGTGCGGGATGGGGCTCGAACCGGCCGACCCCGTCGCTGCCGGGGGCGAAGAGGAGGACGACACCGAGTACCGCGACATGACCCGCCGGTTCTGGATCGGGGCGGTCCTCACCACCCCGTTGCTGGTGATCGTGACGCTGAACATGTTCTTTGACAACTGGTTTGCCGATCGCGTCGGGCACGCGCTCTCGCAGTGGATCGAGCTGGTGCTCGCCACGCCCGTGGTGCTCTGGTGCGCGGGGTTTTTCTTCGTGCGGGGCGTGCAGTCGGTCCGCACCCGCCACCTCAACATGTGGACGCTGCTCTCGATCGGGGTCGGGATCGCCTACGTCTTCAGTATCGTCGCCACGCTCATGCCGGGCATCTTCCCCGAGTCGTTCCGTGACGAGGTCGGCCGCGTCGGCGTCTACTTCGAGGCCGCCGCCGTCATCGTGACGCTGGTGTTGCTTGGGCAGGTGATGGAACTCCGTGCCCGTCGCCAGACCGGGGGCGCGATCCGCGCGCTGCTCGAGCTTGCGCCGCCGACCGCCCGACGCCTCGGGGATGACGGCACCGAAGAAGAGGTCGCGGTCGAGAGCCTCAGCCCCGAGGACCGCGTCCGCGTGCGGCCGGGTGACAAAGTCCCGATCGACGGCGTGGTCCTCGAGGGCACCAGCACCATCGACGAATCGATGCTTACCGGCGAGCCGGTGCCCGTCGAGAAGGGGCCGGGCGACGAGGTCACCGGCGGCACGGTCAACCGGCAGGGGGCGTTCGTCATGACCGTCTCCCGGGTGGGCTCGGAGACGACGCTGGCGCAGATCGTGCAGATGGTCGCCGATGCGCAGCGGTCGCGGGCCCCGATCCAACGCCTCGCCGACGCGGTCGCGGGCTGGTTCGTCCCGATCGTGCTGGTGATCTCGGTGATCGCGTTTGTGGTGTGGATGCTTGTGGGTCCCGAGCCGGCGTTTGCCTATGCGTTGATCGCGGCGGTCGCGGTGCTCATTATCGCCTGCCCGTGTGCGCTGGGGCTGGCGACGCCGATGTCGATCATGGTGGCGGCGGGCAAGGGCGCCTCGATGGGAGTGCTGGTCAAGAACGCCGCGGCGCTGGAGATCTTCGAGAAGGTTGATACCGTCGTTGTGGACAAGACCGGGACGCTGACCGAAGGCCGCCCCGTGCTGGTGCTGGTCAAGGTGGTGGGGGTGGTGGGGGTGGTGGGGGGGGTGGGGGTCGGCGACGAATCCGAGGCCCGTGTCTGCGCCCTGATCTCCGGGGCCGAGCGCGGCAGCGAGCACCCGCTGGCCGAGGCGATCGTCCGCGGGCTCGATGAGAAGACCGACCAGCGCCTCGAAGCCGACGAGTTTGAAGCCATCACCGGCAAGGGGATCAAAGCCCGCGTCGATGGGGCAGAAGTGCTCATCGGCTCGGCTCGGCTGATGGAAGAGATCGGCGCCGACCCGGCCGCGCTCGCCGAGGAAGCTGACACGCAGCGCCGGACCGGCGCCACCGCGATGTTCGCCGCGATCGACGGCAAGCTCGCGGCACTCCTGGCCGTCGCCGACCCGATCAAGCCGACGACCCGTGCCGCGATCGACGCCCTCCACGCCAAGGGGCTGACCGTTGTCATGCTCACCGGCGACAACCAGGTGACGGCCGAGGCGATCGGGTCGCAGCTGGGCATCGACCGCATCCACGCCGAGGTGCTCCCCGAGCAGAAGGTCTCGGTGGTGCAGGAGCTCCGCGACCAGGGGCACGTCGTGGCGATGGCCGGGGACGGGGTGAACGACGCCCCGGCGCTTGCCCAGGCCGACATCGGGGTGGCGATGGGCACGGGGTCGGGCGTGGCGATCGAGAGCGCCGGGATGACGCTCGTGGGTGGTGATCTGGGTGGCTTGCTCCGCGCCCGCGCCCTCAGCCGCGCGACGATGCGGAACATCAGGCAGAACCTGTTCTTCGCGTTCATCTACAACGGGCTCGGCGTGCCGATCGCCGCCGGGGTGCTCTACCCGGTCTTCGGGGTGCTGCTGAGCCCGATGATCGCGGCCGCGGCGATGAGCTTCAGCTCGGTCTCGGTGATCCTCAACGCCCTGCGGCTGCGGACGTTCAAGCCCTGAGCCTTGCTCCCTCTCTCCCTCTTCTTCTCGCTGCCGATATTCCGTCCTTGCCTGCATTCCTGCTTCCTCCCTCTCCCTCTGGGAGAGGGCCGGGGTGAGGGTGCTGTTCTTCCTCTCCCTCTGGGAGGGTTGTTCAACCACGGGCCGGGGAAGACGGGTGAGGGTGTCTTTCTCTCTTCCTCTTCGGAGCGGGGGATTCCGGCCCCCGAGGCAACGCCCTGCCCCCAGGGGCGGGGGCTTTCCAGCCCCCGGGCAGCGCCCACATCCATCCCCGGCGGTGGCGGTCGCGGGCTGGAAAGCCCGCCCCCCTGATTTGTCAGCCCACCCCCCTGTGTGTGGTGCTCGCCTCCATGTGTGCGAGAGGTTTCCCCCCTCTGCGTCTCTGCGCCTCCGCGTGAGGTTCGTGCCTGAGAAGGTCTCACGCAGAGGCGCAGAGACGCAGAGGGAAGGCCGAAGGCAGGTGGGTGAGATGAGGGGTGGGTGGGGTGGGTGGATTGGCTTGCAGCCCCCGAGGCAGCACCCTGCCCCCAGGGGCGGGGGCTTTCCAGCCCCCGGGGAAGATGCACCAGACAGGGGCGGGGGCTTTCCAGCCCCCGGGGTGTGCCCGCAGACACTGCCAACTGGTGCCGACGCGGGCTGGAAAGCCCGCCCCCCTGTTGTCAAAGCCCATCCCCCAGCCTTCCGCGTCCGCGTCCTCCTGCTCCCCCTCCCGCGCCCCGCGGGAGGGGGTTGGGGGGAGGGTGTCTTTCTGTCTTCGTCTTTCTTCTTTGTGCTCTCTCTCCTGTCTCACCCGCCAAAGAGAGCTTTGCTCGCCGCGATCAGCCGTTGTCTTGCACCGGTGGCACGGCTCTCCGAGCCGTGTGACGGTGCCCCGGCCTCGGCGTTGTCCTGCTCGATCGCAAGATCGATCGCGGCCTCGAATGCCTGCTTGAACAGGGGCATCATGTCCGGCTGGCTGCACACAGCCTCCCGCAGGGGGACCAGCGCCTCGGCCATGTCCGCCGCCCGGGCTGCATCGCCTGCTGCGGCGGCGCGATGGAGCGCGGCTCCGTATCCCTTTGCGAGTATCTCGCAAAGGTCTCGCTCCTCTGAGTCGTTTACGGTCAAGTTCGTCAGTGCGGCAAGGACTTTGTCGGCATAGGCCGTATCGTTCGATTGTTTATCGTATGTAAAAAAAGGACCCATGAAGCACAAATCGCGAGCTGAATCATTGGACGGATTATCATGTACATAGGCTGATAACATCTGGTGCATCTTGACAACATTGCAAAAGGTATTCTTCTTGTCGCCCAGATCACGAAGGCAGTTGACACGCAACCCCAACGGCACAATCAGCCGCCACTGGTCCCAGCTAGGCAGGGCGGCGGTGTCCGTCGGAGTCTCCAGTAGCTTCTCGAGTGTCGGGTGCTTCGGGAAACTGTTGACCGCGCGGACGAGGAACTCGCCAAAGCCCTTCGGGTCGTGCCGCCAGGCCGCCGAGCGGAAGTCGGTGTCGCGCGGCTCCCACCCCTGCATCGCTTCGAGCACGAACAACTCGCCGAGCATGTCGGGCTCGAGCCGGGGCAGATTCCGGCCCGTCGCGCCGTGGGCAAAGCGGGCGAGTGTGGTCCCTGTGCCGTGCTGCTTTCGTGTCGGGAGCCAGTCGTCGAGCGTTTCATCGCCGAAGATGCCCTTCTGGCCCTCGGGGATCACCAGCCCGCCGCACATGGTCGCCAGCAGAAAGAGGTTGATCCACGGCTCCTGGTCGTTGCCCTCGATCTTTGCAGCCTTGAGCGCTGCCTCCCAGCGGCGCTGTTCCTTTTCGAGCACGAACTTCGTCAGGTCAATGGCTGTCCAGTCCGGCCGCATCGCTCCGGCCTCGAGCGCCTCGGCCAGCAGGGCGACATAGAGCGGGCGACAGTCCCGCGAGACTCGTTCGAGCTGGGCCAGCTGGCGGTCAAGCTCGGCATCGGAGAGGTGCCTTCCTCCCTCTCCCTCTGGGAGGGCTTTGCAGCCACGGGCCGGGGAAGGCGGGTGAGGGTGCCTTTCCAGCATCGCCGCCAACTCGGCGAGGATGTCCTTGACCGCCTCGGGCGCAAGGCCCCCGAGCTCGCGGGGCCGGGGCTCGGAGGCCCGGGCAAAGACACACGGCTCGGAGAGCCGTGCCACCCCGGTCGGTGCGTCGCCCTCGTGGTCGTGGCAACTCGACGCGATGGCCGCCGCGTTGGTCTCGTGCCCCTTGTCGAGGAGCGTTTCCCACCACGACCCGGCCGAGAAGCCCGACTTGTCGGGCACGGGCCGTTCGAGCAGCAGGAAGCGGACCTTCCGCCCCAGCCCCGCCGCTTGCGAGGCCAGCAGCCCGATCGCCGCGCCGATCTCTTTGGCGTGCTCCTGCACATAGTCGAACACAATCAGCGTCGGCAGGTCGGGGTGCCACTTGTCCCACGCGGGCTTGCGCTTGACCCGCCATTCGTAGAAGCCGACCTCCCAGCCCATCTCGGCGGCCCGGTCGCAGAACTCGAGGGCCAGCCGGCTCTTGCCCATGCCCGCCAGCCCCGTCCACGCCGACCACTTGAACTTCTCGTCGCATTCGAGGAACCCGGCCAGCTCGTCCATCTCGGCCTCGCGTCCACGCATCTCGACGCGGCGGGCCGAGTAGATGAAGCGGGTGGACTCGTTGAGTGGTCTGTTCGGCAGGCGCAGCGGCGGGGCCTCGCGGTCGAGCAGTATCCACTCGATGACATCGACCGTGCTGTTGGTCTTGCGAATGTCGCGGCGGATGATCGCCAGGTCGGTGTCCTGCAGGTCGAACCGGTCTTTGATCTCGGCGAAATGCGCGTGCACATACCCGTTGAGCAACTCGACCATCGTGGTCTGTTCGAGGATCAGCTTCTCGCGTTCCTCGCCTTCGGCCTGGATGATGGCGAGGAGTTTGGCCATCGCGTCCTGATCGACGCCGTCGGGCAGCGCGTCGAGGCCCTTGGGCAGGGCATCCCGGGCATCGAGGTCGTTGTCTTTGGCGAAGCGAAGAACTTCTGCAAAGGACGCGTCCTTCACCCCCATCCGCCGCACAACCTCGGTGAGCCAGGTCTCGACCGAATCGATCTTGTCGAGCTTTTCGCCGGTTTTCAAGTCGCGGTAGACCGACCAGCCCGCCACCCCGAGCAACGCGACCGCGCCGACGGCGATCACCGGCAGCGCGAGAGTACCGCCAATCACAGCGCCGCCCATCGTGGCCGCCGTGGCTACACCCGCCTCAACGCTGAGCGGTGCGAGCGCGTTCAACAACTTACCAATAGCCTGTCCCTTGCCCATGGAAGATCGTAGGCGAAACCACCAACGGCCAACCACAGGACCGCCGGGCTCGTGACCGCCCAGCCCGTCGGTGCGGTGGAGGTCGGGGAAGGCACCCTCACCCCGGCCCTCTCCCAGGGGGAGAGGGAGGAAGGCAATCTCTCCCCGGCCCTCCCCCGCGACTCTTGCGCGTGCCCCGGCACGGCGCGGGGGAGGGGGCAGGGGCGGCGGGCAGGGTCCGTGCGTCATGCACGCCCCGTCCTCCGTGCGCTCCCCGCCCCGTCCCGGCCCGCTCCCCGTACCTTCGGGCCCGTTCCTCGCACCCTCCGACCGGCTCCTCCCGCCTTCCGGTCTTCTTTCGTCCTGCCTTTCCTTGGCGCCCGGGCTCTGCGTCGCGTGTGCCGGGCTCCTGGCCAAGCCGGGCCTTATCCCGGATGCCATGGCTCGCTGTTGCTCGTTCGGGTTGTGCCAGATGGTCTCTTCGAGTATTCTCTCCTGAGACAGTGAGACGCATCGGGCAAGGTGCTTATGTTGTGTTGCGCCCTCTGTCGTCCCGGTCGGGGTGGCGTGCCCGCGGGCATCCCATTCTTCGTTGACAGGGCGGCTGATTGTCCGTGAGCAACTGTGTTGGAGACCGATGTGTCGAGATCGCGCGGCGGGACAATCCCGCTCATGTGTGCGCAAGAGTCGCAAGGAACCCCTCGTATGTCAAAGATTGTTCTTTCGTTGATTGCTCGCGCGTTGGTGGCTTCTGTGATGACTCTCGCGGTTGTCGTCGCTCTGCCGCTGTTCGCAGCCAGCACAGCGCACGCCCAACCGTGCGATGGCCCGCTCTTCCCGGGGCAGAGCTTCGCGACGGGCGATGGGCCCGAGAGCGTCGCGCTTGGCGACCTCGACGGGGATGGCGATCTGGACATGGTCGTGGGCAATGCAGAATATGCTGATGTAAGTGTGTTGCTCAACAACGGGGACGGAACCTTTGCGTCCCAGACTCTCTACTTCGCAGGCAGTCGGCCCCAGTGTGTAGTCCTCGGCGACCTCGACAGTGATGGTGCTTTGGACATCGTCGTCACGAATCGTCAAAGCAACACCACGAGTGTGCTGCTGGGCAATGGGGACGGGACCTTCGCGCCCTACTTCAGCTACGATGTAGGGAGTGACTCAAGGGGTATCGCTCTTGGTGACCTTGACGGCGACGGTGATCTGGACATGGTTGTGGCCAACAGAG
>CAYMZJ010000031.1:0-25545 GCA_964394895.1 uncultured Phycisphaeraceae bacterium | reverse complement strand
GCTCTTGGTGACCTTGACGGCGACGGTGATCTGGACATGGTTGTGGCCAACAGAGCTTCCGATGATGCAAGCGTGTTGCTGGGCAACGGGGATGGGACCTTCTCCGTTCAGACCCGCTACCCCGTGGGCGATGGTCCAAAGGGCGTGACCCTTGGCGACCTCGACGGCGACGGTGATCTGGACATGGTTGTGGCCAACAGAGATTCCGATGATGCAAGCGTGCTGCTGGGCAACGGGGAAGGGACCTTCGCCGTTCAGACCCGCTACCCCGTGGGTGATGGACCACGGAGCGTGACGCTTGGTGACCTTGACGGCGACGGCAATCTGGACATGGTCGTGGCCAACCTGTTCGGCGACGACACGAGCGTGCTGTTGGGAGACGGGGACGGGACTTTCGCAACCCAGACCAGTTATCCCGCGGGCGATGGACCATGGCGAGTGACGCTTGGTGACTTTGACAGCGACGGAGATTTGGACATCGTCGTGGCCAATTCAGTCAGCGACGACACGAGCGTGCTGTTGGCCAACGGGGACGGAACGTTCGTGCCCCAAACCCGTTACGCGTTGAGCGATGAGCCACGGGGTGTTGCCCTTGGCGATCTTGACGGCGATGGCGACCTGGACGTCGCGGCCACCAACAGCGGAAGTGATACCGCGAGTGTACAACTGGGCAAAGGGGACGGGACATTTACGTCCCATATTCGCTACGAGGCGGGCGATGCGCCGTTGAGCGTTGCCCTCGGCGATCTCGACGGTGATGGTGATCTGGACATGGTCGTGGCCAACAACGATGGAGACGCGAGCGTGTTGCTGGGGTACGGCGATGGGGTCTTCGCGACCCAGATTCGGTACGATGCTGGCTACGAGGCGTCCAGTCTGGCCCTTGGTGATCTTGACGGCGACGGTGATCTGGACATGGTTGTGGCCAACTGGGGCAACGACAACACGAATGTACTTCTCAATAATGGGGACGGTGTCTTCGCCGCTCTCACTCCTTACGCAGTAGGCGATACGCCGTTGAGTGTAACACTCGGCGACCTTGACGGTGACGGTGATATGGACATCGTCACGGCCAACTTCAGGACGAACGACGCGAGCGTTCTGCTGGGCAATGGGGACGGGACATTTGCGATCCAGGTTCGCTATGCGGCGGGCGGTGGGGCGACCGGTGTCTCCCTTGGGGATATCGACGGCGACGGCGACCTGGATATGGCGGTCTCCAACAAGTACAGCGATGATACGAGTGTACTGCTCAACAACGGGGATGGGACCTTTGCCATGCATACCCGTTACCCCGTGGGCGATGGACCGCAGGGCGTGACGCTCGGTGACCTCGACAGCGATGGTGATCTGGATATCGCCGTACCCAACTTCAACAGCGATGATACGAGCGTTCTGCTGGGCAATGGTGACGGAACCTTCGCGCCTCAGACCCTCTATCCCGCGGGCAGTTCCCCAAAAAATATTGTCCTTGGCGATCTTGACGGCGACGGCGATCTGGACATCGCCGTCACCAACTGGTTCAGCGACGATACGAGCGTACTACTCAATCTCGGGGACGGGAGCTTCGCATCCCAACACCGATTCACTGCGGGTGTGTTCCCCGAGGACGCTGCGCTTGGCGATCTCGACGGTGATGGTGATCTGGACATGGTCATCCCCAACCAAGGCTCCGACGACACCAGCGTCCTGCTCAACTTGTGTCTCCAATCTTCTCCATGCCCGGCCGATCTCGATGGAGACGGCCTCGTCGACACCAGAGACTTCATCGTCTTCCTCAACCTGTGGTCGAGCAACGACCCGGGCGCTGACTGGAACAACGACGGCACGATTAACACGCGGGATTTCATTGCCTTTCTCAACGACTGGGTCGCTGGGTGTCCCTGAGCATCGCACCTGTCGTTGAGCGGCTCGTGCCCGTCATGGTCTGATGACGTGGAGCACCAGTTTTAGCACGGACGGCTTGCAAGAGGCCACGCCGTGATCCGAGATGCCTGCCCATGCTCCCCCCCCGCCAGGCATGGTTACGGCGAGCCGAGGGCGTGGTGACCGGGGGGGGGGCGAGATCGGGGAGCCGCCCAGACTTAGGTAGCCAACGTGGACCGCATCGGAGCATCAGGCTCCCCGAAGGTCCTGCGCTTCCCGGCTGGCGCGTTCTGCCCTTCCTCTGCTGCACTCTGGTGCCTCACCGTGGCACAGCGATGCACGTAGCCCAACTCCTCGTGTGCAATCTCGAGGTCGCCGAAGGAATCGCACGCGGCGAACCGGTCACCCCTCCGGGCGTGCCCGACACGTTCGGCGACCCCGCCGAACTTGTGACCGCCGACTGCATCCGGGCGGGGTGAGCGGAGGAAGGCACCCTCACCCCGGCCCTCTCCCAGGGGGAGAGGGAGGAAGGCACCCTCACCCGCCTCCCCCGGCCCGTGGTTGAACAACCCTCCCGGGGGGCGAGGGAACAGAGCCCGACGCGCCAGCGAAGAGCCGCCGTCGCGGGAACCCAAGACACCCTCACCCCGGCCCTCTCCCAGAGGGAGAGGGAGGAAGGCACCCTCACCCCGGCCCTCTCCCAAGGGGAGAGGGAGGAAGGCGCTCGCGCCCCGGCCCCTTCTCCTCTGCTGTCTTCCCTCTGCGTCTCTGCGCCTTTGCGTGAGCCCCTCTTCAAGACGAAGCTCACGCAGAGGCGCGGAGGCGCAGAGAGGAGGGCAAAGATGAGTGGTGCGGGGGGTGTTCTGGTCCGGAGGCCGTTCTGCCGCGATCGTGCGGCGTTCTGCGGCGATCATGGGGAGATCGTGCGGTGGGGAGTGCTTTCGACCCGACCCGAACAACCGCCGTCGCGCTGAAAAGAATCGTTCCCGAGGCCTCTGGAACGATTCTCCAGGCCTCTGGAACAGTTCTCCAGGCCTGGGGAACAGTTCTTCAGGCCTCTGGAACAGTTCCCGAGGCCTCTGGAAGAGTTCCCGAGGCCTCTTGAACAGTTCTTCGGGCTCGGGCAGGAGCACACCGGGCTTCGGGAACGCTTCCCCCGGCTCGGGCAGGAGCACTCCGGCCCCCGCGCCGTCTCCCCCGGTTTACCGGATCTCCCGCAGCTTGACGTCCTGTAACGCCGGGAACGTTTCCCGCCACTCGCGCACCGCGCGGACATCCACCGCCACACTCAGCACCCCCGGCTCGGCCCCGAGTTCGCCGAGCACCGTGCCCTTGGCGTCCACCGCGATCGAGCCGCCCGAGTATTGCAGGTGCGGGTCGTTGCCCGTGCGGTTGACCGCGAGCACGACGCCCTGGTTCTCGATCGCCCGCGCGATGGTGAGCGCCCGCCAGTGTTCCTGCCGAGCCGACGGCCAGCACGCCCCGAGCGCAAAGACCTCCGCCCCGCGCACCGCGCCGATGCGGAACAGCTCGGGGAAGCGCAGGTCGTAACAGATCGCCGGGCAGACTATCGCGCGGTCGGCGGCGCGTGCTTCGTCACCGACGCGCGAGGCTCGCGTCGTGGTGGTCGCGTCTCGCGTTGTGGGGGTCGCGTCTCGCGTCGTGGGGGTCGAGTCCCACACCCACGTCTCGACCCGTTCGCCCCCCGCAAACCGCTCCGGCTCGCGGCCGAAGCTGAACGGGTGGACCTTGGTGTACTCGCTCGTCAGCTCCCCCACGGGCGAGACGATGCTCATGCGGTTGTCCGCCAGTGTGCGCCCCTCTTCGAGCACAGTCCGCCCGCCCTGCACCCAGCAGCCGAGCCGCTCGGCGAGCTGTTGCAAGAACGCCAGCGTCGCCCCGTCCCGGTCGGCGGTGGTCTCCGTGTTCAGGCTGAACCCCGTCGCGAACATCTCGGGCAGCAGCACCAGATCCCCCGCGCCGACCGCGACCCCATCCAGCAGCCGCTCGACCTGCCGGAAGTTCTCGCCCGGCTGTTCCCACGCGATATCCAGTTGTAGAAGATGGGCCCGCATCGCCCCCAAGCCTAGCCGCGGCTCGATCCCGTGCGCGCGGTCTCGTGTGCCACGGCTCTGTGAGCCGTGCGGGAATGCCCGTCGGCGATCGGGGCAAACGCACAGCCGGGACGGCCGTGGCACACCGGATTCGCTGCGGCCGCGTGGGTGCGGGCGTTCCAGTAGCGGCCCAACGGTCTGCCCCGGCTCGCCCGCAGCCCCCCGCTCCTGTACACTCCATACGTCCGCGCCGAGCCCGCCATGCCCAACCTCCTCCTCGCCAGCTCGTCCCCCCGCCGTCGGCTCCTTCTCGAAGAGGCCGGGTTCGACTTTGTCGCCGCCAACCCTCCCATCGACGACGGCGAACTGGTCCCCGGCGAGGTCTCCCCCGAGCAGTGGGTCGCGGCGCTGGCGTTCCTCAAAGCCTCGGTCGGGATCGAACTGCTCTTGGCCGCTGACCCCGCCGAGCACTGGCTCGTCCTGGGCGCAGACACCCTCGTCGAGCAGGAGGGCGAGCTGCTCGGCCAGCCCCGTGATATCGACCACGCCCGCACGATCATCCAGACCCTCGCCGGCAACACCCACGAGGTCCACACCGGTGTTGCCCTGCTTGACCCGCGCACGGGCCAGCGCCACATCTTCGTTGACTCGGCGACAGTCACCGTCGGCGAGATCGCAGCGGCCGAGATCGACGCCTACCTCGACACCGGGGCCTGGCAAGGCAAGGCCGGCGCGTACAACCTTTACGAGCGCCTCGATGCCGGATGGCCGATTACGTTCACGGGTGACCCGACCACCATCGTCGGCCTGCCCATGCAGCGGCTGCTGGCCCTCCTCGAACGCCTGGACATCACCCCGACCACCACCACCCCCGCCAGCCCCACCAGCCCCGCCGGGCGAAACTGACCGACGCAGCGCCCGCGCCCCCAGCCACCCACACCGCCCATGCCCAACCAAGGCGTCCTCTCACCCATCGCGGTCCTGCCTGTCGCGATCCTCGCGGTGCTGGTGATCGCCGCCCACCTGGCGGCGCTCCACGCCGACCACACCGTTGCCCTCAGCCGCAAGCGCATCCGCACCGCCAATGGCGTCGTGATGCTCATCACTTCGATCGTGCTGGCCTACGCCTTTGCCTTTGCCCCGGTCGCCGACCCCGCCCGCTTTGCGATCGCGTGGGGCGCGGCGATTATGCTGCTGACTGTCGTCCTTGCCCTCAGCAGCATCGACGCGCTCAACAACGTCCGCCTCTCCCGCCTGCAGCGACGCCGTGTCAAGAAAGCCGCCAACGCGCTGCACGTCCAACTGGCTAGCCTTCTCCGTACCGATCCCCCAACCGATGACCAACCCGCACGCCCAAATCCCAGCGCAACAGATGACCTCAACGCCCCCGGCCGCGAGCCCTGACCGCGCCCTTGTCCCACGGCCCCTGGGCGTTCCGCTCGCGCGCATCTACGCCGCGGTGCTCAACCACCGCAACCGCCGCTTCGACGCCGGGCACCGTGTCGTCACCCTCGACCGCCCGGTCATCAGCGTCGGCAACCTCTCCCTCGGCGGCACCGGCAAGACGCCGATGGTCCAGCGCGTCGTCGCCCACCTCCGCGCCCACGGCCACGACCCCGCCATCGCGATGCGCGGCTACCGATCCGGTCCGGACGGTCTCTCCGACGAAGCCGAGCTTTATAAGGCAACCTTCGACAACCTCCCGCTGGTCGCCCAGCCCCACCGTGTCGAGGGGCTCATCAAACTCTTCGCCACCCAGCGCGGCGAGTCGGTGGATTGCGTCGTTCTCGACGACGGCTTTCAGCACCGCCGCATCGCCCGCCAGCTCGACCTCGTGCTCATCGATGCTGCCCATGATCCGTTCGTGGCAAAGGTCCTGCCCGCCGGCCGTCTGCGCGAGCCGGCCGCCAACCTCGCCCGGGCGACCCACGTTGTGCTGACCCACGCCGAGTCGGTGGACGCCTCGCAGGCCGAGGCCCTCGCCGCCCGCGCCGCCACGGCTGCGGGCGTTTCGAGCTGTGCCGTCACCGCGCACGAGTGGGCCGGCCTGACCGTCCATGCCCGCGCCGGACAGCACGCCGAAAGCACCGACCGCACCGGCCGCCCCGAGCCCGTTTCGTTTCTTGCTGGCAAACGTATCGTCGCGGTCTGTGCGATCGGTCGCCCCGACGCCTTCCTCGGTGCCTGCTGCGGCGCGTGCGCCACCATCGTCGAGGCGATCGTGCTCCGCGACCACGACCCGTTCGCCGCCGCGACGATCAGCCGCATCCAGCAGGCCGCCACCAGCACCGGTGCCGACGCGATCGTCCTCACCGCCAAAGACTGGACCAAGCTCGGGCCCCGAGCGCTCGACTGGCCCGTCCCGGTCTGCGTGCCCGACCTTGCGCTGCACTTCCGCGAGGGTTGGGACGCCCTCGCCGCCGACCTCCTCGCCGTCGTCGCAACACGCCCGGATTGAATCGCACGCCGTACACCCAAGAGCCCTCAGCGTCAGCGCCGGGTTTCCTACGGACCACAGCACAAACGCGACGTGACACCCATGGACGCTGTCCCCTCGCTTGCGCGAGGGGCTCTACGTGCTCTCCCCACCTACCCCACCCGCGACGGCGGCGTCGTCTCGACCGGCCGCGACCGTCGATCGCTCGCCAGCTTCCGCCGCGCCAGCATCGCAAACCCTACCGCCCCGCACACACACAGCGCCAGGCACATCGCGTACGCGATCGTGCTCGCGTGCTCGGTGCGTGATCGCAGCACCTCATACACCCCCACGCTCAGAAACGGCGCGATCAACCCGCGCACTCCCGTGAGTGTCACGTGCACTCCCATGTACTCCGACGCCTTGGCTGCGGGCGCAAAGTCGAGGTGCCCGAGCGTCCACGCCAGCACCCCGCCACCAAACGCCAGCCCCTGCACCACCGCCGAGACCATCAACAGCCCCGCGGTGTTGGTGTACACCGCCAGCGTCGTGATGCCGCACGACACGACGAAGAACCAGCTGTGAATCTTCCGGAACTGGATCACGTGTACCCGGTCGAGCAGTTTCGCCCAGAACGGGATCGAGAGCGGCATCATCGCCAGCGGGATCGAGCTGGTGATCCGGATCCCTCCCAGATATTCCAGGTCAAACTGCTCACGCAGCAACACCACCAGGAGCGGCGTCTGCATCAGGTTCCCGAGCCCGAGCAAAAACATGCACCCCATGTACCCCGCAAACATCCGGTCCTCGGTCAGCAGCCGCACCATCCGCAGCGGGTTGAAACTCGGCGCGCCGCCCGCCTCCCGGCTCCGTTCCTCCTCCAGCAAGAGCGACGCCCGACCCCGAAGCCGAACCCGGCTCCACGCCCACACGCCGACAAGCGAAAGCACACACCCGATCGGCAATAGCAACCGGAACGAGTCGGTGTCGGCGTCCATCGCCGCCCCGAGCCCCAGGCCAAGCGCCGCCATCGTCAGCACCTGCACCGTCACGGTCTTGCCCGTCACCCGCGCCCGCACGTTCCGCGAGTAGTTCTGCTTCCACACCGTTGAGCGCAGCGTGATGTACCCCGCCCAGCAGAACCGCGCAAACAGCACACACGTCGTCAGCCCCCACATCCCCGCTGCCGACCGGGGCATAAACCCGATCAACGCCACGATCAGGATCATCGCGACCTGCAAGCCGTTGATGAAGCGGATCTTGTCCTTCCCGTGGCTGAGCTTTACCCACACAAAGCTCACGATGTTGCTGAACGCCATCGCCGCGGTGATGACCGCCACCACAAGGTTCAGCACCCGCCCGTCAACCACGCCTTCGTAGGAGTTCTTCACCACCACGCCGATGATCGCGCTATCAACCACAGACAAAAGGAAGGGCAGAAAGAACGACGCCAGCAGTTCGTGCCGGTAGTTCCGCCTCGCCATCATCGGCAACGACGAAGGCAAAAACGACCGCACCGGGAACAACAGCCGGTTCATCAACCCTTCTTCACGCATCACAGGTCGCACGCCCCAAGCCTTGACACCCCGCACGCCCGAAGCAACCCCCCCCAGCAACCCACGCCATACGATCACCCGCATGACAAACACCACCACCGACCCCGCCGCCCAAGGCAATCCACCAGACGCCCCACGCGAGTACGTCCTGGGAACAAACCCCGCCGAGCTTCAACGACTCGGGTTCCAGCACAGACTCTGGGCAAGACCCGCTTACCAGCTCTGGGCGAGAGCCGCGATCCGGCCCGGCCACCGCGTGCTCGACGTCGGGTCCGGCCCGGGGTTTGCCTCACTCGATCTTGCTCAGATCGTCGGCCCCACCGGCTCGGTCCTCGGCATCGACGAGTCCGAGCCGTTCATCGCGTTTGCCAACGACCAGGCCCGCGCAAGGCACCTCGATCACGCGCATTTCGCGGTTGCCGACGCCGCCCAGCTCGACGCGCTCAAGGACCTCGAGCCCGGCACCTACGACTTCGCCTACTGCCGGTGGCTCCTCTGCTTCGTCCCCGATCCACACGCCGTCATCGCCGCGATCACCCGCGCTCTCAAGCCGGGAGGGAAGCTCCTCGTCCAGGATTATTTCCGCTACGACTCCATGTGCGTCGCCCCCCGGTCAGCACCATTCGAGACCGTCATCGCTGCTGTCGCCAAGAGCTGGCGCGACCATGGAGGCGACCCCGACATCATGGGCACGCTCCCCGAGATCGCCATCGAGCACGGGCTCACACTCGAACACCTCGACCGCCTCGACCCCGGCCCGGCCCGTCCGGGCACCCTCATGTGGTACTGGCCCGACACGTTCTGGGGCGTCTTCCTCCCCCGTCTTGCCGAGCTTGGCTATATCACCAAAGACCAGCACGCAGACTTCCTCACCGCCTGGAAAGAGCTCTCCGCCAACCCCGCCGCCTTTATGCACCTCCCTCCGATGTACGAGCTGATCGCAACCAAGTAGCCCCAGCCCCATATACTCCACCATGCACCGATACCCCGCTTTCGTTCTCGCCCTCTCCGCCGCAACTGCATTCGCCCAGACCCCGGCTGCTGCACAACCAGAGCCGCAGCCAGAACTGCAACCAGAACTGCAACCAGCATTGCAACCGGCACCCGTCGAGTCCCCAAATTACGCAGCCCTCCGCAACGCCCGGCTCGACACAATCCCAGACGCCGAACGCGCCTGGCCGCTCTACGCCCAGATTCAGGCGATCCTCGCGCCGCACGCACGGACCTTCCGCACCATCCAGGGTGCTGCGCCCGGCAGCTCCAACTGGCCGGACGCAACCGCACTCCTGGACAGCATCCCCACACTCCTCCCTCTCGTCGAACAGCTCCAGTCCCGCCCCGAGCTTGCATGGCCGTGGACCGACGCACTCCCCGCCGAATGGGTCCACACCGTCCGAGGCCCAGACGCCCCCGTCGGCGACCCGAGCCCGCACCCGCTGCTTACCAAGATTCTCCTGCCCTACGTCGGGACCATCCAGACCGCGGCAGAGTGCGTGCGAATGGAAGCCCTCCGTGCCGCCGAGCAAGGCAACCCCCAACGTGCCGTCGAGATCCTCGAGCTCATCCCCCCGATGGTGCGACATCTCAGTGAGACCCGCGTCGCCAGCACCGCCGTCGGCGCGATCACCGTCCAGAACACCACCCTCGTGCAGGGGGTCCTCCAGCTCACCAGCCTCTACGGCGACGCGCTCTCGGCCGAAGACCTCGACCGCCTCGACGGGCTGCTCGCCGCTGTCACCCACCAGAAGTTCAGCCCCGATATCATCGCCGATGAAGAGACCCTCTTCGCCGATGTGATCGACACCATCTACAACGAGTTCGACCCGCTGGGTGAGCCGCAGATCTCCGTCCGCGGCGCCGGCCTCCTGATGCAACTGTCCGGCTCCACCATCCCGCCCGATCTTGATCCCGACAGCGACATGCCCGAAGAGAGCAAGAACGCGGGCATCGCCAGGTTCAGAACCATCGCCCTTTCCTACAACGAAACAACCCTGGGCTGGCAGCGCGCGTGGGACGCCGCCGCTGCCGAATCAAGCGAACCGGTCTGGACATGGACCGGCCGCCCCTCCCTGGCGATGCTCCGCGAATCGTCCAACGCCGCCCGCGAGTCGGGAAGAGCCCTGCCGCACTTGCTCTTTGTCGGCTCCTTCGGTCGCATCGCCGAGTTCTCCGAGCTGCTGCACGTCCGCACCCAAGCCGCCCGACTCGCCGTCGCCCTCCAACGCTATCACAATGAGACCGGCACCTGGCCCGATTCACTGGACGCACTCGTCCCAGACACCATCGACGCCATCCCCGCCGACTGGGTCGACGGCAACCCGCTCCGCTACCTCCCGAGCCAAGACGACAATCCCGACGCTAGACCCATCATCTATTCCATCGGCCCCGACGGCGACGACGACGACGCCAAAGCCCTCCCCCTCGGAGCCGGCGAACACTACATCTACCCCGCGCAGCGCGAAGCCAATCCCAACGCCATCCCCGACGGCGACTGGATCCTCTGGCCCTGATTCATCTCCAAAAGAGCCCTAAGCGTCAGCGCCGGGCCCACCAAGACGAGAGCCCTGGAGCAGTTTGCGTCAAGGTGTAGCGAGTCTCTTGGTGTGCCACGGCCATTTTGGCCGTGCCGGTGGTCCAGCACGGCCAAGATGGCCGTGGCACACGAGACGAGAGAAGTGAAAACGCTCTAAGCGTCAACTCCGGGTTCATTCCTCAACGAGCCCCGAGCGCAAGCTCGCTCTCACGAAGAAGCAAGCCCTCGCGTGATGCCGGATACGCATCCCACAATCCTCTCGGACTCAGCTCTCTGCTGCTCCCCCTCCCCTTGGGAGGGGGCCGGGGGGAGGGTGCCTTTTGCTGTTCCCAGCAAACACCACCGCACCCCGATGGCAACCTATTCCGCCCACTCCTTCAGCGCCTCCAGGAACCCTTGGAACGTCCCCGCGTCGCGCTCCGCCCACACCGTGCATCCCGCCGCGTCGATGATCTTCTCACTCGTTCGCCCGAGCAGCGCCATCGCCGCGCGGCTCCGTGAGTGTGTCCCCAGCACCAGGACATCGAGGTGCTCTTCCTGCGCCATTGCCGCGACGCGCGATGCCGGCGACCCTTCCTCAAGCCGGAGCCGGCATGTCGGCGAACCCGGCTCGGCTTCACTCGCGTTGGCAAGCTCCCGCTCTGCGATCTCACGCAACGCCGACTCCAGCCCCGCGCACGCTTCGTCCCATGACATCACCGTGTGGTACCCAGTCGGCACGTCGTACGCCGCGAGAACCACAATCTCCTCAGCACCAGCAATCTTCCCCAGTTGCAGTGCACGTCGCAGCTCCAGCTGAACCGGCTCGTGGAAGTCGCACGCCACACCGATCCGTTTGGGCTCCCCCCGAAACTCCGGGTGGGCGATCAGCACGCTCACCTGACACTTCCGCACCACCGCGTTGGCGATGCTCCCCAGCCGCCCCCGTTTCAGCCCGCCTTTCCCGTACCGACCCATCACCAGGAGGTCAGCCTTCAGCGCCGCCCGCAGTCGCAGGATCTCCCCGCTTGGGTTCCCACGCACCACATGCCGTTCCGCGCCCTCGGGCACCCCGTGCGAAGCACAGAACAGCCGCAGCTCCTCCTCGGCCTGCCGCACATGCTGTTCAGACAACCCGGGGATCGCCTTCTCCTCCACCGCGCTCATCGGCTCGATCACGTGGACCACGTGCAGCGACGCTCCGGTCCGGGACGCCAGATCGACCGCCATCACCAGCCCGCCCACCGATTCAGGGGTCAGCCCGGTCGCTGCAAGGATCTTCGTGATGTTCCGTGGTGTCTCGTTTGCCATGCTGCGCTCCGTGCCAAAGTGCCTGTGCGGGGGGAGAATCTCCATATCGGCTCGCCGTCCCTCCCAATCCCAGAACCAGCCGCCCGAGGCCGTTCTTTTCTTGCCCCCAGAGACCCCGAGCCCGCCACGCCGCCGCGCTATCATCCCCGGCCCGAATAACCGCCAACTCCAACCCGCCGGTGCCCCTGTTCGGTCCCGGTGCCTCCATCGCTCGCGGTTGCCCAGGTAACTCAACCCATGCCCATCGCTCGCGAAAACATCCGCAACTTCTCCATCATCGCCCACATCGACCACGGCAAGTCCACACTCGCCGACCGGCTCCTCCAGGCGACCCACGCCGTCTCAGACCGCGAAGCAAAGGAGCAGCTCCTCGATTCCATGGACCTCGAACGCGAACGCGGGATAACCATCAAAGCCTCCGCCGTTACCGTTACGCACACCGCCGACGACGGCCAGGAGTACATGCTCAACTTTATCGACACCCCGGGACACGTCGATTTCAACTACGAAGTCTCCCGCGCACTCAAAGCCTGCGAAGGCGCGATCCTCGTCGTCGATGCCTCCCAGGGTGTCGAGGCCCAGACCGTCGTCAACGCCCTCCTCGCGTTCAGCCAGGACCTCGAGATTATTCCCGTCCTCAACAAAATCGACCTCCCCAGCGCCCGCCCAGACGAGATCGCGATGGAGGTCGAGCAGGTGCTGGGACTGGCTGCGGAGGACTGCATCCCCGTCTCGGCAAAGACCGGCGCGGGAATCTCCGAACTCCTCGCCGCGATCTGCAAAGACTTCTCCCCGCCCCGCGAAAGCCTCGGCGACCAGACCCGAGCCCTCATCTTTGACGCCATCTACGACGACTACCGGGGCGTCGTCACCTACGTCCGCGTCTTCGACGGCCGCCTCAAAGTCGGCGACAAGGTCCGCATGATGGGGCTCGACCGAGCCTTCATCATCACCGACCTGGGCAAGTACACCCCAAAGCAGACCCGCGTCAAAGAGCTCGGCCCGGGCGAAACCGGCTACTTCGTTGCGGCGATCAAAACCCTCGGCGACGTCCGCGTCGGCGACACCGTCACCCTCGACAGCAACCCCGCCACCGACCCCCTCGCCGGCTACGAATCACCCCAACAGATGGTCTTCTGCGACTTCTATCCCGCGACCAGCGACAAGAAAGGCAACGACTTCGAGGACCTCCGCGAAGCGATGGAAAAGCTCCAGCTCAACGACTCGAGCTTCACCTTCCAACCCGTCCACTCCGAAGCGCTCGGCTTCGGCTTCCGCTGCGGCTTCCTCGGCCTGCTCCACATGGACATCGCCCAGCAACGCCTCGAACGAGAGCACAACCTCGAAATCGTCCAGACCGCGCCCACCGTTTCTTACAAAGTCCTCGTCCGCGGCAAGGGAGGCATCAGCGAAGAGATCGAGGTCCACAACCCCGCCGACCTCCCCGACATGGGGCAGGTCCTCGAGATCCGCGAGCCTATATGTAATGTCGAGATCATGGTCCCCAACGAATACATCGGCGATATTATGAAGCTCTGCCTCGACCGCCGGGCTGTCTACAAATCGCAGCAGGTCGTCGGCGACACCCGCCAGATGCTTACCTTCGAGGTCCCGCTCGCCGAGATCATCTACGACTTCTACGACAAGCTCAAAGGGCTCACCTCCGGCTACGGCACCATGGACTACGAGATCGCCCTCTACCGCTCCGACGAACTCGTCCGCATCGACATTCTTATCAACAACGAACCCGTCGAGGCCCTCGCCCTCATCTGCCACAAAGACCGCAGCGTCCAGCGCGGCCGTGTCCTGCTCCAGCGGCTCCGCAAACAGATCGACCGCCACCAGTTCGAGATCCCCCTCCAGGCCGCGATCGGAGGCAAGATCATCGCCCGCGAAACGATCAAAGCCTTCCGCAAAGACGTCACCGCCAAGTGCTACGGCGGCGACATGACCCGCAAACGCAAGCTCCTCGAAAAGCAGAAGAAGGGCAAGGACCGGATGAAGTCCATCGGGAGTGTCAACATCCCGCAACAGGCGTTCATGGCGGTGCTGGATACGGGGGAGGATTGAGAACCTGTCGTCTGTCCAGTGGCATTGCAATCGCCGCCATCTCGGCAGGCACCGTGCTGATGCCCCGGAGGGGCTGCCGAACGTAGCCACGGGTGAAGCGCAGCCGCATCGCGGCGAAGCGAAACCCGTGGTATGCTCCCCCCGCGAGTGGAGTCCCGGAAGGACGAAGGAAGCGAGGTGCGATATTTCCGAGTTCGAGCCAAAGCCCGAGACCCCAAAGCCCCAGCCGCCCAAACGCCCGCTCTCCCAGGCCATCCGGGACCGCGAACTCATGCAAAGCGCACTCCGCCGCGCCGCCGAGTTCGCCGCCCGTCGCCGGGAAATGTGGGCGAATGGAAAGTCGGCAGATCGTCCGTAGTGCCTCTGTCGCTGCCAGGTGCTACGGCGGCGACATGACCCGCAAGCGCAAGCTCCTCGAAAAGCAGAAGAAGGGCAAGGACCGGATGAAGTCCATCGGCAGCGTGAACATCCCGCAGCAGGCGTTCATGGCGGTGCTGGATACGGGGGAGGATTGATGATGGGCTGCTCAGTTGCTTGACACGAAATGAGTCAGTGCCTCGAAAATGCTAGTCAGCGGTCTCCGTATTGCTCTTTCCATCGCTCCGGGCTTCGTCTTCGGCTGACCTTTTTGAGGCACTCGTGATATCTTTCTGATCAACTGATGAGCGAGTGTCTGATTCCACGGACTTTCTCGATACCAACCGAGGAGCAGGAGGCACATACGGCTCCAAGTTCTCAACGATCTGACGATAGAATCTCTCAAGTTCTTCTGAGATGCCTTCCAACACGGGCGCGCTGGAACGCCCACGGCATGCTTTGAGTTTGGTCGTCCAGTGAATGCCGAAGGAGCGCGGGTGCAACTCCTTGTTCAGTGCGGCTCCGGCTCGGTCGATCAGCAGCAGGCCAGAGTCACGGATAAACTCGCGGGCTGGCGCAGTTGTGGTGAGTCCTCGGGCACTCCAGTTCGCCGTTATCTGAAGATCGGTCAGGATATCTAACCCTCGCAACTGTTTGGCAAGCCAGTTCACACGTGTTGTTTGCCGGCCCTCTGTAGGTGCCGACATTGTAAGACCATATCGAACGGAGCGGCTGTGGAGAAAGACATCGATCAACAGGTTTCCAGCTGCATCTGGAATCTTGAGCACGCCGGAGAGTGTGCCGTCGTCGACGGCCTCTGATACAAGCCGATGCAGGTAAATATCTGGGTCATCCCGCTCTTTCTTGGCAATGCGCATTTGCACATCGACACCAAGTTTGGCACTCATGCGCAACGAGGCTTTGCGCAGAAAGCCCATCCAGTGGCCCGCGACGAGGGTGAGCTCGGTGGTCGATGCCGCGAGAGATCCCGTGCGCGCTGCGCGAAGAACGTCGTTCCATTTCGATCCCAGATCGGGCGGTACGATGATGCAGGACGTGGGATCGTCGACATAGCGGATCCATTCATCGAGCATCCATTTCTGGTCCGGGTCGGAAACGGCTTTCTTACGGCTCAGCATCTGTGCTTCACTGAGCAATCGCTCCCAAGAGAAATGGAAGACCGGAACACTTCGGAGTCGGCGTCCGTCAAGCGGGACCGGTGGACGCCCGTCTGGAAGGGCTGGTTGATTGCTGATGGAGATCAGGGCGTCGGCATCTTCCTGACGAGCCAGCCGGTGGTACTTCTCAATCTGCTCGGGATCGAGTGGAGTATTCCCAACCTTGACTTCGACGAGCGCTTTCCAGCGGCTCTTTCCGCGAACAGCCTGAACTAAGCCATCGGGGCGGAGGTCTTCTGGAGGGAGGCCATTGCCACGATCGAGCTGACAGGGGACTTCCGTATAGCAGGAGAGGCGGCCGGCTGGACCTCCCGCATGGCGGACGATCGTTCGGCCAAACTCGGACACGGCACGGATCATCGCCAGCAGAGATGCAGTGGCACGAATCTCAGCTTCACGCTCGCTCCTGATGCTGACGGAGGGCAGGAGTCTGACTTCGGGGCGGCTAGAGAGGCTCTCGACACTGGTAGCCATCACTCGCTCCTTTTGCTTGGAATGGGTTTACACGAGAGCGGATTCTACATGATTTATGGCGAGCGGCACTGCTCCTCCCTTGAGCCCCCGGCGGCACGGGCGCGGGTTCTCGGGCGTTGGGCGGCGAGCGAGTCGCGCGAAACGGTGAGCTCTTCGCGCAAAACTGTGAGCTCGTTGCGCGAAAACACGAGCTCGTCGCGCGAAAACGTAAGCTCGTTGCGCGAAAAGGCGAGCTCGTCGCGCGAAAACGTAAGCTCGTTGCGCAAAAACACAAGCTCTTCGCGCGAAACTACGAGCGTATTGCGCAAGAAATGAGCGTTTCGCGCTGCACAACGGCCGTTTCGAGCCGTGCAGCGGTGGTTCGCTGGTTATCGGTGCGTCGTGAACGCCCGAAAGCGCGTGATGTAGGGGTGTGGGTGTGGGGGTGGGGGGGTTGAGAACGGGCCTCGGCGGTCATGCCCGGCGGGATGGGGTGGGTCATGCTCGGTTGCAGGTGTGCCTGTCACAGGTATGCTGCGGCGATGCTCATACGAACACTCGCTGTCGCGTTGCTTGCTGTCGTCCTTTCCCCGCTTGCGGGTGCCCAGTCTGACGGCGGGCTGGGGGGAGGGCTGGGGGTCGGGCCGGACGCCGGGTCGATCGGTTCGCTGGATGGTGCGCGGGTGGCGTATCCGATCGCGGCGGGGGAGTCGCCGAGGCTGGTGTTTCTTTCGAGCTTGGGCGCGGGCGAAGAGCTCGACGAGTTGCGTGCCGCGTCGCCGAACCTGGATATCATCTCGGTGCGATCGCGCCGGGACGCGATGCAGCACGCGGCAACCGCACACGGCATCGACGCGCGGTTTGTCTCGGCCGAGTTTCTCGAAGCGGCGCCGAAGCTGGTGTGGGTGCAGTCCACCTCGGCCGGGGTGGACCGCTACATCGGGATCGGGCCGTTGGTCGAGACCGAGCGGATCGTGCTGACCAACATGCGGGCGGTGCACGGCCCGACGATCGCGGACCACTCGTTTGCGATGCTGCTCACGCTGACGCGGAACATGCGTGTGCATGAGCGCAACCAACGCGACGGTCAGTGGGGCAGCCGCGATGCGCGGCGGGGGGTGGCGCTCGAAGGGCGGACGATGTTTGTCGTCGGGCTCGGGGGGATCGGGTCGGAGATCGCCAAGCGGGCTGCGGGGTTCGGGATGCGGGTCATCGCGTCGCGGCGGTCTGACCGTCTGGCGCCGGGGCATGTTGAGTATGTGGGCACGCCCGACGAACTGCTGGAGATGCTCACCGAGGCCGACGTGGTGGCGATCGCGTTGCCTCTGACCGACCAGACGCGGGGGCTGTTCGATGCCGAGGCGTTCGCGGCGATGAAGCCGGGGAGCTATCTGATAAACGTCGGGCGCGGGCCGATCGTGGAGACCGACGCGCTGGTCGCGGCGTTAGATTCCGGGCACCTCGCCGGGGTGTGTCTGGACGTGACCGACCCCGAGCCTCTGCCCGAGGGGCACACGCTGTGGGGGCGGGACAACGTGGTGATCACGCCGCACACTGCGGGGGTCGCGGAGCTGACGAGCGAGCGGTGGTGGGCGCTCTACAAGGAGAACGTGCGGCGGTTTGCGGCGGGGGAGCCGCTGCTCAACACGGTGGACAAGGCGGCGGGGTATTAGAGCATTTTGCGTTATTGCGTTATTGCGTTTGTTCGGAGTTGCTGGTTGTTGTCCCCTCGCTTGCGCGAGGGGCTCTATTTTGAGCACATTGCGTCCCTGTAGAGCCCCTCGCGCAAGCGAGGGGACAACGACACCATCGGGGTAAAGAAACACATTGATGCAGGATGCGCTGGGTTGCTTCAGAACCAACCCTTGGTGATTGCCAGAGGCTCCTTCGTCAGCAGCCGCTCGCCCAGGCGTTGAGATACCGGGTCAGGTCGCGGATGTCGAGCGTGCCGTCCTCGTTGAAGTCGGCTTCGAGGCCGCTGTCGGGGTCGAGGTAGACCTCGAGGAAGGCGTGGAAGTCTGCGGCGTTGAGCTGCGCGTCATCGTTGAAGTCGGCGGGGCAGCGGACGGGGAATGTAAGTTCGGTGACGACTTGCATGAGTGCGATGGTGCTGCCGTATTGGTCGGTATAGAGGTGGATCTGATCGGGGACAGGATCGCCGTTGTCCCAGTAGCCCAGAAAGTTGACCGGCAAGATCGTGACGCTGCGATCGAAGTAACTCGAAGGCCTCCAGCGGAGATGGAGTTGCGGGATTGGATTCGTTGTCCGGCCGCAGCAACCGCAGTTGAACAATCCCGGAAGCTGGAAGTTCTCGATCTCCAGAATGTCGTTGTTGTCGGCAACGCGCGGAGGGAGAACATACCCCTCGCTGCAGTACCATGCAGCCGCTTCGAGCACTTGGCCGTCGGCCCATCCTTCGATGCCGATGACGTCGCAGTAGGAATATGCGAACGCGACGCCGGGCGCTCCCCACACCATCTGGAGGTCGATGATCGTCTCTTCGCCCGGCTCGATGATGCCGTCGCCGTCGCCGGTGTCGGTGATGGTCCAGAAGTAATCCTGCGCCCCAGCGACGGCTGCGAGCGTGGCGAGCAGGAGGGCGGCGGGCAGAAACCTGATATGCATCGGGGCCTCCGTGTCTGGGTGTGGCGGTAGGTTGCGGGCTGTCTGGCAGTATATATGAATCCTGGCTGAGTTCCAAACTCGGCGGGCACGAGGCGGTGGCTCGGTCGCACGCGGGGACGCTGCCTGATTCGGTGGGCGAGGGGCAGATTTTGTGATCTGTTTGCTGCATCCCTGCTCGGAGAGGCCGGTATCACGTCGTGGGGCGACCATGGTCCTGGAAGCAAAGGGGAAAGCATGTCTGGTTCACGGAATCGTTTTGGCGTTTGTGCGGCATTGATGGCAGTTGTGTTGGGAGGGGCGGTGGGGGCTGTCGGGGCTGTGGCGGCGCAGCCTGATGGGTTGCTCTGTGCTGCGCGGGATGTGCTGGGTCGGCAAGAGACCCCGGGCGTCGCTAGCGGGATCGCTCTGGGGGGTGGGGGTGGGGGGGAGTACGCGTATGTCGCTGACGGGGAGACCGGGCTTGTCATTGTTGATATCGCCGACCCCTCGGCCCCGGTCTTTGTTTCGTCGGTGAATGTTGCTGGGGATGCGCTCCGGGTGGCGTTGAGCGGGTCGCATGCCTTTGTCGCGGTCGGGGCATTTGGTGTGCAGGTTGTTGATATCTCTGACCCGGGCGTGCCGGTTGTGATTGCCGGGTTCGGGCGCGACGGCGATGTGCTGGATGTGGTCGCGGCAGCCGATGACAGCGTGCTCTACCTGGCCGACGGGGACGGGCTGGCGATTGTTGATATTTCTGACCCGTTCGCCCCGCTGGTGGTCGGCGAGCTGACGACGCCGGGCCCGGTGTCGCGGGTGCGTGTGGAGGGAAACCTCGCGTACATGGCAGGGGAGGAGGCGGGTGTGCATGTGGTGGATGTTGCCGACCCGTTCAACCCGGTGCTGGTTGGTTCGTTTGCGGCTGACAGCGTTGTTGATGTGGATGCGGTGCCGGGGTTTGCGTATGTGGCGAGGGACTTTGAGTTGATCGTGTTGGACATGGCCGACCCGACGCAGCCTGTGGCGGTCGGGAGTGTGGAACTGCCCGGCCGGACGCGGAGCGACATTGTTGTTGACAGCGGGCGGGCGTACATCGACGGCGGGCGGGTGGTGGTTGATGTTTCGCAGCCGACGGCGCCGGTGGTGCTGGGGCAGTGTCTTGTGGTGGCGAACCATGCGGTGATTCGCGGGCCGCTGTCGTTTGCGGCGACGGGGTACGGGGTCGAGGTGGTGGATGTGAGCGAGCCGCCGCGGTCTGGTGTGCTGGGGAGTATTCCCTCCACCGATGGTATGGAACGTGTGGATGTTTCGGGATCTTATGCGTATGTCGCGGAGGTCGCTGGAGGGATGGGTGTCATCGACATCTCTGACCCGGGCGCGCTCGTGCGTGTAGCGTCGGTGGACACGGGCGGTTTCACGCATGACGTGGTAGTGCGCGGGGACTACGCGTATGCGCTGGAAAGCTACTCTTCTGATAGAGGGCTTTGGGTCATCGATATTTCTGAGCCAACGGCACCGGTCGTGGTGAATGGGCCGAACAATCTGCATGGCCTCAGGCTGGATGTCGATGGCGAGTTTGCGGTCGTAACCGGGCGATTCTTGCGATTTCTCGATATAAGCAATCCTTTGGAACCAGTCCTGCTGGCGAGTCATCGGGGCATCGATGGCGGCAGGCATCATGCGGAGGTCCGGGTTGGTTCCGGGCATGTGTTTGCTGTCGGGCTCGGAGAGTTTCGAGTTTATGATCTTGCCCATCCCGAAGATGATCCTGTCGCGATCATCGAGAACGCTCGGAACGCCCTCGACGTCGATATGGATAGGGGTATCGCGTGCTTTGCAACCTATGCGGATGGGGTCTTCTCTCTGAGTGTCTTTGACATCAGCGATCCCGCAACTCCAGTACGTCTTGGGGCGGTTGGGCTGGCTGGCCGCCTGCCTGTGTCCATGAAGATATTCGGTGAGCGGGTGCTGCTCGGGCTCGTAGACGGCGACATGTTGTTGGTGGATATCTCAAACCCGGCTATGCCGCGCGTTGTCGTATCCTCTGAGGCATGGTATGCGACGAGATTTCCCTGGGGCCTTGCTGTCGTGGAAGATCGAGCCTATATCGCGGGGGGCCCCAGCGGCCTCACGGTGCTGGACCTTTCCGACTGCCCGCCCTGCCTTGCCGACTTCAACGGCGACGGCGAGGTCGATACGCAAGACTTTGAGGCGTTCCTTGATGTCTGGATTGCCGAGCGCGGTGAGGACTGTTCGGACGGCGGCTGTGCTGCGGACCTGACCGGTGACGGCGTCGTCGATACGCGGGACTTTGTGGAGTTTCTTCGATTGTGGGCGGCGGGGTGTTGAGGGGGTGTTGAGGGGGTGTGAGCGCGGGAAGAAGGCCCGGCGCTGACGCTTAGGGCTCTTTGGTGCAGTGGTTCTGAATCGGTGCGCGCGGTCGATCTACTTGCGTTGCATGACGAAGGTGGTTGGTTCGCTCAGTGAGCCGTCGCGTTCGTAGGAGCGCCATTCTTCGCGGAGGGTGCCGTCGTTGAGGATGGTAAGGGTCATGTTGCCCATGTAGTGGTCGTGCTCGGGGCGGAGGTTGGAGATGCTTTCGAGGTCGAAGAAGTAGGTCGTGCCCTCGGCGGTCTGTGTGGCGCTGCTTGTGACCATGCGGGGCTGGTTGCCAGCGGCGCAGTAGTGGGTGATGACCAGGTCGTTGCCGTCCATGTGGTAGAGGTTGGTCATCTCGTGGCCCATGCCGGGGAACATGATCTCGCGGACAGCCGAGTTGTTGGCGGTGACGACGAACCGGGAGGCGAGGGTCATGGTGCCGTCCTCGTCGGGCATCTCCCAGTCGCCTTCGAGCGCGGCGATCGGGCTGAACATGGCGGCTTCGTGCTCGGGAGAGACGGCGACGCGAGTGGGGGTGCGGGTGGGGGTGGTCTCGCAGGCGGTGAGGAGGGTGAGGGCGAGGGTGGTGGTGGCGGCGAGTTTGAGGGTGTGGTGGGTGCGGGGCATGTTGGGTCTCCTTTGGGGGGTTGATCGGAGTATACGGGAAAGGATTCTGGGCGGGCGAGGGTGTTTGGGCGGCTGGGCACCCTCGCGCCGCGGCGGGGGTCACTGCGCTGGTTGTTCAGTTTCGTGGCGGGCGGGGATGTGGGCTGTGCGAGTCTCTCTGGAAACACTGTGTGCCGAATGAAGACGGGGCGTTTGCGTTGGACTGCCCTTTCTTGCTGGGCTCGGCGTGACGTTTCGGAAGGATCCGTGATGACCAGATTTCTTGTTGCTGCGATTCTGATACTGACAGCTGCGCCTGCCGTTGCTCAGACGACTGCCGGTGACGAGACGCCTGCCGTCCGTCAGATCGGCGTTTGGCCGGTGAAGGCGTTTGTTATGAGGAAGAATGTATCCACATACGCCCCCATGCTCTCTCGTCAGATGATGCAGGGGTTTGCGGATGGCAATGATTCGAGCGTTCTTAGGTTCCACGAGGGCATCGACATCTGGGTGGACGGGAAGGGCGGCGAGAATCAGCATGTTGTCGTTTCGCGTGCGGGCACGGTCAAGTTTGTGAACAAAAATCAGGTCGGCGGGACAGTGCTGGTGGAGGTGGATGTCGGCGGGGGGAAGAAGGAATATGACTGGTACCAGCACGTCGGCGGCATTAAGGTGAAGAAGAACGATGTCGTCGCGGCGGGCAAACAGGTTGGGTTCATCTCGAACAGTCGTATATTCAGGCCTGGTGCGAGGCATCTGCATATGGCTGTCACCACAGGGTTCAAGGTCAACGGCGATAGGACTGCTGCTGCGAAGGAGGAGTCCTACCGCAACCCGTTTATGCGGTTCAAACATCCAAGAGATCGGGACCCATTTCGTCAGAAGCCCCGCCTTGAAGACACCAACGGCGACGGGAAGACTCTCCTGATCGTTCGCAGCGGTCAAGCCAAGCCGATCAAGAAGCAGCCCATCAAGGGTGATGTTGATATTATCGCGGATCTTCGGGATCCGATGAATATGGAACGGAAAGCCCGGCAGGGGGCAAAGAAAAAGCCGAAAGAGGCCGGCAAGAAGAAGCTGTTTATTGAGAAGGGCGAAGGCATCCTTTCCGCGTCGGCTCCACACACCGTGGGATACTGGGTCGAGGCACTGTTTGACAAGCCTGCGGTGAAGGCCAAGGCCCACGGGGTCAAGACCGCGGACTCCCCCTACCTGCTGAGCAAGTTCGACGACGAGTGGTTTGCGGGCAAGCCAAAGAGCACCGGCAAGTACCCGCTTGTCTACGACCTGTCGCGGACAGTGGAGCACGAAGATCCGTACACCGCGCTCAACAGATGGAAAATGAAGAGCAACTTCATCGTCACCAACACGAAGGGGACGGATGGGCTGCCGGTCAATGTTGATGGGGACCAGTATTGGAACACCAACGCAAAGGACGACGGCAAGCCTGACACCGTCGCGCACGCGAACTACGCCGGCAAGCCCGATGCTCGAAAGAACGCCCAGGGACGGTTTCTGGACGGCGACTATGTTGTACACATCATTGCCGGAGATCTCGTCGACAAGAAGGTGGATATGCCAGCGGGGAGGCTCCGCCTCGACAACTTCAAGCAGAGAGCCCGCGCGGGGCGTGGGGGCAGGCCGTCTGTCCCGCCGGTGATTGATCCGATCTATCGCAAATCCAAGGTGCCATGGGTCCCCGATTTCCTGCCGGAGCCGGAGGTCGCAGGTATCGACGAGGTGTTCCTGCTCGGCGATCCGGTTGGCATTGTCGGCGATGAGTATTACCCCAACCTCGACATGCCCGCGTTCATCTTTCCTCACCGCGGGGCGTGGCGGGATGGCATGGTGCTCAACCCGGCGGCGGCGATTGCGTTTATCGGTGTCGAGTCGGACGCGACGGGGTTTGTGCCTTTGACCTTTGCCTGGACCGCCGACCGGTTGGGTCGGTTTGATGTCATCATCGACTACGACCGTGACGGGCTGTTCAGTTGGACGCTGGACGGGTTGGGCGGGTTCAAGGTGATCCCGGCACCCGGGACGCTGGTGCTGTTGGTTGTTGGTGCCGGTGTGACGGGGCGTCGTCGTCGGGCGGTCTGATTGTGTTCATGGGGAGCGCCGTGTCTCTGGGGAGTTGCCGGGGCTTTGGTGTCCGGGTGCGCGGCTTGAACGTCGTGGCGGGGGCTCCTCGCTTGCGCGTCGGGCTCTGGAAGAGACGGGTCAGGTGAGGAGGGACTTGCCGGTCATCTCGGGGGGCTTGGGGAGGCCCATCATCTCCAGGGCGGTGGGGAGGATGTCGGCGAGGCGGCCGCCGGGGCGGAGTTGTGTCCCAGCAAAGGGCGCGTCGGGTGTGCCGACGACGATCAGGGGGACGTCGTAGGTGGTGTGGGAGGTGTGGGGTGCGCCGGTCTTTGGGTCTTTCATTTGTTCGGCGTTGCCGTGGTCGGCGGTGATGATGAGCGACCCGCCACGGGCGGAACGGTCGTCGCCACGGGCGAGCGTGGCGTCGATGAGTGCGCCGACGCAGGCGTCGACGGTTTCGCAGGCCTTGATCGCGGCGTCGAGATTGCCGGTGTGGCCGACCATGTCGCCGTTGGCGAAGTTGATGACGAAGACGTCCTCGCAGTCGTCGGCAGCGAGGCGTTCGAGGACTGCGTCGCGGATGCCGGCGGCCGACATCTCGGGCTGCTGGTCGTAGGTGCTGACGCTGGGGGACTGGACGAGGGTGCGGTGTTCGCCGTCGAATGGTTCGTCGCGGGAGTCGTTGAAGAAGAAGGTGACGTGGGCGAACTTCTCGGTCTCGGCGCAGCGGAACTGGGTGAGGCCGAGACCGCTGAGGTAGGCCCCGGCGATGTTGACCATGCGCGGCGGTTTGGGGAACGCGACGCGGGCGAGGGTGGCGAGCTGCTCGGAGTAGGCGGTCATGATGACGTAGTCGATGTCGAGCTTGGGGCCGCGGTCAAAGCCGTGCGCGCCCGAGTCGGGTGAACCCGATCCGGGTGTCGGGGGGACAGCGGCCCAGTCGGTATCGGGGAAGACGAGCGCAGCGGAGAGCTGGCGGGGGCGGTCGCCGCGGTAGTTGTAGAAGATGACGGTGTCGCCGTCGGTGATGCGGCCGGGGGGTGTGGCAGGGTTCTCGGTGGCACGGTTCTCCGAACCGTGTTCCTCCACATCACCACACCCCCCACACCCCCCACACCCGGCTCGGAGAGCCGGGCCACCGGTGCCCGGGGTGGGGGGGTCGATGATGCTGGGCGGGACGAACTCGTCGCCGGTCATGGTTGGTTCGGCGGGGTTGTCGTAGGCGTGTTGGACGGCGGCCGTGGCGGAGGGGAAGTGGAAGTTGGTGGTGCCACAGCTCTCGGCGGCAGGGTTCTCGGCGGCAGGGTTCTCGGTGGCACGGTTCTCCGAACCGTGTTCCTCCACACCACCCACATCACCACACCCGGCTCGGAGAGCCGGGCCACCGGTGCGGCCGGTGAGGCAGGCGTAGGCGCGGGCGGTGCGGTCCCAGCGGTTGTCGCGGTCCATCGCCCAGTAGCGGCCGATGACCGAGGCGATGGCGGGGGTGAAAGTGTTGTGAGAACTGTCGGGTGTGTTTGGAAGGTTCGGCACTGGGCTTTGCCCAGTGGCACCCGGGGGCGTGCTGATTTCGGCGAGTTTGGCTTCGACTTGCTCGATGTAACCCAGGCCGGTGTTGGGGCCGGTGTCGCGGCCGTCGGTGAAGAGGTGGAGGTAGACGCGGAGTGGGCGGGGGCCGGTGTTGAGCGATTTGCAGAGGTCGAGGATGGCGTAGAGGTGTTCGAGCTGGCCGTGGACGCCGGCGTCGGAGCAGATGCCCATGAGGTGGACGGCCTTGTCGGCATCGCGGGCGCGGGTGATGGACTCGACCAAGGCTGCGTTGTCGGCGAGCCTTCCCTCACGGCAGGCGCGGGTGATGGCGACCGATTCCTGATCGACGACGCGGCCGGCGCCGATGTTCTGGTGGCCGACCTCGGAGTTGCCCATGGTGCCTTCGGGCAGCCCGACGTCGAGGCCGCTGGTTTTGATGAGGGTGTTGGGGAAGTCGCGCATGAGCCGGTCGGCGACTGGGGTGCGAGCGAGCTTGATGGCGTTGAAGGGGTCGTGTTCGGGGTTCGGGTTTTCGCCCCAGCCGTCGCGGATGATGAGGACGAAGGGGGTGTTG
>CAYMZJ010000030.1:0-37553 GCA_964394895.1 uncultured Phycisphaeraceae bacterium | reverse complement strand
GGCGTGCGGATGCCCGCGACGACGTCCTCGCCCTGGGCGTTGATCAGAAACTCGCCGTAGAAGATGTTCTTGCCCGTGCTCGGGTCGCGGGTAAACGCCACGCCGGTGCCCGAGTCGTCGCCCATGTTGCCAAAGACCATCGACTGCACGTTGACCGCGGTCCCGATCAGACCGACGATCCCGCTGAGGCGGCGGTAGGTGATCGCGCGGTCGGCGTTCCAGCTGCGGAAGACCGCCTCGATCGCCAGCTCGAGCTGCTTGAACGGGTTCTGCGGGAAGTCCTGCGAGGAGTGCCGCTTGATCACGTCTTTGTACAGCTCGCACAGCTCGACGATGCCGGCCTCGGGCACGTCCGTGTCGTCGGCGGCCCCGAGCCGACGCTTGAGCCCGTCGAACGCCGCCTCGAACGCCCGGTGCTCGACACCCAGCACCACGTCGCCGAACATGTTCAAGAGCCGGCGGTACGCGTCGTAGGCAAACCGGCGGTTGCCGGTTGCCTCGGCGAGCGCTTCGACCGATTCGTCGTTGAGCCCGAGGTTGAGGATGGTGTCCATCATGCCGGGCATCGAGACCGCAGCGCCCGAACGCACGCTGACCAGCAGCGGGTTCTCTTTGTCGCCGAAGACCTTCCCGGTCTCTTTCTGAAGCGTGCTGATGTGCTTGTGGACCTCGTTCATCAGCCCGTGGGGCAGCCGCTTGCCGGCCTGGTAGTATGCGCCGCAGGTCTCGGTCGTGATCGTAAACCCGGGGGGCACAGGAAGACCGATCATCGTCATCACGGCAAGGTTGCTGCCCTTGCCGCCGATGAGTTCCCGCATCGAGCTGTCGCCCTCGGTGCCTTTGGCGCCGAAGTAGTAGACCATCTTCCCGGGCTTGGGCCGCCGGGCCGACGAAGGCTTGTTCGCGGTCGAACGCTTCGCTGCTGCTTTCTTCGCAACCTTCTTCGACGCGGCTTTCCGGGAGCCAGCCTTGCTTGACGCTTTCTTGCTCGCGGTCTTCTTGGCCGGTCGGGCTGCAGCTTTGTGCGTGGTTTTCTTGGAGGCTTTGGTGGTGGTTCGGCGGGTCGTTGCTGCCTTCTTCTTGGCCATGATCGGTCGATCTCCTCAGCGGGGTCCCCGCGGGGTTGCGAAGCGGTGTTCGTGGAACGGCCGGGTCGGAGTCTGCTCGAACGCCCGGCGGGACAGACAGTTTAGAAGGCACACAATGGCCGGGCGAGCCCGACGCGACTCTCTGGTCACGATCCCTACCATTCTCCCGGCCCCATGCCGATCGTTTCCCCTGCCCAAATCGACCCGCCAGCCGCCGAAACCTGCCCGGCGATGGCCCTCGTTCCACCCTCAGGGGCGTTCGCGGGGTGCCTCGCGGGACGAACCACCAGCGGGCTCGGGCATCTCCCCGCTATCGCAACCGTCATGCTCGATGAGGACGGATCCACAGCCTGGATCGGCCCGGATCGGCCCGAGGTGCTCAACCCGGGCGTGCCCGAAAGACACCCTCCCCTCCGGGCTCTCGACTCCCTGCTCGCAGGCAACGGGTTCTCGATCGCCGGGAATGCCGGGAATGCCTGGATGGGCTGGTTGTCGTACAGCCTTGCCGCGTCGATCGAGCCCGGCGTGCTCGACGCTCGCTCGGACCCCACCATGCCGCTGGCGATGCTCCACCGGGTTGATCTTGCCCGAGCGTCCGTCGCGCCGTCCGGGCCGCAGCCGATGCCAAGCGTGCGGCCGGTGCTCCGATCGGACCCGGGCCGAGCGGGGTACACCCGGGCGGTCGCGCGCGCGCTCGAGTACATCCGCGCAGGCGATATCTATCAGGCGAACATCGCCCACCAGCTCTCCGGCCGATTCTCCGGCTCGGCCGCCGACCTGTTCGCAACCCTCGCAGCGACCGCCAACCCGGCGCACGGCCTCGGCCTGCTCGCTCCTGCCGGCGCGCCTGGCAATCCTCACCCCCACTCTCACCCCCACGCTCACCCCCACGCCCTCGCGGTCCTCTCGCTGAGCCCCGAGCTCTTTCTATCCTTCGACGCGCCGACCCGCCGCCTGACCACCCGACCGATGAAAGGCACCCGCCCGGGCAACGCCGACCCGCGCGAGCTCCGCGATGCTGAGAAGGACCGGGCCGAGCTGGCGATGATCGTCGATCTCATGCGCAACGACCTGGGGCGTGTGTGCGAGTTCGGGTCGGTCCGGGTTGACGACCCCCGCCGCATCGAACGCCACGCGACCGGCCCGGGAGCGGTGTTGCAGGCGACCGCCACCGTGTCCGGCACCGTGCGCGCGGGGCTGACCACCGCCGACATCCTCGAAGCGACCTTCCCGCCCGGCTCGGTCACCGGCACGCCCAAACTCCGCGCCATGCAGATCATCGACGAACTCGAACCCTTCGCCCGCGGGCCCTACTGCGGCTGCCTTGGCGTCTTCTGCGACAACGGGTCGTTCGAGCTGGCGGTCGCGATCCGCACGATCGTCATCAAAGGACAGGTGCAGCCGGGCACTGACACTTTCGACAACGCCGAGCTCACCTATGCCGTGGGTGCGGGAATCGTTGCCGATTCTGATCCAGAGAGCGAATGGCTCGAGACACTCGACAAGGCGCGGGTGCTTGAAGCGGTGTTTGATATCAGAGCGGAGTGAAGGATGTTCATCCCGGTCATTCCTCGCGTTTGAGAATCGCCCACAGCTGCCCGCGTGTGATATTCGGGTGGTTGAGCGTGTCCTCACCCTGCGCGTTCAGCCAGTAGTTGCAGCCGTCGTGGACGCTGTCGAGTTGTTCGACCGCAAACCCGCTCCGCGCCGCTCCGGCTCTTACAAACGCTTCTGCTTCCTCAAAGCCGAAGAACCAGCGGTGCCGGTTCCCGGGGTCTTCTGCCGGGAAGCCGTAGTAGGTAAGCACGCCGCCGGACCCCGCGAACACCCGCACCAGAAAGTCGCGCACCGGGTTGGGTAGCGAGATAATCACCCGCGACCGCGACACTCGGCAGCACTCATCAAACATCCGGTGTGCCGAGTCCAGATGTTCGAGCACGTCGCAGCACGTCACCACGTCAAAGCTCTTATCCTCGAAGGGCAGTTGCTCGCGGTCCAGATCAACCACGACATCGCACGGCTGCTTTACATCCACGCCGACATACAGGTCCGGCTTGGGCACAAACCCCGCCAGCTTTCTCCTGCCGCAACCGACGTCGAGAATCGACCCGCCGAGAACGGGCTTGTACTTGTCTGCGAGAAACTGTGCTTTTTCCAGGTCGTCGGTGTAATCAAGAGAGGTTGTGTACGTTGTGTCGCGGCCGGCCTCTGCCTCGGCGGGAGTGCGTTGCGGTTTCAACTGGTTGCTCATCGTGTTGCTCCTACAGGGACCCATGAATCAGCAGCGTGCGCGGGCTTCGTTTCAAACGCACCAGGCACGCTCGTCTGCACCCAGTACTCGCCCCACCGCACGATCATCTCCGCCGCCCCGAGCCCGGCAGCCTTGAGCTCGTCCCGCAGGCTCTGTTCGGTGTACTCGGTCTCGCGGGTCGGGTCGCTGCGGGAGTCCACGCCGAGCTCTTCTTTCCACGCGGTGACCCAGTCCCGATCAAACGCGGGCACGCGGATCAGGATCGTCCGCGGCGTGTACCACCTTGTATACAGCGCCAGCAGCCGCTCGCGGTCGGCGAGGTGCTCGAGCACGTTCGAGAGCACCACGACGTCAAAGTGCTCCTCGCCGTGCGCGCCGAACGCGCGGTCTTGCGTGATATCCCCGCTCACGATCCGCAGCCGATCACCGAGCCCTTCGCGCTCGGCCATCGCCCTGGCAAGGCCGACGTTCTCGGTGCTGAAGTCCATGCCGGTGACGTGGGCACCGGCGTGTTCGACGATCGAGCGGGCGACCTCGCCGTAGCCGCAGCCGAGGTCGAGCACCCGCTCGCCGGGCCTGATTCGATCGACGAAAAAATCGTGGTAGCGCATCAGGTGGTGCTTGGGGTGGACGCCGCCGGCGGTCTCGATCGCAGCCCGGTCGATCACGTCGTAGACAGGTTTCTCGACGGTGGCGCAGAACCTCGCCCGCTCGGCGTCCGGCAGCCGTCTCGCGTAGCCGTGCAAACTCCGCGCCCACGCCGCGGCCGCGGTTTCGGCGTCTGTTTTCAGCAGTTCCGGCCCCCACCGCACCGCGCCGGGCGGCGGGGAGGCACCCTCGCCCGCTCGCTCCATCGCCAGCCCGTGGGCGCAGATCTCCCGCTCGACAACCGTGTCGAATCGGAACTCGCCTGCGCTCTTCGCTGCTGCCTGCCCCATCGCGACGGCTTCGTCCCCTGCGCGCAGCATCCGCACCAGCGCGGCCGCGACAGCTTCGGGCGTGCTCGCGGTGACGATCCCCGTCACGCCGTTGTCCACGACATCGCCGAGCCCCGATCCATCGGTGACGACCACGGGCGTGCCGCACGCCATCGCTTCGAGCACCGTCTTGGGATGCCCCTCATAGGCCGAAGTCTGGGCGTAGACCGCGCACCGCTGCATGCGCCCGAGCAACTCACCATGCGGCAATCGCGGCAGAAACTCGACCTCGATGCCGCGCTCTTTCGCCCGGGCGCGCAGGTCGCGCTCCAACTCCCCCCCGCCAACGATCGTGAGCGCCGGCAGGCCCCGCAGAGCCCCTCGCGCAAGCGAGGGGTCCGGGTCTGGCAGAGCCCCTTGCGCAAGCAAGGGGTCCAGGTTTTGTCGAGCCCCTCGCGCAAGCGAGGGGACCAATGCCACCGCGTCGATGAGCAGGTCCACCCGTTTCTGCCCCACCAACCGCCCGGCAAAGAGCACTCGCCCCGCCTCGCGTTCGATCGTGTCGTCCGGTCTTGCCGTGTCGGGCACAAAGTTGGGCACGAGCCTGGTTCGCTCGGCGCTGAGTCCGTACCGCCAGCGCAGGTCGTCGAGCATGGTCTCGGTGGTCCCCAGCACCACGTCGGCCGCCCGGCAAAGATCGCCCTCCTCAGCCGCGGCTTCGGCTGCCCGCTGCGAGTCGGCCCCGGCTTCCCACGCGACAAACCGCGACCACGGGTACCCGCCTCGGGCAACAAGCCCGGTCCGCACGCCTCGATCGCGCAGGGCACGGCAGACGGTCACCGCCAGGTCGCCTCCCCACATCTGGTCGATGCGGACGACCGCCGATGTCGCTTTGCCCGGGCCATCCGCAACCAACGCACACGCCCGCCGCGCCGCCTCGACGGTGAACGCCGACCGTTCCAGACAGTGCGTGTTCTCGATCACCTCGACCGGACACCGGCTCGGCAGCCCCGCCGCGATCGCCCGCTCACCCTCGCCCCCCTCGGTGACGAGCACGATCCGACCGTAATGCGCCGACAGCCGTTCGTACAGCGACCACTCGCGTTCGAGGATGCCGCACGACCGCAGCACCCCGAGCGAAACACCCGAGCAGAGGGTGACCACAAGAACATCCGCGACCCGACGGGCAGCGGCGTCGGGCGCATCCTGACATGAAGATTCCATTCGGTGGAGATCGGCGATCCGATCCTCCGATCTACACCAAAGACCGTGCGCCCTCGTGGGGTGTTCGTGAGGCGTCCGAAAACGGGGTATCCCCCCCAAAGCGACCCCGGGGCCGAGCGTTGGTCCCGGAAACCGGGGCGGACAGTTTCCCAAAAAACGGTCAGCAGAACCGACTGACCTTCGCCGGCGATCAGCCATCGACTGGTCCTTTCAAGAGAGACAGAGAGAGGCTTCCTGTATGCAACCGCTCGTGAGCGTGGTGATCCCCGCCTACAACGCCCAGTCCACACTCGCCGAGACGGTGCGATCGCTCCTGGCCCAGTCGCTGACCGACTGGCAGGCGATCATCGTGGACGACGGCTCGACCGACAGCACGACCTCGATTGCCAGCGATTTCGCGTGGCGCGACGAGCGGATCACCTACCTCCGCCAGCCCAACCAAGGTCTCGCCGCCGCCCGCAACACCGGGCTTGACGCCGCGACCGGGCGGTACGTCCACGTTCTGGATGCCGACGACTGGCTCGTCCCGCTCGGGCTCGAACGGCTCGTGCAGGCCGCCGAGTGGAGCGGTCGCGGGGCGGCCTGCGGCTCGTGGACGCTGCACGCCGGGGACGGGCGACCGCTCGGGGTCACCATGCTTCCGCCTGATCAGGTGGTCGGGCTCGACCACTTGCTGCGGGGCAACGTGATGGCGCCGCACTCGCACGTTGTCCGCCGTGATCTAATCGGTGACCTTCGGTTCGATACCTCGATGCCCGTTGTCGAGGACTACCAGATGTGGACGACACTCGCGTCGAACGGTGTGATGTGGTCGGCGGTAGACGAGGTCGTCGCGGAGTACCGCATCCGACCGGGAAGCCTGAGCAAGTTCCCCGGCCGAATGCTCGAGAGCGTCTGCCGGGTCATCCGTCGGCTGCACGACGGCGACGGGTACGCCGCTGCGATCCGCGAGTCGGCGATCCTCTACGCGACGATGTCGGCGATCGGCGACCGATCACCCGGGCTCACAGCGTCCCACGCGATGCTCCGCGCAGCCCTCCCCGGGCCCGCAGCGTTCACCGCTGACGAACTCGCCGGCGCAGCGTACTGGGCGTTGCTCTTCGGCTTTAGCATCGCGCCGCAGCAGTACAGCGCAACCGCGTCCCGCTGGCTCCCCCGGCTCGGTGCGTGGTGGGAGAGCCTCGCCGGGCCGGCGAATGTCACAGAGATCATGGACGCGCTCGCGGTTTGCGCGGTCTCACCAGAAACAATCGCCGAGACGATGCTCGACCGCGTGTCAGGAGACGGCCCGATCGTGCTCGCCGGGGCGATGGGTCGCAACGGCAGGGCGCTGCGCCGGGCGGCCGGCGCCCGCGGGTTGCCGCTCGACCTCCGCGACGACCGCCTTCCCCGCGCCGGGCTCGAACGGCTGATCGACGCAAACTCGACCGTGCTGATCGCACCGATCGACGACGAGAAAATTCTCGCCAAGCTGCCCCGCGGCCTTCGGACCAGGCGATGGAGCGAGACCCGCACCGGGCTTTCGACGCGACTCCAGCACACACTCCGCGCTGCCTACGAGCAACAGCCCGCCGCGATCGGGGCGTAGTTTACCAGTCCAAAGTTCGGCATCTTTGTACATGACGAGAGTGCTTCGTACGCTCTGACGAGCCCCGAGCGCAAGCTCGGGATGACAGTTGGCCGGTTTTTGCAGGCAAAGTCAATCCTGTGCTCGCGCACAGGGCTCGTCAAAGACGCACACAAGTCTTTCATGATCCGTCCTACGCCGCGTCGGGCAGGATGATCCGTTCGACCCCGCGCTCGCGCAGCCGCGCGACGATCCCGTCGCGTGACTCGGGCGTCACCAGTACGAGATGGTTCGGCAGGAGCTGGTCGGCGCGGAGTGCCGGGACCTTGCCCAGCGCGCGCGGATCATCGTCAACCACCGCGATGGTCAGCCCAAGGTCGGCTGCCGCTCTGACCGCGTCGCGCCCGTTGCGCCCATAGCCATAAATCACCAACGGCTCGCCCGGCGCGAGCATGTCTTTGGCGCGCTCCATGATCGATCCCCAGCGGTGCGGGCCCAACGCCAGCCGCCGGGCGATCTCGCCCGCCATCGGCTCGCCGTCGAGCATCTCAAGCACCCGCGCTGTCCACGCTGCCATCCGCGCCCCCCACCCGCGCGGCCCGACCGCGTCCTGCCGCGCCAGCGCCCACCGAAGTGTTCCGGCAAGCGTTGGAAGGTCTTGCTCGCGGATCGTTCTCACATGGCGTCGCAGCTCGTTGGTGTGGCTGAAGTCTTTTGCGGCAACCGCACGCGCAAGGGCGCGGAGATGCCAGCGCCGGACCATCTCGGCCAACTCGTACTCGTCGTGGGCGTGCCGTTCTATGACATCAAGCCCGATCCGCCACATCAAAGGCAGGTCGCAGGACATCGACCCGGGAGTGAGCCGATAGCAAAAGAGCGGCTGTTCGATGGGTGGTGCCCAGCGCGCACCGACCGCCGCCAGCCGCAGCAGGAACTCCCAATCCTCGTGGACGCGGATCGATTCGTCGAACATCGAGCCGTTGAGCAGCCGCGCCGCGCAGTCACGCCGCAGCACCACGCTCCCGATCGCCAGGCGGTTGACCTCAATCAGGCGGTCGTGCGCGGTGTCTCCGGCAAGCACCGGCGCCTGCCAGTCGAGCGGTTCGAGCGCCGGGCCGACCAACTCATAGCACGACGCGACCGCGTCGCGGGTGCCGATCGCGCCGAGCATCGTCGCCGCGTGCTCAGGCGAAACGGTGTCGTCGGCGTCGAGAAAGCACACATGGTCAGCCGCTGCCCGTTGCCAGCCCGTGTTGCGGGCGCGGGCGAGGCCGCCGTTCTCGTGTTGCGAGCGCAGCCGCACGCGCGGCCCGAGCAACGCCCCGGCGATATGCCGCGTGCTGTCCGTCGAGCCGTCGTCAACGACGACAGCCTCGACACCCGGTACCGATTGCGCGAGCACGCTCCGCACCGCCTGTTCGAGCGTTGCTTCGGCGTTGAAGGCAGGAATGATGTAGGTCAGCGTGGGCACAAACACGTCTCCATCTCTCAGTGATCGAACAACCGAAGAATGTCCGGTGCGGGTGTCATCTCCCAGGGCATCGCCGGGTCGCGTAGGCACAGTGTAAGATCGGCAGCGGTGACAACACGGTCCACGGGAACCCGGATCGCACCGATATTTTTGTGCAAAGGCAGCACGAGTTGCTCGAACGGCCACGTATCAAAGAGCCACTTCGCGCCGTGCTGTTTCCAATCCACCCCCACGCCCGTGACCCGTTCATAATGATCCGCTTCTGCGGGCAGGTTGATGTCGTGCAGCACGATCCATCCCCCCGGCGCCATCGCTGGCAGGAGCGCCAGCACGTCCGCAGCCGGCCCGGGGTGGCGGTGGTCGGCGTCCACAAACGCCATTCTTATATTCGCGCCGGCAAACTCCCGCCCCGCGTCGATCGCCGTGACCCCCACGCGGCGGGCGATCCTTGAACTTACATTCGGCTCGGCTTCGTCGATCGCCGAGCCGACCGCCCGCGAACGGTCAAAGTAACACCACGGGTGCAGATCAAACGTATGGACCGCCGGGTGCTCGCCCGCGGCGCAGCCTGCTTCTTCCATCGCCCGCGCCAGGAGCAACGCCGAGGTCCCCGCCGCGGTGCCGATCTCGAGCACCCGCGAAGGCCGGAGCCCGTGGACCATGTCCCGCAGCACCATCGCATCGTGCACCCCGATCGAACCAATCGCCCACGTGGCCGGCCTGTGGAGCGCCAACACCCGGTCGGCAAAGTCCGGCTCGGCGTCGAGCCCGAACCGGGCGCGGACGAACGCATGGTCGGCCCGGTGCGCCGCCAGCGACGGCGCCCACTCCGCAGCCCGTGGATGTTTGGCAACCAGCGTCATGCCCGGGCGGTCTCCGTCGGAATCGGCGAGGTCTCCAGCGACTTGCGCACCAGTTCGATCATCTGTGCCGCGAACGCCTCGGTCGAGCAGCGCTCGCGCACCCGTGCCGCGATGCCCGCCGACTGCGCCTCGCGCCACGCCGGTTCTTCCACCGCGCGTTCGATGATCCGTTCGAGGTCCTCTTCTGTGCGCACGGTCAGCTCGCGCAGATCGCCGAAGAGCCACGCCGCGTGCATCCCGCCGACCAGCGGGTGATCGGGCCGTCGGAACGAAATAAACTGCGCAGCAGTGACCCGTTGTGTGTCGGGCGATTTCAGCCCGAGCCACTCGCGGAGTTGTATGTTGTTTGCGAGCGCCGGGCAGTCCGCAACGCGGTAGAACCTGTCGCCGGTTGCCGGGTCGGTGTTGCAGGGGGTGTGGTGTAGCACCGCCTCGCGTTGGGCAGCGCCGAGGCTTTCGTCGACTGTGTCGGTGGTGAGCCTCCCGATGGGCAACCCGCCGGACAGCGCGCACTCCATCACCCGCTGGTGGACGAGCGTGTTGACCGAGGTGTGCAGGTGGATCGTCGCGGCCTGGTAGCACGCGCGGAGGTCCTCGCCGTGCTCGATCTCGCCGAAGGCACTCGGCGCAAACCGCGGATGGTCCTCCCACCCGCGCCCAAAGACCCGCAGCCGCCACCCGCGGCGTTCACAGATATCCACAGCCCAGCCGAGCGTCTGCTGACGCAACACCCGATCGGCGAGAGGCAACGCGTAATAGCGGAACACATACTCAGCGAGCCCGTCGGTCCCGTCAGCGGTGGCAAGCGCCGCGTCCTTGGTGAGTGCATCCAGCCGGTTGTGCAGCGAGGTCCCCAGCGGCTCGGCTGCCTCTTTCTCGATCAGCGGGCGGAGCTCGGCGAGCAGCCCGGCGTGCCTGGCGTTGCGCTCTTCGGTCAGGCACCGGGTGTGAAACGATTGGGGCGTTTCGCTCTGGTGCGAGACATACGCAACCTCGCACGCGAAGCGCTCAAGAAGCGCCCCGCTCGCGGGTGCGGGGTGAAACTTGCGCGCGCTGGCGACAACCGGGAAAGGCATCGCCCGGTCGCGCGGGAAGCCCTCGCGGGTGCGAATCTCGCGGTGCAGGTGCCCGACGATAAAGTCCAGATCGTTGAACTCGCGCTCGGCAAACTGGTGTTCCATCGCGTCCTGCAGCCAGCAGACCCAAGGCACCTGCTCGGGGAAAGGAAGCCCCGCGTCATGCCGAAAGTAGTTGGCCAGCACGATCAGGTCCGGCTCGAAGGGGTCAGCCCAGCGCAGCTGCCCGAGCGAGGTCGGGCGGCTGTCGGGCGCTTCTATCGCGACGCGGGCGTCGCAGCCGAGCCCCCGCATCGCTTCGGCGAGGTCCTCAGCAGCATGGCGGATGTACGTCGAATAGCGCGACGTCGGGATGAGCACCCGCAACGGCGGGCCGCCGGTTGTTGCTTCGTCGTAGCGGCGCTTCCACCACGCCCGATCGCGCGGGGCGTAGAGCGCCGCGATCCGGTTCTGCGCCTCGCGCAGCGCCTCGGCCTGGGCTGCCGACCAGCGGTTGGTGACCGCCTGGGCATCGGGAGAGATTCGGCTGCGCGTGCCGGGCGTCACGATCGCCTTGCCCAGGGATGCCTCTTCCATGCGACCCATGACGTCGTCGAGCCAACGGGAAGAGGCGTTGGCCCCGACGAACACGCGGACACGATTGTCGCCGAGCAGCTCGCGGAGATCGCACACCGAGAGCCCGTCGAGAAACGCCAACGGATCGGCCTGCAACAGCGTGATCGGCGCGGCGTATCCGACGCGGTTGGGCGCGAGCGTGCGCCACGCGGTCTCGAACAGCCACGGCGGGTCGAGCCCCTCGATCGTCAAAGGCTGCGGGAAGACCCCCCCGTCCCCCAGCCGCTGCTCGCAGAACTGGACCGCGATCGAACGATTGTCGGTCAGAAAGTGCGTCCACGCCGGCAGGTCGTCGGCCGCCGACCTGCGGACGAGGTTGCCCTCGGTCGTGCGGAAACAGTCGTGGGTGTCGAGCCGATCAAGCCAACTTTGCCAGATCGCATCGAGGACTTCGGCGGCGGGCAGCTTCCGCGCGCGCAACGCCGCGAGGTTGGCTTCGGCAAACGCCCGGCGTTCCTCGCCGGTCACCCGGTCGTCGGGAAGATTTTCGACAGCAGCTGCCAGAGCCTTGACGTTCGGATCGGCCTGCGCCGCTACGGGCAGGCGGTCGAGTGTCTCGGCCGCGATGGTGCGCAGCCCGAGCTGGGCGCAGTTGGCAGCGAGCAGAAAGCGGAGATCGAGGTCCGCAGGAATCTGCTCGAGAGCGCGGACCGCGATCGGCAGGAACTCACGTGGCTTTCCCGCGCGGCCGAGCGCGAGCAGGTCCTGCCGGGTGGCGGTCGTTGGTGCCGCAGCGGGAGATGTAGCAACTGGGGATTGTGTGGGCGTCGATGGAAGGGGCATGTCAAGAGAGATATCGGCCGATTCCCCCGCCGGTGCGCAGAAACAGATCGCGTGGGAAGCAATCCGCGGCTGCCAAGGCGTGGGTGCCACTGGGCGCAAGCCCAGTGCTGCGCATTCGGGGGAGATCGCAGAAGCTGCACTGGGCTTGCGCCCAGTGGCACCCCCCCGGGGGACCTTGGGTGCGAGCTTGGCTCGGGTCCATTGTGAGGATTCCGAATGCGAGTTCTGCGCAGGTCCAGGGCCGATTCGTCCGATAGAAAGGTCTGCCACTGGAGGCGATCGCTGTGCCCTCACCTGCAAAAACATCGCGCAAAACACTGTCACACAACGACTTGCTCAAAGCAAGAGCCGCCGCTCGCGCCTCGGGAAGGCGGGTGGTCCACTGCCACGGCTGCTTTGATATCGTGCACCCCGGGCACATTCGGCACCTCAAGTTTGCCCGATCGCTGGGTGATGTGCTGCTGGTGTCGATCTCGGGCGACGCGGGGATCGCCAAAGGCGAGGGACGGCCGTTGATCCCTCAGGAGCTGCGGGCCGAGAATCTCGCCGAGCTTGACTGTGTGGATTGGGTGTATGTCGAGCCCCGCCCGACCGCTGCCGGGCTGCTCGCCGAGGTCCAGCCCGATGTGTATGTGAAGGGGCGTGAGTACGAGTTCAACGCCGACCCGCGGTTCCAGGCCGAGCGCGACGCGGTCGAGCGGGCCGGGGGGCGGGTGGTCTTCAGCTCCGGCGACGTGATCTTCAGCTCGACGGCGCTGATCGAAGCGATGGAATCGTCGGTCGATCCGTTCCACCATCGGCTCGGGCAGCTGCTCGAGCGCGAGGACACCCAGCCCGATCGGTTGCTCGAGACCCTGGCTGCGATCCGGGGCAAGCGGGTGGTGATCGTCGGCGATGTGATCCGCGATACCTATCTGTTCTGCGATCGGCCGGACGTTGCCAGCGAGAGCCCGGTGATGACCCTGCGTCCGGTCGAGAGGCGTTCGTTCGACGGCGGGGCTGCGATTCTCGCGCGTCACGCCGCAGCGTTGGGCGCGCGCCCGACGCTGGTGACGGTGCTGCCCGAGACCGAGTCGGCCGCCGAGCTGGCGCGGGGCCTCGCGGCCGACGGGATCGAGCTGGTCTCGATCCGCCGGGGCACGCGGATTCCCGAGAAGCAGCGCTTCTTGGTCGGGTCGCAGAAAGTGATGAAGGTCGATCTGATTGATCCCTTCGTGCTCGACACCGCGGGTGTTGACGAGCTGCTCGGAGCCACCGCCGAGGTGGTCGGCGCGGGTGGTGGTGGGGGCGCCGACGCGGCGATCGTCGCCGACTTCGGGCTCGGGTTGTTCAGTCCGGGATTGCTGTCGAGTCTCTGCGCGTTGTTGAGGCCGCGCGTGGGTGTGCTCGCGGGCGACGTCAGCGGTCGACGCCACGGGCTGCGGGCGATGCGCGGGCTCGACCTGATCTGCCCGAGCGAAGACGAAGCCCGGCAGGCGTACAGCCTGCACGGCGAGGCGCTGCCGAACGTCGCGTGCCGATTGCTCGATGAGACGCAATCCAAAGCCGCGCTCATCACGATGGGTGCCGAGGGGTTGGTCGCGTTCGAGCCTCTCCCCGACCCTCATCCCGGCGCAGACGCTGCCAACAACGACCCGTTCCGCTCGCGCGTCAGCGGCGAGCACGTCCCGGCGCTGAGCCCCCACGCGATCGACCCGCTCGGCTGTGGTGATGCGTTGATTACGACCGCGACACTTGCGATGGCTGCGGGGGCTTCGGTCACTCCGGCTGCGATCCTCGCGGCTGCGGCTGCTGCGACCCACGGCCAGCGGCTGGGCAACCCCGCGCTCGAGCCTTCCGAGATCCGCCGCACGCTGCTCCGGCTCGCCGGCGCTCGAATCGCCTACGCCGGTGCGGAGATCAAGCCGCTGGTGCGCAGCGAGAGGCAGGCGTCGTGATCTGCTTTGTCATGCCCACGCGCAACCGCCCCGAGCGGCTTGGGAAGACGGTCGAACAGCTCGGCCGGTTGACGATCAACACACCAGCCGAGCTTGTCGTTGCGGACAACGCTTCGGACGAGCCGGTGATGCTGCCGGGCGTGCTTCCCAACGGCATCACCTGCCGGGTGGTTCGGCTCGAGCACAACGCCGGGGCTGCGGCGCGGAACATCGCGGTCGATGCCGCGTCACCCGACGCCGACTGGATCATCATGCTCGACGACGATTCACACCCGGTCGAGACGGTCGAGCCTTTCGCTGCGACCATCGAGCGGCTCGACGCGCAGCCCGACACCGTCGCGGCGGTCATGGCCGATATCCACCTGCCCGCGCTCGGCTGTCGGGAGTCGGGCGGGCTGCCCGAGGTCTTCGTCGGCTGCGGCGTGGCGATCCGTCGGGAGGCGTTTGTCGCTGCGGGCGGGTACGACCCTTCGTTCGGCTACTACGTCGAGGAGTACGACCTCACGGCCCGGTTTCTCAGCAACGGCTGGTCGGTTGCGTTTGATCCGGCGTTCCGTGTCGAGCACCACAAGATCAGCATCGGGCGCGACATGGACCAGATCCTCTACCGCCTCGTCCGCAACAACGGGTGGGTCATGCAGCGGTACGCCCCGGGTTCACTCCGGCGGGAGATGCTCCGCGAGCAACGGCGTCGGTACCGCGGGATCGCGGAGAAAGAGCACGCCCGCGCCGGGTATACACGCGGGCTTGTCGAGCTGCGGCAGACGTTGGGCCAGCAGCCACGCACGCCGTTGCTCCGCGCGACATGGGATCGGTTTACAGGATTCGGGCACGCGCGGGCGGCGCTCAATCTCGCGTGGCGCGAGCGGCCGTTCGCGTCGGCTGCGATCGTCGACCGCGGCAAGAACGCCTGGGCGGTCGAGCGAGCGCTCGCAGAAATCGTGCACGAAGCCGGGGTCTCGATCACCGATCCCGATTCGGCGGAGGTGCTGGTCGTGGGCACACTCAGCCCGGGGCCGATGCTCGACGCGCTGGAGCGATGGCAAAGGACCGGTCGGCGGGTGGTCGCGCCCTGGCGAGATGCACAGCCCGTGGATCGGCGCTCGGCTCGCGCCGCTTGAGCAACACGTCCGGTGCCCAGGGTTGATGAGAGCGCTTTCATTGCTCTCCTCTCGTGTGCCACGGCTCTGTGAGCCGTGTTGACAGGCTCCCGGTGCGATCGCACGGCCAAAATGGCCGTGGCACACAAGAACACTCGCGACGTTTCGGTTGAGGTTGCTCTGGTGCGGCATGGTTGGTCGGGCGCCTGCCAAGTCTGGCGGCTCGTTGCGCTCTTGGCCGATAGCCCAATCATGTCCCTTTCGCGGCGTCGAGTTGCACGGTTCGGAGTATCGGCATGACGCCCACCCGGGTCTATGTCGTCAAGGGCGATGAGTCCGGCTGGGCGATCGACGAGGACCGTCGGCTGACCATCGCGGCGCTCAGCGCGGGCAACGATCCGGTCGAGATTGTCGATGATGTTGCGAACGCGGACGTGGTCCACGCGGTGTGGTGGGAGCCCTTGATGGAGCTGCCCCCCGAGGCGGTGATCGGCAAGCGGGTGATCTGCCACTTTGAAGGGGACCCGCAGCAACGGCTGGGGATGCCGGGCTTTGCCAGCGCGATGCAGCGTGTGGACCATTGGATCGCACAGTCGCGTGCTGCGCACAGGTTTCTGCATCACCTGGGGGTGGAGTGCTCGTTTGTGCCTTACGCGGTAGCTGACGCGTGCTTTGCGCAGCGGTCTGAGCCAGCGGGGGAGATTGTCAAGCGCGCGATCGCGTCGCTGCCGGCGGATTCGTATGTCGTTGTCAACTTCTACCGTGACACGATCGGCGACGGTCTCGCAGCCGGCCGCGTCGAGCCCAAGCGCGTGAAAGGGCCCGATGTCTTTGCCGAGGTGCTCGGGTTGTGCCGACGCCGCGGGTTGCCGGTGGTGGCGTTGCTCGCCGGGCCGCGAAGGCACTGGTTGCGCAGGCGTCTGGATGTGCTCGGCGTGCCCTGGGTCTTTGCGGGCGAAATCGTCGAAGGCGACGACTATCCGCACAACATCCTTCCCGCGCAGCAGCTGGCGTACCTCTATCAGGCCGGGCACCTGCACCTGTGCTGCTCGCGGCAGGAGGGCGGCCCGCGCGGCGTGCTCGAAGCGGCAGCCATGGGTGTGCCGCAGCTCTCGACACCGGTCGGTATCGTGCCGGACATTCTCCCCGCCGAGTGCCTGTTTACAGACACGGTGGATGCTGCCGATCGGATCGAGCGGGACATCGAATCGGGGGTGATTCGTCGTTTTGTGCCCGCGGTGCGGGAGCTGGCCCGCGCCCGGCACACGGTTGCTGCGAACACGCCGCGGTGGCGCATGGCCTACGCCGAGGCCCTCGCGCCGGGTGCGCAGCCGCGTCCGCGCGCCAGGGCCGCCCCTTCCCTCCGTGAGCGTCCGCGCCGGGTCTCGTTCTGGGGCGCAGGCGATCGGTTCATGCGCGCGCTCAAGGCCGCGTGCGAGCGGGAGGGGATCGAGGTCACGCGCGATGGGGCAGGCGATCCCGCGGCCGCGCACCTGCTCGATGGCTGCCGGTTCGATGTCGAACTGTTTGAGCGGGTGATGCAAGAGCAGGCAGCGCGGCAGCCGCGTGTGGTGCAGCGGATCGGTGGGCCGACGGCTCTCCTGCGGCCTACACCCGATTTGCTTCGCCTCGATCGCTTGTGCTTTGATCTCAACCGTCGCTACGCCCACGCGACGGTCGTCCCGTCGGCGTTTGCACTCGGGGCGTTGGCCGAGGCCGGGCACGCACCGGTCCGCCCGGTGATAGTGCACAACGCGGCCGATCCGGTGGTGTTTGCGCGGCCGGACCACCTGCCGCCCGTGCCGAGCGACGGCGAGCGGCTCCGGGTGGTTACGTCGGCGCGGAGCGACAACCCCGAGCGTGGAGCGGCGGTATGCGAGTGGCTCGATCGCCACGCCGATCACGACCGGTTCGAGTTCACCCTCGTCGGGCGTACCGGCGCGGCATTGACGCGGTGGAGGGTCATCGACGCCCAGCCCCCCGAAGCGATCGCCGAGCTCTACCGCGATCACCACGTCTATCTTGCTGCCGGTCGCGACGACCCGTGCTCGAACGCGCTGGTCGAGGCCCAGGCCTGTGGGCTCCCGGCGGTGTATCTGCGATCGGGAGGGCACCCCGAGGTTGTACACTATGGGGGGCTTGGTTTCGGCACCCCGGCGCAGTTGCCGGCAACCCTCGAACGGGTGCGGGAGCACCTGGACCTGTACCGTGCTCAGCTCAGCCCGCCGACGATGGCCGATGCCGCGCGGCAGTATCTTCGTTTACTCCTCGGTGACGCGGCGTACCAATCATGAACGCACCACTGCTCATTGCACTTCCCCACGGCTTCAACGCCAGCGGCGTCACCGCGTGGGCGGTGCGGCTGGTCAACGCCCTCGCGCCCAAGGGCCGCGCGGTCGGGCTGATCGTCCACGACGAACCGGAGGGGCAGCAGCCGGTTGATTTTCGGCTCGACCCCCGGGTCGAGCTGTTCGACGCCGGCGGGCTCGTGCCGATGGACAGGTGCGAGGGCGACCTTTCGCCTTTCCTGCCGGTCTACCGCCTCGCCCTTGGGGTGCTGGCAGCAAGGGCGCCGGGGCTCCCGGTGGTGTGCAGCCCGAATCTGCTCGGCGATGCCTACGGCGTGTTCGCAGCCCTCCTGCGCGAGAAGCCGGGGCTGGTCCGCGTCGTCGCGGTGCACCACTCCGACATCCGCTACAACGACGCGGTGTGTGCGCATTACGCCCCGATGCTCAGCGCGTTTGTGGGGGTGAGCGAGCGAATCACCGCGAGGCTCCGCGGCATGGTCCCGACGCGCGGGTCGGATGTCTTTGGTATTCCCTACGGCGTTGAGGTGCCGGCGTTCGTTGCTCGGCGCGAGCCGCTGGCGGGCCGACCCGTGCGGCTGCTCTATGCCGGGCGCATGGACCACGAACAGAAACGCATCGGGGCGATGGCGGTCATGGCCGATCGGTTGCAGCAGTGGGGGGTCCGGTTTGAGCTGGCGATGCTCGGCGACGGGCCCGCAGCGAGCGATGTTGACGCGATGTGCGCGCGACGGCCAGCTGTTCGGCGCTTCGGGCCGACCCCTCCGGCCGGGGTCGTCGCGGCGCTCGAGGCGGCTGACCTGTTTGTGCTGCCCTCGCGCTACGAGGGGTTGAGTGTCGCGCTGCTCGAAGCGCTGGCCCGCGGCTGCGTCCCCGTGCTCACGCCGAGCGAATCGGGGACCGCCCAGCTTGTGACTGACAGCGTCACCGGCGTGCTTGCCGGTGCCGGGCCCGAGGCTTCGGAAGCAGAAGCCGGGACGAGCATGGCAGAGGCGGTGCTGCGTGCCGTGCGCCTCGGCGACGATGGGCTCCACGCGCTGCGGGTTGCCGGGTGGTCGCGCATGGGCGACGGGTTCAGTGCCGAGCTTTGTGCAAAGCGGTACGCCTCGGTGATCGATCGTGTGGCGCAGCGCCCGCCGCGGTCATGGCCGGGGCACCTCCCGGCCGCGTTTACAGGAGCCAGCGGCGGCGGATCGGGCACCGTTCCCACAGACGCAGCCGCACGGATGGCCGGGCTGCTGGCGGCGCTTGCCGGTCGCCGGGTCGTGGTCTTCGGCACAGGGCGGCATACGCTCGAACTGCGCGAGACCTTCCAGCGCGCACCAGCCGAGATCGTCGCGTTTCTTGACGACGACCGCACCAGGCAGGCCGGCGAACTCTGGGGCAGGCCGATCCTCTCGCCCGAGGAGATCGGTCTCGTCGGCGCAACGGACATCGTCATCAGCTCGTGGCTGCACGAGCACGCGATGCACACGCGCTGCGCCCCCTTCGCGAAAGCCGGGATCCGTGTCCATCGGCTCTATGCCGGGATGCCGGTCGCTGTGGCTGTGGGAAACGGGTAGGGCTCGAGTTGTGTCAGGGTCCTTGGTGGGAACACATGCCCTTGTCCCCTCGCTTGCGCGAGGGGCTCTCTATGGAGAGCGATGCGGTGACTCATGGGCACCACGACGGACTTCGTCAAGGTATTCGATGTTTCGTCAAGGTGTCCATGTTTCGTCAAGGTGTCCGATGTTTGTAGAGCCCCTCGCGCAAGCGAGGGGACAACTCCACCCGGACAAAGAAACGCATTCGTGCCGAGGGCGTTATTCCTCCGGTCCCTCACGTCGGCGATTCTTTTTCTGCGACTGCTCGCGCTTCTCGCGGAGGCGGCGCTCGATCGCTCCGCGCCCTGGCCTGGTCGCGATCCGGGGCTTGGGCGGCACCATCGCCCGCACCAAGAGCGCCCGCAGGCGCTCGAGGCACGCCTCGCGGTTCCGGCGTTGCGAGCGGTGCTCGTCGGCCATGATGAGCAGCTCGCTGCCCTCCGCTGCCAGCCACCCGCTGCCCAGCCGACGGACCCGGTCCAGAGCGCGGCCGCGCAGGGGGATGTCCTCGATGGTGATGCGGAGCACCGCTTTGGTCGCCCGTTTGTTGACGTTCTGCCCACCCGGGCCCGACGCGGCAGCATAGCTGAAGCGCAGAACGGCTTCGGGCACACGGAGCCCGGGCGCGATCTCCACGCCGCTCTCGGATGGTTCTGTGCGGTCGTGCTCCACAACCGATACCCTACCGCGCCCGCGTGCCCTCCGAATGCGGCAAAGGAGTTTCCCCGTGCCAAAGACGCCTTCCTCGCGCTGTTTCAAGAACGCCTGTGCCGTGCTCTCGTGGGGCGCGGTGCTCTCGATGAGCCCGGCTGCGCTTGCTCAGGAAGATCCGATCACGATCGAGCCTGTGGAAGAGCCGTGGACACTCAAGTTCGAGCCCGCCGGGTGGTACGTCGCGGCCAACGGGAACGTCAAGCTCCCGGGCTCGACCTCGGCCGGGAACGGGCAGTCGTTCATGGTCGACGAGCTCAACCTCGACAGCCCCCGGATCATGCCGATGGGCGAGTTTCAGCTCCGACGGGGGGACTGGCGGATCCGGGTGATGGGCTCGGGGCTGGATACGGACGCCCGCGGCGAGACCGCGACCGCAGCGGGGCAGATCGGTGCCGCGGCATTCAGCCCGGGCGACACGATCCGCTCGTCGCTGGAAGTGCTGACCTTTGCTGCCGATGCCCAGTACGCGTTTTACACCTATAACAGCGAGCCGGGCAGTGTGGAAATCACCTCGACTTTGCTGGGGATCGCGGGCATCCGCGCAGTTGACGTGGAGATTACCGCCGAGGTGATCTCCGGCGGCACGCAGACCGGGACAGCCGGGGGCGACGCGCTGCAGGCGCACCCCTACGTCGGTTTCCGGTGGGAGCTCGAGATCGCCAGGGACTTCACGATCGACTTCACCACCACCCTCGGCGGCCTCGCGTTCGGCGACAGCGAGTCCTGGTCCTCGGACATTCTCGTGGGCTTTCAGTGGAACCCCACGCCGTACTTCGGGATTCAGGGGGGGTATCGGCAGCTGCTCCTGGGCATCGAGACCGACGACGCGCCCGGCGAGTTTGCGTGGAACGGCGGGTTGGCTGGTGTCTACGCTGGCGCGACACTGCGATTCTGAGCGACTGCGTCCCGCAGGGGTGGTTCCCTTTGCATCGTTGGTAGACTGGGCGGGATGCCATCCGAGCTTTCCACGGTTTGCCAACGCCCGGCCTCCCTTGCAATTTTCGCCCTTGACCGCACGGCGTAAACCTGCGACACTGAAGCCCTCGTGGTAGTCGGGGAAACGTGGGATGTCCCGCCATGTCGCCGGCTTGAAACTCTGCACGCAGCCCCCCATGCCTTGGGCGGGAGAGAGACAGAGGGGTAAGCGGTATGACCAGACGCGATGTTCGCACCATCACCAAGAAAGAAATCGTCGACCGTGTCGCCGAGCAGAGCGGCCTGAGCCGAACCAAAGCGCACACGATCGTGCAGCAACTGTTCGACACGATCGTGGGTGAGCTCAGCAAGGGGCACCGCATCGAACTCCGCGACTTCGGTGTCTTCGAGGTCAAGGTCCTCGCGCCACGCACCGCGCAGAACCCGCGCACCCTCGAACGTGTCACCGTCCCCGAGCGGCGGACAGTCCGATTCAAAGCAGGCAAAGGCATGCGCGAGAAAATCGGCAAGTCAGACGATGCGAGAATCCCACTGCCCGAGCCCAAGGCGGGGCTTCGAGTGACCAACGCCGGGCTTGTCGAGAAAGCTGTCGGACAGGCTGATGCGGTGCTTCCCCAGAACAACACGATGCCTCGCTGATCGAGACAGGGCGCTCGGGGTGGCAGAACACCGGTGAAGTTCCTTCGAGACCGGATCGGCTGTTGGAGCCGGGATACGCAAGTTCTGCTTTTTCTGGAGCAGGACGCAACCACAACGAACCACACGGGTACACCCATCGGCTCGCAGGTCAGTGAGCCGGTGTGTGTTGGTGTGTTTCTCGGCACATTGTGTACCCAAGACCTCTGAACTCGGCGCACCGCCCCCTGATTAGTCCAGGGAACGCAAGTGCAAGGAATAAATCCATGATCCTCCGTCTCTTGATCGCTTTCACGCTGCTGCTGATCTGCAGCAGCTGTTCGGCATCGCAAGGTCCCGACGCCACGCCCCGACAGTTCGATACCGCAAAGGCGCGTCAGGCTGCGGTGGAGGCGGGCCTGCTCACGCAGACCTGGGTCACCGGCCACGCCTTCGGAATGAACGAGCGCATGCGCATCCTCGATGTCCCCGGGGTCAGCGTGGCGGTGATCCATAACGGGCAGATCGACTGGGCGGCCGGATATGGCGTGCGCGACGAGACCAGCGGCCTTCCCGTGACGACCGAGACACTGTTCCAGGCTGCCTCGATCTCCAAGTCCGTCTCCGCGCTGGCAGTGCTTCGGCTGGCGCAGGAGGGACGTCTCGACCTCGACGCACCGATCCGGGATCTCCTCACCTCTTTCCAACTCCCAGAATCTGACTTCGCGGGCGAGGTCACCCCGCGTCGTATTCTGAACCACACCGGCGGACTGAATGTTGATGGATTCGATGGGTATCGAGTCGGCGAACCGATCCCCACCGCAGCCGAACTCCTCGCAGGGCGGGGCAACAGTGAGCCGCTCCGCCGAATCGAGGCTGTTGGTACGAGGTATCGCTACTCCGGCGGCGGCAGCACCATGCTCCAGGTGGCTCTGACCGACCTGACCGGCCAAGACTTCGACGCCATCGTGCGTGAGAAAGTGCTCGGTCCTCTCGGGATGACCCAGAGCACCTACGAGCAGCCACTCTCCGAGAGTTCGTGGCCCAACCACAGCGCCGCGCATGACCGCGCTGGCCGGCGCATCACCGGCGGCTTTCACGTCTATCCAGAGCAGTACCCAGCCGGCCTCTGGACGACCCCGAGTGACCTCGCGCGGTTCGTTCTTGAAATGCAACGTGCCGCAGGCGGTGAAGACGGACAGGTGCTCACCGCTGAGTGGGGGCACGCAATGCTGACGCCAGTCTTTGGAAGGGCGGCTCTGGGACTCTTCATTACCGAGTATGGCGGAGAGCGTTGGTTTCGGCACTCGGGCTCAAACCAAGGCTTCAAATGCGACTTTCGTGCCAGTTTCAGCGGAGGAAACGGGGTCATCGTGATGACCAATGGAGAAATGGGAGTCGAGATTACCAGGGACATTATTCGATCGGTGGCCAAGGTGTACGGGTGGCCGGGCATGATCGGCGAACCTCTTGAGGAGGTCTCGGTACCCCGCGCTCAGTTGAAGCAGTACGCCGGGCACTATGCCTTCAGCCCCGATGAGGTTGCCTTCATCACCACCGAGGGAGACCGGCTGATGGTCCAGCAGTTGCCCTACCCAAGGCTGCCTCTGGCGCCTCTCGGTGACCACCGCTTCCAGATCCTCGGGACCGAGTTTCATATCGAGTTCAAGGGCGTTGAGTCCGGGGGCGCCGAGTCCATGTCGATGAGCTTCGCTCCCGATCAACGCGCGATGCGGCTGATGGAGGACGCGTACTGGCCCGTGCAGGATCTCCTGTTGGGGGACGCAGCAGAGGCCGTCGATCATTACCGAAAGATGCACGAGGTCGATGCCACAAACCCGATGGTGGACTGTGACCGGTTGATTCAGCTGACGATGGGCCTCTTGAAGTTCGGGCCGCCCGAGGCTGCACTGGCGTTGGGCAGAGCGACCACCGAGCTTTATCCCGATGATGCAGGAGCCTGGGATATGCTCGGTCAGGTGAACGCCGAACTCGGCGAGCGAGAAGCCGCGGCCGATGCCTACCGCGCATGTTTGCAGCGAATCCCCGGGGACGCGTCCATCGACGACGCAGAGCGCGATCGGCTCCGAGCCCACACCCACGAGCGGCTGCGCTGGCTCGAAGGCTGACCCTCGCTTCACGCGCACGGAGTGGTTCGGCGTTCAAGGAGCTTTGCATTTGGGTCGGCGCGAGAGGAATCGCTACGCCTGTCTCAGTCCACGTCCGTCGGCGACGGCTGCCGGCTGAGTGAGAGCATCCGGTCGAGGGCTTTGAGCGCGAGGGCGCGGGCTTCGGGGTGGACCGCAACGACATTCACCGCCTGAGGCTCAGCCCGGCTTGGCTTGCCGTCCTTCACCCGGATGCCGCAGAGATTGTCGAGCACCCACAACAGGTGCGGCTGGTCGATCCGGTACATCGTGGTACACAAACACTGGCAGTCGCTCAGCATCCGTACATGCACGCCCCGCGCCGCGGCCTCGGCCGCGATGCGATTGACCAGGTGGGTCTCGGTCCCCACCGCCCAGCGCGAGCCTTCGGGGCTCTCGCCGATGGTGCGGAGGATGTACTCGGTCGAGCCCGAGTCGTCGGCGAGATCAACCACCTCTTTGGCGCACTCGGGATGCACGATGATCCGCGTCGGTTCCTGATCGGCGTGCGCGCGGTTGGCTTCGCGGATCTCAACGCAGTGCTCGGGGCGGAAGAGCTTGTGGACCGAGCAGTGCCCCGCCCACAGGATGACCTGCGCGTCGCGCACTTGTTCGGCGGTCGAGCCGCCGAGGGGGTCGCCGCGGCGGGTGCGCTTGGGGTCGTAGAGACACGTCGCCGCTTCGGTGTCGATGCCGTGCTTCGCGGCGGTGTTGCGGCCGAGGTGCTGATCGGGCAGGAACAGAATCTTGATCTCGTCGCCCGGGTCGGTGTACTCGCCGCCCCGCATCGCCCAGTCGAAGACCGCGTCGGCGTTGGAACTGGTGCAACATGCGCCGCCGTGCTCGCCGACGAACGCTTTGATTGCTGCGGTCGAGTTGACGTAGGTGATCGGGATGATCCTGCCGTCCCACCCTTGCTCGCGGAGGCTGGCGTGCAGCAGATCCCACGCTTCGACCGTGTCGTCGTAGTCAGCCATATCGGCCATCGAGCACCCGGCTGAGAGATCGGGCAGGATGACCCTGACCTGCCCGAGGGTGAGCATGTCGGCGGTCTCGGCCATGAAGTGGACGCCGCAGAAGACGACGTGCTCGACGGCGCGCTCGCGGGAGACACTCGCAGCGAGCTGGCTGAGCTTGAGACTGTCGCCGGTGAAGTCGGCGTGCTGAATCACCTCGTCGGTCTGGTAGTGGTGCCCGAGGATGACGAGCGATTCGCCGAGTTGGGCTCTGCGCGCGCAGATGAGGCGGGCCGCTTCGTCCGCGGGCATGCGCGTGTAATAGTCGTCGAGTGATGGTTGCCAGAGCATTCGCGCCTCCGGGCAACTATAGGTGCGAGAGCCGAGAGACCCAGAGCCGGGCTTTATGCGGCGAGGGGCAGTGCCTGTTCGGTCAGGAACGAGACCCCGACGCGCTGGCGGAGCCCTTCGGGGGTGCCCAGCCGCACGATGGTTGCTTCGACGGTGGTGTCGCGGGCGACGACGCCGCGCTGGTCCCAGTCGATAAGCACGTCCACGCGGTCGCCGGTGTTGAGCGGGCGGTGGTGGGAGAGCTCGAGCAAAGCTCCGGTGGCGGAGAGGTCGAGCGTGCGGGCGGCCATGTACCGCATCGAGGCGGGGTGGAGCACCTTGCAGGGGCGCTTGCATTCCACACGCTCGCTGTGGCGGCGTTCGGTGCAGACGGTCGTGTCGGTGGTCGTGTCCATGCCAAGCTCCTTGCGGCTGGGGGTCCGGTGCCGGCCCCGGCCTGTGTGTCCCCGAGAGATCGGCCGCCAAACGGGGTGACTTTCGCCGCAGACGGCAGAATCCGCACAATCGGCACGATTTGTCGGTTGGCGCACCGCCCGGGGGTGGCCGACATATGCTGCGCCATGGATCTGTCGGTACTCATCCCGACCTTTGGCCGCCCGGACAAGGTGGCCGCGTGCGCGCAGCGTCTTGCCGATCAGACCCTTGACATCGGGCGCTACGAAGTCCTCATCGGGATCGACGGCGGCAGCGACGACCCGACCGCTGCACGCGAGGTCGAGAAGACGGTCCTCGCGCGCTGGCCCGCCGCGCACGCTGCGAACCTGACCATCGTGCCCTGCCCCAAGGTCGGACAGGCCGCGGTGCGCAACGTGCTGCTCGATCGCGCCGGTGGCTCGACGCTCGTCTTCCTCAACGACGACATGCTCCCGACACCCGCGCTGCTCGAACACCATCTTCAGCATCAACAAGACGCTGCGGCACAGGGCGCCCCGGCGCTGATTGTCGGTGCGTCGCCCTGGGTTGTTCCCGAGCACGACACGCTCTTTGATCGGTTGGTACGCGAGACGTCCATGGTCTTTTTCTACGACCAGATGGACGAGGCGCTGGGCGAGGGTAGCGTCGAACGTGACCACGACTGGGGCTTCCGCCACGCGTGGTTATTGAACCTCTCGGCCCCGGCGGCGCTGGTGCGCGACGTTGGGGCGTTCAGCGTCTTTCCCTCGACCTACGGCTATGAGGACGATGAGTTCGCGTTCCGCTGCCGGGCACGCCTCGGCACCCGGGTGCTCTACCGCGCCGACGCGGTGGCGCATCACGACCATCGGCTGACGCCGCGGTGTTATCTCGACCGCGAGCGCCGCCTCGGGTTCGCGGCGTGGGGCTTCGCGGGGATGGCACCTGCGTGTGCGCGCGAGATGTTCGGCCGAGATATCCGCCGCGACGACGAGATCGCCTATTCCGGCGAGTTTGTCGAGCGCGAGCGGCACAACGCCGAGCGGCTGCGTGTGACCTTTGAGGACTTTGCCAATCTGCCCGGCGACGGGGTGCCCAGCCACGATCACCCGGCCGGGTTGCCGGTGGCGCGCGCACTCGCGCAGCAGCACCTGCTGCTCAAACGCTGGGAATGGCGGCGGGGTTTGCTCGAAGCGGCGCGCGCAGAAGCTCTGCACCCCGCAGAAGCGTGACCCCTCGCTTGCGCGAGGGGCTCTGTATTCTTGTTGTCCCCTCGCTTGCGCGAGGGGCTCTGCAAGGGAAAGAGTAGAGCTCCCGGGAAGTAGAGCCCTTCGCGCGAGCGAGGGGGCAGGGTCGCACGCAACGCCCCATCACCGACGGGCCACCCTACGCTTCTGTGTGAACGAACCGATACTGACTCTGGCGATCGAGGCGAGCAACCCGTCGGCTGCGGCGAGCACGCCGGGTGTAGCGATCGGCCGGGTTGTGCCGAGCGCGGGTTCACAAAACGATTCGCGAGCTTTCGACACCGGCGTCGAGTTGCTCGGTGTCGAGTTGTTCCGTTCCACCGCGCGGCACGATGACGACCTGCTCCCCGCGATCGACCGCCTCTGGACGCGGCTCGTAGAGGACAACGTGGTTGCCGACCGGCGTGAGATCGGGCTTGTCGCGGTTTCGGTTGGTCCGGGCGGGTTTACCGGCCTGCGGGTCTCGATCGCAGCGGGCAAGATGATCGCCGAGGCCCTCGGTGCGCGGTGCGTTGCGGTGCCGAGCGCGTGTGTGGTTGCCCGACGGGTCAAGGCCGAGTTGCCTCGTCCGTTCGCGGTGTTGCTGGCGAGCAAGCGTGAGACGACGGTCGCGACGGTCTTTGTCGAGAGCGTTTCTGCGCCGAGCCCGCCGCGAGAAATCAGCGCATCCGATCTTGCCTCGCTTGGCGTTGCGGGGATCGTTGCGGACGGGTTCCTTCCAGAGGCGGTCCGCGCAGAAGCGGATCGGCTGGGGACAGATATTGTCGAACCGGTGTTTAGTCCCACGGCCTGTCTGGAGGCGGCGGCGGGTTTGGAACCAATCGACGCGGCACACCTGTTGCCGATCTACGGCCGCGAGCCTGAGGCGGTCCGCAAGTGGCGCGAGCTTCACGGTTTGGGTTGAATGATCGGGGATGCGCGGTGAGGGCAGAGCGGGGGGATGCGCAGTCGGCGTTGAGCCGATAACCGCGCCCGGACGCGGAGCCGGGCGAACCCTGCCGAACATGCCGGTTCGGAACTCTGGTGAAGTTGGGCATCCATCCCGCCGATGTCGCGTAGTGAGTCATGGGGTTGTGCTGTGGTCGATGGTCGATCACGAGCCGAGCCCGGTTCGCTCGTGCGGGGTGGTGATATGGCAGGCCAGGCAAAGTGGTTGGAAAAGAAGATCTTTACCACCGGCGAAGCCGCCGAGGTGTGCAAGGTCAGCCAGCAGACCATTATCCGGTGTTTCGACGCCGGTCGGCTCGGGGGCTTCCGGGTCCCGGGGTCCAAGTTCCGGCGTATCCCGCGTGAAGAGTTGCTGAAGTTCATGCGGGCCAACAGCATCCCGACCGATGCGCTCGAAGGCTCGACCCGCCGCGTGCTGGTGGTGGACGACGACCCGGATATTGTCGATCTGTTCGAGGACATCCTCGGGCGTGACGGCCGGTTCGAGGTGCGGAGCGCGGGCACGGGCTACGACGCCGGGCTGCTCACCGAGAGCTTTCAGCCGCACCTGATCGTGCTCGATTACATGCTCCCCGATATCAACGGCAACGTCGTGTGCGAGCGCGTGCGGTCGATGCCTCACACCAGGCACACCAAGATTATCTGTGTCAGCGGCGTGGTGAATCAGGACGAGATCGACCAGCTCAAGGGGGCTGGCGCGGACGACTTTGTCAAGAAACCGTTTGATATCCGCCACATTATTGCGCGCATGGTTGAGCTTCTGGACCTTCCCGCAAGCATGGACGGCGGGAACTCGGCGCGCTCGGCGTGATGGTTGTCTGACCGCTGCGTGTGTGGTTCGGGCGGAGGCTGATGAGTGGAAAGCACAGCCGAGACCAACCCGTTGCACCATCAGGTCGAGGTGATTCTTCAGTCGGTGGACTGCCTGCCGACACTGTCTCCGGTCGCCAACCGTGTGCTGAGTATCGGGTCGAGCGACCGCGCCGACTTTGGTGAGTTGACCAGGCTGATCGAAGCGGACCCTGCGCTGACCAGCAAGATGATCGGCCTGTGCCGGCGCGCGGCGCTGGGGCTGGGCGACCGCATTACCACTGTCAAGCGTGCGCTGGTCATGCTCGGGTTTGACGCGGTGCGGGCGGCGGTGCTGAGCGTCAGCGTCTATGAGCTGATCAGCGACGAGGCCCGCGAGCGCGACAACCAGCCTGGCGACTCCGAGGGCAACACAGAAAGCACGCGGGCGTTTGACCGGATCGGGTTCTGGATGTACTCGGTCGGGGTCGCGTCGGCGGCTGAGCTGCTCGCCCAGGAGAACCGCAAGCTCCGGGTCAAACCCGACGAGGCGTTTGTCGCGGGGTTGTTGCACGGGCTGGGCAAGCCGATCCTCGACCTGCTGTTGCCCCGCGCGTACGGGCGGGTGGTCGAGCTGACCGAACAGCGGCGGACCGACGCGGCACCGGTCGAGCGCGAGGTGCTCGGCATCGACCACCACGGTGCTGCACGGCGAATCGCCGAGCGGTGGAGTCTGCCCGCGACACTCCGCGACGTGGTCTGGCTGTACGACCATCCGCTGGGCAGCTTGCCCGAAGGGGTGGACAGCGAGGCGATCAAGATCGTCGCGGTCGCGCGGGCGCTGGTGCGCGAGATGCACCTGGGCGAGTCGGGCGACCACGGCCCGTTTACCCCCGCAGCCGAGATGTGCGATGCTGCGGGGATTTCTCGCCCGACGCTCGACAAGGTTGCCCGGAGGCTGCACGAGGCGGTCGCCGAGCGGTGCAAGGTGCTCGGGCTCAACGAGCAGGCCCCGCCGGAGATGTTGCTCAAGTCGATCACCGCGGCCAACCGCAGGCTGTCGCAGCTCACCGCCGACCTCGACCTGAAAGCCAAGGAGGGCGAGCGGGTGGGGCAGGTGCTCGATGCGGTCTCCGAGTTCTGGAAGGTCGGCGGCGCCAGCGGCGACGTGTTGCGAACACTCGGCGCGATGACACAGTCGGCGTCGAGGCTGCTCGGCGAGGGGCAGTGGGTCACGCTCCTCGACGGCGGCGGGTCGCGCGGGTGGATGCTGTGTTCGTTCCAGCCCGGTGGTTCGGTCGCGCACTCGGTCTACGCCGAGCCGCCGCCGAGCCTTGCGGAGTTTGATCTGTCCAACGCCTCTGCATGGGCCGACCGGTCCGGCGTGCGTTCGACGCTCGCCGAGTGGGCGTGGGCCAAGCTCGGGATGGGCGCAAGCGACACGCCGCTGCGGGTTGTGGTGGCGTGCGCGGGCGATGGTGTGCGGGGGTGTGTGATGGTCACCGATGCGCCGATGCCGAGCCAGACCCAGGACGCCATACACCTGCTCCCGCTGCGGGCGGGCTGGTCGGCTGCGCTGAGTGCCGCGATCCACAAGGCTGCGACCGAACGGCTCGCCGACAGCCTCGCCGATTCCAACCGAACCCTTGCGGCGACCCAGGCCAAGCTGACCGAGATCCAGGCGCTCGCGCGGCTCGGGGAGATGACCGCCGGGGCTGCCCACGAGCTGAACAACCCGCTGACGGTGATCCGGGGGCGGGCCCAGATGCTCGCCGATCGGCTCGAGGACGACCGCGACCGGACGACCGCCCGGCTGATCGCCAAAGCCTCGGGAGACCTCTCGGACCTGGTGACGGCGATGCACGAGATCGCCAGGCCCGGGCGTGCGGATCGGGCCGAGATTCCGCTCTCTGACCTCTTGAAGGAGGCGATCGAGAGCGTCGAAGGGGCCGAGGGACACGTCGAGATCGTGATGCCGACGGGGTATTCAGCCGGGCTCGACGTGTTTGTGGACGGTCCGAGGATGTCCCGGGCCCTCGCTGAGTTGCTCCGAAACGCAAGAGAATGGGCTGAGGACGGGAATGTGACGCTTCGGGTTCAAATCGAGCCTCCGGATGACCGACTTGTGATTCGGGTGGAGGATGACGGGCCGGGCCTGTCATCCAAAGCGATGCGTCACGCCTTCGACCCGTTCTTTAGTGAACGGCCGGCCGGGCGAGGACGCGGACTCGGGCTCCCCTTGGCAAAGTGCCTGGTGGAGCTGCACGCGGGCACCGTCAGGCTCGAGCCAGGCGGGCACGGAGGCACGACCGCGGTCGTCACTCTGCATGAGTGGCGGGCCGTCACGGAGCGAGAGGCGGGACGAGCGGCATGAACGACGGACACCACAACAAGTCCGACAAGCCAACCCCTGATCAGGCGCCACGCCGCGCCGATCATGCAGCGGCACTCCCCGACCTGCGCGACCACGCCGGGGACAGTCCTGCGCACGATGCTGTGGATATTCCTCGCGTGCTCATCGCGGTCGCGTCGCGGGTCGAACGCGAATCACTGACCGCCAAGCTCACCAGCCGGGGGATGGTGGTCGAGCCGGTCTCGACCCCCGCCGAAGCGATCGCCGCGATCGCGACCGAACGGTTTGACCTGGCGATGGTGCAGCAGGCGATGGGACGCGGGCGCGGGCTCGAGCTGGTTCGCAGTCTGCACGAGCTCGATTGCGGGCTCGGCGTGGTCATGCTCGCCCGCAAGGCGAATCTTGACGACGCGGTCTGCGCGATGCGCGAGGGCGTGCTCGACTTTGTGGTTGGAACGATTGATACCGGTGCGCTCACCGCACGGGTCGAGAAAGCGATCGACCGCGCTCGTCTCGATCGCCAGCGACAGGAGCGTGTCGAGACACCCTGCCGGGGCTCGACCGAGCTTACAACGCCGCTGCCCGCGCACGCCGACAGCGACGCGGACCTGCTCACCGCGTACCACGACCTGGCCGAGCAGATGGCGAGTGTCGGCCTGACCGCCGAGTTCAGCAGCTTGATCCGGCAAGAGCTCGACCTCGAGAGCCTGCTCCGTACCGTGCTCGAGTTCGTGCTCGCCAAGCTGGGGCCGACCAACGCGGCGATCTTTCTGCCCAGCACCACCGGCGACTATTCACTCGGGGCGTATGTGAACTACGACTGCCCGCGCGACACCGCCGAGGTGTTGCTCGACCACCTCGCGTCGGTGGTGCCCGAGCGCTTTGAGGACGAGCCGCACGCGGTGTTGATGCGCAGCGAGCAGGCGCTGTTCGAGCGATTCGACAACCACGCCGACTGGCTCGACGGCCACGCGGTCGCGTGCCTGTCCTGTCGCCACGACGACGAGTGCCTCGCGGTGCTGACCTTCTTCCGCGACCGCCGTACCGGGTTCAGCGACGAGCACGTCACGATGCTCGACGCGATCTCGAGCCTGTTTGCCGAGCAGCTGGCCCGGGTGATCCACATCCACCACCGGCACCTGTCCAAGGACCAGTGGGCGTTCGACGCCCACGACCCCCACGACCCCCACGACGCCGACGACTACGAGAGCAACGACAGCGATACGCCCGACCAGGACGCGTGGGACGACGGTGCGGACGACTTCGGGCTCGCGGCCTGAGCGCCCTTGGGCGCACCACCAGCACTGCAAGAAACCATCCAAAAACCCCAAAAATATGCCGGAGCGGCGGATCCCGTATAGTGATGCTGCTCAAGCTGCCGCATGTCCGTGGCGGCACGGAAGGGGTTTTGGCACATGATGGACCTGCTCTTTGGCGCTCACGCCTCGTGGTTCACCGTCCCCGCGGTCGTCGGGACGCTCTACTTCCTTGTCCAACTCGTGTTCATGAACATGGGCGGCGACATGGATATGGATGCCGACGGCGACGGCGCGGGCGGGCACGACGGCGGCGGTGACATCAGCATCATCAGCTCCCAGTCCATCGCGGCGTTCTTTATGGGTACCGGGTGGGTCGGGCTTAGCACCTACCGCATACTCGATTTCAGCTTCGGCGCTTCGTCCCTTGCGGGTGTGCTCGGCGGCGTGGGTACCGGGTGGTTGCTGATCGCGACGACCAAGCTGGTACTCAAACTCCAATCCAGCGGCAACATCTCGATTGGCGAAACACTCGGGCTCGTTGGGAATGTCAGTGTTCTTGTCCCCGCGATGGGGAAAGGTCGCGGGCGGGTCAAGCTCGTCGTGCTGTCCAGGCAGCGCGAGTTTGACGCGGTGCAGGACGGCGATGACCCGATCGGAACGGGCACGCGGGTCAAGATCGGGCGGGTGAACACCGCTGCCAACACGTTGACAGTCGAACAACTCGGATAGGAAAGGGCAGGCAACAGCAATGGTGGGAATGCAAGAACTGGTGAGACACGGAACAACACTCGCGAGCACGGGCGGGAGTGCCGCGGACGGGATGCCCGGCGGGCTCTTCGTCCTCGTGCTCAGTGTGATCGGGCTGTTCATCTTCTTCGCGGTTGTCGCGTTCTGGCTCAGCCGGTTCAAGCGGTGCCCGTCCAACCGCATCCTCGTGGTGTTCGGCAAGACCGGCGACCAGTCGGCGCGGTGCTACCACGGCGGCGGCGTGATGATCTGGCCGGTCATCCAGGACTACGGCTATCTCAGCCTCGAGCCTCTCGTCATCGACATCCCACTCTCCGGGGCGCTCTCACTCAACAACATCCGCGTCGATGTCCCCGCGACGTTCACGGTGGGCATCTCGACCAACCCGGTGCTGATGAGCAACGCTGCCGAGCGGTTGTTGGGGCTCGATACCCAGGCAATCCGCGACCAGGCGCAGGACATCATCCTCGGGCAGCTTCGCTTGGTCATCGCGACCCTGACGATCGAAGAGATCAACAAGGACCGCGAGAAGTTCATGAGCCTCATCAATGAGAACGTTGGGCAAGAGGTCAACAAGATCGGGCTCGAGCTGATCAACGTCAACGTCCGCGACATCACCGACGAGTCGGGCTACATCGTCGCGATCGGGCAGCGCGCTGCCGCCGAAGCGATCAACCGCGCCAAGGTCGAGGTTGCCCAGCAGGAACGCGAAGGCTCGATCGGTGAAGCCCAGGCGGTCCGCGAGCGGAACGTGCGGGTCGCGCAGGAACGTGCGCTCTCCGAGCAGGGACAGAAAGAGGCCGAGCGGCAGAAGCGCGTCGCAATCGCGGCGTATGAAGCAGAGGCGATCACCGGTGAGGTCGAGTCGAACCGAGACCTGGAGATCGCGAGCGCGGAGCGGATCGCCGAGACAGTCGCTGCGAGCAAGCGGGCCGAGCAGGAGCAGCGTATCGCGGTCGCCACAGCCGAGGCCAGCGCGGTGGATGGCGAGAACACGTCGAACGCCAACATCGCCGAGAGCAACGCCAAGCTCGCCGAGATCCGCGCCGAGGCAAAGCGTCGGTCCGATGTCGCGTCGGCCCAGGCGCTCGAGGCGATCATGATCGCCGAGCGCGAGGAGGAACTGGCAAGGCTCGCCAAGACCGAACTCGCGCCGCAGGAGATCGAGAAAAAGCGGATCGAGATCGCCGCCGAAGCAGAGGCCGAGCGCAACCGCCGGGTGGCGCGGGGTGAGGCCGACGCGACCCTGGCGAGGTACCTCGCCGAAGCCGAGGGCGTGCAGAAGGTGCTCGAAGCCAAGGCCGAGGGGTATCGGCAGCTGATCGAGGCGTGCGCCGATTCGCCGCAGATTGCGCCGACGTTGCTGATGATCGAGCAGCTGCCCCAGCTCGTCGCCGAGCAGGTCAAAGCGGTGCAGAACCTCAAGATCGAGAAGATCACCGTGTGGGATTCGGGTCGCGCCGGGTCGCAGATCGAGGGCAAAGGTGGCTCGCGGGGCACGACCGCCGACTTTCTGAGCAGCCTGATCGGCGCGCTGCCGCCGGTACACGAACTCGCCAGACAGGCGGGGATCGAGCTGCCCGGTGTGCTCGGCAAGGTCAGCGATGAGCGCGCCGCAAGCCCGGTCGAACCGGCCGAACCGGTCGCGCCTTCTGAAGAGGTGTAACACGAAACGGCGCATCACCCGCACCACAAACCGAGCGTTCCCCACACCGCCTGCCGCACCCGGCGGGCGGTGTTCTTACCAGAGCGCGTCGAGTGTGACTGCTTCGATCTCGCGTTGCACTGTTTCGGGAAGCCCGGTCAAAAAGTCCAGCCCGGTGAGCCGTTCGATCTCGTCCACGCTGGTGAGCCACGTCTCGGGTCGGCGTTCGTCGCTGTCGGGCTCGGTCTCCATGTGGCGGACGAGGAACGCGATGACATCGGGGTGATCGGGGTCACTCGCGTCGATGACGATCTTGAAGAATGCTGTCGGCACCGCGACGTTGTGGTCGCCCACGACGTTGTAGCGGACCTGCCTTGGTGTGTGCGGCTGGTCGTCGATCGGGGTTGTCGAGGGCGCAGCCTCGAAGACCGGGCCGCAGATCACCGTCACCTCGCCCCGGACCTCTGCCCATTGCCGCACCCGGTTTTCGAGCGTTTTCCAGATGCTGCCGTTGTAGGTTGCCCCGATCTGCGGCGAGATGTTGGTCAGCAGGTTGCTGCGTTGCTCGGCGGCCTCGTCCCACCGCATGTCGTCGGCTGGGGCCATGTGCCCGCGGACGTATTCGGGCGCAGCTTCGGCATAGTCGTCGAGCGTCGCCCGCCCGTCGGGATGGATTTGGCTGTCCTCGTCGAAGTCGTTGCTGCGCGGGAAGGTGTTGTCCTGCGACCGCGCCTTGGTGAGGCGATACTGCACCCACACGGGGATTTTGAGCCTGGGGTCGTAGCCCGCAACATAGCCCGGGCGGATGAGCACGTCGTAGCCTCCGGGCGCGCCAACGCGCAGATGGAACGCGCTCCACTCGCGCTCGGCCGCGGTCATCCCCTCAGCAAGCCCGGGTGCTGCCGGTTGGCTGGGCGCTTCGGGCGCGACCCCTTCGCGGAGTCGCACGCGGTACCTCGAGACCCATCCGGTGTTGCCGTCGGGCAGGAAAACGCTGTAATAGGAGTCGGTCTGGTCGGGTGTGACACAGTTGAGACGCTGCCCCCGTTCCAGCCGCAGCACCTCGGGCGAGCCGGAGTCGGGCTGGTCGCGCACGATCGCCACGCGGCTGGCTTCCACGTGAAACACCTGCGCGCCGCACCGCGCCGAGAGCGCCACGACAACCGCAAGCACGATCAGCAGCACGCGGTTCACGGCTGCCCCCCGCGCTTGAACTTCTGCCGCTCCTGCTCGGCGTTGCTGCGGATATTCATCAGGCTGTGGAAGAGTGTGATCGACGCCTTGCTCCCCCCCGCGATGACCGCAGCCGTGATGATTTCGCCGATGATGCTGGTCTTCTCGCGCAGCAGGATCATGCTGATCGCGTCGAACTTCCAGAACACACAAATAACAGCCGCAAGCCCGAACGCGACCAGCTCCTTGACCGGGTACAGCCGACCGAGAGGCGTGTGCCCATTCACAAGCGGCAGCGGCGCGGCCCCGGCCGTTGCTGCCCGAGCGCCGGAGCCGTCGTCATCGGCAATCGGCTCGGGGCTGTCAGTTTCGTCGGGCTTGGCCGCGTCAAGCTTCTTCGGCCCGCCGACGCGCGAGTCCTCAAACAGCCGGATGTACCACCTCGACTCGAACACCAAAGCGCACACCCGCTCGACAAAGAACGCGAGCACGATGATCGTCACGAGCGCCTCGAAGGTGCGCTCCCAATCAAGATAAAACAGGTTCGGATCCACCGTTTGCCCCTGTCTGAGTGTCTGGCGTCATGCCACTTTGTGTGGCAAGGCCACCCCGGCCGTGCAAGCACCACAGAGACAGCATACCGGAAAGCACCTGGAACGGTCGCAGTTTTCTCGTCTCGTGTGCCACGGCTCTGTGAGCCGTGTTCGCTTGCATCCGTGGCGCTTGCACGGCCAGAATGGCCGTGGCACACCGAGCAAGGTGTTGTGTGCCGCGCTACTCCTCGTCGAAATACGCCTCGGCCTCATCCGGCAGCGACGCCAGCTCGGCGTCGGTCCAGCCCACCGCCTCGGCGTGTTCGACCGCGTGGTCGTCGTCGATCTTGTGGAAGTCTTCGACCCGGCGCTTGCCGCGGATGATCAGCCGGATCGGGACCTCGGGGTAGGGCAGCGCCTCGCGGAACCGGTTCATCATGTACCGCTCGTAGTTGGACGTGAACAGGTCCGGGTGGTTGACCACCACCGCGATCGTCGGCGGGTTGGTCCGCACCTGGGCAGCATAATAAATCTTCGCCCGCGTGCCGGTCTTGCTGGGTGGCGGCTGCCGCTCGACGATCTCCCGCACCAGCCGGTTGAGCTTGCCCGTCGTCTCGCGGAGTGACGCCTGCTCGAACATCTCGAGCGACAGCTCGAGCAGCGCGCGGAGGTTCAGCCCGGTCTCTGCCGAGATAATCGCGATCGGGGCAAAGCTCAGCCCCTTGAGCTCGCGGCGGATGTACTCCTCATAATCGTCCGGCCCGACCTGCTTGCCCTTCGAGTTCTTCCGCCCCTTGATCAGGTCCCACTTGTTGACCGCGATGACCACCGGCTTGAACGCCTTCTGGGCCAGCATCGCCAGCTGTTCATCGACCTGGCTGATGTCCGAGACCGCGTCGATCATCAGCAGGATCGCGTCGGCCCGTCCGATCGCCCGCTTGGCCCGGTCGTAGGCGTACCACTCGACCGCGCCGTGAAAGCTCTTCTTCTTGCGAAGGCCGGCGGTGTCGATCAGCATCACGCTCTTGCCGTCAAACTCGATCCGCACGTCCACCGCGTCGCGGGTGGTCCCGGCGATCTCCGAGACGATGACCCGAGGCTCTCCGGCGATCGCGTTGACCAGCGAGCTCTTGCCCGCGTTGCGTTTGCCGATGACCGCGAGGTTGAGGTCGGCGCGGGGAAGCTCGGTGCCGTCAGGGTCGGGCAGCATCTCGTAGATTGTGTCGAGAAAGTCCCGCCGGAAGTAGTTGTTCTTGGCGCCCACCAGCATCGGCTCGCCAAAGCCCAGCGCCGAGAACTCGTAGGCGTGCGGCTCCCACTTGGGGCCATCGACCTTGGTCGCGACCACACGGATCGTCTGGTTCGCCGGGGCGTCCTCGTCGCGGATGACCGCCTTGCCCCGTCCCAGCTTGCCGCTCCGCAGCATCTGGGCGATGTTCTCGTCGTCGCGGGTCAGCCCGGCCTGGGTGTCGAGCACGAAGAGGATAATGTCGGCGGTCGCGACCGCGTTGGAGATCTGCTGCTCGATATCGTCGCGCAGTGTCGAGAGGTCGGCCCCGACATCGTCGTACCGCTCGCCCTCAGCGGTGTAGATGCCGTAGCCCCCGGTGTCGGTGACCTCGACCGCCCGGGTCGGCCCGGAGTTGTCGGGCGAGTCCAGATCGACGACGACAGCGACGCGGTCGCGGGTGACCCCCGGCATGTCGTCAACGATGGCGATCTTCTGCCTGGCCATGAGGTTGAGCAGCGAGCTTTTGCCGACGTTGGGTCGGCCGACGATAGCGATACGGGGAACGGGCATGGGCAATGGTAGGAGGGAGGAACGCAGGGGCGGCCCCACTCCCCCAAGCCCCCCCAAGCAAAGAGGCTCAACGCGCCAGCGTGAGCTTCTCCCCTCAACGCACAAGCACGAGCGTTCACCACCCCCACCCCCACCCCCACCCCCACCCCCACCCCCGCCCCCCTT
>CAYMZJ010000029.1:0-37993 GCA_964394895.1 uncultured Phycisphaeraceae bacterium | reverse complement strand
CGGCTCTGTGTGCCACGGCTCTGTGTGCCACGGCTCTGTGTGCCACGGCTCTGTGAGCCGTGCGGCAGGCACCCGCGGCATTCGCACGGCCAGGATGGCCGTGGCACACAGGAACACTCGCCACATCTTGGTGGAAACTGTTCTACCCCGCCGCGTCGGGTTCGTTGGCCGCATCGGGTTCGCGCATGTAGAGATGGATCGCCATCGTGCCATAGACGTGGGTCTCCGGCCCGAGCGCCCCGGCGATTTTGAGGTCCACATCCACCCGCACCCTCGGCGGCGGCGGTGCCTTGTCTTCGAGCGCCGGGTCGGTCTCGGGGGCTTTGCCAGCCGCGGCGGCTTGGGATGCCTCACGCTCGCGGAAGCCCCGCCGGGGTGCAGGGGCGTCTGGCTCGGGGCCGCCCTCCTCGTGGTAGAACGGCCACGGCGTCCGCAGCACCGCGTATCCCGTGTCGTCGAGCTTGCCGACGAGGCGGGCGAACTGGTCTCGCGCGCGCGGCCACTGTGCCGGGTCCAGCACCAGCGGGTAGGGCGGATCGAAGAAGATCAGATGCACCCCCTCGGGACACCGCGCCAGCGCCCCGCCTCCGAGGGCGTCGCTGATCCCGATCTCGCAGCGGTCGAGCATGTCGAGGTCGTCAGCGGTGTCCTCGATCAGGCCGGCGACTTTGCGGTCGCGCTCGATGAACACCGCGTAGGTCGCCCCCCGGCTGAGGGCCTCGAACCCCAGCGCCCCGCTGCCGGCAAAGGCATCGAAGACCTCGACGCCCTCAGAATGCCCGCGGAGCAGATTGAACAGCGACAGCCGCACCCGGTCGGGCATCGGTCGGGTCGTCTCGGCGTCCCTGGGCGTGTAGATTTTCCGGCGTTTGTGGGTGCCACCAATGATACGAAGCATGGCGAGAGGATAGGCCGGATCGAAGGTCGTGCGCACCGCCCAAGCTTCTCGCGCTCGACTGTCTTGACCGAGCTTGACGAACAAAGGCACCCTCCCCCCAACCCCCTCCCACGGGGCGCGGGAGGGGGAGCAAAACAGAGCCCCCCGCGCAGGCGGCGGGAGCAAAACAGAGCCCATCGCGCAACACAGAGCCCCTCGCGCAAGCGAGGGGACAACGACACCCACCCACAACGACACCCACAACAACGAAACACCCTGATGCAAGGTGCTCTATCTATGCAAGGCGCTCTATTTATTTGCTCAGCAGGTCGATCTGGTACCGCAGCACCGGCGGGGCCTTGACGTCGGTGACCACGCCCCAGAAGGGGTCACCCAGCCCGTCGTCGTACCAGCTTTGGAACTGCCCGTTGGGGTTCTCGCCGTAGAGGTCGAGCATCGGGCTGCCGATCATCACCGCCCGCTGCACCAGCAGCAGCTCGTCGCTGGCGTACTCGGCCTCGGCTGCGACTCCCGCCAGCGCATCGACCAACTGCCCGAAGAGCTTGTGGTCGGCCCGCAGCAGCACGTCCGCGTCGTTCCAGATGTAGTACCGGAAGCGGCTCGCCGGGCGGAAGCGGAACGTGTGCCTCGATCGCAGCAGCCCGACCACGCCCTCGGGGCCGTCGATCCGCCGCTTGATCGGCACACCCGGCAGCACCCGTTCGAGCTGATGGCAGAAGGAATCGAGGTCGGTGATGTGCTTGCCAAAGAGGGGCAGGACTTCGGTATCGGGCTGCAGCGAGAGGAAGTGGTTGAGGCAGGCAGCAAAGTCGATCCGCCGCCGCGCCGCTTTGGACCAGGCGACGAGGTGGTGCTCATCGAGCATCTGGGCGACCTCGGGCTCCCAATCGAGCACCCGGAAGGGCGATTCGGTTTGACGGGTCAGAGCGCTCATACACCGCCGCGGGCTCTGCGCCCACGAGTTCCTCTCTGCTGTTTGCCGCTCGACGACTCGCCGACGGCTTGCCAACGCACCGACGCCGCCCCCCTCTCCAGAAGGTGACAACCCCAGCACACATTCACGGGCCATCCACAGTGTGCGCCATCCCCGCGACAATGCCAGCAACCCCAGAGGTTTGTTTGAAACGATTGTGGGGGCAAGGTTTACGCAGGATTACCCAGATACACACCACCGCCGAGCGTCTCGACACCCGGGCCGCCGTCCCGCCCGGAGTATCTGTTGGTATATCCCTTGGGTTGAGGTATATTGATACACAAGAGAAGTGCAGGTCCGGCACGAGGCGGAGCACGAGACACCACCCGGGGACCAAACCGATGTTGACCACCAGACTCACCCGCTCGCTCGCTCTTTCGCTCTCGCTGGCTGCGGCCCCGCCGGCGTTTGCCCAGTACCAGTGGACCGCCATCCCCCTCCAGCCGGACGGCGCGACCGGCTCGTCCGCCAACGCCGCGTGGGGGGATATCCAGGGCGGCACCATCACCGACAGCTTGAACCTCGGCCACGCCGCGCTCTGGCAAGGGCAGGCCGAGCCGTGGATCGACCTCACCCCGGCCTGGGCGCGAGGCTCGTTCCTCAACGGCATGGACGGTGACTCGCAGGCAGGGCAGATTCTCTTCAGCCGTCAGATATACCACGCGGCGCTCTGGAGAGGGTCTGCCGAATCGGTGGTTGATCTTCACCCCTCGGACCTCTTCAGCGGCTCCACCGTCAACGCCGTCCGAGGAGATATGCAGGTCGGCACACTCCGCAACTTCCAAACCGGTGACAACCACGCCGGGCTCTGGTACGGCACGGCCGAGTCGTTCGTCGATCTCCACCCAGCCAACAGCACCCAGTCCCGGGCTCTCGCCACCGACGGCATACTCCAGGGCGGCTGGGCCGCGCTGCCCGGCGGAGGTGACGGTGAAGCGGTTCTCTGGGCGGGGACCGCAGAAAGCGTGGTGAACCTCGCACCCCCGGACGCACTAAGGTCGCAAGTAAATGCGATGGCACCGGGGGTGCAGGTCGGGAGTGTCACACTCAACAACGATTCCCCGGCCGCAGCGGTCTGGTACGGAGATGCCGAGTCGCTGGTCTATCTCAGGCCCGAAGGGGCAACATGGACGGAGATTCATGGGACCGACGGCGAGTTCCATGCCGGGTTCGCGTACTTTGGTGGTGTCAGTCACGCGTATCTCTGGTTCGGAGAATCAGGCGGCATCGACCTCGGCAGCTTTCTGCCACCGGAGTATTCAGTTTCGCGGGCACTGGACGTGAGCCAAGTTGGCAATACGGTCTACGTTACCGGCTTTGCCGATCCGCCCATCGGTCCCGAAGAAGCATGGCTCTGGGTAGGCACTATCCCTGCGCCGGGCACGCTTCCTGCGTTGGGAGGGGCGTTGATGATTCTGGACAAAAAGAGCCGACGACGCCCTTAGGCGTCGCCAGCTGACGGTGTTTACTGCCCGCCGTTGAGGCTGTCGTACTCGACGACATAGATCACAAAGTCGTCGTTGTCGATATCGCCATCGCCGTCGAGATCGGCGCTCGGCCAGTTGCTCGACCCGGAGTAGGCCCCGTTTTTACACCCCGAGAGGGGTAGTCATCAAGAGCCGGGGGTGGAGCAACGCGACACCCCCGGTCTCGATGCTCGCTTGTCTTTGGACCCCGCGCGGGGTCCGCGGGTGTACGCAGCTGCCACGAGTACCCCTGCCGGGGTGCGGGGTGTTGACCAACAAACTTCCGGGGGTGTCAGCCGCTGCGCGGGACTCCACCCCCGGCTACTGAAGAGCAGCCCTACGGACTGAAGAGAGGTCACACGCCGCACGCCACCAAGGCACGAGAGCTTTGTGCACAACTGTATGAGACCGAGCTTGCGCTCGGGGCTCGTTGTGGAGCCTGGACGCTCCCGGCGGTCTGTGTCACCCCCTGGCTTTGGCGGGCGTCGCCTTTGCCTCGACCGTCTGCCCCGCCAGCCGTTTCTCGCCGCTGCCGGCGTGGGCGGGGCGTTCGTGGATGGCAGCCTCGCGGCCGTCCTCGGTCGCGGCGTAGATGATCCCAATCGTGGTCTCGGTCTCGCCCAGCGCCAGCCGATTCACAGCCTCGACGCCCTGCATGAGCGTGTGGTCGGTGTTGGCGACCTCGTACTTCCACATCCCGAATCGGCCGCGGCTGAAAATGCCTCGGGCTTCGAGCCAGGGGATCACGTCGCTCAGGATCGCGTCCCGATCGACCGTCGGCGTGGGGTAGGCGTACTCGGCCCGGTACAGCCAGGTGTCGCAGATGTCCTCGCGTTCGCCGGGCTCGAGCAGGCCGGCGTTTTCGAGGCCGGTGATCGTCTCCTCGACCACCCGCTCGGCGTCCACCGGCTTGTGCTCGCTCTCACTGACCTCGCACAGCAGCGAGTAGTGCGTCGCGTTGTCGCCGGTCTGGTCGGGCGTGAGGTAGGGCGAATAGTTGCTCAGGTACGTCACCCGGTAGAACGGGCAGTTGCTCTCGGGGAAGTACATCCAACTCTTGGTGCTCGGGCAGGGGCGTTTGATGCCGATGCCGATCATGTAGCCGGACGAATGCCGAAGCTCGGCTGCGCGGGTGCGGAGGGTCTCGGGCACGTCGCCAGCGAGCACGTCCCGGCACAGCACATCCAGCGGCATCGCCGAGATGAGGACGTCGTAGGCTTCGGTGCTGCCGTCGGTAAAGGTCACGATCTTGGCGTCAACGTCGATCGACGCGACGTCCCGATCCAGCGCGATATGGTCGCGGATGCTCTCGCCCATGCGGCGGTAGAACTCTCCCGTGCCTTTGAGCGGGTACTTGAACCGGTTGTTTGGTCCCCACCCGAAGTCGTCGGTTTCGAGGACGACGTTTTTGAGCGCACGGTCGATATCCAGCACCGCGACCCGCTCGCCGATCCACGACTTGTTCATCATCTCGGGCGGGTGAGCCCAGACCTTGAAGTTGTACGGTCGCATGAAGTGCCTGGCGATTCCTTCGCCGAAGACCGCGTCGATAAACTCGCCGAAGTTGGTCGCGTCGTGGTGGCTCTTGACTTTGCCCTGCCCGGTCTGGGCTTTGATGAGCCCCGAGAGGCACTCGTAGGCAGCCTGCCTGGGCAGGTAGCGGATGTTGTTCTGGAAGGGGTAAGGCACCCAGCGGTCGAACATACGCACCCAGCTCTCGCGGTCGTTGAGGCTGAAGTCGTCGCCCATGAGCGTGTCGAAGAGTTTGTCGTAGTAGTCGTAGTGGCTGAACATGACGTGGCCGCCGATGTCCCAGGTGAACCCGGCGTCGTCGGTAAAGCTGGCCGCGAGCCCGCCGATGTAGGTGTTGCGATCGACGATGAGGAAGTTGTCGTGGCCGAGTTCTTTGAGTCGGACGCCCGCGCCCAGGCCGGTGGGTCCGGAGCCGACGATGAGGACGCGGTGTTCGGGTTTGAGATTCCCGTCCCAGCGCGAGCCTGCGGTGTTGTCTGTGCCTGCGTTCGAGCTGCGCTCCGTCATGCCGATCGCTCCTTTTCGGGGGAGAGGTGGGGGCGAGGTCCGGGCTCCGCCGGTGCCGATCCGCCCGCCAACTGGTGCAAAGCCTACGCGGCAGGGATCGGGCGAGCCCGGGGTAAGGACAAACCAGATCGCCCTGCGACCCGCACATCCCCTCGCTGCCTCGAACGTTTTCACTCCTCTCGTCTGGTGTGCCCCGGCCATCTTGGCCGTGCGGACCCGTCGGCACGGCCAAGATGGCCGTGGCACACCAAGAGGCCCACTCCACCTTGACGCAAAATGCTCCAAACCCATTTATCGGGCGGCAACAGCAGCTCGCCCGGCGGCTGCGTCTGGGGAACTTCCCCCGGTTCTCCGCTGAAAGTGCCACGATCACGCCCGATGCCGGATCGCCCGGCCGAAAGATATTGCAGCACCAGGCACCCGAACCCAGCAAAGGCGAGTGTCGCCCGAGCCTGTTTCGACCGCTGCCGCCTATCCTCCGAATGGAGTTCCTCATGCCGCCACGCCCCCCCCGGCCAGCCTGTTCACACATCGACACCGCCTCCGGTCCGCGGCTGCGGATGGACCCCCGCCGCTGGGCGCTGGCGTCGTGCGGCCTGGCGTTTCTGGGCATGGGGACGATCGGGATTTTTCTGCCCGGCATCCCGACCACGATCTTCCTGATCCTCGCGTCGTGGTGCTTTGCCAAAAGCTGCCCGCCGATGGAGCGGTGGCTCCGCGAGCAGGCGATCTTTCGACCCTACACCAAATACCTCGATCCTGATTCGGTCATGCCCCGCCGGGCGCGGGTGATCGCGATCTCGATGATGTGGGCCGCGATCGTTGCCAGCGGCTTCCTGTTCTGGCACCGCGACAGCCTCACCATCGCCGGCCCGATACTGGCGCTCGCCGGCGTCGTCGGGACGGTCTGTATCAGCCGCTTCCGCCGGGGGTGTTAGAACGGCTTGCGTCCTTGTGTTTCTTCGGGTTGCCCTGTTGCGGTTGTCCCCTCGCTCGCGCGAGGGGCTCTATGCAAAGCAAAGAACGCGGTAGAGCCCCTCGCGCGAGCGAGGGGACAGAACGCCGCAAAACGCTCTATTCCGCGTCTTCACCGCCTGCGTCCGCCGCTTCTGCTTTCGCAACCCCGTCCCGCATCTCCTCTTCGATCCGCCGAGCGAGCCTTGCCTCGAGCGCCCCGTCTCTGCGCGTGGGCACAAAGTACGTCGCGGTGTGGCGTTCTTTGAGTTGCGGATCGACCGCGAACGTGGACGCCCCCACCCATTCGCTATCGAGCCGACGGCCCGCGCGGTGCTGGCGCAAGAGCGTCACCCAGACCGACGCCCGCATGGTCTGGCCGTCTTCACTTTCGGGCGCAAAGGTCACGCGCACCTGGCGCGCCTGCCGGTTGAAGGTGTCCTCCCATTCGTCGCCGAACCCCGTCTGCAAAGGGCTCCACGGCTCGAGCAGCCCGGGCGAGAGCTCCTTAGCTGTCGAGATCACTCCGGCCTCGGCGTCGATCCGTTCGAGGGTGAAGCGGTAGTCGCGCAGCACGTCCCGGGTCGCGTCAAACGCGGCCGGGTAGTCGCGGCTGGAGAAGGTGAAATCGCCCGTGCCCTCGACCGCCGAAGCGCAGCCGCCCGGGCCGACGAGCAACGCCGCGAGCGCCACCCCCGCAAGCGGGAGTGTCCGGGTCCAGACCCGGGTCCGGGCAACGATTCTTTGTATCAGGGCATTGTGCATTTGTGGGTTTCTTTGTTCCGGATGGGGGTGGTTGTCCCCTCGCTTGCGCGAGGGGCTCTACTGCGCGAGGGGCTCTGCGAAGCTCTTGTGTGTGGAGTCTACCGCAACTCGTCGGCTGCCCGCACGATCAGCTCCCACGCTCTCCTGACGTGTTGCTCCTGGGTGTGGGTGCCTCCGATCGCAAACCGCGCGATCGGACGGGGCTTCCCACCCGACCCCGGCCAGCTCGCGTGGGAAAGAAACGCCTTGCCCGTCGCGTTGACCCGGTCGATCACCCGCGCAGTCAAATCGTCCGGCCCGGCGACCCGGAAGCACACCAACGACAAACGCCGAGGCACGACCAACTCGAACCGGTCATCGTACTTGACGAACCGTTCGAGCATCTCAGCCAGCCTGACATGCTCGCGGATGTGGGCCCGCAACCCCTCGACGCCGTAGTGCCGGATGACGAACCAGAGCTTGAGTGATCGGAACCGCCGCCCCAGAGGCACGTGCCAGTCGCGGTAGTCGATGACACTCCCGCTCTCGCTGGCGGCGTTGCGCAGATACTCGGGCGTGATGCTCATCGCGTCGGTCAGGTCCTGCCTTGCCCTGGTCCAGAACAGGTTGCAGTCGAAGTTGGTCAGCAACCACTTGTGCGGGTTCACACAGAACGAGTCGGCGCGCTCGAGCCCGGCTGCCATGGTGCGATACTCCGGACAGACCAGCGCACTGCCCGCCCAGGCGCCATCAACGTGCAACCAGATGGAACCGAGAGCAGCATCCCAAACCCCGGCGGTGTCCGTCCCCTCAAGAGCACCACCAACAGGGGGGCGGGCAGCGTCACTCACAGGGGGGCGGGCTTTCCAGCCCGCGTCGGCAGGTACCTCGGAACGCGGGCTGGAAAGCCCGCCCTCCTGATCTTGTGGTTGGCTCAAGAATCCGCCACCCTGCGGGCCATGTTCGTTGAGCACCTCCGCAATCGCTCCGATATCGTCCATCGCCCCGACACCCGTCGTCCCCATCGTCGCGATACACGCGATCGGTGTCGGGCTCGCCGGGTCGAGGCTGCGCTCTTCGAGCACCCGGCGCAGCTCGGCGATATCCATCCGCCCGTGCGCGTCGGTTTTGATGATCCACAGCCGTTCGTCGTCGTCGGGTCCCTCAGCGATCCCCGCCATCATCGCGGCTTTGGCGACCGACGAGTGGGCACCCTCCGAACAGATCACCGCGAACCGCTGCTCGACCGCCTCTTCGACGAGTCCGATCTCACCGGTCTCGGCTTCGAGCGCCCGAGTGCGTTCCTGTCGAAGCCGCCGCCAGCGCTGTCGCGCCGCGATCAATACCGCCAGCACCGACTCGCTCGCGGTCCCCTGGATCACCCCGCCGCCGCCGAGTCCGTGGTTGTCCGCGGTCGAACGGAAGCACTCGGGCAGGTCGAAAAACTCGGCTGCCCAGTCGAGCATCCGCGTCTCGATCTCGGTACACGCCGGGCTGGTCTGCCAGAGCATCCCCTGCACGCCGAGCCCCGCGCTGCACAGCTCGGCAAGAATCGCCGGCCCGCTGGCGTTGCACGGAAAGTAGCCAAAGAACGACGGGTGTTGCCAGTGCATGAGCCCCGGCAGCACGATCCGGGTCAGGTCGTCGAACACCTCGCCCCACGCTTCGGTCGGGCTCTCGGCAGCACCCAGCCCGCGCTCGGGCGGCGACTCGGGAAGCCTTGCCAGCACGTCGCCGGGCTCGTCCTGACTCTTGACCGGCCACATGCCGACCGAGGCCTGATAGTCAGCAAGGAAATCGACCATCCGGTGCCCAAGCTCGCGGAACTCTTCGGGCGAGAGGTGGGGCGGGCCGTCGGATTGAGGAGGAGTTGGCTCGGGCATCGGCGAAGGATACGTCGCAATCAGCGTCGTGATCACTCGACGGACGCCGGAGCTGAGGCTCTGCGAAGCTCCGGATATTCGGGCCAGGTCCGCACCCCCAAACCCGAACCCTTGCTCGAAGACCCGCTCAGGAACAGCGTCCACAAAGCACACAAGCGAAAAAGAAGAGCGGCCGGGACCCCTCACAGGCCCGGCCGCTCGATCAACCTCTGCCGTCCACATCAGCCGCAGCCGGTGGTCCAGGCGTTGAGGAACTCGAGGACATCGAGGGTGTTCACTTCGCCGTCGCCGTTGATGTCCGCGGATTCGTCGCCGGCACTCCAGGCGTTGAGGAACGCGAGCACGTCGAGGGTGTTGACCGCACCGTCGCCGTTGAAGTCGGCGAGACAGGGCGGGTCGAAGTCCCAGAGGATCTGGTCGAGGTCGCTGTCAAGCCAGAAGGAGACCTCCGGGGGCACGAGCCCGTTGCCGCCGAGCACGACAGTGTTCGGGTTGCCCTCGGGGAGGATGAAGAACCGGACGGGCTGGAGGGGGATGAGGTCGCCTTCGAGCGTGGGGATCTCGACCTGCGCCTCGCCGAAGGGCAGCACGAGCGGGTTGTTCTCATCGGGCAGCGTGTCGATCAGGCCGCCCAGGAAGAGGAGCTGATGGTTCTCGAAGTCGAGCACTTCGACATCGACGGGGACGATGCCGAGGTGTTGTGCCGCCTGCAGCCCGACCGCAGAGATCGGCCCCAGGTTGAGCTGCACGAGCTCGATGGGGATCTGGCCGTTGATGATGGGCGAGTCCTGCATCCTGGGCTCAACGATGAACTCGTCCTCGTAGTTGTCGTCTTCCTGCACCGGGGCGCGGCGGTCGGCACCGTTGGTCCCGTTGTCACCGCCCCCCCCGCCGCCGCCACCGCCACCACCACCACCGCCGCCGTTGCCAACCTTGCGCCAACCGGTGGAACGTTCGTTCTTGAGCGGGTTGTTGGTCCCCTTGTCGGTCATGTCGAGCTTGTGCCCGTCGATGGTGGCGCCACAGACATTCGCCCCGATCTTGGTCGGGACCGAGTTGGTCTTCTTGGCTTTCTCGGCGTTGTTGGCGCCGGTCTGGAGCGAGGGCTTCTTGGGGACAAAGATCGTCACCGTGACAGTCCGTTTGGGGCCGTTGGGCGTCCCGTCGGCGTTGCGCGGCTGCACCTCCACCGACACGTTGTTGAACACGTGGCAGGTCACAACCCCGCCGCCGGTCCCGCCCATGCGTTGGGTGCGGTCTTCGGGCAGCTCCGGGTCGCCGTTGGCATCGAGAATCCCCGCCCGCTTGGCGTCGGCGAAGCTGATGGTGGTGGTGCCCCCGGTATCGGCGATGCAGGTCACGGTGATGGCGCCGAGCGTGAGGCCGACCTTGTACTTGGTGAACTGATCCTGAGGCCCCGCGTGAACGAGCACAGCAAACAGGCCGAGGGTTGCTGCGATCGCGAGTTTCGAGATGGTCTTGCGGGCGTTCATGGCGTGGTCCTTCTTGCGAGGGGTGAGGGGACTGGTTCACCTTGCAAGCGACGCTTCGGCTTCTTACCTCACGCAATAGCACCGGTAAATATCAACAAACTTACAATCGCGAGCAAAAACACAAACAGGCACCTACCTGTTTGTGGAGAGAGTGAACATGGGGAGTATGAGGTACCTGAAGATCGGGTCTCAGCAACCTTCGTTCCACTCGTTCAAGAACGCCAGGAAGTCGAGTGTGTTCACAAAGCCGTCGTCATTCCAGTCGGCGATGGGGTCCTGCGCGTTGAAGAGGTTGAGGAACTCCAGGAAGTCGAGCGTGTTCACCACGCCGTCCTGGTTGAGATCAACCCGGCACAGAGGCGGCCCGACAAAGATGAAGATCGGCTGCTCGAACGACTGGAACGGATCGAAGATCGGGAACTGGGTCTCGAAGTAGAGGTCCAGCGGCTGCTGCGGCGGCAGCGGGGGCACCAGTTGCACGATCCACTCGTTCTCGCCGGGGAACACAAAGCTGTCGCCGAACTCGTCGGGAAGCTGGATATCGATGATGGGGTTCTCAGGCCACACCGGGAGCACGATGTCGTAAATCCAGTCGTCGTTGTCGTGAACAAGAGTCGTCACCATCTGCGGGGCGCCGGGGGTCACGGGGAGGAAGAACCCGAAGTTGTCTGCACCAAAGTCGGCGACCGCCATCAGGTCCCAGTGCTTGCCGTCCTTCTCGTTCGAGAACTTGACGCGGATCTTGGTACCCGCGGGCGTGTTGCCGCTGAGGGTGATGTTGACATTGATGCTGCTGCCGTTGGCGACCGAGGTGCCGTCGAGGATGGTCTTGACAACGCTGCCGGCTGGGTCGGCGTTGTTGTCGGTCTCGTCGGCATCAAGGTCGCCGTCGCCGTTGTCATCGACCTTGTCCTTGTTGGTCCCGAGCACATCGACGGTCTCGATATCCGGCACATCGTCGCCGTAAATCGCGATGGTGATGTCCTCGGCCCGGACGCCGGTGGTGTTTTTGAGGTTGAGGGTGATGAGGTTGCTCCCGGCACCGATATCAATCTCGGTGCCGCCGCGGCCGACATCCTGACCTTGGGCGGTCCCGGCGAGCGCAGCCAGCAGGCCGACGGTGAGAAGACGGGACATGGTGCTTGTGGTGTGGGGGTTGCGTGTCATGGTGAGGCTCCTTGCCAAACGGGGTGAGTGTGTGTGTACACCCTGTCAGCGATATCCGCCGCCGCGACTCACGCAGCACACAGAGATAGCCTCAAAAACCGTCTCGATCGGGAAATATGCACAGAGAAACCCCCTCGCGCGAGCGGGAGAGCAACGCCGAGTCCTGTGCCCTGGCAAGGGAGAGCAATGAGGCGCGATACCCGGCGCTCCCACTTTGCATCTGGACGCCGGCACTGAGTGAGCTTCGAGCGAAGTGTCGGATCGGGGCGCAGAAGAGCCCGGAAACCCGACGCTTCACAGAGCCTCAGCGGCGGCGTCCGGGGAACAACACAGAACTATTCGGGCAGCTTCGCCAGCTCTGCCTCAACACGTTCGACCAAACGGCTCACGGTGTCAAGCCCGAAGTCAAAGTTGAGCCCGGCCGCAGCAAACAGCTCGGGCAGCGGCTTCGACCCGCCCAGGCTCAACGCCTTGATGTACAGATCAATCGCGGCCGCCTCGCCCTGTTCCAGCGAGATCAGCCACAGCCCCAGCGCCCCGAGCTGGGCGATGCCGTACTCGATGTAATAGAACGGGTGCCCCCACAGGTGCGGCTGCCGTTGCCACATCCACTTGTGCTCATCATCAAGCCCGCTCCAATCGAGCCCGCCTCCAAACCGCGCTTCGAGCCCGAGCCAGAATGCGACGCGCTCCTCGCGCGAGTGCTCGGGGTTGGTGTAGATCCAGTGCTGAAAGGCATCGATAGTTGCGATCCATGCGAGCAGCGAGACCGAGCCCTGCAACTGCTTGCGCGCGGCACGGGCGCGGTCGGCCTCGTCGGGGTAGTACCCGTCCGCGCCGCCCCAGTGCTTCATCGTCAGCAGTTCCATCGACATGCTCGCCACCTCGGCAAACTCGATCGGGCTGTGCCGATACCCAACCAACGGCTCATCCCGGCACAGCTGGGAGTGGAACGAATGCCCTGCCTCGTGCACCATCGTCTCGACGTCCCGGTGCAGCCCCGCAGCATTCATAAAGATAAACGACTCACGGATGCGGTCGCGCATGTACTGGTACCCGCCCGGCGCTTTGCCCTTGCGGCTGTCAAGATCAAGACACGCCCCGTCGCGCGAGCCTCGCGCTTCGCTGCCGTCGCCCAGCTCACCCAGCATCGATGCCAGCCTCGGGTCAAGCCGGCCGCACGCCGCGACCGCCTTCTGCATCAGCTCGCGCCCGCCGGTGAAGGGCGTCAGCGGATCGCGCCCTTTCGCATCGACCGCGACATCCCAAGGCCGCAGCGAGTCCACGCCCAGGTCCCGCCGCCGCTCTTCGAGCCTGCGCTGGTTGAACGGCACCACCGCCTTCTCGACCGCCTCGTGAAACGCAAAACAATCCTCGGGCCCATAGTCAAACCGCAGCATCGACTTGAACGCGTACCCGACATAGTTGGTAAACCCCGCGTTCTTCGCGACGCGGTGCCGAAGCGTGATCTGCTCGTCAAAGATGCCATCGATCGCGTCTTTGTCGGCGAGCCTTCGCTCGGCGCAGACTCGCCACGCCGCCTCGCGGACAGCCCGGTCGTTTGATTCCTGGTACCTGCCCATCTGAGGCATGGTCTGCTCAGAGCCCTCAAACTCGACCGTCATCGCGCCGGTCACCGTCTGGTATTTTTGCGCCAGCTTGTCGAGTTCGGTCTGCAAGGGGACGTTGGCCTCGCGGAAGATTTCGACCGCCGCCCGCGTCGCCCGTCGCAGCACGAGGTACCGATCCTCGGGCATATCGAACCTCGCAAAGAACTCGGCCTCGCGCTTGTCGAGCTCGAACGCGGCGGGCTTGAGCCTGGGCGAGACCTCCTCGAGGAACTTGGTGAACGCCCCGGCCGCCGCGGTGTCCTCGGTGTCGCAGGTCATCGAGATGTACAGGTTGGCCTCGGCCTGGCTGCACGCGGCTTCGAGCTCGGAGCGATCAACCAGCCACCGCTCGAACTCGCCTGCGGTCTCGACCGAGCGCTCCTGCAATGCTGCGAACAACGGCTCGACATTCGCCCAATCGGTCGCGTCGATCTCGGCGGGCACAAAGCTGGTGTCGATGGTGGTCATCGGGGTCTCCTGTGGAATCGCTGGAACGGGTCGGCGGTGCAAGAGCTGCAACACGCCGGGCTGAGTATAGAGCCTCTTGCATCAATGTATTTCGTTGTTCTGGATGCGTGCCGTTGTCCCCTCGCTTGCGCGAGGGGCTCTATTCGTTCTGTAGACAGTGTCTTTGTAGAGCCCCTCGCGCAAGCGAGGGGACAGAACCCCGCAAAGAACCCAGAAAAATAGAGCCGACCCTTCAATCACGGCGAACAAGGATTCTGTAAGAGACTCGAGAACAACAGACCCCGGGCGGGTACAAAGAACAAGGCCCCGGGCACAACACCCGGGGCCTTGCAGAAGACACAGCAGCACACGCAGTTTCAGGCAAAACTCACGGCCGGAGCAGGTCGCGGAGGATCCGATCCTGCTCGCGGAACCAGTCGTCGGTGAGTCGGTTGACATATGCAAGTGTGGGGAATTTTTTCGCCACGCTGCGGAGCACCGCGAGGTGGCGTCGCGCCACGCCGACAAACGAGCCGCGTTCTCTCAGGTCCGCGCTGCCCGCGGCGTTCTGCAACGCGATATTGTACTTCTGGAAGTAGGAGTTCAGGCGTTCCTCGGCTGTGGTCACGCTCGCTCGCCACGCCCGCATGTCTGCTTCGGGCTTGCTGATCGGGAACAGCTCGCCGTTGACCACCTTGCCGACCCACTCGACCTCGGGGTACCCGAGCAGCCGGGTCAACTCGTCGAGGTTGTCGGCGGTGCCCTTGGAGAACTTGCACTCCGTAGCCTGCACCGAATCAAAAGTCAGGATCTGGCCAGCCGGGTTGACCAGATGCTCCCCTTCCTCGGTGTTGTACCATGTGATCTCGCCGTCCTGATCCTTGTTATAACTCAGCGGGTCCTCGATCTGCATCGACCGCATGATTTCCGACGCACGATTCCCCTGCGCCGACACTCTTTCCATCATGTAAAGAACTTTCTCGAGCCCAAGACCTTCCATCGCAACAAGCGCACCAGACCACCCGGTGCAGGCGCCGTAGTTGCCTTCGGTCAAAAAGTAAACCTCTTCGAGGGTGTGCGCACTCATCGCGGCCGCGGAGATTGCCGACTCGATCCACGCCACCGTGCGGAAGCGGGGTTTGTATTCGTCGTGGATCACCTCGTGCATCTTGGGGATCTCAAGCAGGTACCCGCCGCCCGAGTTCACCTTGAACACCACGATGTCGACCTCGTTCTCCTCGAGCCATTCGATCGAATCATGCAACGGCTTGGCAGCAAACTGCACACCCACCATGCCCTCGAGCGTGATGACCACACCGCGCGGCACGCCCGACCGCTTGGCCGGCAGCGTGCTGGCCGAATCGGCAACAGCCCGCACCGGGTCGCCGGTCACCGGCTCGCTCGCCGCGTCGTGCTCGATCCGGTCGATCGCAGAAGCCGCAAAGAACGCCCCCGACTGCGACACGCCGCCGATGGTGTAGTCGATCCACACCGAGCCGCTCAGCTCGCGGACGATCTCGCCCTCGATAACACGCCCGTCCTTCAGATAGATCTTGTCACCAGCAACCGCGCTGGTCGCTGTGCCCAGCAGCATCGCAGCAACCAGCGTCAGCCCGGCCGCCATCCCGCCCAGTCGTCGTGTCCAACCAGAAAATCTCATACCACGTCCTCTCAAATAGTCACGCCCGTGCACGGGCTGTCGGTGTTCGCTGCAATGCGCCGCTGTCTCGGAGACACGCGGCGACAAGTGCTGCCCTACGGGCGGTCCTTCATCTGTTCCTGCGTAATCTGCTCAATCATCACCTCGATCTGTGGCACGCTCGGAACGCCCCCTTCGGGCATACGAAACATCCGCACCCCGATCACCTCTTCGTACCGCTCGAGCAGCGAGATGATTTTGCGAAGTGTCGCGATCTGCCGCGAGCGGGCCGCCTGCCGTTCACGCCGTTCTCCAGCAACCTGAATCCGCCCGTACTCCTCCATCAGGTCGCGGAGCTGCCGCTCGGCGTTCTCCACACCCCGCGTCCACTGCTTACGGATCCGCTCTTCGCGGGCGTCGATCAGCCGGTAGTTGTGGTCGATCTCCAGCTCGTAGAGCAGCGAGTCCAGGTCATCGACGGTGCCCTTGGAGATGCCGATCGTCTTGGCGATATCCGCGGTAATGGTCAGGTTGTCGTTGCCCTTGTCGCGGGCGCGTTCCTGGATCGTGTCCTCGTTGTCACCCTGCCCGTCGTCGGTGAGAAGCACCTCACCCCGGTCGGTGTCGGGCTCGGCGTTGATGAGCACCGCCTTCCCGTTGTCGATGCGGTAGCTCAGCACATACTCGGTCCGCGCCATCGCCTCGATGATCTTCGCGTCGTACCCGCCGGTGATCGCCATGCCCCGCGCGTGCCCCAGCCGCAGCGAGAACTGCTTCTCCCGCACCCGCTCGTCGCCCATCGTGCCATAGATCTCCTCGAGCCGACCGATCCCTCCGATACGCCCTTCGCTCGAGAAGTAAATCGTGTCAAAGTTCAAAGGCAAAAACGCCGCCCCGCCCATCGCGTTCTTCACCCACGCGACGATCTTGGGCTCATACCCCAACATCACCGGCAACTCTTTGGTAAAGATCGGTTCGATGTCCTCGGTCAGAAACAACTGATCAAACTGGTTGACATCGTCGCCGAACTCCTGCCCGCTGAGCGTCCCCCACGCGTTGTCGATCACCAGGATCACGTACTGAGGCCGCTGCTTGACGATGTCCTTGGCGATCTGCCGGATCGTCGTCGGCGTGATGTCACGCCCGAAGTGCCCCTCGATATTTACCACATACACCCCCGGGGCGTTCGCGTCCGCGGGCGCATCGGGATGGTCGGCACCGTCGCCGTTGTGCGCCTGGGTGGTCGCCTCGGCCTTCGCCTCGCCGCCCTCGGGCCCGCGATCAATCGCGAGCAGGTCGGCTTTGTTGTACGTCTGCTCGCCCTCGATCCCCGCGACGATCACCAGGAACCGGACCTGGGTCTCGGTCTCCTCGAGCACGCGACCCTTGACGACCCGCCCGTCCTTGAAGATGAGCTGGTCAGGCGGATCACCTGGGACACTCAAGATCGATTCGGTGACCGGAGCAACGCCCGGTGCGCCGACCGTCGCTGCGCCTGCAAAGCCGACCATCGCGAGCACGCCCGCGACCGCCGCTGCCAGAACCCGATTGCGTTGTGTCTTCATTGTTGTGTTCTTTCCTGATGCGGCCGTTCCCGACCTGCCTCTTCCCAGACCTTCCCAGCGTTTCGCGGGCCGCCATCGGATGGCACACCCGCCCGCACACCGGCGGACCCACAGCTTAGACGCTCCCCAGCCGTGCGAGTTCCGCCGCCAGTTCCAATGCCATCGGCTTGCTCGACACCCGGCCGTCAAGCTGCGCGTCATACACCCGCTCAAGCACCCGAGCAAACACCGGCCCTGCCTCGATTCCGATCGCCAGCAGGTCGTTGCCGTCGATCATCGGCTCCGGCGCCAGCCCGATCCCGTCGGCCTCCAGCCCGGCAACATCCGCCGCGACCATCTTGCCCAAACCCCCATCCCCAGCCCTCTCCAGTGCCGCATCCCGCGCCCCGACCACTGCCAGGGCCTCTGGGAACCACCCCGACGCCGCCCGCCGCTTCCGTTGCGCGATCAGGAAGCCCGCCCACCCGGCCTCCATCTCGAGCACGCCCACCAGCACATCCCGCAGCCGGCTCGATTCCTCGTTGCTCAGACACAGGTTCCGCCTCCACCGCCGGACGAGCGCGGGAATCTGGGCGGACGAGCCGATCTCGCCCCGGTCGAACGCCAGTGCCGCGAGGGATGCTGGGAAAGAAATCCGCGATCCCGCTCCTGCTCCCGGAATCTGCCCCTCGCCCCCGAGTGCTGCCAGCACCGAAGGCCGAGAGGTGCTGGCAGCAGACGACCCGGCCGGGGCCTCGCCGAACAGCACGCTGTCCAACCCGAGCGACACCAACAGCTCCACCGCCCGCGCCCGGGTTGCCCCGGCGAGCATCCGCCGGAGCTCATCCCCGATCCGCTCTCGGCTCACCCCCGCCAAGTCCTTCGCATGATCGCGGATCGCACCGGCGGTGCCTTCCTCGATCGCAAACCCGTACCGCGCAGCAAACCGCACCGCCCGCAGCCCCCGCAGGTGGTCTTCGGCCAACCTCCGCTCGGCGTCACCCACCGCCCGGACGATCCCCGCCTCCAGATCGGCCCGCCCTCCGACGTGGTCGATAACGTGGCCATGGATGCCGGCCGCGCTCCCCGCCGCGTCCTCCGCTGCAAGCGGGTCGAGGAACAGCGCGTTGATCGTGAAGTCCCTTCGCTGTGCGTCATGGTTTGCATCGGCGAACTCGACGTGGTCCGGGCGTCGCTTGTCGGAGTACGGCCCGTCAGAGCGGAACGTCGCCACCTCGACGGTCCCCCCGGGCTCTTTGACCAGCACCACCCCAAAGCTTGCGCCGACCGCAGCCGTCCTCGGGAACATCGCCTGGATCACGTCGGGCCGAGCGTCGGTCGCGACGTCGTAATCCACCGGCTCGAGCCCGAGCAGCTCATCACGCACGCAGCCGCCCGCGAAGTACGCAACGTGCCCGGCGTCGCGCAGCCTGCGCACGATCGACACCGCCGCGTGGCGGGCGTGGTGGCTGGTTCGATGTTGCACGGGTGTTGCCACGCCACGATTCTACAGCGTTCTGCGTCGTCGTGTTTCCTGCCTATGGCATAGTTGACGACTGCCCCCTCGCTTGCGCGAGGGGCTCTGTTATCCTCTGGACTGTGTGCCTCATAGAGCCCCTCGCGCAAGCGAGGGGGCAGGGTTGCGCTCTCACAAACCTCGCGCACGCAACAAACCCCGGCGGGGGATACCCGCCGGGGTTGCTCTCGACTTCAGATGCAGCCGGGCTCACGCATTCACTTCTTCCGTGAACGCCTCGATTTCCTCGACCGCCTGGCTTTCCCGGATTTCTTCGACTTCTTCGGCTGCATCGCCGCAAACACCGCTTGGCCAAACCGGCCCGACACCTGCGCCAGCTGCACACGCCTCATGTCGACCATCGTGCGCTTGCCCCCGACAGCCTTCACCATCAGGAACGGCACACACACCGCCTCGATCCGTACCGGAGACTTGGTCTGGTTGGGCAACACCGTCACCCGCTCGACCTTCATGCTGTCCGTATCCGAGAAACATGACATCGAGACGAAGTCGTAGCTCTCGTGCATGACCACGACATAGTCACCCACGCACACGTCGTCGGCCCGGACCTGCCTGACCACGCTGATTCCAGTATCCTTCTTCTTGTTCATAGCATCACACATATCCGCCGCACTCGCGGCACCACGCACCCAAGGCGCAGCAACATCACAACCAGTCAATACTCACGATTTTTCAGGGGAATGCCGGCCAATCAGCCAGCGGCATCAGACCCGAGACGAGCCTCGCGCAGCCACACCCGGCCGCGTGTCCGCAGCTGAGATTCACAGGCTGGATTGTGCTGAAGAAACAACACGGCGAGCTCCATCGGAAAAGGACAGTTCTAACAACAGACGAGATTCTCGCCGATGCGCAACCGAAGTCAAGTCATCAGATGCAAAAGAGACCTTCTCTCATGTGCGTTGCGGGGGTATCTTCTGCATTTTTACGAGCCCCGAGCGCAAGCTCGGGATCACGAATAGGCGATATTCACAGGGAAAGTCAACCCTGTGCTCGCGCACAGGGCTCGTAGAGACACATGCACGTTTTTCGTGAGCCGTCTCAGTCGGCGCTCGCGTCCATCTCGGCTTCCACATGCTCCCAATAATCCCCCGCCATCAGCTCCGCCGAGTTGCCCGCCGGGTCGCGGAAGTAGATCGACCGCGCCCGATCGCCCGCCGGCCCCGGCCACTCGATCTCCTGCTCGATCTCCACTCCGCTCGCTGCAAGGTGCGCACGCCATGCGTCGTAGGCATCGGCTGCGATCGCAAACGCGATGTGCCCCGCGCCGGTCGCGCCGTGCGAAGGAACCATCCGCCCCGGCTTGCTCGCTGCGACAGGGTCAAAGATCAGCAGCACCCCGCCGCTGGGCAGCCGAAGCCCACGGCCGACACGCCCGACCCGGTCCATCTCCACCAGCCCCAGCACGTCGGCGTAGAACCGCACCGCCGCGTCAATGTCGGCGGCGTACAACACCGTCTCGTGAACACCCGAGAGTTTCGGCACAACACTCACGCCGACCCTCCCGCCTGCGCCCGGCACTGGTCTAAAAAATCCACGCCACGCCGCAGGTGCGGGATCACGATCGACCCGCCCACGATCAGCGCGATATCGAACGTCTCCCACAGCTCTTCGTCGCTCGCCCCGGCCTGCACGCACTGGTCGATGTGGTAGGCGATGCAGTCGTCGCACCGCAGCACCATGCTCGCGGCGAGCCCGAGCAGCTCTTTGGTCTTGGCATCGAGCGCCCCGGCCTGGTACGCCTTGGTATCGAGCTGAAAGAACCGCTTGGTGACCAGCGTCCCGCCGCAGCGGGGCGACCCGTCGGCGTGCGTCCCCCGGGCTGCGGCATCACCCAGCACCCGCTCGTTGAGCCTGGCCCGGAACGCCTTGAACTCGTCGTATCTGTTCATGGCAGGATCGTATCCTCGCCGGGAATCACGCATGCCCGGCACAAAACACCCCCACCCCCACCCCGTGGCACCGGCTTCCAGCCGGTGGACCGCGCTGTGGCACCGGCTTCCAGCCGGTGAACCGAACGCATCGGCACACCGAAACCCGCGCGGTACACTTCCCAACGAGTAGAGCACAACCCGCAGGAGACCGTCATGCCCGCACGCCGCGCTTCCGTTGTCGCCTTTGCCGCGATTCCTCTTGCCGCGCTGACCCTTGCCCCGATGGTCGGCTGCTCGATCATCTCCAGCGACAACCACGTCAGCTACACCGGCAACTACGTCCCCGCCGACACCTTCAGCCGCGTCAAGGTGGGCGAATCCACCCCCGCCTTTGTCGAAGCAACCCTCGGCGAGCCCACCAGCAAGACCGACCTCGAGGACGGCTCGAGCATCTGGCGCTGGGACTACATCATCCGCCGCTCGGGCGAAGGACGTCTGCTGCTGGTCTTTGACGGCGAGAGCTCAAGCGAAAAGAAACATTCGTCCTACGTCCAGTTCGAGCACGGCGTCGCCGCGAAGAAGTGGCGGAGCTAGAGCCTCTTGCGTCATTGTGTTTCTTCTGGGTTGCGCTGTCGCGGTTGTCCCCTCGCTTGCGCGAGGGGCTCTCTATGAAGAGCTTGCGCGAGGGGCTCTGTATAAAGAGCTTGCGCGAGGGGCTCTCTAGAAGAGAGAAAATGGCAACACCCGGACCGACGGGTCCGCCGACCTACGCCCACCCAAACGACCGCACGATCGTGATCGCGATCGTGGTCACGATCACACCGATTACCAGCATCGCAATCACGCCCAAGATCAGGCCGCCACAGCCGCCGGTGCCTTCGCCGGGCAGAGGGGCCGACGAGCCGTAGACGGGCGTGCTCGTGGTGGTCGATTCGCTGGGCTTCTCGGTCATCCGCGTCCTCTCCGGGCAGCAGCCGCACACACCTCGTGGCAGGCTGCGGCTGGCGTTGGTGCCCACATGGTAGCTCTCGCACCACCCGGGACGACAATCCATATACAATGATCCCCAACCCCGGCCCCATCCCCTGCCGCCCCACCGGGCCGCACCCGGGCACACGACCGACCACGGAGACCCGCCATGTCTTTCGCCACCCCACACGTCCGCCCCCACGCCCGTCCGCTCGCCCGCACCGTTTTTGCCGCGCTGGCGCTCATCGCTGCGGCCTCGGGCGCGCTCGCCCAGCACACCGAACACGCCGACCACGCCCATCACACCCCCCATGCCGCCGAGACCCGCTCGCTCATCCCCGACGCTGCCCTCACCGGCTGGCACGCCGACGTCCCCGACGCCGACACCAACCCCGACATCAAGCCCAGCTTCGTCGTCCGCGACGGGATGCTCGTCAGCATGGGCTCGCCGCAGGGACACCTCATCACCGACGAGCCCTTCGCCGACTACCGCCTCGACATCGAGTACCGCTTCACCGACACGCCCGGCAACTGCGGCGTGCTCGTCCATGCCTCCACCCCCCGCGCCCTCTACAGCATGTTCCCCCAGTCCATCGAGGTCCAGATGCACTCGGGCAATGCTGGCGACTTCTGGTGTATCGAAGAGAACATCGCGGTTGACGACATGGCCGACCGCCGCAACGGCGATCCCTCGACCTGGGGCGGCAGCGAAGGCCAGTCCCGCCGCGTCCTCAACATGACCGACGACAGCGAGAACCCCGTCGGCGAGTGGAACCGCATGATCATCGAATGCCTCGGCAACCGCGTCCGCGTCTGGGTCAACGGCGACCTCGTCAACGACGGCTACCACTGCACCGCGAGCAAGGGCAGCATCGCCATCCAGGCCGAGGGGACGCCGGTCGAGTTCCGCCGCCTCGACCTCACGCCGATCACCGAGCTCACGCCGGCCGAAGACCGGGCGGATGGATTGATCGAGGAAGACGCAGAACACGACGCCGACGACACCACCCGTCTTGAATAGCCGTTGTCCCCTCGCTTGCGCGAGGGGCTCTATCGCAATGCGTTCTCACAATACAGAGCCCCTTGCGCAAGCAAGGGGACAACACGGTAGAGCCCCTCGCGCAAGCGAGGGAACAACACGGTAGAGCCCCTCGCGCAAGCGAGGGGACACCGGCCGCAAGGAAGCACCCCCGGAAATCGCCGACTCTCCGGGGTCCGGGTGTGTCGCCTTCCCCACCCCTACCATCCGCCCGTGTTCAGCCCCATCAGCGAAATCCTCGACGAGCTCCGCAACGGCCGCATCATCGTCCTCACCGACGATGAGGACCGCGAGAACGAGGGCGATCTCGTCATGGCGGCCGAGTTTGTCACCCCCCAAGCGATCTCCTTCATGGTCCGCGAGGCCGCTGGCTATCTGTGCCTGAGCCTGACCGAGCGCGACTGCGATCGGCTCGACCTCCCGCCACAGGCTTCGGTCAACACCTCCGTCCGGGGCACACCCTTCACCGTCTCGATCGACGGGCATCCAAAGCACGGCCTCACCACCGGCGTCTCGGCCAAAGAACGCGCCCGAACCATCCGCATGGCGATCGACCCCGACCTGGGGACCAACGACTTCGTTCGGCCCGGGCACATCAACCCCCTCCGCGCCCGCGACGGCGGCGTCCTCGTCCGCATCGGACAGACCGAAGGCTCCATCGACCTCTGCCGACTCGCCGGGCTCTACCCCGCAGCCGTGATTATCGAGATCATGCGCGAGGACGGCGAGATGGCCCGTGTACCCGACCTCGAAGCCTTCTGCGACAAGCACACCTTCAAAATGTGCTCGGTCCGCCAGCTCATCGAGCACCGACTCTCAAGCGAGCCCTTCATCCAACGCCTCGACCCCGTCGAAGGCACCCCCATCCAAACCCCGCTGGGCACCTTCAACTGCACCGCGTTCCGATCGCTCGTCGATCCGCTGCCTCACCTGGCGCTGACCGTCGGCGACGTCGGCACACTGGCCCCCGACGGCTCGATCATCGAGACCGACGAGCCCACCCTCGTCCGCGTCCACCGACGCGACCTGCTCGGCGATATCTTCGACGACCTCTCCACCCCCCTCTCCGCCCCCACCCCCACCCCCGGCCCCACCCCCGGCACCGACGCCAACGCCACCATGACCTCCAGCGGGCGGATGCTCCGCGAGTCCATGCGGATGATCCAGGAAGCCGGCCGCGGCGCGGTGATCTACCTCCGGCCCCACGGCATCGGCGAATCCCTCAGCCAACGCCTCAGCCGACCCTTCGGCACAGACACCACCGACGCCCCCATCAACTCGGTCCCCCACGCCACACTCGAGTACGGCACGGGGTCGCAGATCCTCCGGGCTCTGGGCGTCCGCACCATGCGGCTGCTGACCAACAGCGATGCGGAATATCCCCAGCTCGACGCCTTCGGCCTGACCATCGCCGAGCGGGTGCCGGTGATTCCCGGCTGAATACCCACTGTTTTCACTTGCTGCTTGCCCGGTATTCCTGTGCAATCTCGCAGAAATACCAAACAAAACACAGATTTACGAGAAATCGTTGGCATTCGGACCTTGGAGTTCGGTAGAATCTCCTCGAACAGGCCGGGAGGTCGGCGGGGCCGACGTGGGGGTTCCGGTCACTCATTTTTGACACACGTGTACAACACACACCGGAGAATCACTATGTCAATGCGCTGCTGTTCCAGTTCGTCCATCGGTGGATATTTCGTCATCGGTGTTGGCGCCTTTGTCATCGGTGCCGGCGTCATGGCCACGCAAGCCTTCAAGACCACCGAAGCCGCTGACCAAACGGCGGCTGTCGTCGCGTCGCCCTTTACCGGGCAGGTCATCACCGCGGGCTACACCCAGCCCGAAGACATGGAGATGGACCCCGGCGGGATGATGGAGATGATGATGGAGTGGGGCGCCACCACCGAAGAGCACAAGCTCCTCAAGAACATGGCCGGCGAGTGGGACTGCACCACCAGCTTCTCTATGGGCGGCCCCGAGCCGGAGGAGAGCACGGGCTCTTCCGAATCTCGCATGGTCCTCGGCGGCCGGTTCGTCACCACCCACTTCAACATGCCCGACTTTATGGGCATGGAGTTTGAGGGCATGGGTGCAGCCGGGTACGACAAAGCCAAAGGCAAGTTCGTCAATGTCTGGATGGACAACATGAACACCGGGTTCACCATCATGGAAGGCACCTACGACGAGGACACCGACACCATGACATGGACCGGCGATGCAACCGTCCCGGCCGGCCCGGGCGAGACCATGACCGTCCCCATCCAGCACATCGTCAAGGGAATCTCCACAGACACCACCACCATGGAGTTCTGGAGGCCCAACCCCATGACCGGCGAGCTCATGAAGTCCGGCACCATCGTCTACACCCGGAGGTAAGCATGTCCAACGACACCTCATTCGACTGTGCCGCGATGGGCGCGACGACCGAAGCCCACGAACGCTTCAAGCCCTTCGTCGGCACGTTCAACGCAAAGGTCTCCATGTGGATGGGCCCGGGCGATCCCATGCTCTCCACCGGCAGCATGACCAACACCCTCGACCTCGGCGGCCGTTTCCTCCAGCAGGTCTACAAAGGCGACGCCACCGACGGCCCATTCCCCGACTTCGCCGGCCGGGGGTACTGGGGATACAACACCGTCAGCAACCGCTACGAAGGGTTCTGGATCGACACCGCCTGCACCTTCATGCAGACCGACGAGGGTCAGGTCGACGACGCAGGCAAAGTCTGGACCAGTTTCGGCTCGATGACCGACCCCTCCTCGGGCAAGCCCATGCGCAAACGGTCGATCATCACGCTCCACGACGACAACTCCCATGAGATGGAGATGTCCTTCGAGACCTCGCCCGATGCGTGGAGCAAGTGCATGCATATCGCCTACACCCGCGCATAGGCCCTTCTATCCTGCAAACGTCTCTCTCGACGGCCGCTCTCCACATAGAGAGCGGCCGTTTTTCTTGCGCCACGCTCATGTTGCGTGCGTGTTGCTGCACGCGTCGAGTTGGGTGATTCTATGACATTTTTGTTTGTGTGCATCCGCAAACACGGTTTGGGCGAATGTGCTTCTGGACTTCCCTGTCGGGCTGGTCATAAGACCCGCTCCGCTTTTCTGGCGGGGAAAACACCAGCGAACCGCCGTTCGGCGTCAGACTGGCAACAGCGGATTTGTACAAACGTGGGCTTTGTCCAACCAGTATGCACTACTGGCAAGCTCGTCCCAGAGAACACTCCACTTTCCCACACTCTCGAGCCTGTGGGAGCCCGTGCTGCATGGACACCACGCCTCATGAACGACACTTTCACAACGAACTCTGCGCCCGACACCACACCCGGCCCCGCCCGAAGCCGCAGCCAGCACGCCGTGCCAGTCTGCTTGCCCAACGAACACGTCTGGCGCGCGCTCTGTAACGACACCGATGCCTCGGTCACCATCTGCGACCGCGAGGGGCGAATCCTCTACGCCAACGAGCACTCCAACCGTGTTTTCCGCTGGCAGCAAGCCTCCGAGCCCGGGCACGACCAGGACCGGGAGGGTGCTGATCGTGAGTCCGTCGCCGACGCCGCGGCCAGCGCCCCGATCGAAGAACGGCTCCGGCTTTTCGCCCGGGTCTGCGACACCGGCCGCGGCCTGGCGTACGAGAGCCTCGTGCAGGGCATCCGCCAGTACGTCACCGTCCGTCCGATCGAGAACGACGCCGGGCAGACCCTCGCGATCATCACCGCCCGCCGCATGCACGCCTGGGAACGTGCAGACACACTCGCCGACGACACACTCGATCTCGTCGAGCCCGAGACCCACGACCCCGGCATCCTCGCAACACTCTCGCCGCGCGAGCTGGACGTGCTCATCCTGCTCGGCAGCGGGCTGCCCCACGCCGACATCGCCGAACGGCTCGGCCTGAGCATCCGCACGATTGAGCGCCACCGAGATCGGCTCGGACAAAAACTCCGCGCGGGCAACCGTGTGGACCTCGCCCGCTTTGCGATCCGTGCCGGGCTCGCCGAGCTGCCCGACCCGGCCCAGGCGCACTACCTCAAGGACCACCCCAGAGACCCGCTCGACCTGCCGCTGCCTTTGCGCAAGATCGCGCGGCGACGTGTCCGCGCCACCGGCCTGCCGATCTAGATCGGTCGCGGTTCGCTCGCGTGTGTGCCACGGCTCTGTGAGCCGTGCTCGCCTGGAGAACACCTTGCTTCGGTCTGTTTCGTGTGGATGCACGTCCTGTCCCCTCGCTTGCGCGAGGGGCTCTACACCGCCCTTCGGCATCTCGACGGAAGTGCTGATTGCAGAGAACAAGAGCCCCTCGCGCAAGCGAGGGGACACGAGCGCGCAACCACTCCAAAGACGTACACCAACGCGCAGGGGTCCGCTCTACAGCCGCTCGAACATCGGCAGCTCGCCCACCAGCGGCCGGCAGTAGTCCATGAACATCTGCGACACGTTGTTGTGCCCCTCAAGAAAGCAGTCCGGCATGTGCCTCGTCTTGCCCGCAACCACCGACAGATCAATCCGTTTGAACTGCGCAGCGTACGGCTGATCGCCCCCGATCGGGCTCACCCGCTCGATCGCCACGCTGCCGTCCACATCGCCCGACATCGCGAGTGTCGCTGCAAACCGACCCGTCCCTCGCGCCTCGACCATGTCCACCGGCGACGCATCGGGCCAGCACCGTTGTACATACCCGAACGTGTCGGCCCGCACGCGGAGCTTGGTCCCGCCCTTCGGCGTCAGCTTCTCCTTGAGCAGGTCAGACAGCGCATCACCGAGTGCGCCCGAGCCCGAGAGCTGCACGTTGCCGTGGGCGTCGGTCTGGGCGTTCTGGATCAGCATCCCCCCGATCGAGTTGCCGTCCTTGTCGCTGATTCCTTCGCTCACGGCGATGTGGCACCGCCCTTTGGCGTCGTAGATTTCGGCGACGTCCTGCACAAACCGTTCGGTATCGAACGGCACCTCGGGCACATACACAAGCTGAGGCCCGTCGGTCGAGCCCTCGTACCGATCGCACCGCCGCGCCAGTGCGCTGGCCGCGGTGAGGAACCCCGCGTGCCGCCCCATCACCACGTTGATCTTGATCCCCGGCAACGAGATGTTGTCGAGAAAGTCAGCCATACACGCGGTCGCGACAAACCTCGCTGCCGACGGAAAGCCCGGCGCGTGGTCGCTGCCCATAAGATCATTATCCACGGTCTTGGGCACGTGGAAGCACCGCAACTCGTAGCCTCTGGACTCGGACAGCTCGTTGACGATGCGGCAGGTGTCGCTCGAGTCGTTGCCTCCGATATAGAAGAAGTAGCGGATGTCGTGCTTCTCGCACGCCTCAAAAATCCGTGCGCAGTACGCCTGGTCCGGCTTGTCCCGGGTCGAACCCAACCCCGCCGAGGGTGTCTGCGCCAGGCGTTCGAGCCGATCGTGGGACATCTCGGTCAGGTCGACCAGATCGCCCTTGACCAACCCGCTGACCGCGTGCCTCATGCCGAGGATCCGCTTGATCGGGTGTCCGGGGCGTCCTGCGCCGTTGGCTCGCAGCCCCTGCACCACGCCGACCATAGATTGGTTGATGACCGCGGTCGGGCCGCCGGACTGTCCGATCACCGCGTTGCCTTCGATCAGGTTTGTCATGGTTGAATCCTCTGCATGCACGAAAGTTTGCGAAATCACCCGCACGAAACCCTACACCCACTCACTCCACCCGCGAGCCTCGCACTTCAGTGCGGGGGTTCTTCGATCCGCCCCATTCGCACGATCACCCCGGGCTGAAGCCCGGGGCTCGGAGTCAGGAGTCTGGAGTTCAGAGTTCGGAGTCAGAACACGAATCCAGAATCCAAAGCGGACCGCCCGGACCGACTTCTCGGTGCGGACGCGATGATACCCGCCGCGCCCGACGGCCACACCGCGCAACCGCGCCGACCTGATACGCTGGTCACCATGAAGACTCTCCGATTCGCTGTGCTCGCTGTTGTCGCGGGGCTCACCGCTCTCGCTGCCGCCCAATCCGGCAACAACACCGGCAACCCGCTCGACCCCCAGCCCAACGGCCCGCGCCAGTCCGACCCCACCTGGCACTTCCTCGTCGGGCCGACCGTCCACGTCGCGCCCGGCAGCACCATCGACAGCGCCATCCTCGAGATCCGCGACGGCCGCATCGTCAGCGTCTCGGACATGACAACCGTCCGCTTCGCCCCGCCCGCCGGTGCACAGATCCACGACGCCGCCGGCCTTCATGTCTACGCCGGATTCATCGACGCCCACCTGCCTGTCGAGATCGACCGTCCCTCGATCGACTCGCCCGGCGCACACTGGAACGCCAGCGTTACGCCCCAGCGCTCCGCACTCGATGCCGAGGGCGTCCCCGAGAGCGACGCCAAACGCCTCCGCAAACTCGGTTTCACCGCCGCAGCAATCGCCCCAAAGGGCGGCATCTTTGCCGGCCGCGCCGCGGTCGTGAGTCTCGCCGAGGTTCCCACCGACCCCGCCGACGGCCGCCCCCCGGTCTACCGCGAAGACGTGTACCAAGCTGCCAGCTTCCAACGTTCGGGCTCCAACCGCGGCGAGTTCACCAGCTATCCAAACTCGCAGATGGGCGCAATCGCCCTGCTCCGCCAGACACTCAGCGACACCGAGTGGCAAGCCAACATCTCCCCCGGAAGCAGGGGCGGGGCTGTTCCAGGCCCCGGCGCAACACCCTCCTGCCTCGACTTCCTCGCCCCCTCTCTCAACCAACCCCTCCTCTTCCGAACCCGCGACGAACTCGAAGGCCTCCGCGCCGACAAGATCGCGGCCGAGTTCAACCGCAGTATCTACATCCTCGGCACCGGCACCGAGTTCCGACGACTCGACGCCATCTCCAACTTCACCAGCAACCGACCAACCTACATCCTCCCCCTGACCTTCCCCGAAACCCCCGAGATCGACACCATCGGCAAGGCCGACTCGACCAACCTTCGCACACTCATGACCTGGGAACAAGCCCCCACCAACCCCCGCCGACTCGACGACGCCGGCGTCCACGTCTCCATCACCGCCAGCGGCCTGCGCAAAGGTGAGAAGTTTCACAAGAACCTCCGCGAGGCGATCAAACTCGGCGGCCTCGACCCCGACCGCGCCCTGGCCATGCTCACCACCAACCCCGCAACCATCCTCGGCGTCGCCGGACAAATGGGCACCATCGAACCAAACAAAGTCGCCAACCTCATCATTACATCCGGTGATCTCTTAACTCCGAGCCCCGGACTTCAGTCCGAGGACGCACCCAAGATTCTCGATATCTGGATCGACGGACACCCCCACACCATCAACACCCCGCCGCCCCCCTTCGACGGCGACTGGACCTTCCGCGTCGGCGACGCCTTCGAGATGACACTTATTATCAAAGGCACAAAGATCACCACTATCGAAGGTGAGGGTCACGACGCCAACGAAGCCAAAGCCCGCAACGTCAACATGACCAACAACACCATCAGCTTCCTCGTCGATGACACCGACGACGGCTCCGGCACCTATGTCATCTCCGGCACCCTCTCCCCCGACGGCACCATGCAAGGCACCGGCCTCGGCGCAGACAACAACCCCTTCGAGTGGACCGCCACCAGAACAACACCCGACACAACAGAGCCCGACGCGCAAGCGAGGAGCCCCGAAGACAACAACACCGAAGACAACCAAGACTCCAATGAAGAAGAAGAAGAAGAAGAAGAAACCGACGACCTCCCACCCGAAAACCTCCCCGGCTACCCCTTCGGCCCATACGCCATCGACACACTCCCGCCACAACAAACCGTCCTCTTCACAAACGCCACCATCTGGACCAGCGGCCCAGAAGGCATCATCGAAAAAGGCTGGCTCTGCATCGAACAAGGCAAAATCATCGCCATCGGCAGCGGCGGCGCTATCGATGTCGTCACCCGACACGACCCCATCACAATCGACCTCGACGGCCGCCACCTCACACCCGGCCTCCTCGACGCACACTCCCACACAGGTATCTCCCGAGGCGTCAACGAATCCGGGCAAGCCGTCACCGCCGAAGTAAGAATCGGCGACGTCACCGACCCAGACTCCATCAACTGGTACCGCCAGCTCGCCGGCGGCGTCACCACCGTCAACAACATGCACGGCTCGTCCAATCCCATCGGCGGCCAGACCCAAACCAACAAAGTCCGCTGGGGCGCGGTCCACCCAGACGACATGCACATGCAGGGCGCAAAGCCCGGCATCAAGTTCGCCCTCGGCGAAAACGTCAAACAATCCAATTGGCAAAGCCCGCGCACCCGCTACCCGCAGTCGCGCATGGGCGTCGAGACACTGATACGCGATCGCTTCATCGCCGCACAGGAATACGCCCGCGCAGCCAACCCCCGCCGCGACCTCGAACTCGAAGCCCTCGCCGAGATTCTCGCTGGCGATCGCCTCATCCACTGCCACTCCTACCGCCAGGACGAGATCCTCATGCTCTGCCGTGTCGCCGAAGACTTCGGCTTCACCATCGGCACCTTCCAACACGGCCTCGAAGTTTATAAGGTCGCCGAAGCGGTCCGCGACAATGCCATCGGTGCTTCGCTCTTCAGCGACTGGTGGGCGTACAAAGTCGAGGTCCAGGACGCCATCGCCCAGGCCGGCCCCCTCCAAACCGAGGCCGGCGTCTTGACAAGTTACAACTCCGACTCCGACGAACTCTCTCGTCGCATGACCGTCGAGGCCGCCAAGGCATACAAATACTCCGACGGCCGCCTCTCCAAACAAGACGCCCTCAAGTTCGTCACCATCAACCCCGCCATCCAGCTCGGCATCGACAACCGCGTCGGCTCGATCGAGGTCGGCAAAGACGCCGACCTGGCCATCTGGTCCGGCGAACCCCTCAGCAGCTTCAGCATGTGCGAAGCAACCTGGATCGACGGCCGCGAATACTTCAGCCTCGCACGCGACGCCACACTCCGCGCCCAGAACGCCGAGCACCGCACCCGCATCACCCAGAAAATCCTCACCAAGGGCGCGCCCAAAACCAAATCTGAAAGCGGCGACCCCGACGAGAGCGACGAAGACAACACCACTGATGACGACCCCCCACGCTCACTCCGCGAACGCCTCGCCTCAGCCGCCCGCTCCCAACACAACTTCGACCTCTACCTCCGAGGCATCAACCCCGCCGACCACCGCTGCGGCGACTGCGGCGCAACCCAACTCCACTTCGGAACCAACCAATGAACACCAACCGCACCACAACGACAAATAACTTCTCCACCAGTCCGGGCCCCCGACTTCAGTCGGGGCTTCACCACACCCCCCACCAATCCAACCCCCGACGCGCACCCCGCGCCCGCACATGGTGCGCAATCGCAACCAGCGCACTCGCACTTACCTGCACAACAACCCACGCCCAAGACCTCGGCCACAAAGCACCGCCGCAAACCCACACCATCTACATCAACCACGCCACCATCCACACCGTCAGCGGGCGAACCATCACCAACGGCGGCATCGTCTTCGAGAACGGCACCATCACCACCATCCTCGACACAGGAATGGTCTCCGGCTTCGCCCCCGGCACCGATGTCATCGAGATCGACGCCACCGGCCTCCACGTCTACCCCGGCCTCATCAGCCCATACTCCCAGCTCGGCCTCACCGAAATCCAGGCTGTCCGCTCGACCCAGGACATGGCAGAAACCCGACCCATGAGCCCCGAGGTCCGCGCTGCCGTTGCAATAAACCCCGACTCCACACTCTTCCCCGTCACCCGCTCCAACGGCATCCTCCTCGCCGGCGTCTTCCCCACCGCCAGCCTCCGCATCAGTGGCCCCGAACCCCTCGGCCTCATCCCCGGCCGCGCCGCCCTCATCCGCCTCGACGGCTGGACCACCGAAGACATGGCCGTCCTCCCCGACGCCGGCCTGGTTATTAACTTTCCGCTCAGCCGCCCCTTCCGCGCCTGGTGGATGGAACAATCCGAAGAGGACCAAACCGCTGGCTACGAGCGCGCGATCACCGCCCTCGACACCTTCTTCGACAACGCCGTCGCCTACCACGCCGCGCGCGAAACTGATAACACCCTCCCCACCGACCTCCGCTACGAAGCCGTCAAGCGCGTGCTGCCCCAACGACAGGGGAACGAACGTTCCACACAGGAGAATGGGCTTTCCACACAGGGGGGCGGGCTTTCCAGCCCGCAGCAACTCCCCACCTTCTTTCGCGCCAACGACTACGACCAGATCACCGGCTCGCTCAACTTCGCCGCCGAACATAACCTCCGCCCCATTATCGTCGGCGGCCGCGACTCGCACCTCTGCCTCGACGCGCTCAAAGCCGCCGATGCTGCCGTCATCCTTGAAACCTCATTCCGAATGCCCAAGCGCGACGACTCCCCCTACGACGACCTCTACAAACGCCCCCAGCAACTCCAGGCCGCTGGCATCCGCTACAGCTTCATGGCAGGCGACGATACCGCCCACGAACGCAACCTCCCCTACGCCGCCGCACTCGCCGTCGCCCACGGCCTTCCCGCCAGCGACGCACTCCACGCCCTCACCCTCGGTGCTGCCGAAATCTTCGGCGTCGCCAAAACCTTCGGCTCGCTCGAACCCGGCAAGTCCGCCACACTCATCGTGACCACCGGCCACCCCCTCGACGTACTCACAAACATCGAGCTTGCCTTCATCGACGGCCGCGCCATCGACCTCGAAAACAAACACACCAAACTCGCCGACAAATACCGCGAAAAATACAAACAACTCGGCATCATTCAAGACGTCGAATAATCGCCCGATCCGACACAGAGCCCCCCGCGCAAGCGGGGGGTCAACCCCGAGAGCCAATCACTCACACGAATCACGAGAATATCTTGTGCGATTCTACGAGCCTCGAGCGCAAGCTCGGGACCACAAATGGTCGTTTTTCACAGAGAAAACCAATCCTGTGCTCGCGCACAGGGCTCGTAAGAACGCACATAAATCTTTCGTGATCTGTATCAGATCCCCAAAACCATCCCGTCCCGCAGCACCCGTTCCTCCCCGTTCGGCCCGAGCGTCTGAAACACCGCACGCACCTCAAGCCGTACCCGCTGCCGGATCTCGCCCTCAGCCGCAGGGTCCACCCGCTCCCCGATCCAGTCCGGCAGCCCCACCAGCACCAGCCGGTACGTCCGCGTCGCTGGGTCAAAGCTCTGTGCGTTCACCCGCTCGTCGTCGAGCGCGATATCCCACTTCAAAATCTGTGCCGCCGAGCCCGCCCCGATGCCCTCGCCAGGCCGATAGAGCTGCACCTGCATCTGCCCCAGCGCCTTGACCGAATCCCCCCACCGATCCCGCAGCTCGACATGGCACACGATCGCCGGCTCGCCCGACTCATCACGCCCCAGCCGCGTCAGCGGAAACACACGCAACGAATGCGGCGCAAAGGCGTTGTACCCCTCACGAAGATCGCCCCGCGGCGTCAACGGCTCGGTCCAGTCCCACACCAACGGCCCGCTGCACCCGCACGCCCCGATCGCCGCCCCGACCGCCACACCCCGGACCAGACCCACCCTCTTCCGCCACGTTGTTCGCCACACCGTTTGCATCATGCCAGTCTACCCCGCCGCCCGAGGCCGCACACTCTTGCCCCCGACCGTCCGGCTCGCTCCCCCGCCGCCGCCGCCACCTGCGATCCCGCCGAGCAACCCGCCAAGCCTCTCGACCACCCCCGCCAGTTCCCGCTGCGAAGCCTCGAGTGCGGTCACCGCCCTGGTGTTGTCCGCGACCAGCCGCACCAGCGTGTCGTTGCGATCGCGCTCGCCCATCAGCCGATCGTGCGCTTCAGAGAGCTGCCGCTCGCGCCCCGCCGCCGACCGCCGCTCGCTCAGCCACATCCACCCGATCAGCCCCGCCACCCCAAACTGCGCCATCGCCGCGATCACTTCTGTCTCCATCACGCCGTCTCCACCATTCGCCGACCCCCAACCGATCAATACACCCGAATCTCCCGGAACACCGCCTCGTACCCCATCGACCACACCCGTCCCCGATCCGTCCGGTCCTCCTCGCGGAAGTCGATAAACGTCATGGCACTCCACTGATGCCCGTGCAGGTCGATCAACGCCCCGCTCGTCGGCGATTCCTGAAACTCCGCCACGATCGCGTCCCGCAGCACCCACAACGCCGACTCACTCGACGCCACCAGCCGCCCCTTCACAATCACGTCAAGCTCGGTCAGCCCCAGCGCCACCGTCCCCGGCTGCGTCGTGCCCAGCGCGATCCACGACAGCATCACCTGCCCCTGACGATCCTGCGCAAACCGGTGCGGCCCTGAACCAAACAAGTCCTTGCCCTTGAACGAACTCGCCATCACACTCCCCCTCTCTGCTCCCGGGTCTGCCCCCGCAATCTCACCCGATCCCGTCAGCATCCTCGATCGTCACCGGGTCCACGATCCCGTCGCTCGACACCGCAACCAGCTTCACCGTCCGCACCGCCCCGTTCTTGATGCTCAGCTCGTGCGTCGCGTCCGTGACCACACACTCAATAGCCACCCGCCGCCGCGGCGTGTCCGAACCGCTCGGCGCCGTAAAGAACGACAGCTCCCCCGAATCGCCCGGCAGCGGCGTCCCCACGTCGTCCCGCGCCACCTGCTGCACCACCCGCACCGTCACCAGCTGCTCAGGCGCATCCACCAGCACCACCTGAGGCCCAAGGTCCGACCACTCCGTCACCTTCCGCTGGGCGTGCCGATCAACAACCACCGCCGACACATCCTCCCACACCTGCCCCGCAAAGCTCACTTCTCTCGGATTCAATACCAACACCGTTCACCCCCTTCTTCACGCCCGCACCAGCTGCACCACACTCGGCCGCCGCGTCGCGTCCGCCACACCATCCCCATCGGTGTCAATCCGCGCCGACACCCGACCGCGCTCAGCCGCAAACCGCTCCCGGTACATCCCCATCTTGAACGCCGCCGGCGAACCCTCGCTCGCAAGCGCCGAAGCCGCCGCAAAGACCAGGTGCAACGTTCCCAACGCCTCCATCAACACAAACGCCCCGGGGTTCACAATGCTCGACTCGCTCACAACACCCACACCCGACGCCTCGTCAGGGTCGATCCCCAGCATCCGCAACACCTGCCCGTGCACCATCGCCAGCTGAGGCAAAAACGTCGGCACCTCAACCGCAACCCCCGTCACCGGGCTCGGCGTCAGCACCACGCCATCATCCGCCCCCCGCATCCGCGAGATCGTCAGCGTGCTCGCGCTCAGCTGCGCGACAACCTCATACACCACACCGCCCACAACAACAACCCCGCCCGAGTCCACCCCCGCGTCATCAAACCCCACGTCCTGGCTCGTCATCGTCAGCGTCGTGCCCGCGATCGTCCCGACCCCCTTCACCAGCCGCTGCCCGACCCACCCGATATCCCGCACCAGGCTCGGCTCAAGCACCAGCAAATCCCTGTCCTTGGCAAACATTCCGACCTCCTCTGGTTCATTTTTACCCACAAAACAAAGCGTTTCCCCGCTCCGTTTCTCACAAAGCCCGGCCGAACATCTCCATCCGGCCGGGCGTGTCAGCACGGGCTCCCCCTCCCGCACGACAACATCAACTCCCCCGGGGCGGGACACTCAGGGTCCCGATTCCTCAACCCCAGACTCAATCCCCATCCAGGCTCAACCCACGGATCACCCCGTGCCCCGCCTCGTTCTTCAGCTCGAGCGTGTACTCACCGACAACCTGCCCCTCGACAGAGTCCCCGCCCGCGCTCAGCGCCTTGTACCCAAAGCTCCGACCCTGCAAAGGCATCACCTCGATCCGCGAGCTGTCGAGCAGGAACACCGCGTCACTCGGCACCCACCTCGACACCACAACCCGACACACCCCAAAGTCACTCTCGTAGAAGTTCACCATGTTGCGGTACTTGTCGTCGTCCGGCCCATACTGCCGCTGCCCGTCGACCAGCTGGTTGAACGCACGCTTCTGGTTGCCGTTCATCAGGATCGTGTCCACCGCGCCCGAGCTCTGCTCCCAGACCGTCTTGAGCCCCGCGTTGATAAGCTCCTCGGTCAGCCCGTCGCCGCTCAAGCCGCCGCCGTCCGGAAAGCCGCTGACCCCGGGCACAAACTGGTTGGTCGCAACCATCGCCGACACACCGTTCATCGAACGCCGCACCGTGCTCGACCCCTGCTGATCGCTCGCCGGCGAAACACCGTTGATCACCGTGTTCTCCAGGTCCCGCAGCAACTCACGCAGCCGCTCCTGCTTCTGATAATCAACCTCATCGGCGATCCCGTGCGCACGCACCGCCTGCATCGTCCCGCTCACCGAGACCGAAGCCGTAAAGATCTGCGTGTAGTTCTGCTTCCGCGCCCGACCCACAAACCTCGCCGTCGGCGCATCCGCACCCTCAAGCGCTGCGTTCCCGATGATGTGCAGCTTCAGGTTGTCCGCCAGCGTCGCGTTGCTCGTCCCGCCGTACGCACGCTCGACCGTCAGCAGATTACCCACGACCGCCATCACCAGCATCACCTCCGTAAACCCCTCAGGACGCACCAGGTCACCGACCTGAAACCGGTCCCCGTTGTCCACCGTCAGGCTCGTCGCCGTCTGCGGATCAGGGTTGAAGATCGTCTGGTTCAGCTGGTCAAAGTTCGGCAACAGCGAATCCTCGATCCACTCGTGCACCGTGCTCATCGCCGGCCGCCTCGCCTTCCCAAGATGCGCAAGCAGCGGCGTCTCGTACGGGCTCACAATCCCGATGATGTCGCTCACGTCCTCCGCCAACTCCGGCAGCTCAACACCCGCCGAATACGTCGATTTCCCGTCAAACGCCATACCCAATCCTCCTTCTCCAAGTCCGCCCGGCATCACTTGCCCCCGGGCTCATCGCCCAATCTCACGCGCCGCACCACGCGACACGTCGTTCCGAGCCCCGCACTTCAGTGCAGGGCATCCCACCCAAACCACCCGGACCAGAGACCACGCCTCCGCTTCCAGGTCTGCGCACTCCCCTACCTCTCCCCACGCCGCATCCGCAAATACCGAAGCAACAGCCGCCGATCACCCGTCTCTCGCGCAGCTTCCGCAACATGCACGATCGAGCCATCGCCCCCGCCCTCAACCGCCGGCAACGTCGTCGCCCGCACACCACCACCACCGCCACGCCCCGCAAACAGCAACGGCTTCCTTTCCCGAACCCGCGACACCGCCTCAAGCACCGTCGCCCCCTCAGCCACCTGCGCGTCCACCAGCTCCCGCGCCGCCTCAAGCTCAACAACCCCCGCGATCAACAGCTCCCGATCAACCTGCCGCGCCCGCTCGCTCTCACTCACCATCCGCCGCAAGTCCTCCGCCGCAGCCTCCACCGCCCCAAGCCGATCCCCCAACTCCGCAACCCGAACCTCCGCACTCTCAGCACGCCCCCGCCAATCCGCACCTTCTGCGCCTTCTGCATCCTCTGTGACCCCTGCATCCTCTGTCACTTCCGCGCCTTCCGCGTCTGATTGCTCATGCTCAACCACGGCCGAATCCGCAGGCTCCGCCGGCGAGCCGGGTGCATCTGCCCCCTCCTGCTCCCTCTCCCCCTGGGAGAGGGCCGGGGTGAGGGCTCCGTTTCCTCCCTCTTCTTCCTTCCTTGTCTCCTCTTCCTCCCTCCCCCGCGCCCCGTGGGGGAGGGCCGGGGAGGGGGCTCCTTCCTCCCTCTTCTCCTGGGAGAGGGCCGGGGTGAGGGTGCCTTCCTCCCTCTCCCTCTGGGAGAGGGCCG
>CAYMZJ010000028.1:0-39185 GCA_964394895.1 uncultured Phycisphaeraceae bacterium | reverse complement strand
CCCCTCTCCCGGTGGGTGTGGGGGGGGGTGTGGGTGCCTTCTCCTCTCCCCTCTCCCAAACCCAATCCCTCTCCAGCACCCGCCCGTTCCTCGACCACAACCGATGTCTTCATCGCCTCCATCACAATCCTCCAAGTTCTTTGTTCTTTCCCAGCCGGACAGTGTTTCTAATATGTCAACCTAATAACCACACCACAGCCGCTTCAGCTCACACAACCCCAGGATCGCTCGCCTCATACCCAAGCTCATCAAGCACCCGCCGCGAAGGCACACCAAGCTCAACCTTCCGCTTCGCAGCCAGCGTCTCCTCCACCACGTCCGTCGGCAACGGGTCCGGCCACTCAAGCCGCAGCCCCCGATCCCGCGGGTCACTCTCCAGCACCCCCGCCGCATCAAGTGCCGTCAGCACCATCCGGCTCACCTCCGCCAGCCCGCGCCCATAGCTCACCCGCTTCCGCGCGGTCTTCGCAAGCAACCCAACCAGCGTGATTTTCAGCGCGTTCGCGCTCGACAGGTTCCCCACCCGCCCCTGCACCACACCCGTCGCCAAAGGAGGTACCCCCGACGTCTTGTCCATCGCGTTGCGCACCTCGTTGATGTGCGCCTCCTCGCTCGGGCTGCTCGAATCGCCGCCGAACGCCGACACGCTCGCGTCCGGGTTGTCCGTGCTCCAGATCTGACCCGGCCCCACCGGCATCGACTCAAACCCCTCGATCCCCTTCGCCAGATACATCTTGAAACTCTGCAACGTCACCCGGCTCGCCCGGTCGCTCAGCCGCGTGTTCAGCTCATCCTGCAGCGGGATCAAAGGCTCAACCTCGCTCAACCCCCCGTACCGGAACGGCTGCGCAACATTCTGCACATGCACCACCGGCACACGCCCACCCATCAACCCGAACTCCTGCTCCTCCACCAACTCCCCATCCACAAACACCCGACGCCCCGCCGCGGTCAAAACCTCCGTCACCCCACCCCCCGTGGCACCGGCTTCCGTGGCACCGGCTTCCAGCCGGTGTCCTCCCCCTGACAGACCACCTTCCATCCGAGGCGCCTTCCCCCGCTTCCAACTCTCCAGCCACTCCCCGATCGGCCCACGCCTCCGCTCCCCGTCCCCCTCTGCCCGCCCAGCATGAATCACATACCCATCAAGCTCTCGCCAGTCCCCCGCCCGCACCACCGGCACCCCCCGCGTCGGCTCGATCACCTCGATCCGCACACTCTCTCGAACATGCCACGGGTCCGCCCCGTCCGCCGTCCCCGCCAACGCCCGCAGCCGCGCCTCATCGACCCGAAGCACAAGATCAACATGCCCGTACACATGCCCGAGCAGCGCCATATCTTGCAACAGCGAGATCCCCCCGGACCCTTCCCACACCGCATCAAGCATCCGCTCGATCCGGTCCCGGCTTTGCTCATCCCGCGCCGTGCTGATCAGCCGCACCGGCTTGCCGAACATAAAGTCCACCATCGTGTGGATACGCCACCCGATGTCGTTCTCGATCACGATTTCCCGCGAACGCGCCCGGTCATCGATCCCCGAACCGCTCCGCCCGATCAGCCGCGCCGGCAGCCCCACCCGCTGCCCCATGTCGTACCGCTGCGACTCGGTGCTCTGCGAAATCCTCATCGGGTTCCGGTAGTACCGCCACATCATCTCAAGCGACGGCTTCGTCGTCGCTTCGTACGCGCCCAGCAACCGCTCCACCTCATCAAGGCCGAGCATGCCCGCGACGCCATCCTCTCTCTCGATCACCTTCGCCATCCCGGCCTCCTTACTGCTGCTCCCAAGCGCCCCAGCGTGCCCCGCCGCACACCGCTGTCCCCACACCCTCTCCCCCGCCGGACACCCCCGTGCGCGCAGCAACACCCAAAGCCACACGCCAACCGCGCATAAGCCCTTGCCCACCAAGCCCAAAATAACTTTCACAAAATCACAAACGCACCCACGACCACACCCCACCCGCGCGCACAAAGAACACCCAACCCGCTGGCACCCGCCGCTTCCTGAGGTATCTTTCTTGCAACCGCCCTCATCCCGGAGACACCCGATGCCCACCATCCCCCCCACTATCCCCCGCGCCATCCCCCACGCCATCGCAACCGCGCTCGCCGCCCTCAGCATCGCCGCCACCGCCGCCGGCACCGCCACCGCCCAGACCATGACCTACCAATGGACCGTCACCACCGACAACGGCGACACCAACCTCGAACCCGGCGAAAGCGCCTCTCTCTCGCTCTGGGCGCTCATGGATCCCGAAGTCACCGGCTTCGCGGGCACGATCTACGACATCCTTGGCATCCAGAACTGGGACTCGGGCAACATCGTTTATCTCAATAACCTGTTCAACGCCTTCGGCGATCCTGGTTTCGTGCGCGACAACAACGACATCACCGGCATCGAGAGCTTCCAGCTCCCGCCCGCCTTCAACCAGGACTTCGTCGCTGACAACCCAATCGAGCTCTACCAAATCAGGTGGTCCACCGACGACTACACCCCCCGCGTCATCGAGGTCGGCGACGCCGACCACCTCAACCACGACGTCTACACAGACGACTTCGGAACATCAGTGCCCTACCAAGGCATCCCCGGCATCGCCCGCTTCACCGTCGGCATCCCCACACCCAGCACTCTCCCCCTGCTCGCCCTCGCCACACTCACCACCCTGCGCCCGCGCCGCCACACTCCCAACCCCAACCCACGCCTGGGATAAGCGAGCTTCGAGCGAATCCCAGGATTTCTTCCCTTCCCTACCCCCACCCCCAACCCCCCCTCACAATCGCCCCCGCAGGCGGCCAGGACACCGGCGGCACCGGACGACGGCCGCTTATGGCTGCTGCGGTCAAGCTCTGACCAGATTCACGGGCCACCCGTGCACCGGGCCCGGCCGCCTGCGGGAACGACTGTGAGTCTCAAGGATACGCAAGCCCGACCCGCCCGTACACTCTCCCTATGGAAGCCGCACAAGGCAACACCGCACCAATACCAAACGCCGCCGACGCCGACCAACGCGCCAGATCCCGCGTACTCACCGCCGTCCGCATGTTCTTCCTCATCCTCGCCCTCTCGGTCCCCCTCCTCACCGCCATCCGATTCCGCACCGGCGACGGCGCCACCAACCGAGGCGAAGCCGAGTTTCTCGAAAACTGGTGGTGGGTCCCCCTCGCGATCGGCGTCGCCTTTGCCGCCACCTTCCTCGCCATCGACGTCCTCATCCCCCGAAAGAAAATCTCCACCCTCGCCGGCATCCTCCTGGGGCTCATCGGCGGGCTGCTGGCGACCGTCGCCGTCAGCTTCATCGTCGATCTCATCGCCGAGTCATGGGACCTCAACACCTACATCCCCACACTCATCTTCTCCATCAAAATCCTCATCGGCATCTCCCTCTGCTACCTCGGCATCTCCACCGTCATCCAGACCCAGGACGACTTCCGACTCGTCATCCCCTACGTCGAGTTTGCCAAACAGATGCGCGGCGTCCGCCCCCTCGTCCTCGACAGCTCCGCACTCATCGACTCCCGAATCGTCGAAGTCGCCGAGACCGGGATCAGCCAGGCACCAATCATCATCCCCCAGTTCATCGTCGAAGAGCTCCAACGCCTCGCCGACTCCGCCGACCGCCTCAAACGCGCCCGAGGCCGACGCGGGCTCGAAGTCGTCACCCGCCTCCAACGCTCCGCACTCCTCGATGTCTCCATCGACGAGAGCCCGATCCCCCGCAAAGCTGTCGACCACATGCTTGTCGATTTCGCCCGCCAGCTCCCCGCGATCATCGTCACCACCGATGTCGGGCTCGCCCAGGTCGCCACGATCCACAACGTCCCCACACTCAACCTCAACGACCTCGGCAACGCCCTCCGACCCAACGTCGTTCCCGGAGAAATGCTCCGTGTCCAGCTCATCCGCCAGGGCGAGCAAAGAACACAAGCCGTCGGCTACCTCCCCGACGGCACCATGGTCGTCGCCGAAGACGGCAGCGATCGCATCGGCCAGCAGGTCGAACTCACCGTCACCCGTATGCTCCAGACCTCCGCCGGCCGCATGATCTTCGGCCGCATCGGGCCAGAAGACTTCGTGCAAAGCACCCCCCCAGAACACCCCGACCAACCCGCTGCCCCAAGCGGGACTCGCAATGTCCAAGACCCCGCGACAGAGACCACCGCCACCGAGCAGGACCTCCCCAACGATCAGTCCCCCACGCCCCCCACGGGCCCCGCGCTTCCTGACGCTGCGCGTGGGCCGTTCCCGCCCAAATCACCCGGGCGCACAAACCGTGCGCGCAACCCGAGACGTTGAGCCGTCCCGCTGGCCCGGACAGCCCGCCAGACAGAACCTAGAATGCACCGGAAGAACGTTGCGCCGACGTGCAGCCGGTGTTGTCTCCGAGGAGTTGTACAGTGAAGACTTTCTGGACACTGATCATCGTTCTCATGGCGTCCACCGGCGTCCTGCTGGCGAAGCGCAGCGACAATCCCCCAAACACCGCGAACACCTCGGCACGCACCCCCGCACGCGATGCGAGCAAAGCACGAGAAAGACCGGACGTGCAGCCGCAACCCCGCAGCACACCCGAAGACGCAGAGAACACCGAGCCCAGCACGCTGCCAGAAAGCACCGCCCTCACGCCGGAGAGCGAGCCCGCCCAAGCGACCGACGCCGACGACACAACAACCGCCCATCTCGGCATCCCCGACGAACCCTTCGATCCGACAACACTCTTCGGCGACCCCACCCCGTTCCCCGACGACCACGCGGTTGCAAACGCCGCTCCTGACCACGAAGACACCGCACCCGCCGACGACGTCGACACCCCAGCCAAGGCTTCCGACGCGAGGTCACTCCACGAACGCTACCCCATCACCGGCGACGGCACCGCCGAGTCCCCCTACGTCATCACTTTCGACATGCTCATCGCCGTCGAACACAACTACGCCCCAAAGATAGAAGGCAAAGCCGAAATCCCCGAGTGGATCAAAGTCCTCGACGGCAAGCACGTCAGCATCACCGGCTTCGTTGCCTTCCCATTCCTCTCAGCAACCGCCGACGAGTGCATGGTCATGCTCAACCAGTGGGACGGCTGCTGCATCGGCGTGCCGCCCACGCCTTACGACGCTGTCGAAGTCCAGTTCACACAGCCTCTCGACCTCAACCGCGGCGTCCCAAACTACGGCACACTCTCCGGCGTCTTCCGCACCGACCCCTACCTCATCAACGGCTGGCTCATCGGGCTCTACGTCATGGACAACGCCGAAATCATCAACAGCGGCAGCAAAAACCAGTCCGGGTTCTGACCAACCAAGGCACTCTCATACACATCGCAAGAGTACTTTCTGCGTTTCGACGAGCCCCGAGCGCAAGCTCGGGTTCACGAACACCTGAACATCACAAACACCGTCAAACCTGTGCTCGCATGCAGATCGCGTCGCTGCGTACGCCGCTCTTTCGTGACCCATATGAAATCCACTTTCCACCCAGAACACCACGATTCGCCTTGGCGCACGCCCGCTTTGGCTCTAGGCTGAGACTCACAAGCCCGTTCTGTTTCTGAGGAGAGATTTCACGATGAAGACGACCCGCATTACCACGATTGCCACGCTCTGTGCCCTGAGCACCGCGCTTGCCACCACCGCCCACGCCCAGTGCGACCCCGCCTGGAACACCACCCCCGGCAACCCCGGCGTCGGCGACGGCTACGCAGACCCAGCCACCGAATGGGACGACGGCAACGGCCAAGCCCTCTACATCGGCGGCTCATTCAAAAAAATCGGCGGCATCAACAACCTCCGAGGCATCGCAAAGTACGACCCCGCAACCAACACCTACTCCAAACTCGGCTCCGGAATCTCCTACGGCAACACCAACGGATTCATGACCAGCATCCAACCCTTCAACGCCAACGGCGAGTCACTCCTCGTCGCCGGCGGGTTCTTCAGCTCCGCCGGCGGTGTCGAAGACACCCAGAGCCTCGCCGCATGGGACGGCGCCGCATGGCGCTCCCTCGGCGCAGGCTTCGCCCCGCCCCAGGCAGTCTGGGGCATGACCGTCGGCAACCTCAGCGACGGCGAAAAACTCTACTTCGGCGGCGGATTCACCACCATCGCCGGACAACCCGCCAGCGGCGTCGCAACATGGGACGGCACCTCACTCGAAGTCATCGGCACCGGCGCAGGAATGACCGGCTTTAGCCCCTTCGTCAACGAACTCGTCGTCTGGGACGACGGCTCGGGCACCGCCCTCTACGCCGTCGGCCGATTCAACACCATCGACGGCATCAACGGCACCAGAATCGCCGCGAGCTACCGACCCAACACCGGATGGGAACCCATCGGCAGCGGACTCCTCTCCCAGAGCAGCACAACGACACTCGACGCCGCAATCCTCTACGACGACGGCAACGGCCAAGCACTCTACATCGCTGGCTCACCATTCCGACCCGCAAGCGGAGGCAGCTTCAACAGCGTCTACAAATGGGACGGCACCGACTGGACCCCCGTCGGACAAAACGTCGGCGGCCGCGTCACCTCGCTCATCGTCTGGGACGACGGCAACGGAGACGCCCTCTACCTCGCCGGCACCGCAACACCCGACATCAACTACTTCGCAAAGCTCGACGGCGGACAGTGGGTCCCATACCTCGACGGCGTACTCGGCCCCTCAATCTCCGGCAACTTCCCCTCCGTCTTCGGTATGGGCACCTACGACGGTGACCTCGTCGTCTGCGGCAACTTCACTCGCACCGGCGACGAACAAACCTCCAACGGCGTCGCATTTGTCAACGCCTGCCCTAATGACTGCCGCGCCGACTTCAATCAAGACGGCATCGTCGATACCCGCGATGTCACCGCGTTCCTCAACGCCTGGACCGCAATGGACAGCTCCGCCGACATCGACGGCAACGGCGTCATCGACACCCGCGACGTCCTCGCGTTCCTCAACCTCTGGTCCGCAGGCTGCTGAAAACCGCTAAAAACAAGAACATTCCGCCCGGGAGGGGGCCGGGGGGAGGGTGCTTCTCGAGCGCAAGCGACCCAACAGCCCACCACGCCCAGCTACATCTCCAGAAAGTTCCGCAAAAGCCTCGGCCCCTCCTCGGTCAAAAAACTCTCCGGATGAAACTGCACACCCTCGAGCGGTGCCGAGTGCGCTTCGCCGGTGCCCCAGACGCGCCGCAACCCCATCACCACCCGCTGCCGCACCGGTTCACGCGCACCGTCCGCCGCCTCGACCAGGTCCTCCGCCCACGCGCTCGCGACCCATCCACCTTCACCCGCAGGCGGCGCAGCCGGCACACTCTCCGCCAGCACGACAAGTGAGTGGTACCGCGTCGCTGTAAAAGGATCGCTCAATCCCGCAAAGACGCCCGCACCGTCGTGATGAATCGGGCTCGTCTTCCCATGCACCTGGATCGCGTGCCGCGTCACCGTCATGCCGTGCAACTCACCCATGCACTGGTGCCCGAGACACACACCCAGAATCGGCACCCGCCCCGCAAACCGCTCGATCATCGCCGGCGAGACCCCCGACTCTCTCGGCGTGCACGGCCCCGGCGAGATAATCACCCGAGACGGCCCGCGCCCGCTGTCCAGCGCCGCCGCCTCGTCAGGTGTGATCTTGTCATTGCGCACCACAACCAGACTCTCGCCGATCACCAGCGAAGGCTCGATCTCACCGAGCCGCTGCACCAGGTTCCACGTGAACGAATCGTAGTTGTCAATCAACAGAATCATGGGCCCAAGGATAGTGCCCAGACGAGCCCTGAGCGCAAGCTCGGTTGTGTTCTGTACGAGCCTCAAGCGCGAGCTGGGGTCTGTTCCCCCACAAACCCGTCCCCTACCCCCGGCTCACCTCGACCTTGCCCCCCGCAACATCCTTGATCGCAAGCCCCATCCCCGCAAGCTCATCACGAATCGCATCGGACCGGACAAAGTCCTTCGCCCTCTTCGCCTCACGCCGCTCGAGCAGCAGCCCCTCGACCTCCGCCGAAGGCTCGACACCCGTGAACACGCCGATCTCCGTCCGGGTCGTTGCCGCCTGCACAAGATCAAGCACACCAAGCACGCTGTCAACCTCCCGCATCACCGCCCCGTCAGCCCGCGTCGGCGCATCGAGCGAGCCGACCCATCCGTTGAGCACCCCCAGCGCACCCGCGATATTCAGGTCATCGTGCATCGCGCCAGCAAACTCGTCGAGCATCCCGCCCGGCCGCGCCCCCCCCTCGCCCGACGATTCCCCCGCCACCACGACGCGACGCCACCGCTCGACCATCCGTGCCGAGTCCTTCAACCCCTGCTCTGTAAAGTTCGCGTTCGCCCGGTAGTGTGTCTTGACAAGTTCCAGCCGCACCGCCGCCGCCTCGTGCCCCTTCGCAAACAAGTCGCGCGCCGTAAAGAAGTTGCCCTTGCTCTTGGACATCTTCTCCCCCTCGACCAGCAAAAACCTCGCGTGAAACCAGTGCCGCGCGAATCGCTCACCCCCCGTGCACGCGCAGCTCTGCGCACGCTCGCACTCGTGGTGCGGGAAAATATTGTCCTCGCCTCCAGAGTGCAGGTCGATCTCGAACCCGTCCCCGATATCGTCCTTCGACGCCGCAAGCACCCGCTCGAGCCCGCCGACAACCAACCGATCGAGACTCATCACCGAGCACTCGATATGCCAGCCCGGATACCCCGCGCCCCAAGGCGAGTCCCACTTCATCAGGTGCGACGCGTCGGCTTTCCATAGCAAAAAATCGGCCGGATGCCGCTTCGCCGCCTGGTGCTCCGCATCGACCCGCCCCCCCGCGCCGCCACGCAGCTCGTCGATCGAGTTCCCGCTGAGTGAGCCGTACCCCGCAAACTTCTGCACATCAAAGTACACCGCCTCCCCGGCCTGATACGCAAACCCGCGCTCGACAAGCCGTTCGATCATCGCGATCATGCCAGGCACGTTCTGCGTCGCGCGCGGCAACAAACTCGGGTCCGCCTCGGCTTCGAGCGCAACCCGCAGCCCCAGCTTGCGGGCGTCCTCCACAAACCTCGCCGTATAAAAATCCGCAATCGAATACGGATCGCCCGCATCAACATCCGCCGCCGCGTGCGCCGTGCCCGACTTCTTCGCCCCCTGCACAGCCCCGACAAGCCGCCGCGCCGCAGCCGCCATCTTGTCCTCACCGCCGCCGTCGGCGTTGCTGTCGTCGGTCATGTGCCCGACATCCGTGATGTTCATCACATGCACGACCCGACGGCCCTTCGCTCGCTCTTCATCCGACCGCGCATCGTTCTCCAGCTCGCACAGCGGGCTCTCGATCCACCGCCGCAGCAGATCCGCAGCCAGAAATGCCCGAAAGTTCCCGATGTGCGCGTCGTCGTATACCGTCGGCCCGCACGTGTAAAACGTCACCCTCCCCGGATCGACAGGAAGAAACAACTCGGTCGTTCGCGTCAGTGTGTTGTACAGGTGCAGCGGCATAGCAAAATAGTACGCGCCGACCGACACCCGATGAAGCCTCAACCCCCAGCTCTTCCGCAGCACACTCTACTTCGCCATCGCCCGGTCCTGGCTCTCGGGCGGCCCGTCGCCCGGATCCGTCGCCCGAGCAGCACCAACCCGGATCCGCACCACCCGCGTCGGCTCGGCTTCGAGCACCTCGACCGCCAGCCCCTCAGCAACAAACGACTCCCCCGCCTTGGGGATCCGCCCCAGCTGCACCGTCACAAACCCGCCCACCGTGTCATAATCTTCGTGATCCGGAATCTCGAGCCGAAGCTCCTCGAGCTCGTCGTTGGCGTCGTCCACGTTCATGCGCGCATCGATCGTTGCAGTCCCCGTCCCGGCATCAATGACAACCTCGGGCAGAGGCTGCGCCGGGTCCTCGTACTCATCCTGAATCTCGCCAAAGATCTCTTCGACAATATCCTCGAACGTCACCAGCCCCGCCGTCCCGCCGTATTCGTCAATGACCAACGCGATATGCACCTTCTGCGCGAGGAGCTCGGCCATCAGCTGACGAACGGTCTTGGTCTCCGGCACAAACACCACCGGCCGGACAATGCTCTCGAGTGAAAAGACCGGATCGACTTCCCGAGCACTCATCCACCGCAAAAGATCCTTCGCGTAAAGCACGCCCACCAGATGATCCAGACTCTCCCGGTACACCGGAATCCGGCTGTGCCCGCCGTCACGCACATACGCCTTGACCTTCTCCAGATCATCCGTGTACGCCAACGCCCTGATCTCCGTCCGAGGCGTCATGATCTGCTCCACCGTCGTCGAGCGAAACTCCACTACCGCCTCGATCATCTCCTGCTCAGCCTCGTCAAACTGCCCCTCCGCACGGCCCTCCTCGACCACACTCAGAAGCTCCGCTTCGAGCGCCTCGGCCTCGCTGTCAGCGTCAACCCGCGCCAGCCGACGCACGATCTCGTCAACCAACCGGCTCACCCCGATCAGCGGCGTCGCCACCACATACACCACCCGCACAAGCCAGGACAACCGCAGCAGCACAGCCTCGCCCGTGTGCTCTGCAATACTGCTCGGCACCACAAACGCAATCAGCCACAACACAATCCACGAAATACCCACCGTCAGCACAACGTGCAACGTCGTCGGTGACCCCGACGCAACCACCGAATCGCCAGCCGCCCCGGGCTGAGCAATCCAGAACAACAACCCCACCACCACCAGCACCGTCGACACAATGCGAGGCAACCCGATCGCCGCACGATGCCCCTCGATATCCGCCACGATGCGATCGGCCCTGTGCTTCAACTTCGGCTTGCCCGCAGCCTCCACCATGTCCTGAAGCGTCGTCCGCACAAGCGACCCCAGCGCCATGTGCAACGTGGCAAACACCGCCGAAGCGGCCAACGCCAGGAGCGCTATCAATAGTCCCGTCGTCGCGCTCAACGCCCCGGCTCCTGCAGTGTCTCGGGCGCACCCGCCGCTCCCCGTGCCGCGACCGAATACACCGGACCAACGCCCGCCGCCCCCAACAACCGGTCCTCCTCAGCGTGCATGCTCGCCGCCGCCGCCTCGTCGTGGTCGTCGTGCCCAAGACAATGCAGCACGCCGTGCACCACGTAGAGCAACACCTCGTACTCGGGCGCAAGCCCGCGTGCGCTCGCCTGCCGCCGCGCCTCGTCAACACACACCAAAATATCCACGTCCAACGCCCCCTCACCCCCTTCACCCCCCTCACGGAGATCAAAGGTCAGCACGTCGGTCGTCCCCGCCACCCCCGACCATCGCTCGTGTGCCGCCGCCATCTCCGCGTCATCAACAATGCGCACACGAATCCCGCCCCCGGCCAGCGCAACCGGCCCCAGCGCCGCAGCCGCTGCCGACTCGATCCATGCACACTTCGCGCCGCCCAAAGCCCGGCGCTCGTCAATAATCTCGATGGCAAGGGCGCAGCGCAAGTCCCTCGGACTCGGAGGCTCAGCGTTCGGCGAACCGTCGTCTTCCATCGGCGTGCAATCCCTTGCGTAAGACCAAGCCCAACCAGTCGCGATCGTGCTCGACCGCTCGCAGCCCCGGCCTTCGCTCCGAGCGAATCCCAGCCGCAACAACACACTCTACCTTCTCGGGACGCCGAATCCAACAAATCCTCCGCCCGACGCCCGAACACAAGCCGTCCCCCGCTCCACGGTTATCCGGACCGCTCTAGCCCCCGAGCCGATCGGCGGTACGCACCGTCGCGTCAACCACCGAACGAACACCCTTGACATGAGCAGGATCGACCAACGAGCCGTCCGGATTGAACGCCGCGTGGGCATTCGAGAGCGCAAACTGCTTAGGCACAACATACGCCCCGATCCCGCCCAGAATCGCCCGCACATGGACCAGCCCCCGGATCCCCCCCAGCCCCCCGGGTGACGCCGCGAGCAGCCCCACCGCCTTGCCGTCAAAGCACGCCAGCGTCGCCTCACCCTCCCGAGGACGGCTCAACCAGTCGATCGTGTTCTTCAGCAACGGCGTGATCGACCCGTTGTACTCCGGACAACTCACCAGAAACCCGTCGTGAGCCTTGAACAAGTCCTTGAGCTTCAGCGCATGCTCAGGAAGCCCCTCCGCAGATTCGGTGTCCTCGTCCATGATCGGCAGCGGATACTCCGCCAGATCAAGGAGCGTGACCTCGGCACCAGCCTCACCCGCCATCGCCGCAGCCGCAGCTGCCAGCTTCTTGTTCCATGAGTCACGCCGAGCGCTACCAGCAAACGTAATAAGTCGGGGCGATGCCATCGTAATATATCTCCTGAACTGGGTTCCGACGCAAATCGTGCATCGCTCAAAAACAAAGTATGGTACCGGGCAATCCTTACCGTGCCCGCCGCCGGGTCTCCACAAGATCAAACACCCACGACGCCAATGGCACCCGCGACCGCTTCAAACCCCCCGCCGGCCAACGCTGCGCCCGCAACGTCTGCACCAGCCGAGCCGGTGCCTCGCGGTACGGCCGCGTACGCAATATCCACTTCCACGAACCCTTGAAGTGGTACTTCGACACCTGAAAAACACCGAAACTCTCGACGTGCGAATACTCCAGATACGACCGCGCCTCCGCCGCCGTCGGGTAAAGCACATACCGCCGCACACGATCAAGCACCGCCGGCCGCAGCTCCGCAGCGCTGACCTCGAGCGCCCCGGGCGTGTGCAGATAGTCACTCAGATAATCGCTGATCCCTTGCCATACCTCGCGGAACTTCCCCCGAAAGTTGCGAGACTCTTCCACCTCGGCCTGCGCCTCAGCATGAACCCACCCGCGCCGATCGCGGCTGTACCCCCCAACCGTCCCGTGCGGCGCGGTCGCAAACATCTCAAAGACCGAGTTATGCGTCAACAAGCACTCGCTCATCCAGTCATCCACCCGCGTGTCGCAAAAGAACCCGTGCTTGGTCGAGCCCGGCGCATCCATCCCCAGCTTGTGGTCGAGCCCGAAATAGATGCCGTGCATCTCCGGACAATCCTCCCGCCCCCGCACCGCCCGGTGCAGGTTGGTCTGGATCGACCCCTTCCACCCGATATCCACCAGCGCCACCCGACCGGCCTCAAAGAAACCCCGCTGCTCGAGATACCCCGTCAGCAAACCACGCAGCTCGTCCCGGTGCAACTCGAACGCCCGCTGCACATGCTCGTCGCGCACAAACGCGCCGAACTCCGCGTGCTCCCTCGGTCGCCGGATCGGCTTGTCCGGATCCGTCAGCCCGTGACGCGCCGCCAGGTGAAAGAAAATATCCTCAGGCAAGCACAGGTTCCGCAGCAACCGCCGCAGCGACTGCCCCGGGTACTGCTCCCAGATTCTCGCGATCTCCGGCTGCGTCAACCCGTCCATGCTCGCCAGAAAGCTCAGCCGACGGTTTACCGCAAGATACGTCCCCCGAGGCTTCTTGCTCCGAACGCCCAGCGCCGCCGCGATGCGGTGGTACATCCGCATAAACATCCAGCCCTCACGGCTCAAAAAATACACCCGGTCAAACGCCTCGGCGTGCTCGACAATGTGCCTGGCAAACGCGATGTACGCCGGCGCAAGCGACAGCCCGAGCTGGTAGTGCGGGTTCTGCGTGTGCGCCCGATCAGTCTTCACCGCGCGCGGATCAGACTCCACCGCGTGCAGTGCCTTCTCCCCAACCCAGTACGGATTCCTCGCCGCAAACCGTTCCCGCAAACCGACACGCACAGCCTCCGCCCCGCGCAGCCGCACAGCCCCGCTCGGCACAACCGCCGATCCCGCGCCGTCCTCGGATCCCGCCGGCACAAGCCGCAACGACTCCGGCGTCGCGCCTTGCGACACACCGACCTCCACCGGCTTGCTCACTGCCGCAGCCCGCGCGTTCATGCCCGACGCTCCGAAGACAACCCGGGAGATCGCACGAACATCCGCCCCACAGCCCCAACCACCCGCAACGGCACACCAACAACCCACGCCAGCCCAAGCACGCCCCGCTGCCCCAGCACCACGACCACCACCCCCGGCAGCCGGTCGGCAATCGAGACCGCCAGCTGCTCGGCCATCGTCGGCTGAGGCAACCGCCCGGCCGCGTCAACCAGCCCGCGCATCCCCGCCCGCCCCGGCGCAGCAACACCCCCCCGCCATCGGCCATAAGCCGATGCCGAACTCCGCCGCGCAATCACCGCCCAAAGACTTCCCCGTACCATCCCTCACTATAAGCCCGCCCACACACTCCACCGCGCCGAGCTACACACCACTGCCTCGCGGCCCATCCTCATCTATGGTCCCAGCCATCCCGCCCGAGCCCCCCGCCTCCCGGCTACAGTTGCCCCGACCCCCCCCTCCGGCCGCACCACGCCGCCCGAGACCGCACAGAAGGGTAAACGGATGCCGTACACGCTCAAGCCCGAACAGGGTTTCACAGTCGATGCCGACAACACCGAATACCTCGGCGACCACGTCGACACCGGCGACCGCTGGGTTCTCAACTTCGGCCCCCAGCACCCCGCTACACACACCACCCTCCGCCTCGTCCTCGAACTCGACGGCGAACGCATCGCCCGATGCACGCCCCACATCGGCTACCTCCACTCAGGCTTCGAAAAGCTCGGCGAGCACCTCGACTACAACCAGTACGTCTCCATCACCAGCCGCATGAACTACCTCTCCAGCATCTCCAACAACATCTGCTGGCACGCCACAATCGAGAACCTCCTCGATATCGAGATCAACCCTCGCTGCAAAGTCCTCCGCACCATCATGGCCGAGATCGGCCGCATCCAGGACCACCTCCTCTGCATCGGCGCCGCCGCCCTCGACCTCGGCGCGTTCACCGGCTTCCTCTACGCCTTCAACTCACGCGAAGCCTCCTACGACATCTACGACTACATCTCCGGCCAACGCTACCACCCAGACTGGACCCGCGTCGGCGGCCTCATGCAGGACCTCCCCGACCAAGCACAGTTCCAACGCATCATCAAAAACTTCCTCTATAACGACGCCCTCAAAGCGGTCGACGATCTCGAAACACTCGTCCTCCGCAACCGCATCTTCATGGACCGCACCCAGGGCATCGGCGTCATCACCGGCGACGAAGCAACCGCGTGGTCCATGTCCGGCCCACTCGCCCGCGCCAGCGGCGTCAAACGAGACCTCCGCAAAGACATCCCCTACCTCTGCTACAAAGACAACTGGGACGGCAACGGCGCCGAAGCCGTCAAGTTCAGCGTCCCCATCGCACACGAAGGCGACGTCTACAGCCGCTTCCTCGTCCGGGCCGAAGAGATCAAACAGTCCGTCAAAATCATCGCCCAACTCATCGACATCATCCCACCCGGCTCGCCCAACATCGGCGTCGATTCCAAAGCCGTCAAGCCCGACAAAGGAGAGGTCTACGGCTCGATCGAAGGGCTCATCCAGCACTTCGAGCTCATCATGACCAACCGAGGCTGGGAAGTCCCCGTCGGTGAGGTCTACACCGCACACGAAACCGCCAACGGCGAACTCGGCTTCTACGTCGTCGCCGACGGCACCTCCCGCGCCTTCCGAGCCCGCACCCGACCACCCAGCTTCATCAACTACCAGGTCATCGCCAAACTCCTCGAAGGCCACATGCTCGCCGACACCGTCGCCGTTCTCGGCTCCCTCAACGTCGTCGCCGCAGAACTCGACCGCTAACGCCCCCGGCCTGCTACGCTCCCGATATGGACATCCACTTCGGCAACAACCTCGACATCCTCGCGGGCTTCGACGACGCATCCTTCAACCTCATCTACATCGATCCACCCTTCAACACCGGCAAATCCCAGTCCCGCACCCAACTCAAGACCTACAAAGACGCCGACGGCGACCGCACCGGATTCAAGGGACAACGCTACACCTCCGTCGTCGTCGGCTCAAAGGCTTACGACGACACCTTCGACGACTACCTCGCCTTCATCGAGCCCCGCATGCGCGAAGCAAAGCGGCTCCTCACCCCCGAAGGCTCCCTCTTCTTTCATATCGACCCGCGCGAATCGCACTACTGCAAGATTCTCCTCGACCAGATCTTCGGCCGCGAGTGCTTCATCAACGAGATCATCTGGTCCTACGACTACGGCGCACGCTCCAAGAAACGCTGGTCAGCCAAGCACGACACTATCTTCTGGTACGCCAACGACCCCAAACACTACACCTTCAACTACGACGCGATCGACCGCATCCCCTACATGGCGCCCGGGCTCGTTGGCGCAGAAAAAGCCGCGATCGGCAAAACACCAACCGACGTCTGGTGGAACACCATCGTCAGCCCCACCGGCAAAGAGAAAACCGGCTACCCCACCCAGAAACCCATCCGCGTCCTCGAACGCATCGTCACCGTCCACTCCAACCCCGGCGACCGCGTCCTCGACTTCTTCGCCGGCAGCGGCACCACCGGCGAAGCCGCCTGGAAGCACGGACGCGAGGCGGTCCTCATCGACAGCAACACCGAAGCGATCGAAGTCATGGCAAAGCGCCTTGTGGATGCAAAGCCGACAATCCATGGCCTCCAAACCAAGACCTCGACTGCCCAACCACGACTCTTTTCGGAGCAAGTGTGACCCGCCACCAGATCACCGATCCCGATGTCCGGATTCTCGCCGGGCTCGCCGGGCTCGCCGGAGCGCTCCGCCAGGACTACGCAGATGATCTGGAATGGGAACACAGCCCCTTCTCTTGGATCAAACAACGCCCTTCTCGCCAAGTCGGCAAGATCGGCGAACTCCTCGTTGCTGGATGGCTTGCGACACGAGACTTCACCGTCGGGCCCTCGCCTGATTCTGAAGCGGACCGATTGGTCAACGGCAAACGCGTCGAGGTGAAGTTCAGCACAAGATGGAAGACCGGCGTCTATAAGTTTCAACAACTAAGAGACCAAAAATACGACTTCGTTGTATGCCTCGGAGTGAGCCCATTCGACGCCCAGTGTTGGGCAATCCCGAAGACCGAAATCCTTCGCAGATGGCAGGCACGGGACGGCATCGTGCCCCAACACGGTGGGCGTACCGGTGTTGATACGGCCTGGCTCTCCTTTCAGGCGCAAGATCCGCCAGCATGGCTTGCACCATTCGGAGGTCCTCTTGCCGCCGCAGCCAAGAGCATCGCTCAACTCGTAGGGCGTGATCCTGCCGAATAGTCCCTCGGAGCCTCTGAACAATCAGGGGGGCGGGCTTTCCAGCCCGCGTTGCTGCAGCCCCAAGCAGGAAAGAACCGAGTCGCTCGGCTTTGTGCAGAGGTTCCCCTCGACCAAAACACCAGCGCGCTCCCGCAGAGGACACCACGCAAGGTCACCGCCGACGCATCATGGCCACAACCCCCGTCAGACCCAGAAGAGCAACCCCCCCGGGTGTCGGGATGGCAATGCTCGCCCGCCCCGGCACAACCTCATAAGGCACCGAAGTGCCAAAGTCGTCGGTATACACATCGCCGTTGAGATGGAGAAGCGTGCCCCACTCGACGAAAAAGTAGACGTCGTTCAGCGGCCTCCACACAATCTCATAAACCTCGATCGGGTTGTCCGAGATAAAGTCTCCGTTGAACGCCGGCGGAAGCTGAAACGCCTCAATCCCGGTGATGCTGTTGTCGGCCTGCAACTGCCCATCGTCGGTCAGGCTGTCGAGCTTGTTGTCGTAGCTCTCGATGGTGCCCTCCTGCCACTCACCGTTGCCGTTGATCTCGAAAATGGATCCGGCAAAACCGACCTGCCCGGGGTCCATGCTCGCCCACAGCGTCGCGATCAGCGACTCCCCCGGCTCGAGATGGCCGTCCCCGTTCCCGGTGTCACTGAGCGTCCACTCGAACTGCATCACCTGCCCGGCAGCCGCCGTCGCCAGCCCCGCCACAATCCCCAGAACCAACCGCGCACGCACCTCGTACATCACGACCTCCTCGTATCAAGTATGAATGGAGCACATACTGTGCAATCCCTCCTCAAACCAGAGTGTACAGCCAGCCCCTTCTAGCCGATATACTTTTTCTGAGATTCCAGCCCTTTCTGAAGGAACCGCCAATGCCGCTTCCCTTTGCCCATCGAGCCCGTATTCGACCCGCACTGCCCCTTACAGCAGCCTGCCTGCTGCTCCCCATCGGGCTCACCGGCTGCTACAGCTACGACACCGCTGTCCGTAACGCCTCCGCACAGAGCGTCCAGATAACCATCCTCAAAGGCACCCGCCAACGCGAGATCGGCAACGCCGTCCTCGCCCCAGGTGGCTCCATCGGCTGGTCCGGCGCGACCAACGGCCCCGTCCTCGCCCGCGTCGTCAGCCAAGGAATCGCCCACGACATCGAACTCCCACGACGGGCTCTCACCACCATCGATGTCTACGACTCCGATGTCGAGGTCACCATCGCCGGCGTCGAACAAGACACCCCACAGGTCGTCGAGCAAGACGCCACCGCCGATGCCCAATCGGCAACCCAGACCGACACAACCGAATCCCAGCAAGCACCCCCCACCGACGAAGTGCTCCCCGCCATCGAACTCAATGAATCAACGACCGAAGAATCCCCCACCGAAGAGATCATCGACCTCATCGAAGACCCGACCAACTGACACCAATCGCCCGCAATGCTCGCCCCCAAAGCCTCCGCGCTTTCCGGGCTTCAGCCGGAGACCACCCCATGCCCCGCACCCCGTCCCGAATCCTCACGCCCCTCGCTCTCGTGTCGTGCCTCGGCCTCACAGCCTGCGCAACACTCACCGGCAACAACCCGAGAACCGAGATGGTCATCGCCAACCACACCACCGATCCGATCATGGTCGCCTATACCCAGTCGCAAGACAACGCCGCCCCGACCACCATCGGCATCGAGCAGAAAGTCCTCCCTGACAGCACCATCCGATTCAGCGGCAAGGCTGGCGACACCCTCGTCGTCCGCTCCGGCGACGAACCCCCGCTCACCCTCGTCTTCGCACGCCGAAGCCAGGTTGTCAAAGTCTCCGAAACATCCGACGGCATGACCGCAAACGTCAAGCAGGGATACACCGACCCCAACCGACGCTGACCCACCACACACCCAACCCACAAGCCCAACCCACACACCCAACAACGAGCCCCGAGCGCAAGCTCGGGGTCTTTCTATTCCATCATCAATGCAAAGACCAACCCCGAGCCGCCGCCCCTATTCCACCGTCACACTCTTCGCAAGGTTCCTCGGCTTGTCCACGTCGTGCCCACGCAGCACCGCCGCGTGATACGCCATCAGCTGCAAAGGCACAACCGCCAGCATCGGGCTCAAAAACTCCTCGCACTCGGGGATAAACAGCACTTCCTCAGCCACCTTGGTGATCTCGGTGTCCCCCTCCGTCGCCACCGCGATCACATGCCCGCCCCGGCTGCGGACCTCGGCGATGTTGCTCATCACCTTCTCGTACTGCCGACCCTGGTTCGCAATAAACACCGCCGGCATCCCGTCATCAATCAGCGCGATCGGGCCGTGCTTCATCTCCGCCGCCGGCATCCCCTCAGCGTGAATATAACTAATCTCCTTGAGCTTCAACGCCCCCTCCAACGCCGTCGGATAGTTGTACCCCCGACCCAAAAACAGCCAGTTGTCACGGTCCACATACCGCTCGGTCACCTGCCGCACCCGGTCGTTGGTCTCGAGCACCCGCTCGATCTTCTCGGGCACCATCGCCAGCTGGTCCAGACACCGCGCACACACCTCCGGCGCCATAAACCGACGCCGCGCCATGTGCAACGCCAGCATCGTCAGCACCATCACCTGACCCGTAAACGCCTTCGTGCTCGCCACCCCGATCTCAGGACCCACCCGCAGGTACACCCCCGCGTCGGTCTCCCGCGCCATCGTCGAGCCCACAACATTCACCACCCCCAGCGACAACGCCCCACGGTCCTTCGCCTCGATCACCGCGCTCAGTGTGTCAGCCGTCTCGCCCGACTGGCTCACCCCGACAACCACCGTGTTCTCCTCGATGATCGGGTTGCGATACCGAAACTCACTCCCAAACTCCACCTCCGCCGAGATCTTCGCCAGGTCCTCGAGCAGATACTCCCCGATCATCGCCGCGTGCAACGCCGTCCCCTGCGCAGTCAGAATGAACCGACGCGCCTTGACCAGCTCCTTGGAGAACTTCGCCAACCCCCCCAGCACAATCCGCCCCTCGTTGCGGTCGATCCGACCCCGCAGCGTCGTCGCCAGCACCTTGGGCTGCTCGAAGATCTCCTTCTGCATGAAGTGGCTGTAGGTCCCAAGCTCGATCTGCTCAAGATCAAGCTCGAGCTGGCTTATCTCCGGCGTCACCGGCGCATCGTCGATCGTGCTGGTATGGAAACCCTCACGCGATATCCGCACCACGTTGTAGTCCGCGAGCGGGAACGCCTGGCTCGTGTGCGCCACGATCGCCGACGCATCCGACGCAACGACATACTCCCCGTTGCCCACCCCCACCATCAACGGCGACCCCTTCCGCGCGACCACCAGCGTGTCCGGCTCCTTCTCGCACACCACCGCGATCGCGTACGCACCCGTGACCTCGCGCAACGCCGCCTTCACCGCCCGCTCCAGATCGCCCTCGTACAACTCGCCGATGAGCATGACCAGAACCTCGGTGTCGGTCTCGCTCGTAAACGTGTGCCCACGCTCTTCGAGATAAGTCCGCAACGACGAGTAGTTCTCGATAATCCCGTTGTGGACCAGCGCGATCCCGTGGCGGTCGTCGCGGTGCGGATGGCAGTTCGCCTCGGTCACACTGCCGTGCGTCGCCCAACGCGTGTGCGCGATCCCCAGCGTCCCTGAGTGCCCGCCCAACGCGTCCAGGTGCTCTTCCAACTCGCCAACACGACCGACCGATCTCGAAACCCGCACCGTGTCCTTCTCGATCGTCGCGATCCCAGCCGAGTCGTACCCCCGGTACTCCAAACGCTTCAATCCCTCGATCAGCAAGGGCTTTGCCGGCCGGCTCCCGATATACGCAATGATTCCGCACATGTCTCGCCTCCACATCCACAACCGATCTACAGACCAGTCGCACGATGACTCTCACCGTTCCATCGGGCCAAGCAGACCCAACCGTCCAAGGCAACGCGATGGTTCTACGCCAGCAGAGCAAAGACCGATCGCCCCACGACGCAACAATCTCTCCCGACACCGCCGGAGAGGTCAGAAACACGCAAAAAATGCCGAAAGGTTATCCGGACAAACCGCCGCCGAAAGAATCCCCACCCGAGCCCGAAGCGCCAGCAAGGAGCCACCCCCGAGCGTTCTCGCCCCCACCCCGAGCCCCAGTCAGCCCGCCTACCCCGCCGCTACGGTCGGACCTGACGCGCCCGACGCCTCATCTCCAACACTGTCCATCAGCTGCGCCAGTGCCAGCTCGGCGCTGGTCCGGCGGCCAAACAGCCGGAGGATCATCACGTAGTTGGCGATGTCCTCGATCGCCTCGTCGTGCATAATCGAAAGCGTCCCGATCGCATCCCCAACATGATTCTCGAGACGCACACCCACATACCCACGAACACCGAGCTCCTTCCCGAGCTCCCAGTCCGGAAACTGATCGGTCAGATTGTCAGCAACAACGATCTCCCCGTCCCGCAAAACCGCCCCGCACGGCGAAACACTCGCCTGACACTCCACCTGGTCCCGCAACTCACCCCGCTCGACAACACAGACAATGTCGAGCATGTCCTCCCGAAGCGTCGGCTCGGTCACCCCAGCCCAACGAACATCCAGCACCTCGGTCAGAGACTTGGCAAGCTCGAAGAAATAGTCCCGGTGCTCGACCCGCGCCATCCGCGAGTCAATCTTCGAGATCAGGTCCAGCGTCCGACCCTTGAACTCGAGGTCAGTCCCGGGAAGCCCTCCCGCGCTTTCGCCCGATTTGCCGAGCAAGCCCCGCTCGGCAACCGCCCGCACAAGCTCAACCCGGTTCCGCACACCGAGCTTCTGGTAGATCGAGCGGAGGTGATTCTCGACCGTCCGAGGGCTCCGGCACAGCCGCTGGGCGACCTCCCGGCTCGACAAACCCTCCGTCACCAACCCCACGACCTCAAGCTCTCGCTGGGTCAGGTTGAATCCCGAGTGGGGCTGAACTATCGCATTCTTCTGATACTGTCGATTCATTGCAGGTACCCCTAAAAAGACCCTCGACCATCCGGTATTCTACCCATCCTCCTTCACTGTATACAAAGATTCTTGAAAAGTGTACGCAAATACACCCATCTTACCGCCTCAACTGCTCTTGCCACACAGCACAAACAGCACGTATCCACCATCCCCCGCCACGACATCCCCACCATCTTCATCGACGACTCCCACGAGCTGCAAAGCTGAACGCTCGACAAGCCTGGTCCATTCCTCATGGCTGTAGGTTCGCAGCCTGTACGCCGAGTCCCGATGATCGGTACCGCCGGGCCTCTCCACAACCAGGTGGCTCACCACCAACTCACTCCGAGACCTCGGGTTGCCATCCGTCCGAGCCGGCAGGTACTGCACCACCTGTTTGACCCCAAGCGACCCCCGCCGACCCGACCACACGTCCTCGCTGGGTGACTCCCGCCCGTACGCGCTCAGGCTCAGCCCCACCACATACACCCCGCCCGGCACCAACACCTCGGCGATCTGCTCGAAGTGCGACAGCACCGCCCCGTCGCTCGAAAGATGCCGAATCGTGTTGATCGGGTTGAACGCCAGCGACACCCGCCCCCGACCGACCCGATCGGCAAAGTCCGTCATGTCGCCGACAAAGTACTCGCTCGGCCCCACACCCCGGCCCGCCTCCGGCGCACGCTCGCGGGCAAACTCGACCATGTTCGGCAGCAGGTCAAACCCGATCGTCTCGATCCCCCGCCGCGCCGCCTCGCGCAGGTACCGCCCCGTGCCGCACGCCGGCTCGAGCCAACACCGCCCGCGCTTTCTCACAGCTTCAGCAACAAAGCGCTTCTCGATCGCTTCGAGTCCCGACACCTCGCCCGCCGTCCCCGGCGCGTGAAGCACGTCGTACACCAACGCGTCGTCGTACAAGCCCGATCGTGAAACTGCCATGACGAAGCGTAGCAAGCCGTCCCTGCGCCCAACGCCGCGGGCAAGCCGCGCACAACACGCCGCACGAGCTACGCGCTCAGCTCTTCCCGCACCCGCTCGAGCAGCCGCTGGGTCGCAAGAATCCCCTCATCCTCGCTCAGCACCTTGCCCTCGTACTCAATCCCGATCCGCCCGCGATACCCCGCCTCGGTCACGATCCGCATCATCCGGCGGAAATCGGTATTCACCTCGTTGCCCGCCGCGTCAAAGTCGTGACTCTTCGCACTCACCGCCCTCGCAAACGGCATCATCTCCGACACACCCAGATACCGGTCGTACCACGCCTCGGGCTCATCCCGCCGCGACCAGTCCATGCAGAAGTTCCCAAAGTCCGGCAGCGTCCCCAGCCCCGGATGATCCGCCAGCTCCATCACCCCCGCCAGCCACGCACCGTTCGAGCTCAGCCCGCCGTGGTTCTCCACGATCACGTGTACATCGCCCTGCGCCGCATACTCGGCCAGCTTCCGCAGCCCGTCGGCTGCCAGCTTCTGCTGCTCGGCGAACGTCCCTTCGCTCGCCGCATTCACCCGGATCGAATGGCACCCAAGCGCCCGCGCCGCACGCACCCAAGGCTTGTGATTGTTCACCGCCTCGTTCCGCCGACCCGCGTGCGGGTTGCCCAGCTCGCCAAGCCCGTCGCACATAATCAGCAAACTCTCCACGCCCTGGTCCTCGCACCGCGTGCGCAGGTCCGCCAGATACGCCTTATCCCGAGGCTTGTCCAGAAAGAACTGATTGACGTACTCCACCGCATCAATACCAAACCGCTCGCGCGCCACACGCGGGAAGTCCAGGTTGTCCATCTCGCCGCCCTTGAGCGCACGGTGCAACGACCACTGCGCCAGCGAGATCGTGTACAGCATCTCCACAGCCTCGACCGGTTGCGCAGCCTCGGCCCGCGGCGTGGTATCCGCACCACCCCCATCCCCCGCGCGCGGCTCGTCATTCGGCGTGCTGCACCCCGCCAACGCAAGGCCCGCCGCCGAACCCGTCGTCACTTTCAGAAAGTCGCGTCGTTGCATGCCAAGAGCATACCCGATCGCCTTCACTCAACCGCCCCCACCCCCACCCCCCGCGATCCACCCCGGCAACTCGCTCGGCTTCCCCTCACCATCCAGACACGCCAGCGTCGTCGACGCCGTCACCAGCAGATCAAGCCCCGCCTGCCGCAGCCCGACCATCTCACCCGCCGAAACCCCCGCACGCTCCACCAGCCGCACCTCGTACTCGTGCCGGAGCTTCACCCGCGTCACCCCCACGACACGAACGCGGATTTCGATGACGTCGTCGTACCGCCCCGGCCGTTTGTACGCCGCCTCAAGCTTCACCACCGCAAGAAACACCCCCGCCGATTCGAGCTGGCGGTACGACACCCCGCTGGTGCGGAGAAGCTCGGTCCGTGCCTCTTCGAGCCAAGGCACATACGCCGCATGATGCACCACCCCCATCGGGTCGCACTCGCAATACCGCACCCGCAGCCGGTGAACCCCCTCGGTCGCGAGCGGGCGGTCGGGTCGGCCGACAGGTTGGGGAACGGGTGCTGCCATAGACACCACAATCCTACACTCCCGGCTCATGCCCGAGCCCGCAGCACACCCCGCGTCCACCCTCCCAGACACGACCGCGGCCGCCACGCCCACCGTCCGCCGCTACATGATCGACGATCCCGTCACCGCGATCACCAAACTCCTCCACCGCGCCTACACCGGCCAGCACGCGATGGGACTCCGACCCCTCGCCGGACGCCAGGACGACAAAACAACCCTCGGCCGTGTCCTCAACAGCGAGTGCTACCTCGCCCTCATGCCCGACGAAAACGACCCACACCACCAACGCATCGTCGGCGTCATCCTCTTCAACGAACACGAGCACGTCGCGTTCCCCGAGTTCTTTCTCCGCCCCGAGGTCGCGCACTTTGCCATGTTCGCCGTCGAGCCCGGGCTCCAGGGCGCAGGCATCGGCAACGCCCTGCTCGAAAAGTGCGAAGCCCGCGCCCGCGAGTTGGCCTTCCGAGAGCTCGCCCTCAGCATGGCCGAGCCCGACACCACCCTCCGAAACTACTACCAACGACGCGGCTACCGATTCATCGAGCACTGGCAATGGCCCTACACCAACTACCGCAGCTGCATCCTCAGCATGCCGATCGTCTGATCCCACCCGGCACCCCCGACAACCGGTAGACTGCGCGCATGATCCAACGAATCGCCGCTGTTCTCGTGTTGCTCGCCTGCGTGTGTGCCGCCTGCGCACAGGAACGCCCCCCAAATATCGTCATCATCTTCTGCGACGACCTCGGCTACGGCGACGTCATGGAATACGCCGACGGCTACGACACCCCGCACCTCGACGCCCTTGCACGCCAAGGAATCAAGCTCACCAGCTTCTACGTCGCCCAGCCGGTCTGCTCGGCCTCCCGCGCAGCGCTCCTCACCGGGTGCTATCCCAACCGCATCGGCATCCAGGGCGCACTCGGCCCAAACACCAACCACGGCCTCCACGCTGGCGAAACCACCATCGCCGAACTCTGCAAACAACGCGGCTACGCAACCGCCATCTACGGCAAGTGGCACCTCGGGCACCGCGAACCATTCCTCCCCACCAACCACGGCTTTGACGAGTTCATCGGCATCCCCTACTCCAACGACATGTGGCCGCTCCACCCAAACGTCACCGAAGCACAACGCAAACGCAAGCAGGGATACCCCGACCTCCCCCTCTACCACAACACCACCATCATCAACCACGAGATCACCGTCGAGGACCAACAACAGTTCACAAAGTACTTCACCGAACGAGCTGTCCAGTTCATCGAAGAACACGCAACCGAACCCTTCTTCCTCTACCTCCCCCACCCCATGCCCCACGTCCCGATCTACACCAGCCCGCGCTTCGCTGACAAGACCGACGCCGGGCTCTACGCCGACGTCATCACCGAGCTCGACTGGTCCCTCGGCCAGATCACCACAACCCTCGAACGCCTCAACATCGAAGACAACACCATCGTCGTCTTCACCTCAGACAACGGCCCATGGCTCAGCTACGGCAACCACGCCGGCACCACCGGCCCCCTCCGCGAAGGCAAAGGAACGACCTGGGAAGGCGGCGTCCGCACACCCTGCGTCATCCGCTGGCCGGGCGTTATCCCCGCCGGGATCACCTCCGCCGAGCCCGTCATGACCATCGACCTCCTCCCCACCATCTGCGAAATCCTCGACCTGCCCCTGCCCCCGCGCCCCATCGACGGCGTCAGCATCCTCCCACTCCTCCGCGCAGACCCCGACGCCCCGACGCCACACGAAGTCCTCTACTTCTACTACCACGACAACAACCTCCAAGGGCTCCGCGCCGGAAAGTGGAAGCTCTACCTCCCCCATCGCTACCGCACCATGAAGGGAAGCACACCCGGCAACGACGGCCTCCCCGGCAAGTACAACCACATCGACATGCCACTCGAGCTCTACGACCTCGAAACCGACATCAGCGAAACAACCAACCTCGCCGAAACCAAACCCGAAGTCGTCGCGCAGCTCATGCGCCTCGTCGAAGCCGCCCGCGCCGACATGGGAGACAAACTCACCGACCGCCCGGGCACAGGCCGCCGCGAACCCGGACGCTGGAACAAGCCGTAAAGAAGCCCCGGCGCTCACAAATCCTAATAAACACCGACCGTGTATTTGCATGATCCAACCGAATTTTTCCTTGCAGGTTCTCGGAACTCCGGTAGACTCGTCCCCTGTGGTGGGCGGACTTCTCATCTCGATCGGCATGGCTGCCCTCTCGCTCGGCGAGGGCGCATCACACGCGCCAGCAGTCAACCTCCCCATCATCACCGAAGTCCTCTACGCTGTGCCAAAGGGCATCGCCGGCGACGCAAGCCAGGACGGCTCACGCCACGCCACCGGGGACGAGTTTGTCGAGATCCACAACCCCACCAGCAAGCCCATCCGCCTCTCCGGCTGGACAATCACCGACCGAAACAAACCCGACGCCGGCCAGTTTCTCTTTGTCTTCCCAAACTTCCGACTCGGGCCGGGCGAAACCGCCGTCGTCTTCAACGGCCTCAACCAGACCATCCCCGGCCCCGTCGGCGATGCAGAAACCCCGCCGCCAAAGCCCAACGACAAGTTCAACAACGCCTGGATTTTCACGGCCGGCAACACCTCCTCACGGGTCGGGTTCGCCAACGCCGGTGACTGGGTCTGCCTCCGCACTCCGACCGGCGTCGTCGTGTCCTGCCTGACCTGGGGCACCACCGAAGAAACTCCCCCCGTCGCCGACGCCCGACTCGTCCAACTGCCAAGAACCTCCGCCTCCAGCGTGCAACGCACACTCGCCTCGCCCGAAGGAGTCTTCGAGGCCCATCCCACCGTCCAGGGTCTACGATGCTCTCCCGGCACCCCGCCCCCCCCAGCCCCCCCGGCCGGTGCCGTCGCAGCAGCACCCGACGACTAAGCCGCCGCCGCATTCGGCCGCGAGAGGCAGCAAGGACACCCACATGCCCTGGATCACCAAAGACTCCGGCACCATCAACATCGACCGCCGCGACGAGCCCTATCTCAACGACTCCCTCGTCGCCGAGATCCGCGACAAGTACCTCCCCCGCTACGAACGCAAAGCCGGCGCACTCCTCCCCGCGCTCCACCTCGTTCAGCACGAGTACGGCTGGATCCCCCACCAGGCAATGGTCGAGATCGCCAAGCTCCTCGACATGGCCCCCGCCGACGTCATCGACACCGCCAGCTTCTACGAAGAGTACTGGCTCAAGCCCAAGGGCAAGCACGTCGTCGCCGTCTGCCGCTCTATCGCCTGTGAGTTCTGTGGTCAGCCCGAGCTCACCGACGCGGTCCGCGAACACCTCGGCGTCGATGTCGGCGAAACCACCGACGACAACGAGTTCACCATCATCGAGCTCGAGTGCCTCGGGTCCTGTGGCACCGCCCCGGTCATGCTCGTCGATCACGACCTCCACGAAAACGTCAAGCCCGAACAGGTCGCCGAGATTCTCAACAAAGCCAAAGCCGCCAACGCACACTGACCTCCAGCACCCACCCCCTGATTGTTCACCATGACAGACAAACGGCCAAGCTCGCTCATGCGCTCACTCGGCCAGTTCGTCGGCCACCTCACTCACGCGGTCAAAGCCAACCCCGCCAAAGACGACACCGCCGACGCATCAACAGAAAAGCGTGAGGTCCGCCGCGAGGTCGAGGAGCGCGAAGAGATCGGCCCCGACGGCCGCAAGGTCACCCTCCGCCGCACCACCGTCGAAGAAATCGAGATCCAACCCACGGTCGACCCGAAGAATGCTCCGGGCAAAGAAGAGACCAAGGGAGATCGCGCCCCGTGACCGAAGAATCGCCAGCCAGAACAGGCCTCCTCGCGAGCCTCTCGGGGTTGCAGAAGCTGTGCCTTGCGCTGGCCGCCGCGATCAGTCTCTCCGGCGCAGGGCTCTGGGGCGTCGGCGCAACAACCAAACCCGACCGCCCCGAAACCCCGGCAAACGCCACCACCGAATCCGCAACGCCCGAAACCGACCCGGCCTTCGCGCCCAACTCCCTCACCGACGACACCACCTCGCGCAGCAACAAGCGTGAAGAAACCACCGAGGGCGACACAACGCCCGACGCCGACAAATCGCTGCTCGAGCTCTACTCCCCCACCATCTTCCGCCTCGGCTTCGGCTTCTTCCTCGGCTTCGCTGTCGCGTTCGCCCTCCGCGCCGCGTTCAAGATCGTCCTCCTCGTCGTCGGCACCGTCTTCCTCCTGCTCATCGGCCTCCAGATGGCCGGGCTCATCAGCGTCAACTGGGACGCGATGCAAGGCATCTACGACACTTCAACCACCTGGCTCGGCACCCAGACCCAGAGCCTCACCGCATTCCTCCGCGGCTACATCCCCTCCGGAGGCAGCGCCGTCGCCGGCTTCGGCATCGGCATGCTCAAGAAACACTGAACCCCACGCGACAAAGTCCCACTCCGCAACACAGCCGCGCAGTTCGCATCCAAGGCACATCTCACAAGTGACGAGCGCCCTCGATTCTCGCGTTGTGCTCCAGATACCCCTGCTCCCCCTCCCGCGCGCCCCTGTTCAGACCGAGGGGTGGTCTACATCATCCCCCGTCCACGGCTCATCACGAGGTTGTCGCGCCCGAGCACAAGCACGTCGGCGATCTCGAGGGCTTCCTGAAAGCTCTCGAGCGCGTGTTCGGGGTTGTGCGAGGTCTTGAGGACTTTGCCTTGTTCGTAGTGTTCGAGCGTGGGGATCGCGTCGCCACAGATCAGGGTGGTGCGGTCGGGCTCGGCGACGAGCAGCCCGGTCATGCCGGGCGTGACCCCGGGGAGCGGGAAGAGGTCGATGCCCTTGGCGAGTGAGTCGGGCGCGGGCTTGCACTCACGGAGCAGGGAGACCTGGTATTCGAGTTCCTGTCTGGTCTCGTCGTCGGTCGCATCGGCGTTCTGCAGCAGCTGCGCCAGCGGAACGCCGACGGCTTCGCGTTCGAGCTGCGAGAGGTACCAGTCGGCGTGGTCGAAGGCGCGGATCCCCCGGCAGGTGTCGGCTTTGAAGCTGGTGAGGAAGACGTGCGTGATGTCGGCGGGGTCGAGCCCGGCGCGTTCGTCGAGCCGCGCGACGACGGCGGCGGGGGGCAGGCCGGGGTCGATGAGGACCGTCGCGTCGCCGGAGCGGACGAGCGTCGTGGTCGCGTGCCCGGTGCGGACGCGGCGGGCAGAATCGCGCAGCGGGTGTTCCGCGAGCGCGCCAAGAGAGAGAATGCGGATGTCCATAAGCGGGATGGTATTGGGCTCGGGGGCGAGAAGCGGCAAGCGACCTCGTACAGCTTAGAGAGCCGGGCATACAGGCTTGTCCCCTCGCTTGCGCGAGGGGCTCTACAACGCCGTCATGTCTCTCTACACAAGTGTTGTATACGCCGAGAACAGAGCCCCTCGCGCAAGCGAGGGGACAACGATACCCATCCATAACAACGAAACACATTGATGCAAGGCGCTCTATTCCCCTGGATCGACCAGCAGCCGTTGAAGCATCGGGTGCTTCTGGTCTTTCTTTTGCCTGAGCATCTCGATGACCAGCGGCGGGACCATCGAATCGAGGGCCGAGAGGTCTTTGCCCAACGCGGTGATCTGGCGGATGAGGCTCGAACTCGTGTACGCAAAGCTCCTGCCCGCGACGACGAACGCGGTCTCGAGCCCGGCGACCTCGCGGTTGGTGACCGCTTGCTGAATCTCGTATTGCAGATCCGAGAGGTTGCGGATGCCCCGGAGCAGGGCGGCGGCACCAACCGAGACGGCGTAATCGACCGTGAGGCCGGAGAACGACGCGACACGCACCGGGGCAGCGTCGGGCTCCTCGGCGACGATCTCGGCAGCGAGGGTCTGCGCCATTGTGACCCGCTCGTCGAGGGTAAAGAGTTGGGCTTTACCCGGGTTGTGCCCGACGGCGACGACAACCTCGTCAAAGAGGTAGCGGCCGCGCCTGACCACGTCGAGGTGGCCAAAGGAGATGGGGTCGAACGAGCCGGGGAAGACAGCCAAGTGTCGGGTCATGCGGGCAGTTTACACGGCACACCCAGCACAGACATCGCCGCTGCCAGATCGTCTCGGAGGATCGGTCGCGGGAGAGGAGCCTGTACAGGATATTTGTGGTGCCGTTTCTCCCGCTTGGGCGTTGGAGGGAGGGAACAACCCCCCTGCGAGGGCCCCGTGTCGAGCCTCGGCGACGCGGGGCCCGCTTGGCGTTTTCGATGGCGCGAATGAGCAACCGCTGCCCGGAGCACTCAGGCAAAGCGGCATCGGCTGCGTGTGGTGTCGGGTGAGGCCTTGCCCCAAAAAAGCAAGGCCCCCGCGCATCGACCGGGGGACAGGAGATCAACGCGCAGGGGGCCAAGCGACTTGTCAGCCGACGCTCGAACACCGTGTGGTTCAAGGCCGACCAGGTATGCAGATGTGTCGTAGAGCAGGGAGCAGAAAAGAAGGCGTCAGAGACTTCGAGTATAGCGGCATTTCATTCCTCGGCACGCCGATTCTACATTTTCTTGGCCGCGTGAAAGTCCCCAAGAGTGACAGAAGTGTTTTCTTGACAGCGTCCGGGGGTGCGCCGGTGCCCTGTGCATCGGTACAACCGCTGGTTGCCAGCCAGGTGCACGCGGGATTGGCTACACCGCATCCAACTAGTTTACAAACATCCGCGAGAGTGATGCCGAGATTCGGTGAAAGACCTCGGCTCTTATGCTCAAGGGCTGTGCCGTACCTGAAGGGGTCGGTTAGGGAACAAGACGGACCGAGACTGGAGTTGGGCAAAGGAGCGAGCTGATGCATCCAGATGCACAACACACCGACGGCTGGACGCGGATGGACACCCACTGCCACTCGCAAGCCTCGGACGGCCCGGCGGTCGCCGCGTTGTCGTGTGTGGGGATGCCCGAGTGCTATTCGCCGCCCGAGCAGGTCTACGACCAGGCCCGCGCCCGAGGCATGGACCTTGTCACGATCACCGACCACGACACGATCCGCGGGGCGATGGAACTGGTCGAGCGCGGGTTCGAGGACTTTGTTATCGGGCAGGAGGTCTCGGTGGTGTTCCCCGAGGACGGGTGCAAGCTGCACGTGCTGGTCTGGGGGCTCAGCCCCGAGCAGGACGAGGAACTGACAACCCTCGGGCTGCGGGACGACGTGTATGCCTTCGCGGCGTGGCTGTATCAGCATCGGTTGGCGCACGCGGTGGCGCACCCGCTCTACATGCAGAACGGCCGCCTGACGCGGTGGCACATCGAGCGGTGCGTGCTGCTTTTCAAGGGGTTTGAGGTACTCAACGGTGCGCACACCGGGCGGCATCGGGTGCCTCTGGAGCGGTTCCTGAACCGGCTCTCGCCCGAGCGCGTGAGGGAGCTGGCGGGCATTCATGCGCTTGAGCCGGTGTGGCCGCGCGCGTGGCAGCCCGCGCGGACGGGCGGGTCCGACGACCACGGCTTGCTCAATGTCGGTCGGACGTGGACCGGGGTGTGGAGTGAGGGCGGCGAGCCGGTAACCGACCCGAGCGAGTTCCTTCGGCTGGTGATGTCAGGGTGCTGCCAGGCCGGCGGTGTGGGCGGGCACAGCGCGCTCTTGGCGCACCAGTTGACCTCGGTGGGCGCGCACTTTTTCGCAGAGAAGATTGCCCCCCGGCAGAGCACGCGGGGGAAGTACGTCGCGTCAAAATTGCTGCGGTTTGCGGGGGTGGACGTGCCCGGGCCGTCCCGGGTGAAGCTGGCAGCCCACGCGGCGAAGCAAAAACTGCTCGGCAGTCGGAGGCGGAAACCGAACCCGCTGCTCGGAGGGCTGCGGGAAACGCTCGGGCCGGTGCTTGCGAAGTTTCCGGAACTGGCCGACCGCCTCTCGGCTGAGGGGCGGAGTGACGGCTGCGCGCTGGCGGACCACGAGCGGATGGCGGCATTTGCCGACGAGCTGACGGTGGCGCTAGCGCGGAATCTGGGCGGGCCGGCGTGGCGGGCGGTGTGCAAGCGCGACACGAGCGGGATCGCCGACCATCTGATGCCCTTCGCGATCCTGACCGCGGCCCAGTTGCCGACAGTGTTCAGCTTGTTTTACCAAAACAAGGAGAGGGAGTTTGTCGAACGGTTCGAGCACGAGACCGCAGCGGCCGGGGAAGGCGTGAGTGTCATGGAGCGGCCCATGCGAGTCAGCCTGTTCACAGACACCCTCGGCGATGTCAACGGCGTGAGCCGGTTCATCACCGATGTCGCAGGGCGTGCGCGCGGGTCGGGGCGTGATCTTCAGGTCATTACCTCGACGCGGATGGAGCTGCCCGAGGGCGAGAACCTGTTCAACTTTGACCCGGTGTTTGCAACCTCGCTGCCCAAGTACGACGGCCTGGAGGTGGTGCTGCCGCCGATTGTGCCGATGCTCCGGCACCTGGATCGCCACCAGCCGGACTGCATTCACATCTCGACGCCCGGCCCGGTGGGGCTGGTGGGGTTTGTGGCGGCGAAGATGCTGCGGGTCCCGGTGCTTGGGGTATACCACACAGACTTTCCGTCGTACATCGACACGCTGTTTGAGGACCGTGCGTTGACTGTTGCGAGTGAGAAGTTCATGCAGCTGTTCTACAAGCCGTTCGCGGCGGTCTTTACGCGGAGCAAAGAGTACGTCGAGTCGCTGGTGCGGCTGGGGATGGAGCGGGACCGCTGCTGCGCGCTCAAGCCGGGGTTCGAGAGTGGCTCGTTTCACCCGCGTTTTCGTGATGTTTCGGTGTGGGAGCAGTTCCCGGCGGTGGGCTCTGCGAGCGTGAAGGTGTTGTATGTCGGGCGGGTGAGTGTGGAGAAAAACCTGCCGTTTCTGGTGAAGGTGTGGACACGGACCCAGCGGCGGCTTGCAGAGCAGGGGCTCGACGCTGAGCTTGTGGTGGTCGGTGACGGGCCCTACCGCGAGAAGATGACCGCTGCGCTGCGCGGGCAGCGGGCGCACTTTCTGGGGTTTCGGCGCGGGGAGGAGTTGAGCAGGCTGTACGCGTCGAGCGACCTGTTTGTGTTCCCGAGTGTGACCGACACGCTGGGGCAGGTGGTGATGGAGAGTCAAGGCTCGGGGCTTCCGGTGTTGGTGACCGACAAGGGCGGGCCGAAGGAAGTGGTGGAGGACGGGCGCACGGGATATGTCCTGCCAACCGACTCGGTCGATGCGTGGGTCGAGCGGATCGTCGGGCTGGTGGCAGACCCCGAACGCAGGCGGCGGATGGGTGCAACGGCGCACATGTCGATGCAAAAATACACACTCGCCGATTCGTTCGAGCACTTCTGGGAAGCGCACGAACGGGTGTGGCGGGCGCATCTGGTAGCGCGGGGGATCGCGGGTGAAGTGGATGAGACGCCGGTGTGTCACAAGCCGGGCCGGGCGGGGCAGGAACGCAGCGGGGAGAGTGTGCGGGTCTGATCCGGAGCTCTGTCCCGAGCTTGCGCTCGGGGCTCGTAGAGGGGACGTTGTCTGGGTCCAAAACGTGACCGGCCGCAGCGCGATGGCTGCGGCCGGTGTGTGCTTTGGTTGTGCGAAGCCTGTATCAGGCGGCCTTGCGGACCGTGCGGCGGCTGGTGGAGCGGCCGGTTGAACGGCTGGTGGTGTTGAGCTTGTAGCTCCGGGTGGAGGCGCGCTTGGCGGCAGGCTTGCGCGCCGTGGTCTTGCGTGCCGTGGATGTGCGCTTGGCAGCAGTCTTGGTCGCGGTCCGCTTGGCGGCGGGCTTGCGAGCGGTGGTCTTCCGCTTGGCAGCAGTCTTCGTCGCGGTACGCTTGGCGGCGGGCTTACGCGCGGTGGTCTTCCGCTTGGCGGCAGTCTTCGTCGCGGTACGCTTGGCAGCGGGCTTGCGCGCTGTGGTCTTCCGCTTGGCAGCAGTCTTGGTCGCGGTGCGCTTGGCAGCGGGCTTACTCGCGGTGGTCTTGCGCTTGGTTGCAGTCTTGGTCGCAGTCTTCTTGGCTGCAGGCTTGCGTGCGGTGGTGGTCTTGCGTGCGGTGGTCTTTTTCTTGCCGGCGGGCTTCCTGGTGGTGGAGGCCTTGGCTTTGGTTGTGGTCTTTTTCGCGGGCGACTTGCGGGCTTTGGTCTTGGTGCCGGTTGCCTTCTTGGCAGCGGTCTTGCGTTTGGTCGCGGCGTGTCGTTTGGTGGTGGATCGGCCGGTCGTGCTTTTCCTCGTGGTGGTCCTGGTTGCCATCGTGGTCTTCTCCTGGTCTTGGTTGGCTCGGGGGTGTTTGGCCTGGTCGAGCCTTTGGGCGGGTCTTTGTCGAGTCGATTCGAGGCAGACCCGGTTGGTCTCGGCGGGCGTCCGTGCCCGTCGATGGAATCGTGCTGAAGCCGCGCAGGTGTGCGTCGGTGTGGTCGCAATCGTCCGAACTCCGGCATTGCGTGAGGATTTCGCTCAAGAAACTGAGGAAGAGGGGGAGAACCGGCAGAAACCGCGCCCCTTTCGAGCCGATCGAGAGTCGCAGGGCAAGAATCAGGCCGGGCGTTGCGAGGAGTACAGGGTTGAGCGAGCAAAGCGGAACGAACACGGAGACAGAACGCGGCGGCACATGGTCGCCCGAGTCGTGGCGAACGCGGCTGGCGGCGCAGCAGGTGAGGTATGAGGACAGCGGCGCAGTGGAGACCGCTGTGCACAAACTGCGTGAGTTGCCGCCGCTGGTGACGAGTTGGGAGATCGAGAGGCTGCGAGGGTTTATCGCCGACGCCCAAGTGGGGAAACGGTTTTTGTTGCAGGGCGGGGACTGCGCCGAGACGCTGGCGGACTGCCGCGCCGAGCAGATCACCAACAAACTGAAGATTCTTTTGCAGATGTCGCTGGTGCTGGTGCACGGGCTGCGCAAGCCGGTGATCCGGGTGGGTCGGCTGGCGGGGCAGTACGCCAAGCCACGATCGAGCCCGTCAGAGACCCGCGAGGTGGACGGCAAGAGCGTCACGCTGCCGAGCTACTTTGGTGACCTGGTCAACCGTGCAGCGTTTGATGCCGAGTCGCGGCGACCCGATCCGCACCTGATGGTGCGGGGCTATCAGCACGCGGCGATGACGCTGAACTTCATCCGGTCGCTGCTCGACGGCGGGTTTGCTGACGTGCACCATCCGGAGTATTGGGACCTTTCGTTTGTCGAACACTCGGATCTGCCCCCAGCCCGGAAAGCTGCGTACGAGCAGGTGAGCCGGAGCCTCGCCGAGGCGGTGGAGTTTATGGAGGCGCTGGGCGAAGGGCGGGTCGAGGAGCTGACGCGGGTGGAGTTTTACACGAGCCACGAGGCGTTGAACCTATTATATGAGAGCGCGCAGACGCGGCGGGTGCCTCACCGGAAGGGGTGGTACGACCTGACGACGCACTTGCCCTGGATCGGCGAGCGGACACGGGCGTTGGATGGTGCGCATGTGGAGTACATGCGGGGGATCGCCAACCCGGTGGGGGTGAAGCTCGGGCCGACGACAGACCCGGCCGAGGCAGTCGCGCTGACCGAGGCGCTCAACCCGGGCAACGATGCGGGGAAACTCGTCCTGATCACGCGGATGGGCGCGGGCAATGTCGAGGGGGCGCTGCCGGGCATTGTGCGGGCGGTGACCGACGCCGGGCGGAGGGTGCTCTGGGTAAGCGATCCGATGCACGGCAACGGGATGGTGACAGCAAGCGGGGTCAAGACACGGCACTTTGACGCGATCGCCGACGAGCTGCGCAAGACCTGCGCGGTGCATCGGGAGGTCGGTTCGGTGCTCGGTGGCGTGCACTTTGAGCTGACCGGCGAGGACGTCACCGAGTGCATCGGGGGGGGCTCGGGGGTGACCGAACAGCACCTGACGCGGAACTATGTCTCCCCTTGCGACCCGAGGCTGAACTACCAACAGTCGCTGGAGCTGGCGTTCATTCTGTCCGACCTGCTCCGGAACGGGAGCGCTTCGCGGGCGTGATGGCGCGGGGGTGTTCGGCACGGAAAGTGGGGATGATTGCTGGTTGTCGGACTTGGGATGAAGTCGGGCGGCGGCTGAGCCGATTGGCTTTCTCCAGAGGGGCGCACCGAAGCGCCAAACCTCGGGAGGGCTCGGCATGGCGGTGGTGCAAAGACGGGGCACGAAGAGCACGCAACACACATCCATCGGCCCGGGCTGCCTGCGGCTTGCGCGGACTGAATCCGGCGCACCTGGAGAGCAGCAACCGAGCCAGCCCTCGACCGATCCGGCTCGCCCGGAACGGCGAGGGGTCGAGCGTTCAAGAATGCGAGGGCAAGGGGTCGCGACGTTTGTCGATCCGGATGGCCGTCTCTGGCTGACGCGGGTGACGCTGGTGGATCGTTGCGACGGCGGGCTGGGCGTTCGCTGCCCGGTGAAGGTCACGCCAGGGGCGAGTTTCCGATGCGCAGTCGGCGGCCAACTCGAACTCGGCTCGGTCGCACACACGCGCGGGCGCGGCGGGGCGTACCGGCTGGGGCTTCGGTTTGAGCGGAAGCTGGCGGCGTAGCCGAAACGGCCGTCGTGCTTTCTGTTCCGCCTTGTGAACACTTCAGTTGGTTGTCGTCTGCGTCCATCGCTCACGAAAGCGTTGCGTCATCGCTTCGAGTGAGCTGGGAATGACGCGGATATTTCCCACAGCCGACATGAAGTTGCTGTCACCGTTCCAGCGGGGGACGAGGTGGACGTGGAGGTGCTGGGGCACGCCTGCGCCCGCAGCTCGGCCTTGGTTGATCCCGATGTTGATGCCCTGGGGTTCGAGGGTTCGCTGCATGAGTTCGGCCGCGAGATCAACGAGTTTCCAAAGCTCGGCGCGCTGGTCGGGGGCGTAGTCGAGCAGGGTCGGCGCGGGGGTGCCCAGCGCCACGAGCAGGTGCCCCCCGGCGTAAGGGTAGCGGTTGAGCAGGATGAGGCCGTGCGGCGTGCGGGCGACGACGTGGTTTGATTCATCGTGGTCGGGCGTGCGCCAGTAGTCGAGGAGGAACGAACCGGTGCCGGTGGCGGGAGGGCCGGCGGATTTTTCCTTGGCTTCGAGGGCTTCGAGATATTCGAGTCGCCAGGGGGCGAAGAGGGATTGGGGGGCGTCGTGGGCGGAGTCGTGGGTCATGGAGAAAGCGTATCGCGCGTGGTGGACGCCGATCCTGAGGCTCTGCGAAGGGTCGGGTCGGGCTCCTCGCTTGCGCTTCGGGCTCTGTGGCGTTTCGGGCGTTGGTTGTGGTTCCTACACTCGGGGCTCAAACACCAGGAGTCAACGCGATGTTCAAGTCTGTGAAAGTCGGCAGCCGGGGCGCTGTGCAGGTGCGTGTGGTCGGGCAGTTCAAGGGCGGCAAAGTCGAAGGGCACGCCAAGGATGCAGCACTCAACGAAGCCCTCAAGCGCGGCGAGGCGACAGGGGATGTCGGCCGAATCGTCGAGGTGTTCCCCGGCGGCAAAAAGGGCACAACGGCGCGGGTGATGATCGTCGGGCTCGGCGACAAGGGCTCGTTCGGAGCCGACACCCTGCGGACAGCCGCGGGGGCGATCGGGCGCAGGCTCGCGCAGACCAAAGACACAAAGGTCGAGATCGACCTGACACCCGCCTGCAAGAGCGCCGGGCTCGATGCCCAGCGGGCCGGGTGTGCGTTCGGCGAGGGGCTGGGCCTGATCGCGTGGACCTGCGACCAGTTCCGAGGCTCGGCTTCATCCAAGAGCACTGCCACAGCCCTCGAGGTGCGGGCCGAGAGCAAGCCCTTCGCAGCCGGGCTTGATCGGGGGCTGGGGCTTGCCGAGAGTGCCAACATCACGCGGACGCTGAGCCAGACGCCGCCGAATGTGGCGACGACCTCGTTTATGGCAAGCGAGGCACGGAAGATGGCAAAGAAGGTCGGGCTGAAATGTACGGTGATTCAGGGCAGCAAGCTCGACGACGAGCGGCTCACGGGCATCAAGACGGTGGGGGCTGCAAGCGAGAACAAGCCGTGCCTGGTGCGGCTGGAGTATGTGCCCGCGGGCAAGGCCCACAGCGGCAAGCCGATCGTGTTTGTGGGCAAGACGATTACCTACGACACCGGCGGGCTGTCGATCAAGGTCGGTGGCGGCATGGCAGGCATGAAACGCGACAAGGACGGCGGGTGCGCGGTCATTGGAGCCATGCACGCGATCGCGACGGTTATCAAGCCCAACCGCCGGGTGGTGGCGCTCTTGAGTATTGCTGAGAACTCGATCTCGGACGAGGCGTATCGGCCCGACGATGTGCTGACCTTCCGCAACGGGGTGACCGTCGAGGTGACCAACACCGACGCCGAGGGGCGGCTGGTGCTGGCCGATGCGTTGTGCTGGGCGTGCGACAAGGAAGACCCGGCGTATATCGTCGATATCGCCACGCTGACCGGCGGTGTGGTGGTGGCGCTGGGCTCGACCTTTGCCGGCATGTGGTGCGATGACGACAAGCTGAGGCGGAAGGTCGAGGACGCGGCCGAAGCGTGCGGCGAACGGGTGTGGCGGCTCCCCCACCATCAGGAGTATCGGGACATGATGAAGTCGCCGGTCGCGGACATCGTCAACAGCAACCCCAACCGCAAGGCCCACCCGATCCAGGGTGCGGCGTTCCTGAGTTACTTTGTGGAGAAGGGCGTGCCGTGGTGTCATCTGGATATCGCGGGGACGCACGCGACGGACAAGGACGCGGGGCCGTATATTGCGGGGCCGACGGGGTTTGGGGCGAGGCTGTTGGCGGAGTTGGTGGGGGGTG
>CAYMZJ010000027.1:0-40687 GCA_964394895.1 uncultured Phycisphaeraceae bacterium | reverse complement strand
GGGGGACCGGGCGGGTTTCGGGTAGGCTGGCGGGTGATATGGGATTTCTGGTGTTCATCTTCTTTCTTGTCGCGAGTGCGGTGGTGCTGTGGCTCGGCTGGGTCGGCCATCGGCTCGGCTCTGCCCCGCACTGCGGGGGGGGGGTGGGGGGTGGGGGGTGCGGGTATGACCTCTCGGGCATCTATCCCGGAGGAGAGAGCTGCCCTGAGTGCGGCGCCCGGCTCCTGGACGAATCGCACATCCGCTACGGCGAGCACCGACGGCGGTGGCGGCTGTGCGTGGTCGGTGGTGTGGGCCTGCTTGTGTCTGCGACGATCGTGGCGTTGTCGATATCGGGCCAGCTCTCGATGCAGCGGTTTGTGGGTGTGCTGCCGACCGAGACGCTCATCAAGCGAGCTGTCGAGCGACCGATCGGGTGGATCGCGCCGGAAGGCAGGGAGGAACTCTACAAACGGATCAACAGCGGCGCACTCGATCGCGCGCAGGAAGAGCATCTTGCGGAGGTCCTCCAACGCATGATTCCGGGAGCGGAGTACCCGGAGATCAACCGCCTCGGGCACATGCTCGCCGAGCTGGCGGTTGCTCCTGCCACCCCCACCACCAGCGGAACGGTCAAAGCAGACATCGCGGGCTTCCTGTGCGAGCAGTGGTACGAGGAGGAACATATCTGGCTCGAGATCTGGACCTTTGCGCTGATCGACCTGCACAAGGGTGGGTTCGTCCCGGCCGAGGACTGGGACGCGCTGCGACTGGACGCCGCTACCCCTCGGGTGTGGTCCAGCGCGAAGGGGCCGCTGCGGCCGGGCGAGGAGTTCTTCGTCGGGTGCCGGTTTCGATCCAGAGGCCTCCTCCTCCGGCCCGACCTTAGGGGCATCTATCTCGATCTTCCCGAGGGGTTTGAGATCGAGGAAACACTGTCGAGAGGGTTTTACGGTACCGGGAATGCCTCCGGCTTCATCCCCGCCGGTCTCCCTCTGATGCCGACGGTGCGCGTCAAGGCTGGCACGGTTCCGGGGGAGCACCCGATCACTGTCCGTCTGCTCTACTCGCTGGGCACCCCGAGCCGTGACAAGTTCGACGAATGGATTGAGCAGGGCGGGCCCGAGCCCGGGGTGGGGGTGGGGGTGGGGGTGGTTGTGATCGAGCGGACAATCCCGGTCGTGGTCGCGGCTCCGAGCCCGGAAGCAACCAGCCCCGGGGCCACAGACCCGGCCAAGAGGCTGCAAGCCGGTGTGCTGCCCGCGTTCTGGACCGGCGCGCAAATGGGGGGGTATGGAAGAGTGTGGTTTGGGCTGTCGGTGCCGGTGCGTGGCTGGTTCTGGTGTGCCGGCAGCCTCGTGGCGATCGAGGCGGACGGCACGCGGGAGATACTCGGCCGGTTTGAGGTCTCCAGCAGCGGGAGTCATTGGAACAGCCGGGAAGGCTCGTCGTCGGGGAGTGGGAACCCATGGGGCGCACTGGGGGACGAGTCGACAATCATCCATGTCAGGGTCAGGGACAAGTACGCCCACCCGGCCTCGACAGCCAGGCTCGTGCTGGTGTTCGAGAGTCTGCGGTGGGCGGATGGGACCGAGTACGAAGGCCCGTTGCCGGTCGAGATCGAGGTTCCGTTGGATCGGCTCAGCACGCAGCCGAAGTGGTAGGTGCTGCGGTGTCGGTGCCTCTTGCCGCTCTCTTCCTACACTTTTGCGATGCCGATGCCGCACACCCATTCCGATCGGGCAGAGCGTTCGACGAAGCCCAAAGTGCTGCTGGCGATGTCCGGCGGCGTGGACAGCTCGGTCGCGGCGGCGCTGCTGTTGCGCGAGGGGTACGAGGTCATCGGGTGCTTTATGCGGCTGGGGTCGGTGGGGGAGAGTCTGGGCGTGGTGGATGGAGGTGGGGGCGCGAACCCCCGGACTGAAGTCCGAGGCTCGGAGGCGGTGGGGGTGGTGGGGGCGGTGGGGGCGGGTGGTCCCCTCGCTTGCACGAGGGGCTCTAAGGCGGGGCGGGTGCCCGGCGCTGACGTCGAGGGCTCGAAGAAACCCGGCGCTGACGCTGAGGGCTCATTGAATGCCAGAGAGGTCTCGATCTCGCACCGGGGGTGTTGCTCGGTGTCGGACGCGGCCGACGCTCGGCTGGTCGCGGCGCAGCTGGGGATCCCCTTCTATGTTTGCAACTTCAAGAAAGACTTCGGGCGGATCATCGACTACTTCGTGGACGAGTACGCCCGCGGGCGGACGCCGAACCCGTGCGTGCGGTGCAACGACTGGCTGAAGTTTGGCAAGCTGCACGACTATGCGCGCGAGCTGGGGTGCGGGTTTGTGGCGTCGGGGCACTATGCGAGGATCGTGCGCGACGAGGATGGGAACGGCAAAGAGAATGGCGAGTCGATGCTGGCGCGGGGGATCGATGCGGACAAGGACCAGAGCTACGTGCTCTTCGGCGTGCCTCGGGCGCAGCTGGGGTCGATGCTGCTGCCGATCGGGGGGATGCACAAAGCCGACGTGAGGGCGCTGGCTGAGGAGCTGGGGCTGCCGGTGTTTGACAAGCCGGACTCGCAGGAGATTTGTTTCGTGCCCGATGACGACTATGCGGGGCTCGTCGAGCGAAGGCGGCCGGGGCTGGCGGCGGCGAGCGGGAAGATCGTGGACACCGAGGGAAAGGTCCTCGGCGAGCATGGCGGGCAGCACCGGTTCACCATCGGGCAGCGGCGGAAGATCGGGGTGGCGCTTGGGTATCCGATCTATGTTGTGGACCGCGACCCGGCGACCAACCGGGTGACGGTGGGCGGGGCCGAGGATTTGCTGGTGGACTCGTGCGAGGTGGGGGAGGCGAACTGGCTGGCGGATGTGTGGGCGAATGGTGGGGGTAGCGGTGGGGGTGACGGTGGGGGGGAAGAGGTCGCGGTGACGGCGCAGTACCGGGCGCACGGGACACCGGTCGGGGCGTGGGTGCGGCGGTTGCCGGACGCGGTTGAGCCGGCTGACTCCGGGGCGTCGGGGAGGATGGGACGGTTTGCGGTGCGGTTCGAGGAGCCGCAGCGGGCGGTGGCGCCTGGGCAGGCGATCGTGCTGTACGACGAGCAAGGTGGGGGTCTGGTGATTGGAGGCGGCTGGATCGGCGTGACCAGGCCGCCCGCTGGCTCGTAGCGGGCCGGGAACAGCACGTCCCGCCCTCGTCTTTGTGGCCGGGGGCTCGGGTTTTGGCTTGTGTTCTGGCGAGTCTTTGCTATGGTGGACTGCGAAGAGTTCGTTCGATCGCAGCGGTGACATTCGTCCGTGGCTTTGTGCCGTCCGCTGCGTGGGGTTTGGTTTGCGAAGGGGTTTGTTGTGGGTGAGTTGTCGTGCGCATATGACGTGGTGATTGTTGGTGGCGGGCCCGCGGGGACGACGGTTGCGTCGTTGCTGAAGAAGTACGACCCGGCGATCAGTGTGCTGATTGTCGAGAAGTCAAAGTTCCCGCGTGAGCACGTGGGGGAGAGTCAGCTGCCGGGCATCGGCGCGGTGCTCGACGAGATGGGCGTGTGGGACAAGGTCGAGGCGGCGAACTTCCCGATCAAGATCGGGGCGACCTACCGCTGGGGCAACTCGCCGGACCTGTGGGACTTCGAGTTCATCCCGCTGAACATTTATAAGGACCAGGGGCGGCCGGGCAAGTACGAAGGGCAGCGGCGGATGACCGCGTGGCAGGTGGAACGCGCGGTGTACGACGACATTCTCTTGCGGCACGCCGAGTCTTTGGGTGTGGAGGTGTGGGAAGAGACGGCGATGCGTTCGGCGGAGATGGACGGCGACCGGATCCGGTCGATCACGCTCGCCGACGGGCGGACGGTGACGGGCGAGTATGTGGTGGACGCGTCGGGGCATGTCGGGGCGGTGCGTCGGGCGGTGGGCGTGGGGACGACCGAGCCGAGCCGTTTGCGCAACATGGCGGTGTGGGACTATTGGGACAACGCCGAGTGGGCGGTGGAGATCGGGACCGGCGCGACGCGGGTGCAGGTGCTGAGCCTTGCGGGGGGATGGGTGTGGTTTATCCCGCTTGGGCCGACGCGGACCAGCATCGGGTTTGTGTGCCCGGTGGAATATTATAAAGAGCGGGGGCTGAGCCCGGCCGAGCTCTACGCCGAGGCAGTGAAGAACGAGCCTCGGGTTGCATCGCTGACAAAGAACGCCACGCGCGACAATGATGTGAAGACGACGAAGGACTGGTCGTTTGTCGCGGACCGGTTGGCGGGGGAGAACTGGTTTCTCGCGGGCGAATCGGCGGGGTTTGCCGATCCGATCCTGGCTGGGGGGCTGCTGCTCACGCACACCGGGGCGCGGGAGGTGGCGTACACGATCCTGGCGATGCGCAACGGCGACCACGACAAGCAGTGGCTGCGCGAGGTGTACGCCGAGCGGCAGAAGAAACGGGTCGAGCAGTACATCCGGTTTGCGGACTATTGGTACTGCGCCAACGGGCAGTTTACCGACCTCGAGGACCTGACCGCGGAGATCGCCAAGGACGCCGGGCTTGATATGTCGCCCAAGCAGGCGTTCCGCTGGCTGAGTCTGGGCGGGTTTGCGCACGAAGACTTCTCGTTCCCCGGCCTGGGCGGGCTCGACCTGCTCGCGGTCAAGGAGATCACCAAAGTCTTTGCCGACGACGACGACGACCGCAGCGGGTGGGAGATCAACAAACATAACACGTTCCACATCGACCTCTCGGGCAGCAAGAAGCAGCCGATGCCGGTGTTCACGCAGGGCAAGATCATGCAGGTCGAGTGCTTTGTCCGTGACGGCAGGTGGCTTCCTAACGTCGGGCTCTACGGCGTGCTGATCAACGTGCTCCGCAAGCACCACGACCTGCCGGCGATCCAGCGCAGTCTCGAATCTGTGGCGCAAAAGCAGGCGGCCAGGTCGGGCAACTCCGCGGGGTTCTATGTCACCCAGGGGGTGTCGACACTGGAGACGATGTTGGTCGAAGGCTGGGTGAAAGGCTCGATGGACCCCAGGCGGAAGACCATGATCTACACGCCGATGGTGAAGACAAACTTTCACAAGAATCAGGACGCGATGCCCGAGGAGAGGGGGTAGGCCGCTCGGCGACGGGATATTTTCTGGACTCTGCACGATTCGGGGTTGACAGGGCGATGGCTTCGGGTATTTTGGTGAAAGTAAAACAGGACCGGTCTCCACAGGACCGGTCTCCACAGGGCCGGTCTCCACAGGGCCGGTCTCCACAGGGCCGGTCTCCAACCGAAAGGGAGGCAGGCATGATTCGGAACGCGAAACAGAACAGGGACGGCATGGTGTTGTGCGCGGTGGTCGCTGGCGTGGTTGCGGGCGCAGGTGGGCTGGCGATTGGCCAGCCACAACAGGTGCAGCCGGTGCCGAAGTTTGAGGACCCGGTGATCTTTCCGGCCGAGGTGGGCAGCCCGTACGGGATCGCGTCGCTCGACTTTCTCGATGCGTCGGGCCAGCCCGGGCAGGACGGCTTCCCGGAGATCGCGGTCGCGGGGTCGGGGGTGTACCTGGTGGACACCTGCGGTGATGATCCGGTGGACCACCGGATCAAGATTTTCCGCAACACGGGGACGTGGGACACCAACCCCGCGGGCGCGCTGGTCGAACACCAGCTACTCGATGTCATCGGTGATTTCAAACTCGCAACGGAGCTGGCGTTTGCCGACGTGACCGGCACCAACGGCCCGGACCTGGTGCTGCTCGGGTACAGCCCGATCTTCGGGGAGGGGTATCTGTGGGTGTATCCGAGTAAGGGGGACGGGTTCTTTGAAGCGACGCCTGAGGAGTTCACCGTGACTGGAGTGACACTCCGTGGTCTGGTCACTGCCGATCTTGATGGCGACGGGGACATTGATGTCGCGGCAGCAGGGAGCAACTGCTTGGGAGGGGGCGATGACGTGTTTATCGTCTTTGAGAACACGACCACATTCGGGGCTCCGTCGTTCGATATTCAATCTGAGCCACTCGGAATCGGCAACGGCACCGCGCCCGGGGACATCGTTGTGGGCGATTTCTACGAGTTCTCGCCCGGCGTTCCCTTCCCTGATTTGGTCACGGCGAACTCCTTGGACCCGTCCTACACCAAGGTCCGCAACACGGGCGGTCTCCAGTTTGTGCCGACGACGGTGGGTGCGGGTTGCGCTCCCGCCTGGTCGTTCATCACGGCGGCTGCTGCGAAGTTCGGCACCGACTCACGGTGGGACTTTGCTGGCGTGGACGACGATGATCTTTACCTCGGTATCTTCAAGGGCGACGGGCTCGGCGGGTTCACGTCGTTCTGCGATGATCCGGCGCTCGGGTACAGCCTGTACCCGCCGCCGCCGCACACGATGCTCCTGGCCCACGGCATCGACTCGGGCAACATCAACGGCGGGCCGGGGACTGATCTGGTGGTGGCGCTCCACGTGGTCGAGATCCCCCAGAACGGTGATGACGCCCCGGAGTGGCCGTCGGCGGTCGCGGTGCTGGTCGGCTTTGCCGACGGCACCTTCCAGGTGCCCTCCGCGCAGCGTGCGTATATCTTCCGGACCGACAGCGTGGCGCAGGAGGCGGGTGGTGCGGGTTCGGCCCTCGTTGAACTCGTGGACTTGGATGCCGACGGGTTCGACGATATCGTGGTCACGAACAACTATGGGAATATTAACGACGATAACATCTCGGTGCTGATCAACAAGTCGATCGTCGTGATCGAGCCGTGAACCGGATGGAGAACAAAGGAAGGGCAAGATGAAGCGGCTCGCGACTGGACTGTTGGCAGGTGGAGTGCTTCTCTGCGCGGGAGCCGCCCGGCTCGCCGCGCAGCCTTTCTTTGCTGGTATCGGGAGTCTTGACGGAGGCAACGGCCGCAGTCTGGCGCAGGGCGTCTCGGCGAATGGCAAGGTGGTCAGCGGGGAGAGCCGTCTTAATGCGTTCTATCCCCAGGAGGGCGTGATCTGGACGCAGGACCAGGGGATTCGGTCGATTGTGCCGGGTCGTTACAGCGATTGCGAAGGGGGCGGGGTCAACGGCACCGGGACCGTCGTGACTGGCGGCATCATCGGCAACGGCACGCGATACGTCTACCGCTGGACCCCCGAGACCGGTGCGGTGGACTTGGGCGACCTCGACGGCGGGAAGTTCCGCAGCGGCGCGACCGGGGTTTCAGCGCGGGGTGACGTAGTGGTCGGCTACGGCGCGTCGGACAACAGCGATTGGGAGGCGTTCCGCTGGACCGAAGAGACGGGCATGGTCGGGCTTGGCGACCTCCCGGGCGGGGTATTCATCAGTGCCGCACATGCGATCTCGGCCGATGGTCTTGTCGTTGTTGGCTCGTCCTCGAACGAATCTGGGAACGTCGCGTTTCGGTGGACTGAAGAGACCGGGATGGTTGATTTGGGTGATCTACCGGGTGGGTCGGTATCGGCTGCTGCGATCGCTGTTTCGGCCGACGGAGCCGTTGTTGTTGGATCAAGCTGGGCTGAAGATGGACTACGCGGGTTTCGCTGGACGTTCGAAGCGGGGATGGTTGCCCTCGAAAAGATTCACCCGGACCAGTACCAGCAACGGGTCTACGCGACCTCGTGGGACGGTAAGGTGATGATCGGCGATGCGTATGTGAATGGTGTTGGCGGTGCCGGGCTTATGTACTGGACTCTCCAGGACGGCCCGCGTTGGCTGCTCGACGTGTTCGACGAGCACGGCGTTGTGGTGCCGGACGAATGGAATCTCGACGGCGTGCTCGGCCTCTCGGCCGATGGACGAACGATCGTAGGATATGGTCGCATCAGTGGCCTCGGCACCCAAGGCTGGGTCGCCTACCTCGGCCCGACGTGCCGGGCTGATTATGACGACGACGGGTTGGTGACCACCGCCGATGTTTCGGCGTATCTGCTTGCGTGGCAACAGCGGAGCATCTTTGCCGACTGGAACTACGACGGGTATGTCAACACCATCGACATCATCGGATTCCTCAACGAGTGGGCGGCGGGGTGCGAGTAGGCGTTGCTGGAGCGGCCGCAAGCTGTCTCATGTTGTGTGCCACGGCTCTGTGAGCCGTGCAGGTGGGCATCCGCGACGTTCGCACAGCCAAAATGGCCGTGGCACGCGCGGGCGAGAGGCCCGCGATTGTGCTACCTGCGGGGCGGCCGGGTGTCGCGTTGCGGGGCGTGCGGCTTGCGCATGATGAAGAGGTAGTTGAAGCCGCGTTCGAAGGTGTTCGCCTGGCGTACCTGTTCGCGGCGGTTGCTGTTGGCGAGCTTGGCGTTGCGGCGGACGACCGCGATGATGTCCACCGGCACAAACCGATCGCGGAGGATGGCGAAGAGCTCGAAGCCGATGGGCATGAACTCGGCGTGGCTTTGGGTGCGGTGTTGAGTGGGGTGCCGGGTGGGGTGTTTGCCGGGGGGATGTTGGTTGCGCGGGTCTGCTTCGTGGCGCGAGTCGCTGACGTAGAGCGCCATGGAGCAGCCGGGCCTGAGCACGCGGTCGATCTCGGCGATGACGTTGACCATTGATCGGTAGTAGGCCCTGCCGCCGTCGCGGCCGCCGGCGTCGAGTGCGCCGATGCAGGCCGGGTCGTCGGAATAGCGGACGTGAGTCGAGTAGGGCGGGTCGATGAAAACGAAGTCGCAGGAGCGGTCGGCGAGCGGGAGTTGCCTCGCGTCGGCGTGCTGAATGTCGGGGCGGGTGGGGTTGAGATCGAGGCCGATGCCCTTGCGGCGGAGATCGGTGCAGACGTCGAGTGTGGTGCCGCTGCCGCACATGGGGTCGAGGACGGTGTCGCCGGGCTTTGTGTAGCGTTGGAGGAGTTGCCAGATGATCCAGCTCGGGGTTGCGCCGACGTAGTTTGGATCGCCTTGCACTGTCGGTGCGTCGGGGTTGGTGGGGAGGTAGTGCTGGCTTGGATATTCCCAGAGGGTGCTGGTGAAGAGCTCGAGGGGAGGTTTCTTGAAGGTGGTGCCTTTGGGTGTATTGGGGCGGAACTTGGGGCGGTTGCTGCTGCGACCTTGGTGGGGGTTGTCTGGTGTGCGGGGCATGGTGGGTGTGTTGTTTATGCCTCGGCGAGCGCAGCAAGGACTGCGTCGCGGGTCTCGGTGAGGGTTTTGTGGAGGCGCGCCCCGGCGGCCCGCGCATGGCCGCCGCCGCCGAGGGTGCCGGCGACCTGGTTGACGTCGATCTCGTCTGGGCCGGGCTTGGATCGGAAGCTGATCTTGGTGATGGGTGCGCCGGTGTGGTCGGTTGATTCGGTGAGGACGACCGCGACCTGGACGGATTCGACCGCGAGCATGCGGTCTGCAAAGCCGCCGGTGTCTCCTGAGGTGCCGTGGCTGTCTTTGAAATCCTGGGCGTCGAGCATGACGAGTGCGATGGAGTTGTCGGCGTGCATTTCGAGTTTGCTGAGGGCGCGGCCGAAGAGGCGGAGTCGGCTGACGCGGTCGCGTTGCTCGATGAGGCGGAAGAGGTCGGCACTGGAGACGCCGGCTTCGAGAAGGTCAGCGACGAGGCGGAACATGGTGGGGGTGGTGTTGGAATGGCGGAACCACCCGGTGTCGGTGGCGATGCCGAGATAGAGCGGCGTGGCGACATCGACCGGCAGATGTTTGGGAGGCACGCCGAGGAGTTCGCTGCATATTCCCGCGATGATCTGGGCCGCGGCGGGCGCGGTGGTCTCGACGATACGGCGGTCGGCGATCTCGGCGTCGCCGCGCAGGTGGTGGTCGACGATGAGCGCGCGATCGCTGCGCCCGGTGGCGAACTCGCGCACAAACCCGAGCTGCGACCACGATCCGGTATCGACGATGACAAACGCGGCGGGGTCGTCGGCCTCGGTGGGGGGCGTGGCGTCGAGGTGCCGCAACGGGGTGCCGCTTGCAATCTCGGCGAGAAAGTCGGGGAGGGCACCGGCGTACCAGAGCTCGACGGGCCGGTCTGGGTCGAGGTGTCGCAGGGTTCGGGCGAGGGCAAGGCTCGAGCCGACCGCGTCGCCGTCGGGCTTGAAGTGGGTGGTGATCGCGACCGACGCGGCATCGGCAAGCCAGGCGGCGGCGTCGGTTGCCGAGATGTTCGAGGCGTAGTCGGTCATGCGGTGGTTCCGTGATGGAGTTCGGGCGCGGTGGAGTGGCGTGGCTCGGTCGTGACGGTATCGACGATCCGGGAGACGCGGCCGCAGTCTCTGTGGATTTGTTCGAGCATGTGCTCGACGGTTGCGAAGCGCATCTGCTCGCGGACCCAGCCGACGAGATCGAGACAGATCGGCCAGCCGTATTCGGGGAGGCCGGGGAGGTTGGGAGTCGTGGGGGTGTTGGGCTCGCACTCGACGCCGAGGAGATAGACCTCGGCGGTGCGGGCGTGCGCGCCGAACTGGGGCTTGGTGCCGACCGAGAGGGCGCCCGGGGTTGTCGAGCCGTCGGGGAGTGTGGCGAGGGTGGCGTAGACGCCGTCGGCGGGGATGAGGTTGGGCGAGTCGATGTTGGCGGTGGGAAAGCCGAGCGTCCGGCCGCGACGGTCGCCTTGGACAACCACGCCTTCGATGCGGTAGGGGTGGGCGAGGACCGCCCATGCGTCGCGGACGCGGCCGCGCTCGAGCAGCCAGCGAGCGATGCTGCTCGACGCGGTGACGACAGTGTCGTCCGACAAGCCGGCAGCAACCGCGGGCACCGTCTCGACCACGATTCCTCGAGGCTGGCAGAGCGCGCGGAGGGTGTCGAGGCTCCCGGATTTGTCCTTGCCGAACCGGAAGTCGTGCCCCTCGACGAACGCGACCGGATTGTGTTTGGCGATGACCCATTCGAGGAATGCAGCAGGGGTGAGGGCGAGGATGTCGTCGGTTGGTTCGAGGCGTTCGACGGTGGTTGCACCTGCCCGGGTGAGGAGGCGGGTGCGTTGGAGGAAGGTGGTGAGGCGGGCCGGAGCACGCTCGGGGGCGAGCCGGGTGAGCGGGTGGGGGTCAAAGGAGAGGACCGTCACACCCCCGGTCGCGTTGTGGGCTTGAGCGAGTTCATGGGCGCGGCGCACGATGGCGGCGTGGCCGGCGTGGACGCCGTCGAAGGTGCCGATGGAGATGACTGTCGGGGGCGGCCGCATAAGAGTGGAGGGTAGTGCCCCCGGGGCTCGTGGGCGGGTGCGGCGAATCCTATAGTCGCTGCCCGCAGGGCGCAGCCGAACGAGCCCGCCCGCCCGCGGCCGAACCGAGAACGGAAGGACCCAGCGATGGCGATGTTTTCCCGCAAGCCCCGATCCGTGACCGCCCCGGCACCCGCACCCACGACGGGCGGGGTTGAACAACGAACATATGCGATCGGTTCAGCGTTTTTGCAGCAGGCGCAGGGGCACAAAGTCGGGCTGCTGAGCGCCAAGTTCTATTCCGACAAACTTATGGACTGGTCCATGAAAGACCAGGGGTTCAAGGTGCAGCTCTTTCGCTTTGTCGATGCGTTCCCGATGTTGCGCACTTCAGAGGCGGTCCACGACCACCTGGTTGACTACCTCACGCAGCCCGACGTGCGGCTGCCCCCGGGCATGGAGATCGGACTCAAAGCCGGGGGTATGGCCAAGGGGCTGATGACCTCGACAATCACCAGCCAGATCAAAGGGATGGCGTCGAAGTTTATCGCGGGGACCGACGCCGAGAGCGCGCTGCCGGGGCTTGGGGATTTGTGGAAAGAGGGGATCGCGTTCAGCGTTGATCTCTTGGGTGAAGCATGCGTTTCGGATGCTGAGGCCGATGAGTATCGGGACAAGTATCTCGATCTGGTGACCAACCTGCCGGCAAAGGTTTCGGCGTGGAAAGCGCAGCCTCGGCTTGAGTCGGACCACCTCGGGTCGATCCCGCGGACCAACGTGTCAATCAAGATCTCGTCGTTGTCTGCCAAGTGCGATCCGATCGACACCGAGGGGGCGATCCGAGATCTTATGACGCGGGTCGTGCCGATCCTGGAAACAGCCCGCGAGCACGGTGTGTTTATTAACTTTGATATCGAGCAGTTTTCGCTCAAGGACCTGACGCTCGAACTCTTCATGCGTTGCTGCGAGGAGGTGGACTTTCAGGCCGGGCTTGCGATGCAGGCGTATCTTAAGAGCGGCGTGGAAGATGCGAAGCTGATTTGCGATTGGGCGAAGCGGACCGGACGCTTGGTGACGGTGCGGCTGGTCAAGGGTGCGTACTGGGATTACGAGACCATCCATGCTGAGGAGATGGGGTGGGCGTGTCCGGTGTGGAACGAGAAGTGGCAGAGCGACAAGTGCTTTGAGGACATGACGGACGTTTTCCTCGATTCATGCCCGCGCGGATCAGACGGGCCGACCGATGCAAACACGCCCGGCCCGACGCGATTCGCGCCCGGATCGGGCGGCGTGAAGCTGGCGTTGGGTTCGCACAACGTGCGGTCGATCGCCCACGCGATCGCTGCGCTCGACGAGCGCGGCTTGCCCCGGAACGCGATCGAGCTTCAGATGCTCCACGGCATGGCCGACCAGCTCAAGCACGCCGCGAGCGATCTTGACCTGCGCATTCGCGAGTACATCCCGGTGGGCGAGATGATCCCCGGCATGGCGTACCTGGTTCGTCGGCTGCTTGAAAACACGTCGAACGAGTCGTGGCTGCGCGCGGGGTTTCTCGACAAGGCCGACAGCAAGGTGTTGCTCGCCCCGCCCGCGAGGCAGCCGGGAGCCGAAGCAAAGGCGGACCTGATGCTCAGCGCTGCCGAGCGGCACAGTCTGTCGCGAGCCGATCCCGGCGTGGGGGATGGGCGCGCGCTTGTGAACGAATCGCTCCGTGATTTTTCCCGCGCGGCGGTGCGGGAAACCTTTGCCGAAGCGGTGCGGAATGCCCAGGTGCCATCGGTGTCGAGCGATCAGACTCCCGAGGCGGCGAGCCAGATGGTCGAGATCGCGCAGCGCGGGTTCTCGGGAAAGTGGAAGGACGGCAGTCGGCGCGAAGGCTGGTGCGATGTCGCGCCCGAGCGGCGGGCGCGGGTGCTGGTGAACGCGGCAGCTGCGATGCGGGCGCGGCGCGATGAGCTGTCGGGCATTATCATCAAAGAGAACGGCAAGTGCTGGGTCGACGCCGACGCGGATGTTGCCGAGGCGATCGACTTCTGCGAGTATTATGCGCGCGAAGCGGTCCACCTGTTCCGCCGCGAGCGGATCGGGCGGTTTATCGGCGAGCTCGACGAACAGTTCTATCAGCCGCGCGGGGTCGCGGTGGTAATCTCGCCCTGGAACTTCCCGCTGGCGATCGCGTGCGGGATGTCGGCCGCGGCGCTGGTGACGGGAAACACCGTTATTCTCAAGCCCGCCGAGCAGACAGCAGGCATCGCCCGGGTGCTGTGCGATATTCTCGGGACGTGCCTGGCCGATGAGGTCGGTGCCGAGCTTGGTGCGTGTGTGATGCAGTTCTGCCCGGCACCGGGCGAGACGACCGGCGCGGCGCTCGTGCGTGACCCGCGGGTGAGCTTGCTGGCGTTCACCGGATCAAAGGCGGTCGGACTTAACATTATCGAGGCGGCGGGCGTGACAGCGGCGGAACAGACGCAGGTCAAGAAAGTCGTCTGCGAGATGGGCGGCAAGAACGCGATCATCATCGACACCTCGGCCGACCTCGACGAGGCGGTCCTCGGTGTGCGGCATTCGACGTTCGGGTTTCAGGGGCAGAAGTGCTCGGCGTGCAGCCGGTGCATTGTGGTTGATCCCGACGGGCCGGACGGCGAGGCGACGAAGCTGTTTATTCGAAGGTTGGTCGAGTCCACGCGGTCGCTGGTGGTGGGCGATCCGACCAGGCCGGGCACCGATGTCGGGCCGGTTGTTGATGAGGACGCGGCGAACAACATGCGGCGGTTGATCGAGGTTGCCCGAAGCGAGGGCTGCCGTGAGGAGCTGGCGATGGATGCGCCGCCGGCCGACCCTTCGACCGGGACCATCCCGGCACATTATGTCGGGCCGCACATCTTTAGTCAGGTCGAGCCGACGCACACGATCGCCCGCGAGGAAATCTTCGGCCCCGTGCTCGCTGTGATGCACGCCAGGAGCTTTGAGGAAGCGCTGGCGATCGCCAACGACCATCCTTACAAACTGACCGGCGGCGTGTTCAGCCGCAAGCCGTCGCATCTGGAGCAAGCCAAGCGGGAATTTCGTGTCGGAAACTTATATCTCAACCGTGGGTGTACGGGCGCGATGGTGGCAAGGCAGCCCTTCGGTGGCTTCGGCATGAGCGGCGTGGGCAGCAAGGCCGGAGGGCGGGATTATCTGTTGCAGTTTGTCGAGCCGCGGGCGATCTGTGAGAACACGATGCGGCGAGGGTTTGCGCCGGAGTTGTAATGCGGCAGAAAGCACGCTGTTTCAGAGTGATGTGAGCCACCGGCACCAAATACTCAGCACCACCAACATATACAACCGCTGCGAGTGATCGCGGCCGTGCCAGGGGTTGATGGAGCGCTCGCCCGCGGCGTCGTGCTCGCGGAGCATCTGCTGGACGAAGCCCATGTTGATCTCGACGCCCGACTCGGCAAGGCCCGGGAATGGGTCGGCCGATCCGAGGTGGTCGTAGAGGAGTTGCCGCATGTTGCCGTAGTCGGAGCGGAACCACTCGCCGATGGGGATGGCAAAGCCCATCTTGGGGCGATCGACAATCTCCGCTGGAAGGTACTTTCTCGCGACGGCGCGGAGGAGACCTTTGCGTTGGCCCCAAGGCATGAGCAGATCGAGGGGCAGACCGATGGCTGTGCGCGCAACCTCACGTTCGAGGAACGGAGCGCGGACTTCGACACCCGCCAGCATCGAGGCGGTATCGACCTTGCGGAGCATGTCTCCAGGCAGGTGGTTGAGCAGGTCGTAGTCGCGGGCTTTGATGGGATCGTCGACTGTCGAATCGATCAGGGGCTTCGGGTTGTACGGTTCTGCAAGAAGCGGATGAAGATCGTGCATGGGGTAGACCGCGAGCAGCTCCCGATACACCTGCTCCGGCCCGGCTGCACTGGCAAGCAACAATCGCGCCAGCTTGTCGGTCCGGGACTTCGGGTGCTTTCTCGGCAATGCCCGCGCAAGCAAGGACAGAGGAAGGCCGAGCAGGTCAAACTCTGCAATGCCGGCAGCGGTGCGAAGTGCTTTGTATCTCTGGTACCCGAGGAAGAGCTCATCTCCGCCGTCACCACTCAACAGGACCTTGACCTCGCTGGCCGCAGCTCGGCAGGCCCACCATGTCGGCAACAGCGAGCTATCCCCGAAGGGAAGGCCGAGGGAGTGAATGAGCAGTTGCAGATCTTCAGCCGGGTTCGGATCGGCATCGACGACGATGTGCTTTGTGCCGATGTGGTCGGCTGCAATCTGGGCATAAGGCGATTCGTCGTACCGATCGTCGGGCATGCGCACGCAGATGGTTGTGAGCTGCTTCTCGAGTTGTGTGTTGGCGTAGTGGGTGATGAGCGATGAATCGACACCGCCGGAGAGCAGGCAGCCGAGGGGGACATCGGCTTCGAGGCGGGAAGCGACCGCACGGGCGAGAGAGCGATCAACCTGTTCGGCTGCGGATTGTGTGCCGCCGATCCGGGGCAGCGACCGCCTGAACCGTCTGCGCAGCGATGGGTGATGCGCGTGCTTCCTCTCGCGGCGGAGCGGGGCCGCGTGTGCGAGCAACTCGTCAGCGCTGAGCAGATCGCCGTGGCCGACTTGGTGGATGCGTTGAAAGGGACTGAGCTCCGCATCGTAACCGAGCCGTATCCACTCGACGGTCCACTCCAGATCAAGGTGCGGGGTGCTTTCGTGTGACAGTACCATGGCGGCGCCCAACGCGTTGCTGGAAAGGACAAGGGTCTGATCTGCATCGCTTGTGCCGACAGAGAGCGGCTTCTCGCCGAAGTCATCGCGGCTCAGATATACCCGACCGAGTGCCGCATCCCAGATTGCAAAGGCGTGCATGGAGTCGAGGTGCTCGGGGAGGTCTTTGCCCCATTCCCGCCAGCCGTGCAGCAACACCTCCGTATCACTGTGATCGCTGAAGAACTCGTGCCCGGCGTTTTCTAACTCCTGCCGGAGTTCGCGGTGGTTGTAGATGCAGCCGTTGAAGACGACCGCGAGGACACCGGGACCACATTTGGGGCAGGTGTGGTGGTCGGTTGCGGTGGGGAGGGGGGTGTAGGGGGAGCCTTCGCGGGAGAGGAGGGGATGGTGTTCTGAGCCCCCGACTTTAGTCGGGGGGGTGGTCGTTGCACTCGTGATGCTTGGCGGGTGTACCCCGGACTGAAGTCCGGGGCTCGGAGTTTCGTGTGGAGTGCACGCGTTCTCCGTCGCGCTTCCGATCACCATGGGTTGCGCGCCGTCCGCGTGGTCGATGATGCTCAGGCGGCGGTGGACGAGGGCGACATCGACGATGGTGCCATCGGGCCGGGTAACGCGGTGGCGGAAGCGGCCCTTGCCGTCGGGGCCGCGGTGCTTGATGGAGTCGTCGAGGATATCGAGCCACGCTTCGGGGATGGCGTCGAAGTGGGGGGGCGGGGTGTCGCCCGGTTGCCAGGTACGCAGGATGCCAGCGATGCCGCACATGGGGGGAGGATAGTGCGCGGGAACGGGGCCCTACCAGCCGGTGCGTTCCCACTGCTGCTCATTGCCGAATGAGTAGTTCCTGCGGCTGCCCGTGCCGCCACCAGCATCCTGCAGGGCAGCGAATCCGAACGCACCTCCGACGATCGCTCCGACCGCGAGAACCCCGCCGCCGATGTCGCAGAGCGTTGGGCCTTGCCGGGTGTTCCAGTCTGTGGCGCATCCGGTGGTGGACAGCGCAAGGCATACGAGCAGGCCGATGGAAAGTCCACGGGCTGATCTGGTTCGAGAGAGTCGCATGCGCACAGCATACCACCGACCCTCCAGCGATGCCAGGCCGGCTGCGGGCCCTTTGCCGAGGCGGGGTGTCCGGCTTGCTCGGGCGTGGTAGTCTCTTGCCATGCACGATTCGAGCACGGTTCCGTCCCGTCAACATGCCCATCCCGGGCTCTCCGAGCTCGCCGAGGCGGTGCTCTACCGCCGTCGGGAGTCGGTCTTTCTGGTCCTTGCGGGGCTGTTTCTTGGCACGCTGGCGATGCTCAATATCCTCGGCATCACCCGGTTCATCAAGCTCTTCGAGATCGACTTTGACGGCGACCCGACAACGGCGGCGACGGTGTTCGCGGTGGCGGTGGGGGTGCTGCCCTATCCGGTGACGTTCTTATGTACCGATTTTATCAGTGAGCTCTACGGCCGCAAGCGTGCGAACATGGTGGTGTGGGTGGGGTTTGTGCTGAATCTCTGGGTGATGTTCATCCTCTGGGTCGGGGGGATGCTGCCGGGGTGGGAGCAGTTTGACCCCGCAACCGGCGAGATGGTGCGCGACGCGGCGGGGCGGCTGCCGGTGTTTTATGAGGTGCGCACACTGGCGTTCGGCGCAGTGGCTGCCAGCATGATCGCCTATCTCTTCGCCCAGTTCGTCGATGTGTATGTGTTCCACTTTTGGAAGCGGCTGACCAAGGGCAAGCACCTCTGGCTGCGCAACAACGGCTCGACGCTGGTGAGCCAGCTCGTGGACACTGTCGCGGTGATTCTTATTACGCAGTTTTTCGCCGACGCGCTGCCCGAGCCGGCCGAGGGGGCAAGCCTGACCCGTCACCTGCTGCTCTTTATCGTGACGGGGTATGTGTTCAAGGCGGTGTGCGCGATGATTGACACGGTGCCGTTTTATTTCGGGGCGCGGTGGTTGTCCCGATTTCTTCGGCTGCCGCCGCCCGACGCGGTGCCCCACCCGCCGGCTGCCGCAGCGGTGGAGGCCGGGGTGGGGTAAAAAGAACACCGAGCCCGCAGCGGCGGGCCCGGTGTCGGAATTCGAGATTGGTGAGAACTCTGCGTCGGGCTCAGCAGCCAGCCGCCCAGAGGTTGAGGAACGCAAGCACGTCCTGGGTGTTTACGGTGCCGTCGTTGTTGATGTCGGCCTCGGGGTCGCCGGCGGTCCATGCGTTGAGGAACGAGAGGACGTCCTGGGTGTTGACGGTGCCGTCGTGATTGAAGTCGGCCTGGCAGGGATTGGGGCAGAACTCAAGCTTGGCGATCTTTCTTACACCGGTTTCTGTGAACCAGATGACGTCGTCGGCGCCGACGGTCATGCCGTCCTTGAGCCCGGCAAACGAGGTGGGGATGGGCAGCGCCGAGAACGCCTGGGTGTCGATGTGGAAGACCATGATGTAGCCCTGGTTTCGGGTGCCGACGACGATATCGCCGCTCGGGCGGATCCAGAGCGGGCCTCCCGGCTCGTTGGCAACGGGAAACTCGAACTCGGTGATGGTCTCTGTCAGCACGTCGTAGACACCGATGCCCGATTCATTCCAGCGTGAGTAGTAGACCTTGTCGTCGGAGTAGACGCAGAACGCCGGCCCGCCGCCGGGAGCGCTGATGTCGGTGACGCTGTTGCCGCCGAGCGAGATGCGTCCGAGTTGGTTGGCGTTGAACTGGGTGAAGTAGACGTCGCCGCGGCCTTGGTCCTCATGCCCCTGCACAACCCAGCAGTTTGGTGTCGGCATAATAACGCTTTGTAACCAAGTTTCTGTGACGGGGTCAAACTCGCTGATACGGTTGCTGATGTGGTCGGTGACCCAGACCTTGCCATCGGAGGTTTCGACAGGGATCGCCATCGCAGCGGAGCTGTAGGGTGCGGGGTATTCGGTGAAGACGTTTGTGATGGTATCGAGCACGCCGAGCCCGCCGCTGAAGTACATCCCGGACCAGACCTTGTTTGCCGTGCCGACGATGAGCCCGTCAGGCCCGGAGGCGCCGACGGTATCGTGGAAGGTAAACTCTTCGAGCAACGGATCGAACGCGACGATTCGGTCGATCTGTGGCTCGCTGAACCAGACGGTCCCGTCGTCAGCGACCGATATCTGGTCGGGGAAGGTTCCGCCGGGAACGTCGTATTCGGTAAAGATTGCGGTATCTCCGCGTTCACCGAGGACGGGATCAGGCGAATGCTCGACCTCGAGCACGGTGCCGTCTTGGGCAACAACTTCGAGCGTGGAGCGGTCGGTGAATCGTTTACGGTCAGCGCGTGCAGCGATCGCCCGGTACCCGCCGTTGCCGTCGGACACCGCGTAATACACGCGCTGGTCTTGAGGCACCGCGCGGTCGAGGGCTTCGATCGCGGTGATGCGGCCGTCGATGTGGTTGACGATGCCGAGGATGCCGGTGTCGTCTCTGTGGACGAGGATGCGGGCGTCGTGCAACAGCACGCCGTTGCGGACGAGTTCGTAAGCGAAGACCTCGTGGTCCTTCCACGCGAACCGCTCAGTAAATCTCGGCGCGAATCCCTCGAACCCGAGCTCGCCGGAGGTGCGCGCAAGCCAGGCACCGACAGCTTGCGGGTCGTCGGCCTTCGGAAGAGGATTCGCCGCCGATGACGGGGCATCCGCCGGCCACAGCAAGTAGGGCAGGTCGGAGAACGTGGTGACCGAATCGAACGCGACGCCGTTGAGGACCACGGTGCTGACCACGCGTTTGCTGCCGCTGTAGACGATCCCGTTGAGGGGCTGGGGGATGCCGTCGCCCGCGACCGCCGGTGCGCCCGCGAAGAGGACGCAGGCGAGCGCGGTGTTTCTGGCAACACGGAGCCAACGGGTAGGGGTCTGTTCTTGCATGGCAGCTCTCCGGAAAGGCGTGAGTGGGCGGGTTGAGCGCACAGTCTAAACAGACTCGCGAGGAGCCGCAAGAAGATTCTGGGGTGCGTGGCGGGCCGACTTGGTGGGTACGTGTCTGGTGGGTTTGTGTATGGGCGTCAGTTGCCGTTGGCGCGGATCATGTTGCCCATGCGGTCGCGGCTGAGGGAGGTGTCGATGCGGAGCGACGCCCAGCCGGGGACGCCCGCGACCGAGCCGTGAGCGAAATCGACGATGAGGTACTCGATCTCGCCGGTGTCCTGGATGCGGTAGAGGCGGTCCCCGCCCGCGACGTACTGAAAAGGTGCAGCGGCGGGGCGATCGGTGTTCTGGGGCTGGGTGCTTGCCGATGGGGTGTCGCTGCCGAGCCCGAGGCCGACGACGAGCCCGAGCGTCCCGGCAAGGGCGGTAATCGCAAGACGCTGGCGGGCGATGGTGCGGGCTGGATGGGCCTCGGGTGTGTTGCGGGTGGCGTGCATGGCGTCTCCTTGGATTTTGGTGTGGCAAGTCGGGGAATCTGTGGTAAGGTACAGCATGACGCTGTGATGGTTGCCCGATCTGGAGCCATGACCACGGCGGGCAGGGAGGAGATGCGATGCACGTTGCGCGATTGTCGTCAGTACTGTCGGCGTTGGGGGTGCTTGTGGCCTGTGCCGGATATGCGCAGGCTCAGGACACGATCACCTACTACTGGGATATCAACGACACCGGTTCGGACACTTTCCTCTACAGCGGCGAAGAGGTTATCAACTTCAAAATGTACGCATTGATGGAGCCCGAGCAGATCGCGTTTGCCGGGAGCGGGTACGAAATCCTTGGCGGGGATGCCTATGCAAGTGCAGGGGTCGTCACGCTCTACGATAACAAGCTCGCCGACCTGACCGACGAGGGAGAACTCCAAGACAACAATGACATCTTGGACATCGAATCGTTTCAGATGCCTCCATTGTTCGGATGGTTTGATACCGATCGGAGCAACCCGATCTTGCTCTATGAGATCGAATGGGAAGTTACAGGATCGTTTACCATCGCCACGCTTACCTCCGCCAACCATCTCAATAACGATGTCTACACGGACATCTACGGCACCTCGACGAGCTACGACGCCATCACCACCACCGCGACCGTGCTCATCCCGAGCCCCGCGTCGGTGCTGCCGATGGTTGGGCTGCTGGCGTGGCGGCGGCGGCGATGAGCCATCGGTGAGGCATGATGAGCGTGCGATGTATTACAAAAAACTGTTTGGAGAATACTGATGAAGGTTATTACGCCAACTCTCGTACTCATTGCAACAGCGGCCGCCACATCGGTTGCGCAGACGATCACCTACTCCTGGGATATCAACGATACCGGTTCGGATACCTTTCTCTACAGCGGCGAGGAGGTTATCAACTTCAAGCTGTACGCGCTGATGGAGCCCGGGCAGGTCGGGTTTGCGCGGAGCATGTACGAAATCCTTGGCGGGGGGGACTACGCGGGTGCCGGTGAGGTTGTCAGCTATCAGAACTACCTAAGTGCGTTGACCGACGACGGAGACCTTCAGGATAACAACGACATCTTGGATATCGATTCATTCCAGTTGCCGCCGTTCTTTGGCGAGTTTGATCGGAGCAATCCGATCCTGCTCTACGAGATCGAATGGGCGGTCACGGACTTTTTCACTCGTGCGACGCTCACTTCTGCCAACCATCTCAACAGCGATGTCTACACCGACGACTTCGGGACTTCCACAGGCTACGAAGCGATCACCACCACCGCGACGGTGCTCATCCCGAGCCCGGCGTCGGTGTTGCCGTTGGTGGGGTTGCTCGCGTGGCGTCGGCGTCGGTAGAGACGGGTCATGCCCCTTGTCCCCTCGCTTGCGCGAGGGGCTCTGTGAAGAGAGGGACGTTCCGCGTAGTGCCTTTCGCGCGAGTCGTACCGCGTAGAGCCCCTCGCGCGAGCGAGGGGACAGCGTGCACGCAACAGCGCACGCCGATGCAGAATGTTCCGGTCTCGGTGAGGTCGCCTTTTCGTCCCGGACCAACCACGACACGGCCCGGCTACCCTTCGCCGATCCTCCCGGTGCCGTGCGGTGTGCGCGGGCTGCGGAGTATTCGGAGACGGGCGTGCAACCAACGGATCGGCAGCAATGGAACGAGGGCTCGGCGCAGGGCTTTCCGGTCGGGGATGTGTTCGAGCTTGCTGCCGAGATTTCGCGCCGGCTCATCGAGCGGGACGACGCGGCGCTCGCGTTGCCCGAGCCCCGCGAGCTTGCCGATTCGCTCGACCTGACCCCGCCCCGCGAGAGTCAGCCGCTCGAGACAGCAGCCGAGCGGATGTGGCGGCTGTTCGAGCGCACTCCCAGCACAACCGGGCACCGATTCTTCAACCAGCTCTTCGGCGGCCGAGACGACGCGGCGCTGCTCGGCGAGATCGTCGCAGCGGTCGCCAACACCTCGATGTACACCTACAAAGCCGCCGGGGCGCAGGTGCTTGCCGAGCAGGCGCTCATCAGCCACATGGGCAGTTTCGTGGGGTGGCCAGAGTGCGACGGGCTGTTCACGCCCGGAGGGTCGATGTCCAACTTTGCGGCGATGATGATCGCGCGGAACGAAGCGATCGACGGCGCGCGGGACACCGGGTACGACAGCCGCCGGGTTGCGGTCTACACGTCGGTCGAGGCGCACTATTCGGTGCGCAAAAACGTCGGCATGCTCGGCATGGGACGCGACAACGTCCGCGCGATCGGGACAGATACCGAGGGGCGGATGTGTCCCAAGATGCTCGATGCGGCGATCCGCGAAGACATCGCCGCAGGAGTGACGCCGGTGATGGTCGTCGCCACTTCGGGGACGACGGTGCAGGGCGCGTTTGACCCACTCCGCGAGATCGCGGCGGTGACAGGTGGGCACGGGGTGTGGCTGCACGTTGACGGCGCGTACGGCGGCTCGCTCCTGCTCTCAAAGCAGCGTCGCCATCTGCTCGACGGCTGCGAGCTTGCCGACTCGTTTACCTGGGATGCGCACAAGATGATGGGCGTGCCGTTGACCTCGTCGGTCGCGTTGTTTCGTGATTCATCGTTGCCTCTCAAGCATCTGGACGAGTCGGCGACGTACCTGTTCCAGCGCGACGAGGCGACGTTCAACCCGGGCATGCGTTCGTTGCAGTGCGGCCGGCGGAACGATTCGATCAAGCTCTGGGTCGCGTGGCAGCACCACGGCGACGCGGGCTACGAGCGGCGCATCGAGCGGCTGTTTGCACTTGCGGCGCACGCGGTGGCAGCGGTCGAGGCCGAGCCTCGCTTCACGCTCGTCAAACGACCCCAGTCGATCAACACCTGCTTCACAGTCGAGGGCGTGGACGCGACCGAGGTGTGCGACCTTCTCGATCGGGCGGGCCGGGCGAAGGTGAGCCACGGCACCGTGGACGGCGTGGCGACGGTCCGGCTGGTGTGCGTCAACCCCGACCTGACCGAAGCCGACCTTGATGCGTTCTTTGACCACGTCCGCTGGGCGGCGGGCGAGTTGCTCGCGGGTGGGCAGCGGTCGGGGTAGATCGGTCTCCCCCGGGGGGCGACTTTGCCCTTGTGAAACTCCGCGTCGTCGATCCCGAACTATATTTTCAGCGTCAGGGGCGGTGCTGTACCATGCGCACGCGGGGTGTGCCGAGACAGCACCCGGCAGCGGCATATTGCGGAGGGTTCGACCGATGACCGAGCAAGCAGCAAACAGCGCGGGCAAGAGCTTCCTGATCTTTCTGGCGAGCCTGGTAGTGCTGGTGGGCACGGGGATCGGGCTGGGGTCGGTGTTCTTTGGACCCAAAGCCAAGACCCTGTACGACCGCTCGACCCCCGACGCGGTGCTGGAAGCGGCCAGGCAGATGGTCCTCAACAACGAAGCGGAACGTCTCACCGAGTTGCTCTATGTTGACGAGCCGGAGATGGAAGGCGTGTACGCTCGATTTGGTTCGGTGCTGGGTCATCTGCAAGAACTCGCGATTGCGATCAACGAGAGGTTTCCCGAAGAGGTCGAAGCGATGCGCGCCAAGGCCGAGGAGGAAGCCAGAGCCGGGCGGGGTGTCGGGCTGTTTCAGGAGTTGACCGCGAACGTGGGGCGCTCGCGGCGCGGGCCTCCAGCCGGGGACGAGGACCGCTGGAACGGGATATTGCAGACGATCGCGTCGGATCCCTACTCGTGGCTGACCGAAGCAGAGGGGCGGCTGAGCTATGTATGGATCGACGATGAGCGCGTCGCGGTGCTGTGGGACGAGAAGCCGATCTTCCCGCCGTTCGGGCTGGTGATGCAGCAGGACCGGGGGCAGTGGTCAGTGGTGGTTCCTCTCAAGAGCATCCCGATGTCGTCGCGGTTTTTGCCTCAGACCCCGGATGAGTACGCGATCTGGGGCGCGGTGTTTCAGGCGGTGGACAACGTGGTGATCGATCTGGAACGCGACGTGCGTGAGGGTCGGCTGACGTCACTCCGGTCGCTCAGCAAGGCGACCGGGCAGAAGGCTGCGCCGGTGATGGCCGGGTGCATGATCGCGTACAGCAAGGCGTTGCAGGAGCGTCGGCGTCGTGAGCGCGAGGCGAAAGAGGCAGCCAAAGCAGATTCCGGCGAGGGGTAAGGTCTTTGCGGGGGACGCATCAGCCGCCGAAGCTTGAGCTTCGGTTGCTCGGGCTGTTTCCGGTGCGGACGCCCAGGCCACCAGCGAGCCCGCGCGGCGAGAGGATAAACCCGATCGAGGATTCGTTGCTGATGTTATTGAATGTGAACGCGATGCCGACGGTGAGGTTGGGGTAGGAACGGGTGAGCGACGCGCTGAACCGTTCGAAGTCGTCGAGCGCGGTGTCGTAGTTGGTCGCGAGTGTGGCTTGGTACTTGTCGGTGAATGCGTACCGCATGTTGTAAAAGACAACGGTGGAGTCCAAAGCGTTGACGAACCGTTGGCCGACGCTGGACCGCAGCCCGAACCCGTGATCGACGAGCACGCCGACAGTCGAGTAGGCCACCTGGTGCTTGCCTTCGAGGTCGTAGACCACCCGCCCGGTCACGCCGATGGGGTCGGACATCTGCCACAGCAGCTCGGCGTCGATAAACTCACCGACGTTGGAGAGCTCGGGGCGGTCCTCGAAGAACCGGCCGATGGGGCTCTCGCGGTTGGCGTCTCCTGATGCCCAGACGTATTCGGTGCGGAGCTTGAGGACATCGACGTTGCGCCATCGGCCCGGGCCGCCGCGCTTGGTCTGCCAGGTCTGATCGACGCCGACGCGGACGATGGTGCCCGCCGCGAGCGACTCGACCGATTCGTCGTAGACCGGGAGGTCGAGCTGGTCGACCGTCGTGCCGGCGTGCCAGATGGTGATGCCCGGCTCGATGATGTGGCGGACGCGGTGCAGGTCAAAGAGCGAGCTGTCCACCGAGTTGTCGATGCGCTGGAGGGTGGTCGAGAGCCGCACCCCGGCTGCGCCCCAGAGGCGGACCGAGTCGCTCTCTTGGGGCGAAAACTCCTCGAACGCGGTGTCGTAGGCGGTGGCGCGCCCGACGACGAACGGGTTGACGCGGATCGGGCCGACATCGAGCACCGCCGCGATTTCCTGGCGGGTATCGAAGCGGGAGACGGTGCTTTCAGAGAGCCCACGGGCGCGGAGGGCGTCGGCGATGGACTCGGCCGGATCGATCCCGAACGCCGCTTGGGAGACTCTCGAAAACTTGAACCCCAGCTCGCGGGCTTTGGGGTCGTGAAAGTTGAACGCGAGCTGGCCGGCGCGGTACTCGCTGTTGAGGGTGATCGCGCCGGGGATCCACTCGGCAGCGAGGTCGTCGAGGGTGCGGGTGTAGGTGAGTTCGGGGAGCTTGTCGACGGAATAGCCGCGGCTTTCGAGCAGGTAGTAGTTGCCGATAAAGTCGTTGAGGTTGCTCTTGGCTTCGAGTGCGAGCTGGGAGTTGTGGTCGGTGCGTTCGAGGCGGGCGCGGGTGGTCAGCTCACGGAAGTCTTCAGCGATATCCGGGAACAGCGCGGAGATGAGGCCGGGGTCCGAGGCATACGCGAGCTCGGTGGTGAGCGACCAGAGCTCGTTGATCCGCCAGCGGTTGTCGGCGAGCAGCAGGCTTCGGGTTTCTCCCATGACGTCGATCTTTCGGCTGCCCGGCGTGAGGTCGGTGCCGTTGTCGTCGAACATGAGATAACCGAACACGCCGCCGCGCGCGCGGTCGGTGCTCCACGAGGTATCGGTCCCGATCGCGAGCCCTCGGTCCTCGTAGTAGTCGAAGATGAACACACTGTCGAGCCCTTCGGGGCGTTCGATGCCGAGCACGGTGTAGACGTCCCACGCGGTTTTCCACGCCGGCCCGGTGCGGGTGCCGCTGGCGAACTGGAAGTCGCGGAGCGGGAAGCGTTCGGGGTCGCCGACCCATCTGGGGAAGTAGAAGAAGGGGACCGACCCGGCCCGCATGGTGAGCCCCTGGGCATCGACCGAGCTGCCGGTCGAGCCGTCGTTGCGCGTGTAGCGGTTGATGGTGACCGACTTGGCGCCGATCGAGAGGTGGGGGCGTGCAAAGCGTGTGTTGGCGACGGTGGCGTGCTCGGCGACAAACTGGCGGTTGGATTCTTGCCGGAGCGCTTTGGCGCGGACGTAGAGGGGCATGTTCATCCGCTGGTCGTAGGTCCAGAAGACCGCGTCGATGATCATGGCGCGGTCGTTCTGGACGTCGTAGTAGATGCGCGGCCCGCGGATGGTGTAGTCGCCGTCGCTGGCGGTGACGCCGCCTTCGAGGTAGATGCCGCGGATGTCTTCGGTGGCAAAGCTGGCAAGCTCGCTGACGGTGCCGTCGGAGAGAAAGACCACTGCGCGCTCGGCCGACATCTGCAGGCGTCGTTTGGACTTCATGTCACGGTAGAGCACGCCCACGCCCTCGGTGAGCATGAGCGACCGCCCAGATTCGCCGGTGACCAGGGCGATCTGCCCGGCATCGAAGGTGAGCAGCCCGTCTCTGGCGAAGATCTCGTCGCCCGCGTCAAGGAGCGTCGGCGGGCGTTCGAGGAGGGTGCGGTCGGACTCGGGCAGGGCGTAGCGGCCGGGTGTTCCGGTGCCGGTCTCGGGGGGCAGGGCCGGGGGTTCAACGTCGTCGAGCGCGACCGGTGCGCCGAGCAAAAGCTCGCGGAGGTACCGGGTGAACTCGCGTTCACTCTCGCGGACGAAGGCATCGCGGGGGCGACCCTGCTCGGTGAGGTCGGCTGCGAGGCGGACGGGGTTGGCCGACATCACCACGCCGTCGACGCTGAGGCGGCGGGCCTGGAGCGACGAGCCCGCGTCGGCCGCGATCGAGCCGACGGTGTCGAAGTAGGCGTAGACCTGGTAGGTCCGGGCGTCGTCGGGGTTGGTCGAGGGGAGTTGCTCGAGCCAGACGACCGCGCGGTCGGCCTCGAGCCGGGTGCCGCCGAGGGTGACGGAGACATCGCCGACGAGGAGGAGGCGTTGGGTTGTGCTGTCGCCGTGCTGTTCGATCCAGACGCGGGCTTTGTTGGCCGCAAACTCGACCACGCCGGGCACCGGGGCCAGGGGCAGGCGGAGGCCGGAGAAGGTGCGGCCGGTGATGTCGAGGGGGTCGAGTGGGTCGAGCGAGTGGATGGGGTCTTCCGGCTGCCCGCTCACTGCGATTGCCATCACCGCCGTGAGAGGCCGGGCGAAGACCGCGCCGCCGGTTTGTGCAGTCGCGGTGCCCGCAAGCAGGGCGATCGCTCCCGCAGCCCCGGCCATGCGGGCACGGCGGGGAGGCTGCGCTGGGGGATGGGGATGGTTGGGCGGCATGGAGCGGCAGTGTACCGCGTTGCCCCGGCGGTGTCGGGGCAACGCGGTGCAAACCGGCGTGCATTTGCGGGCACGCGTGGGACGATGCGGTCGCGGGCGGTTCGGTGCCGCTCAGGTCCAGGTGTTGACCGCTCCGTTCCCGTCGTTGTCCTGAGCCTCGGCCTTGCGGACCTCGCCGGGGGCGTGGTGGTCGCTCCGCCAGCTCTCGGGATACTCAACATCGTCGATATCCAGGGCAAACTTCGTCGGGAAGAGCGGGCGGAAGGTATCGCACATGACCGCCAGCTCGTCGGTATGGCTCTTGCCGAGCGAGGCCTCGACGGTGCCCGGGTGCGGTCCGTGGGCGATGCCCTGGGGGTGGAGGCTGATCGATCCGGACTCGATGCCGCGGCGGGCTTTGTAGTTGCCCTCGACGTAGTAGAGCACCTCGTCAGAGTCGAGGTTGGAGTGGTTGTAAGGGACGGGGATGGCGTCTGGGTGGAAGTCGAGCACGCGCGGGCAGAACGAGCAGATGACGAAGTTGTGCGCCTCGAAGTGCTGGTGGATCGGCGGCGGCATGTGGACCTTGCCGACGATGGGGGCGAAGTCGTCGATGTTGAAGCAGTAGGGGTAGTAGCACCCGTCCCACCCGATGACATCGAGCGGGTGGTAGGGATAGATGTAGCTGTGGATGCTGTCGCGGGCTTTGATGCGGACCTCGAAGTCGCCCTTCTCGTCAAAGTGGAGCGGCGTCTGCGGGATGCGGAAGTCGCGTTCACAGAAGGGGGCGTGCTCGAGGTACTGGCCGTTGGCTTTGGAGACATAGCGCGGCGGCGGGCCGTAGTGCGAGGCGTTCATGATCTCGAAGCAGAGGAACTTGCCCAGGGGCATCTGTTCTTTGCTGGTGCCTTCGGGTCGGTCGGCGTCGGCGAGGTCGTCGAAGATGATCTTGTAGATGATGCCTTTGGGGATGACGACGTAGTCCTTCTTGCCGAAGGTGAGCGTGCCGAACTGGGTGCGGATGGTGCCCGAGCCGTAGTGGAAGAAGAGCAGCTCGTCGCCCTGCCCGTTCTTGTAGTGGTACTGCATCTGCTCGGCGGGCTGGCAGACGGCCATCTCGACGTCGCTGTTGCCGAAGACGACCTTGCGGCCTTTGACGGGGTCTCCTTCGGCCCGCAGCGGGACGGTCTTGAGGTGCCGCATCCGCATGACGTCCTCTTCGACGTACTCGACCTTGGTGGAGTAGAGGTTTGTCCAGCCGGTGACCTGCGTGGGCGGGTGGATGTGGTAGAGGGTGCTGGTGGGGCCGACAAAGCCCTCGGTGCCAAACACTTCTTCTGAGTAGAGAGCCCCGTCGGGCCGGCGGAACTGGGTGTGGCGGGTGCGGGGGATCTCTCCGAGCGTGGTGTAGTACGGCATCTGTCGCGGTCCTCGTTCTTCCCCCGCGGCGAGCGCGGGGGAGGGGGTGGGGGGTGAGGCGGATTGTACGGGTGTGTCGGTGCCCGGGCGGGGGGCGAGTGGGGGGGCGAGTGGGGGGGCGAGTGGCGGGGCGGGTGGGGGGCGGGGAGGGACGAGTGGGTGCCACTGGGCGCTAGCCCAGTGCGATACGGCAACGCGGTACATGGGTCCGTGGGTGGACACGGTCCTGCACTGGGCTCGCGCCCAGTGGCACCCTGCAACAAAAGACGCGGGGCCTTGTGGCCCCGCGTCGCGTGGTGTTCTTGCCTTTGGGCTCTGCCGGATTTATGCCGCGATGTTGAGCCCGCCCTCGCCCGAGTTCTCCTGCCCGGGGCTGGGGATGTTGACCCCGAACTGGACGACGACCTGGTTGCTGGGCTGGCCGACGAGATCGGCGCGGTGGGGGGTAATAATGTAGATCGCCTGGCTGGTGCCCAGCGGGACTTTGACGTCGGTAAAGCTCTTGGTGCCCACACCGCCCAGGAGGGTGAAGCTCTGCTCGGTGTCGAGGCGGCGCTGGAGCATGAAGTAGGCACCGGTGCTTGCCGAGGCGTTGTCGGCCTTCCACGTCAGGAGCAGGTGCCCGGCGTTGTTGAGGGTGGTTGTCATGTTGTAGGGCGTGCCGGGAGGGCCCAGCGGGATGGGGTCGGCCGGGGGCGGGACGTCGGAGAGCACATAGACATTCGGGTCTTCGGTGGTCTCGGCAAAGGCCTTGATCGTTTTGATAAGGTCGGCGCCGAAGCCCCGCAGGTTGTCCGAGCCGTCGTGGAAGGCGACGGTGGCGCTCTTGCTCGTGTTGCGGGCGCCCTGGGCGGTCTGGTAGACCACGCGGGCGGCCGCGGCGCGGCTGAGCAGCTCGGTGGTCTGAGCAAGGTCGAGCCCGATGGCGGCGGCGTTGCCGCTCCACGCGGCGATCCGCTGCTCGAACCATTCGATCATGAGGATATCTGACTGCGGTAACACAGGCATAAGAAACTCCTTCTCTTTGCGAGAAATGTTACATCCCGCACAGGACGACCACCGGGGGTTGAAGGTCCCGGCGCGGGGCGGGTGGTGTGCCGGATGTTTCGGCGTTCGGCGGGTCCGGCTGAAGCGGTGAGCGCGAAACCTTTCATATATCCTGTGTGTGCGGTGCACATACCTGTGAGACCGGCCGGAACTGCGCGTTTCTGGTCTTGATAACAAGTATTGGCAAGCACAATGGCCGTGTTATGAAGCACAATGGCCGCATTGTAAGAGAGAATGGCCGTGTTCTGGAACACAATGGCCGTGTTGCAGAGCAGAATGGCCGTGTTGTGAAAGAGCATGGCCGTGTTGCAAAGCACAATGGCCGTGTTCTGGAACCAAATGGCCGTGTTGCAGAACACAATGGCCGTGTTGTGGTGCACAACGGTCATGTTCTGGGCCGGCGGGATTGATGGCCAAGGGCCGAGCCGCGTCAATCCCGCCCGCGCCAAGCCGTGGGTAAGGCACTTGGCAGGGCTGGCCGGGCTCTCGGGTCCGACAGAGGTGTTGGCGCAGCCCCGATTCCCCGGTAGACTCGTGCAGGACGCTGCCTTGGGAACAGGCCTCGGCAGGGGACGTCGATTCGGCTGGATTCAAGCAGAAAGGGCACGCCATGGCATCGCGGGTTGCGTCGGATCGTTTGGCTGGCGGAGGGCTTTGGCGGCGGGGCCGGTCGGAGTTCTTGGGGTGGGTGATGGCGGTGATGGCGGTGATGGTGGGGGGGGTAGTGGGGGTAGTGGGGGTGGGGACGGTTCACGCGCAGGAGTGCGATCCGATTGAGGTAGCTGAGATCTTCGCCGACGATAAGACCCCGGAGGGGGACCGGTTCGGATCCGCCATCGCTCTCCGGGGTGATACGGTGGTGGTAGGGGTGCAGTTCGATGAGAATAATGAGGCCGACCAACTGACCGGCTCGGTCTCTGTCTTTGTACGCACCGATGGCGTGTGGTTGCCACGAGCCAAACTGGTCTCAGGCAGTACGTTGAGGGAGAGGTTCGGATGCAGCGTCTCCCTCAGTGGAGACACGCTCGCCGTCGGGGCATATGCAAATGATGACAACGGGGAGACCGCCGGAGCCGTCTACGTCTTTGTCAGGAACGGGAGCGGAGAGTGGAGCAGACAAGCGAAGCTGCTGGCCGCCGACGGTGAAACTGAAGACAGATTCGGCTATAGCGTTGCCGTTGATGGCGACAATATCGTCGTGGGAGCCCGGACGGAAGACTCGAGAGGAAACGATGCAGGGGCGGGGTACTTCTTTGCCCGCGAGGGCGGTGTTTGGACGCAGCGGGCCAAGGTGTTCGCCCGCAACCGGAACATCTATGCCAACTTCGGCACCTCTGTGTCGATCAGCGGCGACACCGCCGTCATAGGTTCGCCGGGTGGACAGAACGACGAACGGGTTGAATCTGGAACCGCCGATGTCTTCGTGTTCCGCGACGGTGGGTGGAACCGGGAAGCGATGCTGACGGCCGATGACGGCGGGTACGCCGACGACTTCGGCAAGTCCGTCAGGATCGACGGGGACACGATCATGATCGGGGCGCCCAACGATCAGGTCGATGGTGTCCGTTCTGGTTCGGCGTATGTCTTTAGACGGACCGCAAGCGTGTGGACCCAGGTGGCCAAACTCCTCCCGGCCGATGGCGGGCCGAAGTATGCATTGTTTGGGAAACGGGTGAGCTTCGATGACGACAAGGCGGTTGTTTCTGCCGTCGCCGACGACGACAACGGGGCCATCTCCGGATCGGCCTACGTCTTCACGCGGGGCGACGGGGAATGGGCACAGCAAGCAAAGCTCCTGCCCGCTGACGGCTCCGTGAGGGATGGTTTCGGGAGCGATGTTGCCGTGTATGGCGATACTGTATTTGTCGGCGCTGCGGCTGACGACGACAATGGTGTCAATGCCGGCTCGATGTACCTCTTTGATCTCCGCTGCAACGATTGCCCCGCCGACCTCGATGGCGACGGCGAGGTCAATACCGACGACTTTTTCGCCTTCTACGATGCGTGGCTGGCCGGGGAGCCCCTGGCTGATTGGGACGACAACGGTGTCATCGACACCCGAGACTTCGTCGCCTACCTCAACGACTGGGTGGCCGGGTGCTGACCGATCGTGAGCGGGCGGCGGAGGCGCTGGGAGGGGGGGGAGGCAGCGGCCAATGTCAGACGACGACAGCACCGAATGCAGGGAAACACCGCTGCGTGTGGCACGGTCCGGCCGTCGGCTGGGGTTGGTGGCGCTCGGGCTGTTGCAGTGCTCGGTGTGGTGCTGTTCCTGCTCGTCGCACTGATCCGTGGTGGTGGGCTGAGCTGAATCACTGAGGCTCGCCAGCCTCCTCTAGGTGGGTCACCCCTTCAGCAGCCCCTCCGCACACTCGATCACCGTGTGAAGGATCAGCATGTGCAACTTCTGGATGCGGTCGGCGGTGGGGCAGGGGACAGGCCAAAGCGGAGGATCGGTGCCCCCGGCTGGGGGTGCGATCGGGGCTTGACACCGGCCCCGCTTGTCGGTATACGGGAGCGATGGAGGTGTGTCCTCGCGCGGGGCGGGGAGAAAGTTCGACAGGGTCCCTTTTACGAAGAGGAGTTCTATCCATGAACGCCAGGAAACTCTGTCTCACCGCGGGACTCTGCTCGGGCGTTGCTTCTGCCGCGATCGCGCAGGACCGGCCGCAACTGCAAAGCCTCAGCAACGCGATCGAGGTCAGCCCCGTTCGTATCGCCAAGGTTCGGTACGAGGACGGCCGGGTCCGCATGGTGTCGGACTGGACCGACTACCACGGCGGCGGCGTGTCCAGCGACACGCACACCCGCGTCTTTGACTGCTTCGGCGACGACGACAGCGACGGCTTCATGGACGACACCAACGGGTGCTTCACCTACAGCAACAGCCGCTGGTTCTTCGGCACCGGCTACTGCAACATGTTCACTACCGCCGACCACACCGTGTGGGAGAACACCGACCTCAACGCGGGCTTCTCCCGCGTTGACTTCGCCTGGGCGTGGACCTGCGCCGGCACCGGTAACGACGAGACCTGCATGATCGCTGTCTTCACCCAGGAATCTGTCCTCTGTGAAGCCGACAGCTTCGACTACAGCGGGTGGCTGTTCGACTTCGGCCTTTTGTACTGTGGTTCCGGCTACTTCTACGCCAACATGGAACTCTCCACCGGCACATGGCCGATCCCTGCGGGCGGCACCGGCTCACACATCCTGATCTTTGGGCAGGATGTCACGAGCTCGGGCGGTCTCGTTATCGCGACGTGTGCCCAGCCCATGCTCTGGGGCACCGGCGATGCCAACGGTGCTTCCAACACCATGCGTGGTACTCAGGTCACCGAGCAACTCGACGACACAAACAACGCGGACGGCTTTCACTCCACCGCCGAGTGCTATACCTACGACTTCGACCTCTGCCCCGAACCCCTGGGTGCCATGGTCCAGTTCTGGGGCGAAGAGGTCTTCGACCCTTGTGGCTACGCCGACTTCAACGGTGATGGCACCGTCAACACCCAGGACTTCTCGGCGTTCCTCAATGCTTGGATTCTCTCTGATCCGTCTGCCGACTGCGACGGTGACGGCACAATCAACATCGTGGACTTCACCTGCTTCCTCAACGTCTGGAACGAATGCCGGTAGGCCTCCGGCGGCCTGACAGAGCACCCGGCCGGCGGAGTCAGACAGTGGTACTCAGCCGTCGCGTTCGATGAATGCCCGGAGTTGCAGCAACACCTTGTCGCCGGGGTGGCGTTCGAGTGCCTCGTCCACAGCTCCGCGTGCCCGGTCCAACTGGCCGGCCTGCCCGAGCGAGACAATCAGCATTTGGTAGGTGCGGCTGTCGGTTGAACCGAGGTCGATGGCTTGCCTGAAGGCATCGGCGGCTCCGGCATATTTATCGAGTGCCAGCAACGACTCGCCGAGAGTCTGCCAGCCGCTCGGGTCGGAGGGGTACGTCTGAGTCCACAGCCTCGCGACCCGCGCGGCGTCGGTGTGCCGGTCGGTGGCGCCGTACATCATCCGGAGGTTGGCAAAGTGCCCTGGCTCGTTGCCCTCCAGGACGATCGCCCTCTCACCGGCGGCGAGCGCCTCTTCGAGTCGGCCTGTGCCGTGGAACGCGGCCGAGAGCATCGCCGCGGTGTTGGCGTAGTTCGGATCAAGCGCAACTGCGCGCTGGAGCGGAGCGATTGCCGCCGCGGGGTGCCCGGCGCTGAGGTGCACGATCCCCAAGCTGTACTGGGCTTCGGCAAACTCGGGCTCAATCTCGATCGAGCGGGCAAGTGCCTCAAGGGCCGGGCCGGGCTGCCCGGTCATGTCGAGGCAAACCCCAAGCTCGTAAAGCACATTCCAGTCGTCGGGGGCCAGCCGAGCGGACTCTTGCAGCAGCGCCAACGCGTCGCGGTGGTCCCCCGCGACGCGCAGCCGCTCCCCCCGGTGTCGCAGCAGGATCGCGGTTTCGGCCGGGTTCCGCTCTCGTGCGGCGTACGCAGCCGGCGCGATCGGGGCGTGCCGATCGATCTCGGCGAGCATGACGGCGGGGAAGGTCAGCGAACTCGCGCCGGCCGCTTTCTCTGCGAGCAGGGCGACGAGCTCGCCGCCGGCGTTGACGATCGGCGAGCACTCCCCCGCGAAGCCGTGCTCGACATCGATCACCGGTGTGAGTCCGAAGCCCTCGAGGTCACGGACATCGAGCACGGTGATGCGGTCGGGGTGTGATCCGCTCGCAAATCCGCAGGGAAGACGCAGCTTCGTGAAGACGAACCTGTGCCCCAGCCGATCGCCCGGTGCCGGGGGCTGGCCGATCGGCAGCGGCGCGACCCCGACGGGAGGTGTCGCCAGCCCGATCAATGCGATCCGGTGCGAAGGGTCAACCCCGACCACGCCGAGCACCTCGACATCTTCGCAGTTGCCGAGGTCGATGGTGATCTCGATCGCCTCGTCGATGACCTCGTAGGAGACGGCGAGGGTGAGCGGATCAACAAAGACCCCGGCGGATCTCCAGTGGTCCTCGCCATTTGAGGTGGTCACCAGCGCGTGAAACGGGGACCGCACCTCGCCGATATCGACACGGACTCCGGCGTCTTCAAACGACTCGGCGATCGATTCGACCCGGGACTGCGGTGTCTCGAACGGAACGGTTTCAGGGGAGGTGTCGTTTGGGGCGGCTTCGGTCTCGGCTTCGGCAGCCGGAGGTGGGGGGGAAGAGCCGGTGCGCTCGCAGGCTTGCAGAACGGCGAGCGTGGCGGAGAGCACCAGAAGCAATGGCAGCATGTTCCGCATGGTGGACATACGTTTTCTCCGGGCGGCATGGTTCGCCGTCACAGCAAACCCTCGGCACACTCGATCACCGTGTGCAGGAGCAGCATGTGCAGCTCCTGGATGCGGTCGGCGGTGGTGCCGGGGACGATCCATTCGTGCTCGCAGGTGTTTGCGAGTGTGCCGCCGGGTGCGGTTCCTGTGTTGCCAAGGAGCGCGACGCGGGTGCAGCCGATCTTGCCGGCGGCGGTTGCCGCACGCACGACGTTCGCCGAGTTGCCGCTGGTTGTGAGCAGGAACACAACATCCCCCGGCTTGGCCAGGGCCCGCACCCAGCGCTCGAAGACCGCGTCGTAGCCGTAGTCGTTGGCGGTGCAGGTGATGTGCCCGGCGTCAACACACGCGATCGCGGGGAGCGGGTCGCGGTCGTCGCGGAAGCGGCCGGTCAGCTCTTCGCAGAAGTGCATCGCGTCGCACGCCGAGCCGCCGTTGCCGCAGGCGAGGATCTTGTTGCCAGCGGCGAAACAGTCGGCCATGACGCGGGCGACGGTCTCGATCCGCTGCACCGCGGCGGCGTCGGCAAGCAGGGCGTCGAGGGCGGCGCGGGCGTTGGTGAGCGCGGCGCGGGCGGTGGGGGTGGTGGGGGTGGTGGACAGCGCAGCGCGGGCGATAGGAGAGGTTGGGCGGTTCGGCACTGGGCTTTGCCCAGTGGCACCCGGGGTGGGAGGAATAGGTGTGGGGGTTTCTGGATTCACGCCGTGATGATAGGAATGGAGTGCCGGTCAGCGGTTTGGGGTGTTGAACCGGTCGCTGAACGCCCCGAGCATGGCGGCGGGGTTGGTATCGGGAAGCGGGGCAGCACCGGGCCTGCCGATCGAGCCGAGCATCCCTCGCATCAGCCGGAGCCCCGCGGCAAACCCGCCTAGCAGCGAGGCTTTGTGCCGCAGATCGTTTGGTCGCATGAGCATGACGGTGGTGTCGTCCTCGGTCTCGGCCCCGCCGCGACGGTCGGCGACGCGGTCGATGAGGTCGGGCACGAGGGCGTCGGGCGCGCGCCCATCGAGCCGGTTGAGGATGTCGATGACGCCGTGCTGTTCGAGCATGGTGCCGTCGGTGCTGCGCGATTCGATAAGCCCGTCGCTGAACGCCAGCAGCATGTCGTCGCGGTCGAGCTTGACCTTGACCTGCTTGAAATCGGCGTCGTCGTCGAGCCCCAGGGGTACGCTCGCGTGCTCGCCGGCGGCAAAGAGCGGCTCCCACGCGCCGGTCTTGGCGCGGAAGCGCAGCGGGCTGGGGTGGCCGGCGATCGAGACGGTCAACTCGCCGGTGGGCGTCCAGCAACTGATGACCACGGCGGTGGCAAACTGCCCGAGCCTGGCAAGGCCGAGAAACTCATGGTTGATCTGCGCGAGCAGCTTGCGCTGGTCGGCCTGGTTCATGTGCCTTCGCATGAGTGCGCGGAGTTTGCCGGCGATCTCGGCGACCGAAGTGCCGTGGCCGGAGACGTCGGCGACGAGCAGGCGGATGATGCGGCCGGTGGCGCAGCTCGAGACGTAGTAGACATCACCGCCGGCGTCGGCGGCCCCGGCGGGGTGGCTGTGGACCCAGGCGTCGAGCCCGGGCATGACCACGCCGCTGTCGGCGGCGCGGTTGTCGCCCCAGACCTGCATGCACTGGAGCGGGTGGGGGTGGGGGCCGACGGCGGGGCCGGGGGTGGGAGTAGTGTGCTTACTCGTGGTGTGTGCGGTCGCGGGCATCGGGCACCTCTTGGTGATTCTCGTGTACCATGCACAGATGCACACGCTCCGAAACGTACTCATCGGGATACTGGTTGTGTTCCTGCTCCGGCCCGCTTTAGCGCAAGAAGGCGGAAAGCTGTCGAGTTCTGCGCACGCAGCAAAGACCAACCCCCGCCCGCCCAACGTCGTCTTCATCATGGCAGATGATCTGGGTTACCACGAGGTCGGGGCGTTCGGGCAGGAGAAGATCAGGACGCCCAACATCGATCGGCTCGCGGCCGAGGGGATGCGGTTGACGCGGCACTACTCGGGCTCGGCGGTCTGCGCACCCACGCGGTCGATCCTGATGACCGGGCTGCACGCCGGGCACGCGACGATCCGGGGCAACAAGCCGACGCCCGGCGGCACCTGGGATCCCGAGAGCCCCGAGGGGCAGTGGCCGATCCCCGACGAGGACTTCACGCTCGCCGAGATGTTCAAGGAAGCGGGCTACGCGACCGGGGCGTTCGGCAAGTGGGGGCTCGGCGGGCCGGGCTCGACCGGGCACCCGAACAACCAGGGCTTCGATCATTTCTATGGTTATCTGTGCCAGCGCGTCGCGCACAACTATTACCCGACCCACCTGTGGCGGAACCACGATGTCGATGTGCTTGATGGCAACCGGTACTTCCCGTCGCACCAGCGGATCAAAGAGCCGCTGGCGAGCGAGGCGGAGTACGACGAGCGGTATCGGGGGGCGATGTATGCGCCGACCGAGATTGCCGCCGAGATGCTGGGATGGGTGCGAGAGCAGCATGAGGAGCAGCCCGACCAGCCGTTCTTTCTCTATTACCCGACGGTGATCCCGCACGTGGCGTTGCAGGCGCCGAAGGAGTTCGTGGATTCGTATCCCGACGAGTGGGACACCGAGCACTATCTGGGGAACCGTGGCTATCTGCCCAACGCGACGCCGCGTGCGACCTATGCCGCGATGATCAGTTACATGGATTCTAATATCGGCCGCCTGCTCGACCTGCTCGATGAGTTGGGGCTTGCTGAGAACACGCTGGTGGTCTTTACCAGCGACAACGGGACAACCTATGTCAGCGGCGTTGACCGCGAGTTCTTCAACTCGCTCGGCGAGCTGCGCGGGCACAAGGGCAACCTGTGGGAAGGCGGGATCCGGATGCCGACGGTGGTGCGGTGGCCGGGGGTGGTGGAGGCCGGGAGCGAGAACGCGGTGCCGAGCTATCACCCGGATTGGATGGTGACGCTGACGGCGTTGGTGGATCGGCGCTCCGAGCCGATGGGCGACGCGGCGGGTGAGACATCGGCTCCACTGGATGAGAGGTGGTACAGGTCTGCACATCTCGACGGCATCAACCTTCTCCCAGTGCTGCGGGGAGAACTCGAAACCATCGAACGGTCCTTCATGTATTGGGAGTTCCCGGAGGGGCAAGGCCAGCAGGCGGTGATCTTCGGCGAGAGCGGCAGGTGGAAGGCGATCCGGCCGACGCTCAAGAAGAACCCAGACGTGTTCGAGCTCTACGACCTGCTTGCCGATCCGGGAGAGCAACACAACGTCGCCGCAGACCATCCCGATCTGGTCGCCCAAGCTGCGCGCATCATGCGTGAACAGCACACGCCGTCAACACTCTTCCCGTTCAAGGCACTCGACTGACCGAGCCTCACGCCCGCCTGTATCATCAGGCTGTGACACCCCACGAGCACCATCCCATCTCGATCCTCATGGCAGCAGCCGCCGCTGGCGATCGGCAGGCGGCCGACGCGCTGCTGCCGTTGCTCTATGACGAACTCCGCAAGCTCGCCCGCGCCCGGCTTGCCCAGGAGCGGCCCGGCCAGACACTGCAAGCCACCGCGCTCGTCCACGAGGCGTACATGCGCCTGCAAGGCCCCGCCGACGAGCAGCATCCGGGCTGGGAGGGGCGCGGGCATTTCTTTGCCGCGGCGGCCGAGGCGATGCGGCGGATCCTCATCGACAGAGCCCGGGCCAAGGGGGCAGCCAAGCGGGGCGGTTCGGCGATCAAGCTCACGCTCGACCCGGGGCTGATCACACTCGAACAACCGCCCGAAGGGCTCGAAGACCTGCACGAAGCCCTCACCCGCTTCGAGGCCGAGGACCCCGACAAAGCCATGCTCGTCAAGCTCCGGTTTTTCAGCGGCCTGACGCTCAAGCAGGCGGCTGCGGTGCTCGGGCTCTCCCAGACCACCGCCGATCGGCACTGGAAATACGCCCGGGCGTGGCTCTTTGAGGCCCTCTCGCCCCCCGACAAATAAATATTTTTCACAGCCCGGGGTGCGCAGCCCGGCTTTGACGCATGGACCTCCGTACGGAGCCACACGGGCTCTGCCAAACCGGAGCGACCAACCATGCCCAGCCTCACCATCATCACAGGTACCCAAGCCGGAACAACCTTCGAGCTCGCCAGCCGCACGCTCTCGCTGGGGCGCGACCCGGCCCGCGACATGCAGATCATCGACCCCAAGGTCAGCCGAAAGCACGCGGTGGTTCGGCTGGTCGATGGGGGTCACGCCGTCGTGCCGACCAAAGCCAAGAACGGCGTGCTCATCAACAGCCGGGAGATCGAAGGCGAAGTCACCCTCAGCGACGGCGACACGATCACCCTCGGCCAGACGGTGCTGCGGTTCAGCCTCGAAACCGATGTCGATGCGACCAACGCGGTACACCATCGCAAGGTGGCCGACACGCAGGCCCGCGATGCCAACACGATCCGCTGACCAACGCCGAACCAACGCCCCCGACAACGCTGTAGACTCTCCAAGAGAGGACCGATCCATGCCCCGCACGCCAGAAGATATTTTTCACGATGCCCGCGAGATCGCAGACCCCGCCGAGCGGCTGGCCTTTCTTGACGACGCCTGCGGGGGCGACAAGTCCCTCCGCGCCCGCGTCGACGCCCTGCTGGCTGCCGACGCCGAGGCCGGTTCCTTCCTCAAGACCGCCCACCCCCACGATCCGGCCCGCGACCCCGACGCGACCGAGACCATGAGCCGCGTCCATCGGGGTTCCAACGCTCCCGCCGAGCAGGCCGGGCAGGTGATCGACCGCTACAAACTCCTCCAGCAGATCGGCGAGGGCGGCTTTGGCACCGTCTGGATGGCCGAGCAAAAAACCCCCGTCAAACGCCGCGTCGCCCTCAAGGTCATCAAGCTCGGCATGGACACCAAACTCATCATCGCCCGCTTCGATGTCGAACGCCAGGCGCTGGCCATGATGGACCATCCCAACATCGCCAAGGTCTTCGACGCCGGCGCCACCGAGACCGGCCGTCCCTACTTTGTCATGGAGCTCGTCCGGGGCATCCCAATCCTCGAATACTGCGACACCGAAAAGCTCGACACCAAAGCCAGATTGAAGCTCTTTATCCTCGTCTGCAACGCGATTCAGCACGCCCACCAGAAGGGCATCATCCACCGCGACATCAAGCCGAGCAATGTGCTCGTGACGCTGCACGACGGCGAGCCCGTCCCCAAGGTCATCGACTTCGGCATTGCCAAAGCCACCAACCAGGAACTCACCCAGCAAACGCTCTACACCGAGTTCAACCAGATGATCGGCACCCCCGCCTACATGTCGCCCGAACAGGCCGAGATGTCCGGCCTCGATATCGACACCCGCGCCGATATCTACAGCCTCGGCGTGCTGCTCTATGAACTCCTCACCGGCACCACGCCCTTTGACCACAAAGAGCTCATGCAGCGCGGCTTTGCCGAGATGATGCGCATCATCCGCGAAGAAACGCCCCACAAACCCTCGACCCGCCTCTCGACCCTCGGCGAGACCGCCGCCCGCACCGCCGAGCAACGCCACACCGACCT
>CAYMZJ010000026.1:0-41298 GCA_964394895.1 uncultured Phycisphaeraceae bacterium | reverse complement strand
GAAGACAACGGCGCGATCGTCCGTGCCCATGGCCTTCTCAACAATCGCCAGCGCGCGGGTATAGAGCGGCTCGGCTTCTGCGAACCGGTCTTGGGCCTGATACAGCCGCGCGAGGTCTTTCAGGCAGGAGGCAACGGCGCGCGCGTCCGGGCCCAGGGCCTTCTCCACGATCGCCTGCGAGCGGGTGTAGAGCGGCTCGGCCTCGGCGTACCGGTCTTGGGTCTTATACAACTGGGCGAGGTCGTTGAGGCGGTAGGCAACGGTGAGATCGTCGGGACCGAAGGCCTTCTCCAAGACCGCCAGCGAGCGGGTGAAGAACAACTCGGCCTCGGCATACTGGCCTTGGGTCTCATACAGCAGCGCAAGTTCCTCCAGGCTGCGGGCCATGGCCCCCGGGTCCGCCCCCGGGGTCTTCTCGACGAGGGCGAGTGCTTTCTTGGCAACCACCACCGCCCGGTCATACTGCCCCTGCGCATGGAGAGACATGACCTCCTCGTTGAGTCTCTGCCACTCGATGCCCTGCGCCGGGGCGGGGGTGGGCAGGGCGAGCAGCATGATGAGAAGCAGCAGTGCGGTAGTCAGGCGGGTCATGATCGGTGGTCCCTCGTATGGCTGATGCCCAAAGCACTCGGGCGACGAGCCTCCCGGCCATCGGGGCCTTTCCAGAAAGCTCTCACACAGGATACTCCCTGCCCCTCCCGCGTGCAAGGGTTGCAAGGGCCAGCGGGCACCGGCGGCGACGCATCACCCCTTTCATGGCCGCAGGTGTGTGGAGTCGTGCACCCGGCTGGCGCTTCGGGCTCTGCTCCCTCTCCCTCTGGGAGAGGGCGGGGGTGAGGGTGTCTTTCTCTCTTCCTTCCCGGGGCGGCGGATTCCAGTTCGGGGCGGGAGGATCAGCCGCGCAGCAGAAAAAAGACAGCGGGGTGTACGTACTGCACCCCGCCGTCCCGTTCTTCCCAGACATCTGTTGTGTTCGGCGTCAGGCCGCGATATTGAGCCCGCTCTCGCCGGAAGTTTCGTTGGTGCCGGTCTGGTTGATCGACCCGAACCGCACGGTGATGGGCTCGGTCGCGTCGCTTGAAAGTTCGTCGCGGTGGGTGACGAGGTAGTAGTTGGCCTCGGGGGTGCCGACCGGGAGCGAGGTGTCGGTGAAGGCTTTGGCCGAGACCGAGCCGAGGGTTTTGTAGGCGGTTTCGCTGTCGAGCCTGCGCCAGACGGCGTAGAAGGTGCCGTGCGAGACCGTGCCCTTCCATGTAAGTTTGATCGCGCCGGTGTTGAGCAGGTCGGCGTTGAGATCGGTCGCCGGGACCGGCGGGGCCAGCGGGGCGCGGGGGTCATCGGGCGAGAGCTCGGCGGCGGCGTAGACGCTTTGGTCGTCGCCGCTGATATCGGCAAAGGCCTTGATGGTGGAGATCACGGCGGTGCCGAACTCCATCATGCCCTCGATGGTGTCGGTCTGGATGACGGTCCTGGCGCGGGAGGCCGAGCGGGCGGCCTGCGACTCGTTGTAGGCGATACGGGCGGCACCGGTGCGGGTGGAGATCTCGGCGATCGCGGCCAGGTCGAGCCCGATCGAGACGGGGTCTGCCGCCCAGACCGGGATGTGCTGCTCGAAGAACTCGATTTTACCGAGCACGGTGTCAGGTATGTCAGACATAAGAATTGATTCCTTGTTTTGCCCGGCGAACCCGCCCGGGAGCACACGCCCCGGCTCGCGATCCGCCTGTCTCTCCCGGCTATCGGGCGTGGCAGGGGGCGACTTCAGTGCGGTCCGAAAAGAAATGCAGAACGGGGAAGGGGGAAATGGCAAATAGCAAAGAGGCAAATGGCAAAGCAAGAGGGTGCCGGTCCTGCTTTGCCATTTGCTCATTTGCCATTTGCTCTTTGTGCCTTGCTATTTGCTCTTTGTTCCAGTCCGGAACCGGTTCTGCGCCGATCGTGCGGCGAACCGCGTTGATCGTGGTGCGATCGTGCGGCGGGGCTTGCCATCGACCCGACCCAAACAACGGCCGAAGCGCAACAAAGAACAACATTCCAGGCCTGGGGAAGAGTTCCCCAGGCCTCTGGAACAGTTCTCCAGGCCTCTGGAAGAGTTCCCCAGGCCTCTGGAGGAGTTCTTCAGGCCTCTGGAACAGTTCTTCAGGCCTGGGGAGGAGTTCTCCAGGCCTCTGGAAGAGTTCTCCAGGCCTGGGGAGGAGTTCTCCAGGCCTCTGGAAGAGTTCTTCAGGCCTGAAGAGGAGTTCCCCAGGCCTCTGGAAGAGTTCTTGGGGCCTCGGGAACAGTTCTTGAGGCCCAAAGAGCAGCACTCCGGACCCCGGCAACAGCCCCCGGGGGCCCCGCCCCACCGGCCCGGCTGCGTGTTTGGAGATGACGGGCCGGTCTGGTATGCTCCGTACTCACGCTTCTCCGTCGAGCGGTTCGGTGGGTGGGGGGCGAGCATTTTTTCATGGGATGAGGGATATCACTATGTCATTGCAAGCTGTGCTGGGTCGAGTGTTCGGGAGCGTTCGGTTGGGGTCGGGGCGGCGGCTGGGGTCAACCGCGATGCTGGTGGCGGTAGGGCTGAGCGGTGTGGGGGTCGTGGGGGTGGGGACGGCCCACGCGCAGGGCTGCGATCCGGTCGAAGTCGCCAAACTCCTCGCTGACGACGGGGAGATGGCGGACCAGTTCGGTACTTCCATATCGATCAGCGGCGACACGGCCGTCATCGGGGTGCGATTTGACGACGACAACGGCACCGACTCAGGCTCGGCGTATGTGTACACGCGCAGCGGTGGTGTGTGGACCCAGCAAGCCAAATTGCTGCCCGACGACGGGGCAGAACTTGACGAGTTCGGCATCTTCGTCTCGATCGATGATGACACAATCGTGATCGGAGCGCATGGAGACTCCGAAAATGGTTTTAACTCGGGCTCGGCGTATGTCTTTACGCGGAGCGGGGGCGTGTGGACCCAGCAGGCCAAGCTTGTGCCCACCGATGGAAGGATTTGGGAACGATTTGGTACTTCCGTCTCTCTCAGCGGCGACTCGGTCCTCATCGGAGCAAAGAACGACGACGACAACGGCGTTGACTCTGGATCTGCATATGTGTACACGCGGAGCGGGGGCGATTGGACTCAACAGGCCAAGCTCCTGCCCGATGACGGGGCGACGAAGGACTTCTTCGGTCAATCCGTTTCCCTCAGCGGCGACACGGCCGTCATCGGGGCGTGGAAAGACGACGACAACGGCACCGAGTCCGGCTCTGCGTATGTCTTTACCCGCAGCGGTGGGGTGTGGACCGAACAGGCCAAACTTCTGCACGACGATGGGGCAGAAGGCGACCGCTTCGGCCAGTCCGTCTTCATCGAAGGCGACACTGCCCTCATCGGGGCATACTGGGACGACGACAATGGCACCGACTCCGGCTCAGCATATATCTTCACGCGCAGCGGGGGCGTGTGGACCGAGCAAGCCAAGCTCTTGCCCATCGATGGCGCCGCCACTGACAAGTTCGGTATCCGCGTCGGCCTCAGCGGCGACACGGCCGTCATTGGAGCCGACCACAATGACGACATGGGCACCGACTCCGGTTCTGCCTATGTCTTCCGGTACGACGGGTCGGGGTGGGTGCAGGAAGCCAAGTTGCTCGCTGCCGATGGGGCGGAGAATGACAGGTTGGGCAGCTCTGTCTCGGTCTCCGGCAGCACCGCCATGATTGGGGCGCACTTGGACGACAATACCAACACAGACTCCGGCTCGGTGTATGTCTACGACCTCGATCCCGTTTGCCCCGCCGATCTCAACGGTGATTGTGTGGTCAATACTCAGGACTTCCTTGCCTTCCTCGGGCTCTGGTCGGCCGGCGACCCCCTCGCCGACTGGAACGGTGACGGCGACATCAACACGATCGACTTCCTTGCCTACCTCTCCGATTGGGTGGCCGGGTGCTGATGCGAATGGTGTGTCGGCGTGGGGGGCGTGGGCATGGGTGAGTGGTTGGCGGGCGGGTAGTCGATGGGGGGGCGGAAGCTCACGCTTGCGCGTTGAGCCTCTTACCCAAGTGGGTTCACGAAAAGCCCCGTCGCCAGCTTGGGATAGAAGTACGTTGACTTCTGCGGCATCAGCTCGTTGGCGCGGCTGATCTCACGCACCGCGTCCAGCGGCGTCGGCCGCACGATCACCGCGAGCTGCGCGAAGCCGCTGCCCCCGCCGGCCCCCGTCTCCTTGCCGGTGCCGATCGCCATGACCTCCTCCACCGAGTGGGGGAACGCCCACTTGACCGGCTCGCCCGCGTTGAGCTTGGGCTGACAGATCTTCTCGACGATCAGGTGCTGGATGACCGCGACATCGAGCGTCCGCCAGGCCGGCGGCTTCTTGGGGAACATCGCCGCGAGGGCGTCGGGCTCGTGGGTCGTGGCGACGAAGCACCGCCCGCTGGCAAAGTCGATGAGGCCGAGCGCGTTGTGCCCCACCCCAACAGCCGCGTGCTCGATCGCGTTCTCGATCGCTGACGGGTTTGCCGTGACTTCCTTGATCGCCAGGTCGTGCGTTGCCGCCTCGATGAACTTCTCGATCGAGTAGTCGGCCATCCCCCCCAGCACCCGGTGGGTCGGCCCGATCGCCAGCCCGGGGTCGGACATGCTCACCAGCACCATCATGCACCGGCGGGCGGGGTGGTCGGCGGGCAGCGGGCCCGCCGCTTCGAGCGCAGCCAGATAGTTGAGCCCGGTGATGTAGCGGTGGTGCCCGTCGGCGATGAAGACATCCTCGCCCGTCAGCGCGTCCCGGTACGCCGCGATCGAGTCGGCGTCGGTGATCGTCCACACCTCATGCTCCACCCCGTCGCTCGTCGTTCCGGTCATGTCGGGCTCGGCGGCGTCCATGAGTTTGCGTGTCAGCGATGTCGCCCGCCCCGAGTCGTCGGCGTGCAGCCCGAAGATCGGCGAGAGCTGGGCCTTGGTCGCGGTCATCAGGGCGAAGCGGTCCTCCTTGGGGCCGCTGAACGTCTGCTCGTGGGGCAGGACCCCGCCCCCCTTGCGCGGTCCGAAAGGCATCGTCTCGACCGTACACGCCATCCCGCAGCGCTGGTACGGCTTGCCGAGAAACTCGAACGACTGGCGGTAGGCGTAGATCGCGGGGATCTCCTGCTGCGCCAGCACGCCGGTCTCGATCCACCGCTCGAGCGTCGCGGCGGCCGTTTCGTAGGCCTCCTTCGGCCCCAGCTCCTTGGGCGGCACGTGGGGCAGATCAACCGCGACGATGTTGTGCCCGTCGCGCTCGAGCATCGCGGCCTTGTCCGGCTCGCCGAGCACGTCGTAGGGCGGGGCGATCACCGCCGAGACATCACCCCGGCCGTGGGCGTACTGGAGCGGCGAGAACGGAAAGACCTGTGGCATGGGCGGGACCCCTTTCAGTGAGCGGATGCGTGCGGTCGTGGATAGGCTATGCCTATGCCAAAGGCTCTTGTTGTACGCACCGCCGGGACCAACTGCGAGGTCGAGCTGCTGCGGGCGTTCGCGCTGGCGGGGGCGACGCCCGAACTGGTCCACGTCGACGCGGTGCTCGCCGACCCGGCGGTGCTTGACGCGGCCGACCTCATCGCGCTGCCCGGCGGGTTCAGCTACGGCGACGATATCGCGTCCGGCCGCATCCTCGCGGTCAAGCTCCGCGAGCGGGTCTACCCCCGGCTGCGGGCGGCGGCCGAGCGAGGGTGCCCGATCCTCGGGGTGTGCAACGGGTTCCAGGTGCTGGTGCAGGCGGGGCTGTTGCCCGGGCCGACGGCCGGCGCGTCCTGGCCGGAGACCGCGGCCGAGCCCGTGCTGACGCTGACCGACAACGCCTCGGCGCGGTTCATCGACGACTGGGTCGGGGTCGAGGCGGACGCGCGGTCGCCGTGCATCTGGACCGCGCCTCTGGTCGAAATGGCCGGGCAGCACGGGGCAGACGAGGTGCTGATGCTGCCAGTCGCCCACGGCGAGGGACGGTTTGTCGCAAAGGACGCGGCCACGCTGGCGGCGCTCGAAACCAACGGGCAGGTGGCGCTCCGCTACCGCACCGACATCAACGGCTCGCAGGGCGCTCGTGGGGACGGTGGTGGTGGGGGTGGGGGTGGTGGGGTCGCGGGCGTCTGCGATGCGACCGGCCGGGTCTTCGGGCTGATGCCTCACCCCGAGCGGTATCTCGACTGGAACCGGCATCCATGGTGGACCCGGCTCGCTGCGGGTGTGCGGCAGGGGGAGTGGGGGGAGACGCCGGGGTTGGCGATGTTCAGAGCGGCGGTCGCGGCGAGTGTGGCAGTGGTGTAGTGGTGTAGTGGATGGAGACAGAACGCCGGCTGGCACCTAGCGCCGTGAACTTTCTCGCTCCGACACGCGGCAAGCCCCCTCCAACACCCCGGCAAGCCGCCTTCGAGGCTCCGTGAGTGGGCCAGTTGCTCCGCGAGAAGCCTCGATCCGGATGCCGTGGCAATGCCACCCGTCGAGATATCGGCCGTCGTGTGGCGCGACTTTGGTCCAAGCGCACAAAGGGACCACAGAATCTTACAAAGCACGGCTGAGGAGCCCGCACGCGGGGCAGATCACGCGAGATATGGAACAGATCACGCGTCGCGCAGAGTAGATCACGCGAGATATGGAACACATCACGCGTCATATGGAACAGATCACGCGTCATATGGAACAGATCACGCGACATGCAGAGCAGATCACGCGTCATATGGAACAGATCACGCGACATGCAGAGCAGATCACGCGTCATATGGAGCACATCACGCGTCGCGCAGAGCACATCACGCGAGATATGAAACAAAGTCGGGTGCCACTGTGCCCCAGAACGCAGAATCTGCCCGTACCCTGCCCCTCACGGCACCCGTTCGGTCTTTGAGCTGCTGCGTTCGGTCCTTGAACTGTCGCCTTTGGTCCTTGAGCTGATGCCTTTGGTCCTTGAACTGATGCGTTCGGTCCTTGAACTGATGCGTTCGGTCCTTGAACTGATGCGTTCGGTCCTTGAACTGATGCGTTTGGTCCCTGTCCTGACCCCGGCAACGCCCGCCCTGTCGCCGATGGGCATCACTGCGCGGCGGGAGAAGACAGAGAAGAAGAGAAACCGGAGGCCCCGAGCGATGGCACCCGGGACCGATTCGTCATCCGAGCCACTCGCTGCCTTCGAATCAGCATTTCCGCTGGTCGAAGCGTGAGAAGCACTCTTCGGCGTGGCGAGCGAATCGCTCCAGTTGGGCAATGCTCACTGCCATTCGCCCTTCAAGATTGGGTTCACCACGGCGGCTTGCAGGGTATCGGAGCGATTGCCCATCAGGATCGACTTGATGAACTTGGTCGATGATCCCGTCAAACTCTGCAAGCCACGCGCCACGCTCGAAACCAGCGTGCTCTGCGTGGTCGGCTTCATAGTCCAATACATCGACAACCGTGCTTCGATGTTCCCGCCACAATCGATCCAGATTGTGATGGTTCGTCCCTGCTTCTTCCATCGAGCCATTCTTGCCCGTTACCTCTGCAACGATCTCGTGCTCTTCCTCGATTTGAGCGATCATGTGCTTCAGGAATAGCTCTGTGGCGTGGCGGATGGCGTAGATGATTGAAGGGGTGATGGCATCGATTGCAGTCTTGTGATCTAGAGCGGCGTGTGCAGCGACCGTGGCAAGTTCCAAGAATCCTCTCGCGTAGATATGGAGACTCAAAGCCCCTTGGTAAGTCGTTACCTCTGCGATCTGGTCATCTGGGGCTATGGGGTGGTGTGAGATAAGCGGCACCATGGGGTGATCCTCTTTGGCATGTCGGACTAGTTTGCTTCACCGAGGACGAATTGCTCATAGAACTTGCGGATCGCCGCATGCTCCTGTTCCTTGAACATACCGCCTTCAAATGTCCGTGTAGAACTGTATGCTCTGCCTTCAAGCACACGAGCCATGGCGCAAGTCCGGATTTGAGATGCCGTGATGGGGTACTGGATAGCCTCGACATAGCCAAAGTTTCCGAGGCCAAGATACCCGGCCACTTGTTCCTTTCTCGCATCAGGTAGAAGTGTGATCGGGGTGCCGTCCGCCAGGAGAACGAGCCGTTCGATCCGTGCTGGCTCTCGGCCGATGGTGGTAAGTACCGTTCCCCAGACATAGTGTGTGGGTGAGGAGCCGCGACTCCGACGAATGAGCATGCTATTTGCAGTAATATTGACCAAGTCCTCGCGAGTGTCTGTGAACTTGTCGTAGTTCGACCTCACCTCGCCAACCGTGAGTCCTGCCGAGCAGCCGACCAATCCGGGGCTGCCAATCAGAAAGAGGAGAGCAGTCAGCAGTCCAAGATACCCGCCCAAAGTCCGCAACCGCGAGCTTCGTGGGCGGGAGCTGCCGCGGTACTTGCTCGCTGTCGTCCTCGCTCCTTCGCGACAGGTCCGCATGGGGCGAGTTCTATGCTCCATCATCAGATAACTCCTTGGTGCTCGGAGGCTGAGGCCGCCGCACTCCCAGGCAGTCTACAGCAACACCGGACCCGGCGGCACAGGCCAGGCACCCCCCGCCGAACCCCCGCCCTCCCGGTGTGATATACCCGCGATGATGGAACCGGCCGACACCGAACCCCCACCCCCACCCCCACCCCCACACGGTGCAACAGGATGGCGGCTCGGGGAACTGTGCGACTCCCAGAGGGCGGGTTGTTCAGCCGCATGGGCGAGAGGGTTTACCGCAGCGCACGCCCACCGTCTACCGCCAGCACCTGTCCCGTTGTGTACGTCGCGTCGAGCGCCAGAAACACCACGGCTTTGGCGGCGTCCTCGGGCGTGCCAGCCCGTTCGAGCGGGACCCTCGATAGATACCGGGCCTGCATCTCGGGGTCGGCCTCGGGGCCGGACTCCGGCCAGGCGATCACGCCCGGGGCGATGCCGTTGACACGGATGCGGGGAGCGAGATCGACCGCGAGCGCGCGGACCATCGCCCCGAGCGCCGCCTTGGACATCGCGTAGGCGGCGTGGTCGCGGCGGGGGGCACACCGGCTGGAAGCCGGTGCCGCGGGTGGGGGGAGTGGGGGGAGTGGGGGGGCGGGCTCGGTGTGGATGTCGAGCATCGCGACGATCGCGCCGGTGCCGGATGCGCCGAGCAACGGGGCCAGCGCGGCGCTGAGCGCTAAAGGCGAGAGCGCGTTGACCGCGTGCTGCCGGGCTGCGGCGTCGAGGTCGAGCGAGTCGGGCGGGGAAAGCGGCGAGGGCTCGTAGGTCGAGGCGTTGTGGACGAGTACATCGAGCCGGGGAAGCGCGGCGGCGAGTTGCCGGGCGCGGGCGAGTGTCGCGGGCGGGTCGGCCAGATCGAGGGGGACCGCCGCGGCGTCAACCCCGAGCCCGCGGATCGCGTCGCAGGTGGCGTGGGCCTCGTGTTCGGAGGTGTTGAAGGTGAGCAGCACGTCGAGCCCGCGGGCGGCCAGTTCGAGTGCGATCGCGCGGCCGACGCGGCGGGCCCCGCCGGTGATGCAGGCGATCGGGCGACCGCCAGCGAAGGGGAGCGGGCCGATCGCGGGGTGTGGGTGTCCCCTCGCTTGCGCGAGGGGCTCTGTTGGGTGGGCGTCTGTGCTCGGGTCGGTGGGGTGGTGGGGGGTGCTCATTCGGTGCCGGGCTCGCGGGGGATGTCGGGGTGGTCTTCGAGATCAACCCGGCGGGCAGCCTCGGCCCAGGCGTCGGTGCGGAGGTCGGTCTTGCGGCGCTTTCGTGCCGTGCAGCTGCGGCGTCGCAGCATGAGCAGAACCAGCACGCAGGTCACTACCAACACCAGGAGCAACGAGACCATCGCGGTCGCCGAGACCTGGCTCACCGCCTGCTTGGTGGTCGGGTCCAGCCCGGGAGCCGGAGCCGGGGCGGTGGTCGTGGTGGCAGCGGGCTGGGGTTCGGTCGTCTGGGTCGGCACGCGGTCATGGTATGGGGTCGGCCCCGGGGACGGCGGTGGGGGGAGCGGTGGGGACGGCGGTGGGGGCGGCGGTGGGGGCGGGGCGGGCGTTGTGGAACGCCAGGCGGGTACGGCCATTGGTGCGGATCAGCCCTGCGGGGAGACCGGCCGCCCGCAGCTCGTCAAGAAGCTGGCGGTCGTCCAGTCTCGTGACCCGCGAGGCGGAGTGACTCGCTGCAAAGCGGTCGAGCACCGAGGGGTCGTCAACGACGTAGCCGACGAGGGTGGTGGAGCGGACGGCGGGGGAGATGGTGGGGGAGATGGTGGGGGTTGGGGTGTTGTTGGGAGAAGCTGCCGGGTGGGGGTGCTGGTCTCCCTGCGCGAGAGGGCTTGACGGCCCATGGTTGATGGGCGTGCCTTGTGGACTGGACAGGGGCGGTGTGCCCCGGCCGGCGACGACCGCGAGCGTGGTCGCGGAAGTGAGCAGCACGACCGCTGCGAGAGACCGAACGACCACGCGGCGGCTGCCTCGGGCGCGGACCACAGCCTCAACATCGGACCGGAGCGCGTCCCGGCGGGCGCGGGCGGCGGGGGAGAGCAGGTCGGAGCCGAGCCCGTCGAGCGAGTCGATGCGAGGGGGCGTTGTGTGCGGGGTGTTGGTCATGGCTGATGGTCCTGTCGGTCTGCGGGCGGGCGGGGGGCGGTCGGGTCCTGGCGGGTGAGCCGTTTGAGCACTCGGCGGATACGCCCGTGGGCGGCGTCGCCGGTGATGCCCAGCGCCGCACCGACTTGCGCAAGCGTGTGCCCGTGGGCGAAGCGGGCGCCGAGCAGACGGCTTTCGTCGGGCGGCAGCTCTCGCAACCGCGCGCGCAGCCAGGCGATCTCGTCGTCAAGGGAGTCAGATGGCGTGGCGTCCGGGGCGTGGGTTGGGGCGTGGGCTGTGGTGCGTGATTGTGGTGCTGTGGCCCGTTCGCGGGCGGCGCGGCGGCGCTCGGCACGCAGCCGGTCGAGGGCGGCGCGGTGGACGACCCGGCAGAGCCACGCGCCCAGTGCTGCCTCGCTGGGCAGCGGGGGGATGCGGCGGGCGGCGCGGAGCATCGCGTCCTGCACGACGTCGAGGCAGAACGCTTCGTCGCGCCCGGTGAGCCGGTGGGCGGCGGTGAGCGCGCGGCCGAACCAGCGTTCGTAGATCGTGGCGAACGAGGCGGCATCGCCGCGCGCCGCAGCACGGGTCAACGCGGCCGTGTCGTCGGCCGCGGACCCGTGGCTGGGGAGCGATGCAGGGAGCGTGGTGAGTCGAATGGCGGGGGTGCCGGGGGTGCCGCTCACGTGCTGCTGCTCTTTCTGCCCGGTCTCGTGGTGTGGTGGTGCGTCGGGCACGCGGGGTGGGGGGTGGGGGGTTGGGGGTGGGGGTTTAGCGGCTGCCACCGCCCGAGCGGTTACGGCTGGCGGGCGGTGCGGCGAAGAGCTCTCTGAGCTTGACGAGTTCGGCCTCCATCGCGGCGAGTCTATCACGGAGCATGGTGTTCTCGGCGCGGAGCGTCTGGATTTCGTCGCTGCCGCCGCCGGTGGAGATGGCGCGGGAGCGTTCGAGCAAGCGTTTGAGCTGTTCGACGATCTGCTGCTTGAGTTCGGCCTGGATGCGTCCTTTCTCGATCTCGGCTTGGGATTCGATCAGCCGGAGCTGGTTGGTACTGACCTCACCGTCGGAAACGAACCCCCCGGCCTTGAGCCTCTCGGCCTCTTTGAGGCTTTGGGCGACGATTTCGTACCGCTTGGTCGCCATCTGCATCTGGACGCGGGCCATTTCCAGATCGGCGACGGCTTCGGCGAGGTCGCGTTCGAGCAACTCCGGCCGGCCGAGCCCCTGGCTGTTCTGCAACTGCCGGGCCCTGTCGCGACGGAAGCTCATGTCACTTGCCATCTGACCGACGACTTCCTGCGCAGCCCGGAGTGAGGGGACCGGGCCGGCGAGCATGATGAGACCGGAAGGGGCGTGGTACTTGACGTTGGTGTTGCCGTCGTCTGCGGCGACTTCAAGGACCGTCTCGATCGCGGTCAGGACGGTCTCGGCGGGGACGACGGCCTCGGGCGGATCGCCCGGCAGCGCGGTGGTGAGCTCCTTGATCTGGAGGACGATGATGTCGCGGGGGTCGGGCTGTTGGGTGCTTTTCGGTGCCCGGCGGCCGGCATAGCTCACCTGCAGCGCAAAGACAGAACGGCCCGCGGCTTCTTGGTACTCCCTGTTTGAGACCATGTAGCTGGCATCGCCGACCTGGTAGCCACCCGAAACAACGTCGATCGCCGCGGAGAGAGGCACGTTGTCGAGCTTCGTTGGCTCAATAGGGATACGGGCGGCATCGCCACGGAGGATGATGTTTGCCGGTTCAGGTTTGGCGGCCTGGGTGAGGGCAACGACCCACTCGCTGAGCGTGCCGCCGGGGAAGTCGAGCGAGACGAGCACTTTGTTTTGATTGGCCTGCTCGGCAGCGAGCCGTTCCAATGCGAAGCGTTGTGCGAGTTCGGACGCGCGTGATTCCTGCGCCCAAGCGGATGAAGTGATCGCAGCAGAGCAGCTGGCAACAGCGAGCAGCACGGCGAGACGGTTGGTACGCATGGTTGATCTCCTGAGCGGGGTGAGCCGGTTGGGGCGTTGATGGTGCGGGCGGACGGCCCTTGTCTGTGTACAACGCCGCCGGGTTCAGGTTTCGGCGCATTGATCGGAAAAAGTCTGCCAGCAAGCCGCCCGGATTGCCCTCTCGCCTAGACTGCCGCCACGTTCCAGGAGGCTCGCCCATGCACTTCGACGCACACCAGCCGGTGATCGACGATCTTGAGGCGCGGATTGTCACGATCCGCGACTCTCTTTAACTACGACACCAAGCTCTCGACCCTCGCCGACCTCGAGGTGAAGATGTCGGCGATGGACTTCTGGGACAACCCCGACAACGCTCAGGCGACCGTCGCAAAGCTCAAGCTGACCAAGGCCCAGATCGAGCCGCTCAAGGCGGTGATCGAGCAGTTTGACGATGCGCAGGTCGCCTACGAGATGGCGAAGGAAGCCAGCGACAACGACCTCCTGATCGAGGCCGACGAGGCGCTCTTCTCGCTCCGCGGCCTGATGGAGCGGGTCGAGTTGCAGTCTTTGCTCTCGGGCAAGCACGACCACCGCAACTGCTTCGTGACCATCTCGGCCGGCGACGGCGGGACCGAGGCCAACGACTGGGCCGAGATGCTCTTCCGCATGTACCTCTATTACTGCGAGCGGATGAGGTTCAAGGTCGAGGAGCTGTCCAAGACCTACGGCACCGAGGTCGGGGTGGACCACGTGACGCTGCACATCAAGGGGCCGTATGCGTACGGGAACCTGGCGTGCGAGCACGGGACGCACCGGCTGGCGCGGGTGTCGCCGTTCAACGCTCAGGGCAAGCGGCAGACGAGCTTTGCGACGGTTGATGTAACTCCCGAGTTTGAGGAGTCAAAGCTCGAGATCCCCGAGACCGAGCTTGATTTCACGTTCTTTGCGCGGTCGTCGGGTCCGGGCGGGCAGAACGTCAACAAGGTCGCGTCGGCCTGCCGCATTGTGCACAGGCCGACGGGGTTTATGGTGGTCGCGAGCACCCACCGCGAGCAATCGCAGAACAAAAGGCAGGCGATGACGCTCCTGCAAGCCAAGCTCGAGCAGATGGCCGAGGACAAGCGGGCGGCCGAGCTGATGGAAGCCAAGGGCGGCGACGTCGGGCGCGGCTGGGGGACGCAGATCCGCAGCTACGTCTTCTACGATAACCGGGTGAAGGACCACCGCACCGGGCACGAGGAATCGAACTACGAGAAGGTGCTGCAAGGGCAGATCGAGCCGTTTGTAGGTGCCGAGCTGCAACGGCGGCGGTCGGTCAAGGAGCGGTAACCAATCGTGGCGTTGTGTTCGCGGACCATCGCTGGCGGGTTATCGGGAGAGCGAAGATCATTTCCGTAGCTGCGGAGAGAGCTGCCGCAGCTGCTTAAAGAGCTGCCGCTCCTGCAAAGAAAGCCTTTCCTCCTGCCGAGACAGCCTTCGCGGCACCGGAACGAGCCTCCCCACCCCCACCCCCACCCCCACCCCCACCGTGCCACCGAGGTGTGGCGGCTTTGAGACGCTCCTCGGTGCTTCCGGTCGCCTGGGATCAGCGCACCGAGATCGCCGAGCCGATCTCGGTGGCACGAGGGATGCTCTCCGTGCCACCCCCACCCCAACCCCGAGCGCAATATCTGCCATGCAGGTGCTCTAGCATCAGGGCTCGTGATGCACACACCAACCCACACACCTTCCCCCCCATCCCCCACGCCCCCCCCATCGGATACGGCAGTCTGCGAACGGTTCGTGCTGCGGCTGGCGCTGCTCATGGCCGCGTTCGGCATCCCCGCACACCGGCTCGAAGACGCCGCGATGAGCTGCGCCAAACACCTCGGCATGGAGGCCCAGTTCTTTGCCACCCCGACCGCCGTCTTTGCCGCGATCGGGTCCGACGGCGAGCAACGCACCCACCTGCTCCGGCTCGAATCCGGCGAGGTCAACCTCGAGAAGCAATCACAGATCGACGCGGTGCTGCGCGATGTGCTGGATGACAAGGCGACGGCTGCCGAAGGGCTGGCACGGCTCGACGCGGTTGTTGCCGAGCCTTCCAGGTACGGCCCGCTGGCGATGGTGATGGCCCAGGCAGCGGCGTCGGCGACCGCGGGGGTCTTCTTCGGCGGCGGGTGGCGCGACGTGGTCGGGGCGGCGCTGGTCGGGTTTGTCGTGGGGGTTGTGCTGCAGGCTGTCGCGCGGCACCGGCACCTGGCGAGGCTGATGGACTTCGTGGTGGGGTTCGTCGCGGCGTTCCTCGCTGGGGCGCTGGCGACCGCGATGACCCCGATGTCGGCGTCGCTGGTTGCGCTCGCCGCGGTGATCGCGCTGGTGCCGGGGCTGACGCTGACAACCGCGGTTGCCGAACTCGCAACCCGGCACCTCGCGGCAGGGACGGCGCGGCTCATGGGCGCGCTGACCATCTTCGTGGCGCTGGGCTTTGGAGTGGCGGTCGGGCAACGGGCAGCGATCGGGCTCTACGGCGTGGCGAGCGACCCGGTGGTGCCGCTGCCGGGTGTCGCGTTGGTCGGGGCGCTGCTCGTGGCGCCGCTGGCGCTCGGGGTGCTGTTCCGGGCCAAGCCGAGCGACTTGCTGGTGATTCTGCCCGCCGGTGCGCTGGGGTTTGGCGGCGCCCGGCTCGGCGCGGTGCTCCTGGGGCCGGAGCTCGGGGCGTGCCTCGGAGCATTTGTGATCGGGCTCGCCGCCAACGGCTGGGCGCGGCTCGCCGACCGCCCCTCGGCGGTGCCGTCGGTCCCGGGCATCATGCTGCTCGTGCCCGGGTCGATCGGGTTCCGCAGCGTCGATTCGTTCGTCCACAACGACACCATCGGCGGTGTAGAGGCGGCGTTTGCGATGGTGCTGGTCGCGGTCGGGCTGGTCACCGGGCTGCTGCTGGCAAACGCGGCACTGAGCCCGCGGCGGCCGTTGTAGGGCGTCTTGCACGTGTATTGAAGACACACCCGTTGTCATTTCTGGTTTTCAGATAAATCGCATGTCCCCTCGCTCGCGCGAGGGGCTCTTTTCTCCGTACGCGCGATACCTTAAGCAGAGCCCCTCGCGCAAGCGAGGGGACAACTACTATCCAACTCCAGAGAAACAAAATACGCAAATCGCTCTACGCCAAGTGGCTGAAAAACACAGCGGAAACAGCTTTCGCAGTCTCGGCAACATCCGGGCCGTACGACGTCGCCAGGACGGCGACAAGTATGTTGGCACAGACCGCGAGAATCCAGTGTGCTTTGAGCACGGGCCGCTGGTAGAGCGCGAGTATGTAGTAGATCGAGGCGATGTTGATCACGGGGATCAGCATGACGACGCCCCAGAGGATATCGCCGTCGAGAAAGGTTGTGACCAGCACGGTGATGCCGACGATCAGGCCGGCGACCGCGACGATGAGCACGAGTGCTATGAAGAGGTCGGGCAACAGAAAGATACCAACGCTCATCGCGCCGTAGAAGAGCGCCATGGCCCAGACCGTGAGCATCGGGTCAAAGTTGAAGGAGGAGCCACGCTGCGCTTTGGCTTTCTTCTGTTTCGGTGCGTCGATGACTCGGGTGTTGATGTTCTTGCCGGTTTGCGAGTTGTAGCCGCAGTGCGTGCAAATCACGCTCTCGCCGGTCATGTAGCTCTTGCAGTTGGGGCAGGGGGTGGCGTCGGCGACCTTGGACTTGCTCAAGAGGTCGGCCATCACGTTGGGCGGCCCCGAGGCACGTTTCTTGCCGGGCTTTGGTTCTTCGGTACTCATACGCAGAGCGTAGCGGTCCTGCTTGAGCCATTATTCCCCAGCAACAGCGTCAACCTCAAAGACGAACTCGATCTCCACCGGTACATTCAGCGGCAACGAGGCCGCCCCGATCGCCGCCCGGGCGTGGCGGCCGGCGTCGCCGAAGACCTCGACCAGCAACTCGCTTGCCGCGTTGGCGATCCCGGGTTGGCCGCCGAAGCCGGGCTCGGACGCGACAAAGCACCCGACACGGACGACGCTCTTGACGCGATCGAGCGAGCCGAGCGCGGCTTTGACGACCGCGAGGCCGTTGAGCGCGCACTGGCGGGCGCAGGCGCGGGCAAGTTCTTCGCTGACCTGATCGGGGACGCGGCCGGTGGCGAGCAGGGTGCCATCAGCGATGGGGATCTGGCCGCTGACGAAGAGGAGCCCCCCGACGTGGCGGGCCGGGACATAGGCAGCGACTGGTGTCGGGGCGTCGGGAAGTTTGATGCCGAGCTCTTTGATTCGGCTTTCGGCTGATGTTTGATCGGTCATTGTTTGGTTTTCCTGAGAACTTCGGGAACATCGCAGCGCTATGGGAACATAGAGGGCTTGACAGCCGGATATCGGTTGATAGCGTATCGTATGTCGCATGTGCGAAGGCAGGCGTGTGCAAGGCTCGGTCGGCGTTGTTTCCAAACGTCCTTTTTCGCGGCTGATTTCATCGGCCGCCATTCTCGTCCCGACCGGGGATTGACAGCCTGCCGACAACTCGGGCAGCTTTCTCGCTCGCCGCATGGGCACACACACCGTGTCCTTCGTCGTGTTGAGGGGTTTGCCGAAATGGTCGTTGGTGGGATTGTCTCCGCGATCTCGGGCGGTGTGTCCGAGAGGTGATTGAGGCACCCTGTGAAGAATCTGAGTTGTATCTGTTCCCTCGGGGTGTGCCGACGGGACGCAACGCACAGGAGTGCATCCATGAAGAATCGTGCATTTACCCTTATCGAACTCTTGGTGGTCATCGCGATTATCGCGCTGCTCATCGGCATCCTTCTGCCCGCGCTCGGCAAGGCTCGCGCCACCGCCCGTCAGCTCAAGGACTCCAGCCAGATCCGTGGCATGATGCAGGGCTTGGCGTTGTTCGCCCAGAACAACGACGACAACTACCCCCTGCCCGGCAAGCTGGACAAATCTCACTACACCGTCGCTGACGCCGGTGAGACCCAGATCAAGGACAACACCCGCAACATCATCTCTGTGCTTATCTGGAACGCGTTCTTCCCGACTCAGATGCTCGTGAGCCCCGCCGAGGTCAACGGCGATATCCGTGAGTACGACGAGTACCAGTTCGACGAGCCCGTCGCCGCTTCGGGCAGCAACAAGAAGCTCGCGCTCTGGGACCCCGGCTTCCGCGCCACTCCCGAGGACGAGGACGACAGCCGCTTCACCGGGCTCGAGGGTGCTGGTGGGTTCTCGTACGCCCACTCCATGCCCTTCAGCAAGCGCCGCGCTCGCTGGGCCAACACCTTCACCTCGACCGAAGCCGCGCTGGGCAACCGTGGCCCGAGCTACGAGCTGATTGGCGGTGCAGAAACCGGCACATGGCAGCTCATTCAGGACAGCGGCAACAACAACACCTACGACACCGAGGTCGGCCTCACCTCCAACACCCTCCTCATCCACGGCACCCGCACCAAGTGGGAAGGCAACATCGGCTACAACGACAGCCACGTCAAGTTCGAGAAGTCGCCCGATCCCGAGGGCATCGTCTACACGTTCTCTACGCTTGCCCCTCAGAGCCGCTCGCAGCGCGACAACCTCTTCGTCAACGAAAAGGACACCGACCGCACCAAGCAGGACAGCGAGAACCTGACCGGCAACGCCAACAACGCCAACGCCTACCTCCGCTCGTTCTTCGTGAGGAACTACAGCACCGGCAACAACTCGGGCGCCAGCATCGACGTCTTCTACGACTGATTTCACGCGAACTCTGCCGGGAGCAGATTCCCGGACATCGCACACGCACGGGTCCGTCGCCTCACGGCGGCGGACCCGCTTTGATTCTGGGACGTATCAGATTCGAGAAGTATCAACCGAGGGCAGCAAGGGCTCGCAAGCGGGGCCGGAGGGAAGCGTCATGTTGCAAGGACAGTCGCCGCGTCGTTGGGGTTTCACACTCATCGAACTGCTCGTGGTGATCGCGATCATCGCGATCCTCATCGCGATCCTGGTGCCGGCGCTCGGGGCGGCCCGCCGCTCCGCGCTGCAAGCCAAGGACTCGACCCATGTCCGCTCGATCGTGCACGGCATGATCGTCTGGGCCGGTCAGCACGACGGGGACTTCCCCCGCCCCAGCTCGATCGACCTGGCAAATAACACGATCGACTCGGGCAGCAACCCCGGGCTCGTCAAAGACAACACCGGCAACATCCTGTCGGTGCTGATCTTCAACGGCATGCTCGAAGCCCAGCAAGCTATCAGCCCGGCCGAGACCAACGAACTGATCGTGCGCGACACCGAATACGAAAAGGACGAGGCTTTCCTGGCAAACCGCCCGGAGCTCGCCCTCTGGGACCCCGGATTCGCGGGCTTCCCCGGCGAGCAGGACTCGTTCTCGGGAGTGCCCGCTGATGGACGCCGCAAGGGCGAGTCAGGCGAAGAGGTCGGGCACACCAGCTACGCGACCGCGTTCCCCTTCGGTGAGCGATCGGCCGGGTGGAACAGCGACTTTGCGGGCAACACCGTGATCGCGGGCAACCGCGGGCCGATCTATCAGGGCACGCCGGGCAACTGGAGGCTGCACCTCACCCTCGGCGTCAACTCGAACACGTTGCGGTTCTACGGCGCCGACAACGAATGGAACGGGCATCTCGCGTACGGCGACGGGCGGGTCGAGTTTACCAAACAGCCCGACCCGGCGGGGCTCAAGATGTCGTTCAGGACGGGGTCGAACACGTCGTCGTTTGCTGACAACGTGTTCTATAACGAGAATGACAACGAGCCGAAAGCGAACCCGGGCCAGCAAGATTTGCCGGGCAACGGAACGAACGCCTACCTGCGACCGTGGGGCAACGTGACGATCAATGGCGATATCGACAACCCGTGGGTAGCGTTGTTTTGGGACTGATACGGACGCGGGTGTTTCTCACGTGCCCGGTTTGATCGACAAACCGATGTCCCCTCGCTTGCGCGAGGGGCTCTATCCCGTCCCTTCGCGTGATCGAGGGGCTCTACAGGCATGCCTTGTCCCCATAGAGCCCCTCGCGCAAGCGAGGGGACAACCGCGAGTGCTGGGTGGTCGCTTTTCACTCCACGTTGAGGTTGTTGAGATATTCCTGAAGCTCCTGCCTTCGCGCATCGCGTTCGGCGGTGGTTGACTGGACCGACTCGACGATCTGTTCGAGCCGGGTCTCCTGCTCGGCGAGCTTCTGCATGTAGCGGGCGTAGAGGTCGCTGTTGCGGTCGATCGAGTTCATGTTCGAGCGGATGCGGCTCTGGTCCTTCCCGATCTCGTTGCGCTCGGTCGCGAGTTCGGCGAGCGTGCGCTCGGCATCGCGGACGCGGGTTTGGAGTCGGTGCGCCTCGCGGAAGGCGTCGATAACCGCCTTCGAGGCTTTGCCGTCACGGGAGTAACGCAAGAGGGTGTTGGTGTCATAGCTGAGCAGCGCGACCTGGTCGTAGCGGGTGCGGCGTTGGGTGATGCCGAGCTTGGTCTTTGCGCCGGGGTCGAGCTCGACCTCGAAGCGGTAGAGCTCGCCGGCGATCTCTTCGGGTTTGGGCGTGTCGACGAGGTCCCAGCCGTAGAGCTTGGGGTGCTCGACGATGATGGTGCGGTCGCGGAACTGGTCGTTGCTCTCGAAGAAGTAGGTCGCGCGGTTCTCTTCGATCATCTGTTGGCGGAGCAATCCCCGGACGATGCTGAGCTTCTGCACGGTGCTGGTGCTGGCGGGCTCGACGCGGGCATCGACCGCGAGATCGACGGCGTAGGCAAGCAGACGCTCGTCGCTGCGGGAGACGTGGTTGATCTGGGCGTCGCCGGCGTAGGCCTCGCCGTCGTAGACCGCGATCGGGCCGGGCATGAGTTGGAGGCCGGTGTCGTTGGTGATCTCGACGCCGCGCATGGGATGGGTCAGGCCGTCGTTCTGGTTGAAGATGCTGACGCGGCGTCCCTCGATATCGCCGGCGATGATGGGGAGCATCGCCGACTGCTGGCGCCCGACGGTGACGGGGGCGTCGAGCGTGAACTGGAAGACCTCGCCGACGGACTCGCCGGAGGCCGCAGCGGTGACGGAGTTGCGCATGGAGTATCTGAGCTGTGCGTAGCCGTCGAGCGACTCGACATCCGCCGTTGATGATCGGAGGCCAGGGGCGCTCTTGGAGCCTCGCCTCCGCCCGCCTCCTTCAGCCGCCTCCAGCACTCTCTTCATTGCGATTGCTGGCGCGTCGTCAAAATCAGCACCTTCCCGCTGCATGTTGTTGAACGGGCTGCCGCCGCCGCTGTACGACCGCGGCCGCGCCCCAGCCGCCGTCGGCACCGGAACATTCGGCCGGGTGATGTAGACCGGCTCGTACAGGTCCATCCTGAAGCTGACCGGTTGCCCCGCGACCAGCGACAGCCTGACGTCCTCCCAGTCCTCGTCGGTCGTGTTCTCGACGATCGCCCAGCCTTGCAGCAGGAGCCGATCGCCGGCCTCCTCGGGCATCACCAGCCGGTAGCTGGTCTTCCACACGGGCGTCTCGTGGACATAGCCGACCATCACGTCCCGCGAGCCGGTGCCCTGGAAGTTGAGGTCGAGCGTCTTCACGTTGTCGGCCCGGTGCTCAGCGAGCGCGACCAGCGCCTTGTTGAGTTCGGCGGCAAGCTCTTCATCGAGGATGCGGAAGCTGAGGATGTTGTCAACGTCGGCCGACCAGATGCCCTCGGCGGTGACGAGGCTGACGGTGGAGCGGTTCTGCTGTTGGCCTTCTGGATAGACAATGTTCTGCCGTTCGACGCCGAGGACTGAGCCTTCGTGCGTGCCTTCGGAGGTGCGGATCGAGACCCGCGCCCCGCGGAGGCGGCCGAGCAGCTCGGCGCGGCTGGGGTTGTCGGAGATATCCACCGCAAAGCTGGCAAGGCGGCGGCTAAGCGGCTCCTTCGAGCCGTAGGTCGCGCCCTCGATCCGCCCGCCGTCGAGGTCGAGCACGATCATCGACTTGAGAATGTCGTTGATCTGGTCGGTACGGAAGCGCAGCTGGACGTTGGCGTTGCCCTCGACGACGCCCTCGCGGACGAATGACCCCACGCCGGAGCGGTAGAGGGTGATGCGGCTGACGGGCAGGTCGCCCGGGTCGGCGACGGGGAATGAGGCAGGATTGGCCGCAACCAGCGGCGACGCGAGGCTCGCGCACAGGCCGGCTGCGAGGGCGAGGGCGGTGGTTGTGAGGTGGCGGGTCTGACGGCTCGGGGTGGTGTTCTGCGTGCGGGGCATGTGGTGGACTCCTTGAGTGATAGCTCGGTTAGATATACCGGCGGGCTTGCCAAAAGTGCCGCGATCGAGGGGGGCTGTGACACAACCGTGACAGAGCGGGGCGTGGTGGGGTGCGGGTGTGTGTGGAGGGATGGTGGATGGGTGTGGTGTGTGCCACGGCTCTGTGAGCCGTGCGGGCAGGCATCCGGGGCGATCGCACGGCCAGGATGGCCGTGGCACGCGAGGCGAAGTACCCGCGATTGCTTTATAGTCCGAACGTGAGCAGACCGGACACAGATGAACGCGGGATGGTGAGTCGAGACGCCAACAGAGTCTCGCTTCCGGTGCTCGACCAGCGAACCGGCACGGGCGGCGCACCCGATGTGGTGGGCGCGGCCGTCGGGTTGGAGGCCGCGTTGCGCAGCCGGGTGCGGGGTGATATCCGTTTCGGCAGGCACGACCGGATGCTCTACGCGACGGATGCGTCGATGTATCAGGTCGAGCCTCTGGGTGTGGTGATCCCCGAGACAATCGACGACGCAGCGAGCGCGGTCGGGGTGTGCGCCGAGCGGGGGGTGCCGATCCTGCCGCGCGGCGGGGGGACGAGCCTCGCGGGGCAGTGCACCAACCGGGCGGTGGTGATCGACACGTCGCGGCATTGCTGCGCGGTGCGGAGTATCGACCCCGAGCGAGGCCGGTGTGTCGTCGAGCCGGGCGTGACCATCGACGACCTCAACGCCGAACTCGCGCCGACCGGCTGGTTCTTTGCCCCCGACCCCGCGACAAGTCGGCACGCCTGCATCGGCGGGTGCATCGGCAACAACGCGGCCGGGGCGCGGTCGATCCGCTACGGCAGGACCAGCGAGAACGTGCTGGCGATCGAGGCGTGCCTGGCGGATGGTTCGCAGGTGCGGTTTGGCGGCATCTCGGGGAGGCCCTCTGCTGCGCAATTGGAGGGCGGGCTTTCCAGCCCGCGACACCTCAGCCTCGCCGTTGCCGACATCGTCCGCCGCCACGAACGCCTCATCCGCGAGCGTTTCCCCAAGACTCTCCGCCGCAACGCGGGGTATGCCCTTGACATGATCCTTGCCCAGCTCGACGCGGGGGTATCTGCCGAGTCTCTCGATCTCACGCCGCTCCTCTGTGGCAGCGAAGGCACGCTGGCCTTCACGCTCGGTGCCGAGTTGAAACTGCACCGCCTTCCGACAGCCCGGGGGCTGGCGGTCGTCGCCTACGAGAGTGTCGAAGCCGCGATTGACGCGGTGCCCGCGATTCTGGAGACCCGTCCGAGCGCAGTCGAGTTGCTCGACGACATGGTGATCGGGCTGGCGCGGGCCAACCGTGAGTATCGCCGCGACGTCGCGCTCCTGCCCGGCTTGCCGGGGGGTGAGGTGCGGGCGGTGCTGTATGTCGAGTACTTCGCCGAGCGGGATGGTGCGGAGCTGGACGAGCGGTTCGAGGCGCTGCGGCGAGCAGCTGGGTCTTCGAGCATGTCGGTCCACACCGACGCGCACTCGATGCAGCGGGCGTGGGCGCTGCGCAAGGCGGGCGAGCCCCTGCTGCACGGCATCGCCGGCGACCGCAAGCCGATCACGTTTGTCGAGGACAACGCGGTCCCGGTCGAGCGTCTCGGCGAGTTTGTCCGAAGGTTCCGGCAGATCGTGCGGCGGCACGGGACCGAGGCGGCGTTCTATGCCCACGCCTCGGTGGGCGTGCTGCATGTGCGGCCCTTGATCGACCCGCACTCGCCGAGTGATCGCAAAGTCATGCACGCGATCGCGGTCGAGGTCGCGGACCTTGCCAAGGAGCTGGGCGGCGTGATGTCCGGCGAGCACGGCGACGGCAAGCTGCGGTCGCCGTTGCTCGAGCGGTTCTACGGCCCGGAACTGATCGGCGCGATGCGCGAGGTCAAGTCGCTCTTTGACCCGCACGGATTGATGAACCCCGGCAACATCGTTGCACCGTTGGATGGCGAACCGTTGCCGCGACGGATCGAGTCAATCAGCGAGAAAACAAGGCTCATCCCCGAGGGCAGGGAACGCGGGGTGCCAAAGATATGGACGCACTTCGCGTTCGCGGACTCGCACGGGTTCGGCGGTGCGGTCGAGATGTGCAACGGCGCGGGCGTCTGCCGAAAGCGCAGCGGCGGGACGATGTGCCCGTCCTATCAGGCGACGCTCGATGAGCGGCACTCAACCCGAGGCCGGGGCAACGCGCTGCGGCTGGCGCTCACCGGGCAGTTGGACATTTCGCAGGAACGACGCGGGCAACACCCGGGTGCCACTGGGCAAAGCCCAGTGCTCGTACAACCCGGCTGGAACGACCCCGACACGCTCGACACGCTCGATCTCTGCCTCAGTTGCAAGGCGTGCAAGGCCGAGTGCCCGAGCAACGTGGATGTTGCCAAGCTCAAGGCCGAGTACGTCGCCCAGAGCTACGCCGCAAGGGGTGGAGCGCCTCTGGGAGTACGGCTCATGGGCAACGTGCGGATGCTCAATCGGCTCGGTTCACTGATGCCGGGTGTCGCCAACGCGATGGCGCGATCGGCGATGGGCAAGGCCCTCGCGCTGCGGTTGCTGGGGATCGACAAGAGACGAACCCTGCCCGCGTTCGAGCGATCGCTCGCGCGGCGGGTCGATCGCCACGTCGCGCGGCAGCCGGAGGACTTGCCCAAGGGCGTGCCCGCGGTTGTGCTCTTCGGCGACTGCTTCACGATGTACAACGAGCCGGGCATCGGGATGGCGGCGGTGCGGGTGCTCCGGGCGTTCGGGTACAGCGTGGGGCTCGCCGACGCGGGGTGTTGCGGGCGGTCGATGATTTCGCTCGGGTTGCTCGGTGAGGCATCACGCTCGATGCCGCACACGGTCGAGAGGCTGATGCCATGGGTGCGGGACGAGCGGGTGCAAGCGATCGTGGTCGCCGAGCCCTCGTGCCAGTCGGCGATTTGCGACGACTGGCTGGACCTGCGCTCATCGACACCCGCGGCCGACGTGCGCGCAATCGCGGCAAAGACCACAAGCGTCGAGGCGTTCCTGGAATCGGGGTGGCAGGCGCACCCGCAAACGCCGGAGTGGCGTGAAGACCTAGAAAAACAAGACAAAAAGCGTGAGGTGCTCTACCACGGGCACTGCCACGCCAAGGCGCTCTGGGGCAACGACGCGCACACGGGGGTCTTGCAAAGGGTCGCGGGCGATGGGCTGCGCGTGCTCGACTCGGGCTGCTGCGGCATGGCCGGGGGGTTCGGGTATGCGGCAAAGCGCTACGACCTGTCGATGCGGATCGGGGAGTTGACGCTGCTGCCGGCGGTGCGGGGGGTGGTGCGGGAACGTGGCGAGGGATCGGTTGTTCTCGCGGCGGGCACGTCGTGCCGACACCAGATCGCCGACGGCGCCGGGGCGCGGGCGCTGCACCCGGTCGAGTGGCTCGCATCGCGGTTGGCGTGAGGCGAACTGCACCCCGGCCACAACGCGATTCAGTTTCCCGTAACTTCCTCGCGATCGTCGCCCTCGTAGGTGTACACCTTGCCGCTTTCTTCAGACTTGCAGGCCTTGTGCGAGCCGTCACAACGGGGCATGTTCTTCGAGAGTCCACACGCGCAGATAAACATCGGCTTTCCGACCGGAAAGTCTTCGGGCTCGATGCGGTAGGGGCCGGTGTGTTCGTTGCGGATGAGGCGGGCCATAGGTGTTGGCCTTTCGGTTTGGGTGCGGGTGAAGTGTGGGGCTCAGACAGGGCTTTCGAGCGATTGCACGATGCTCGTCAGGATGTGCTCAGCGGCGGCAAGCTCTGCGCCCTCGGGGGTCGCGCGGGGGACGATCCGGTGTGAGCACACCGCGTGGATGTTGTCCAGCACGTCCTCGGGAATGACGAACTCGCGGGCGTGAAAGAATGCGGTGGCGCGGGCGGCCTGCGCCAGCGCGAGAGAGCCACGGGGCGAGAGCCCGAGCCGGAGCCGGTCGTCGTCGCGCGTGGTCGCGGCAAAGCCGACGATGTAGTCGAGGATCGCAGAATCGATCTTTACCTCGTCGGTCTTGGCTTGCAGTTCGACGAGTTCAGCGCCGGAGATGACCGGCTCGACTTGGTCGAGCACTGTGGTCGCCGGGCGGGTGTTGAGGATCTGCCGCTCGTCCTCGGGCTTTGGATAACCGAGGCTCAGCCGCATGAGAAACCGGTCGAGCTGGTTCTCGGGCAGGGGGTAGGTGCCCTCGAAGTCGTAGGGGTTCTGCGTCGCGATGACCATGAATGGCGGGTCGAGCCGGTGGGGGGTGCCGTCGATCGAGACGCTGGATTCGTTCATCGCTTCGAGCAGCGCGGTCTGGGTGCGGGGGGTGGTGCGGTTGATCTCGTCGGCGAGGACGATATTCGCGAAAATCGGCCCGCGGCGGAAGACGAACTCGCCGGTGTCGCGGTTGTAGACGGTGACCCCCAGGAGGTCAGCCGGGAGCATGTCGGGGGTGAGCTGCACGCGGCTGAAGGAACAGCGGACGCTCTTGGCGATCGAGGCGGCAAGTATGGTCTTGCCGACACCGGGGACGTCCTCGATGAGGATGTGCCCGCGAGCGAGAATGCAACAGATGACGCGATCGATCGCCGCATCGTTGCCGATAAAGACGCTGGCGATAGACTCTTTGAGCCGTCTGATTTGCGGGTTGATCTTCATGGTGTGTGGAGGGCACGCTCGGCGATCGCGTGGGGACGCGGAGTATACCGATGGCGGGTTGCCCGGGGACGATATGATCGTCTGAGCGAACAGGGAAGCCCGCAGGCAGAGGAGAGTTGTCCCGGTGTCGGAGCACAAAGACCAAGCCGAACCCCCAGCCACACCCGCGGGAGGAACTGGCCCCGCGCCGGTCGGTGAGGGGGATGATTGGGGCTCGGGCTCTGAGCTGCCCATCGCACACGAGCTGACCGGCCCGCTGCGGTGCGTCTCGTGCCGCTACGAGCTGCGAGGGCTGAGCATCAAAGGCAACTGCCCGGAGTGCGGGCTCCCGGTCCGGGCAACGCTGCTGCGCATGGTTGACCCGCAGGCGATCGAGTTGCAGCCGGTCAAGCGTCCGAAGCTCGTGGCGGCGGGGGTGCTGCTCTGGTCGCTCGGGTCGTTACTGGCAGTTGCGATCGGGCTTGTGGTCTGGACCGGGATCACCATCGGAGGCTTTCTCGACGCAGGGGCGCGGGTGATGCTGGTGCTGGTCGGCGCGGGTGCGCTGGGGGCGTCGGGGCTCGGGGCGTTGGCGATTGTGCGGCCGCACGGCGGAATCTCGCGCCGGCGAATCGCGGCCTCGGTCTTCGCAGCGCTCCTCTACCCGATCTCGGTCAAGCTCTACGCCGACGTGGGGCTGTACGCATCTCCGGGGTCGGGCTCGTCGCTTCTGGCGGTGTGGGTTGAAGAGGCGGCGGTCTCTCGGTGGCGGGTCGAGCGTCTCTGCCTCTGGCTCACACTCGCGCTTGGGGCGTGGCTCTTGCGACCAAACCTGAGGTTGCTCGCGTTGCGTTCGCTCGTGCTGCGCTCAAAGCGTGTGGACCGCCAGACCATCGCCGCAACGATCGCGGCGATGCTCATCGCAGCGGCCGGCGACGCGCTCGGGCTGGCGGTCGGGCTGATGGGGGATTGGGCGGCCCCCCTGGGGTTGCTCTCGGCGGTGCTGGTCGGTCTGGGCGTGGTGCTGCTGACGCTCGGGGTGCTGGGCACGGTGGTGGACACGATTCGGCTGCTCCCGGCGGTGCTCTATCGCCCGTTAGCAATCGGTGATGTGATCGACACGGGCGCAGACGAGGTCGGCCCATGACCGATGCCGAGCGCGCGAGGTTTGACCAACTGCTCGAGGGGGTGCTTGAGAAGCTGCCCGTGAGAGTGGTGGCGTTGCTTGACGAGGTGCCGCTGATCGTCATGGATGAGCCCACCCCGGGCCTGCTCCGCTCGCTCGACCTGCTGCCGGAACAGTGGGCGACCGAGGCGCGTACGCTGTGCGGGCTGTATTCCGGGCACTCGGTGCTCGAACGCAGCGTGGAAGCCTCGGGTGAGTTGCCCGAGCAGATACACCTCTTCCGACGCGGCACAGTCCGCGCCGCGGGCGGTTGGCTCGACGAGCGTGCGCTCGCCGACGAAATACGAATCACGGTCCTCCACGAGATCGGGCATCACTTCGGGCTCGATGAGGAAGACCTCGAACGCCTCGGCTACGGCTAAGCAAACCAAGGAGCACCTGATGCAGAGCAGAACACGGACCCTCGCGGGGATGGCGGTTGGAGTTGTCGCGGCGGTGCTGACGTGCGGCACCGCACACGCCCAGACCGACGTGGCGATGATGGAAATCGAAGGCAGCCTCGCCGAGCAACCCAGCCCGATGGCGTGGCTCGAAGCCTCCGGCTCGTTCGGCACTCTCGCGGATGTCGTCGCGGCGCTGCACGATGTCGCGGAGGATTCGCGGACCGACGCGCTGGTGATCCGTCTCAAAGATGCTGCGCTGACGACGAGCCAGATCCAGGAGATCGGCGCAGCGTTAGGCGAGATTCGCGCCGCCGGGAAGCGGGTTCACGTCTTTGCCGAGAACTACGGCAACGGCGAACTCCTGCTCGGGTCGTACGCCGACGAAGCGATCCTGCAAACCGGCGGGATGGTGTCGCTCAGCGGGTTGTACATGCAGGAGATGTTCCTCAGGGACGCCCTCAACTGGATCGGCATCAAGGCAGACTTTGTACAGATCGGCGAGTTCAAGGGCGCCAACGAGATGTACATGAATAGTGGGCCGAGCGAGCCCTGGAACCAGAACATCAATCAGCTCCTCGACAGCATCTACGACGGCATGCGCTCGACGCTCAAAGACAATCTCTCGCTCAGCGACGCCCAGCTCGACGCCGCGATGGAAGCCGGGTGGCTCTCCGGCGGCGAGGACGCGATCGAGTCCGGCCTCATCGACGCGGTGATCGATCTCCCGATGCTCACCGAACACCTCGAAGAGACCTACGGCGACGAGATCGCCTGGTCGGATGTCGAGCCCAGCACCTCGACGGCGCTCGATCCGGCCAACCCGTTCGCCATGCTCCGCATGCTCACCACGCCGCCCGACCACTCGCCCAAGGGCGAGACGATCGCCGTGTTGCACATCGTCGGCACGATCATCGACGGCGATTCGACCTCGGGCGGCCTGCTCGGCGGCGAGTCGGTCGGCAGCCGAACCATCCGCCGTGCGCTCGAGGACATCCTCGCCGAGGACCTCATCAAGGGTGTCGTCGTCCGCATCGATTCACCCGGCGGGTCGGCGATCGCCAGCGAGGTCATGTGGCAAGGCATGCAGCGGGTCGCAGCAGAGAAACCCGTCTGGGTCAGCATCGGGTCGATGGCCGCGTCCGGCGGCTACTACGCCGCGGTCGGCGGCGAGAAGATTTACGCCAACCCTTCGAGCATCGTCGGGTCGATCGGCGTGGTGGGGGGTAAGTTCTCGATGGGTGAGCTCTACGAGAAGCTGCACGTGAACATCGTGTCGCGCTCGCGCGGGCCGCGTTCGGGGCTGTTCTCGACCGTCAAGCCGTGGAACGAAAGCGACCGCGCGTTCGTCCGGGCAAAGATGACCGAGACCTACGACCTCTTCGTGTCCCGCGTCAAAGCAGGACGCCCCGGGATCAACATTTCCAGCACCGCCGAGGGCCGACTCTTCACGGGCGATCGAGCGATCGGTTTGGGCATGATCGACGAGATCGGTTCACTCGACGACGCCGTCACCGATCTCGCAGCCTCGCTCGACATGACCCGGTATGACGTGATGAACTATCCCGGCCCGAAGGGCTTTGACGAGATCATCGGCGAGATGCTCGGCGGGTTTATGCACTCGCCCGTGCGGTCGGAACTCGCGATCGCGTCGGCGGTGCGCGAGTTGCTCGGTGATCGTGCCTGGAGGCAGGTCTCCAACGCCGGGCGGGCGCTGCTCAACTTCCGCGACGAGCCCGTCCAGGCGGTGATGCCGCAGGTGATGCTCTTCGACTGAGCACGCCGGAGGGAAATCCGAATCGGTTTCTCGGCCTCAAACCTCTTGCAGAATCCTCTTCTCCCCTGATTGGATGGCTCCGCTTTTGTCTGTCGTGGTTTTTTGAAGGGGGTTGCCCTGTCCCCTCGCTTGCGCGAGGGGCTCTTTTCTCTGCGCATACACCACTTCTGTATAGATACTGGCGGCGTTGTAGAGCCCCTCGCGCAAGCGAGGGGACAACGACACCCGCTCAGAACAGGAGTTACATTGATGCAAGATGTTCTAGTCCGAGCCCTCTCACCCGGCCTCGGCCCGCGGGTGCGCATCCTTGTAGGCGTCCTGCAAACGCTGGCTCGAGAGGTGGGTGTAGACCTGCGTGGTGCTGAGCGACTGGTGCCCGAGCAGCTCCTGCACGCTGCGCAGGTCCGCACCGTTGTCGAGCAGGTGGGTCGCAAAGCTGTGGCGGAGGGTGTGCGGGCTGATGGTCGAGTCGAGCCCGGCTTCGCGGAGGTACTTGTCGAGCTTGCGGCGGACCGACCGCGAACTGAGCCGACCGCTGTGCTTGTTGATGAAGAGCGCCGCTTCGTGGCGGTCGTCGCCCTGCCATACCTGCGAGTGCTTGCTGTCGGCGTTGACCATCTCGATGTAGGACGCGATCGCGGCAAGGGCGTGTGTGCCCAGCGGGACGAGCCGTTCCTTCTTGCCCTTGCCCCGGACGCGGAGCGCCTCGCCCGGCACGTCGAGGTCGGTGACGTTGAGCCCGACCAGCTCGCTGACGCGAATGCCGGTGGAGTAGAGCGTCTCGAGCATGGCGCGGTCGCGGCACCCGAGCACGTCGCCCTGGCTCGGGGCCGAGAGCAACTTCTCGACTTGTTCGACGGTGATCGCCTTGGGAAGTCTTTTGCTCTGGCGCGGCGTGCGGATCAGCGTCATCGGGTTGGTCGCAGCCAGCCCGCGGCGTTCGCCCCACTTGTAAAACGAGCGGAGCGTCGCGATCTTGCGGGCGAGGGTGGCGGGGGAGTACTGCTCCTCAGCCAGGCGGGCAAGGAACTGCCGGATCAGGTCGGCGTCGGCGTTGCAGACGATCTCGGTGATGGTCTTGGGGCCGATCGACCCGACGACCTCGGTGCCGGTGGCATCCGAGGCTGCTTCGCGCCGGGTGAGGGCGCCTTGCTCGGCTTCGTCGTTGAGTTCGATCCCGGTGTCATCGCACAGGAACTCGACGTACTGCCGGAGGTCCGCGCCGTAGCAGCGTGCGGTGTAGGGGCTGAAGTGGCGTTCGTCGGTGAGGTACGAGGCAAACGCTTTGGTGATCGGCAGGGTGGACATCATCGGTCTCCGGTTCGCAGCCCGCGCAGGGGCGGGGTTTCTAGTACTGGGTGGTGGGTCCGGTGTCTGGTCTTGAGTCCGGTCCTGTGTCGTTCGGGTGGTTCGAGGCCGGCCACGCGTCGAGTCGGCGAGCGAGGATCGCCGCGTCGGCGAGGTCCAGACCGCCCTGCCCGCGGAGCGCAGCTTTTGCGACCGCCGCGACGAGCGAACGTTCTTCGCCGTGGTGGCAACTGAAACGCCAGCGGTGCCGCCCGTGCATGAGCGTGACGACCCGTATCGTATCGGGCGCTTCGTGTCTGCCGTGCTCGTTGGGGGTGTCGTGTCCTGGCGTCCGTGCCACTTTTCTGCTCCGATCCGGCCCTTCTGGTGAGGCCGGTCAGAGCCGGTCTCTAAGGCGCGGGGGGGTCTTCGTCATCTTCGGCCAGCGGTGGAGGAGCGAGGCGTTGGTGCTCTTGTTCCACAAGGGCCGCCACGAGGTGCTGGGCTGCAAACTGTGTGTACAGGTCCATGCTCGCGGTGTAGCGTCTCCAGCCCAGGGCCGAGACCGGGTCGTGCCGACCCTCTGCGTATTCGCGGAGTGCGATCAGCACGCTGTGGTCGTTGGCGTCGAGGTTGGCGCTCACGACCGCTGCGGGCCGATCGCCGAGGCTTGCCGGCGGTGGCCGGGTCTCGATCGGCGAGGCGGTCAGCGTTCTGGGGTCAAGCGACGAGCCGGCGTCGGACGATTCCATCGCCGATGTCCTTGCATAGAGCGCGAGCGAGAGGCCGATTGTCGGCGGGTCGTAGGGGTCGTACGCGGTGATGCTGCCGAGGATGATCCCGTCAACACCCATCGCCGCTGCCAGTTGCCTGACCTCGGCCGGTGTTCGTACACCCTTGAGGCCGAGCGCGTTCATCGCTTGCAGCGTGCGGTTGAGAGGCACGGCCCGAACCCCCCGGACCTCCTCAGCAGCCGCGACGAGCTTGTCGCTGACGACGAGAGGATCGACCAGTTCGGTGCCCGATTCGTTGGCGAGCGGGATGACCGCCCAGAGCACCTCACCGAGCGAGGCGTCGTACGGCGCCTGGGTCACCCGAGGCTGCGTGAGTTCGTCGGGCTTCTGGAAACGCTCGCACCCGAGAAAGGAAACGAGGGAAACCGCGAGCGCAAAAACGGCGCACCGCACAGGTGTTGTATTTGCGAGCATGGTCTGTACACTTGTCATGGCGTCCTGCCGGGGGTAATACGCGAGGATTCCACCATCGCGAAGCAAGTTCCGGGCCGGTGTCTTTCACCCGGCGCGGCATGTCATTGATCGGCGGTCAGACGCTTCGGACTGCACACCGCAGCGAGGTTTCGTCTACTCGCCTTCGGGCACGGTTGCGTACGGCTGCGATGGGCTCAGCCCGGCGGCAAACATGGCCTCTCTCGCGTCCATCGACCAGATATTGTCGTTGCCTGTACGGGTCGAGACGAAGTAGATCTTGCCGTTGCTCCCCCAGGCGGGCATCAGGTCCGACGCCCCGCCGGTGGTCAGGCTGACCCGGGTCGAGCCGTCGGCCGACATCATCCAGAGGTCGCTGTCGCTGAAGCGGAGCGAGTTGATTGACTGCACCGCCTGCGGCTGTTCGACCGAGGCAAACACGATAAACGAGCCGTCAGGCGACCAGGTGGGGTTGATGTAGGCCGTGGTGGCGCTGCCGGCCATCTGGCTGGGGTTGCCCACGTCGCCGTCTTTGTATTCGAGTGTCCAGATGCCGAACGCTCTGTCGCCACGTTCAGCCGAGCGCTGGTAGAGGAGCAGGTCGCCGCCGGTCGGGCCGGTGCCGGGTTTGGGGCACCACTCGGGGAAGAGCCCGTACCCGATGAAGTGGGGGGTCGAGGTGTTGGAGACTTCGGTGACCCAGATTTCCCACTTGCCCGAGCTGCTGCCGAGCTTGGAATAGGCAAGCCGTGAGCCGTCGGGCGACCATGTCGGGTGCAACTCGGCGGTGGGGCTGGAGGTGATCTGGACCGGGCGGCCGCCGGTGGTGGGGATGACGTAGATGTTCCAGTTGGCGACGCGGTCGCTGGCGAACGCGATCCAGTCGCCGTCGGCACTGATCGAGGGCATCACGTCGCGGGCGGGATCGCTGGTGAGCTGGGTGATGACCTTGCTGCCGGTGCGTTTGAGATAGATGTCGGCGTTGAGATTGTGCTGGGTGCTTGCAAAGACCATGTAGCGGCCGTCGGCGGAGATGGTCGGATCAAAGTCTGCGCCCTGCTCGGCGGTGGTCACCTGCGACACGTCGGCCGAGTCGGGGGACGCCGTGAGTGGGATCGGATCGGCCGGGAGTGCCGAGGGCGAGGCCCAAGCACCTTCCTCTTCGCCGAAGAGCATCAGATCTGTGGTGACCGCAGCGGCGTCGGCTGATTCGGTCTCGACCGGGGGCTGGGCCTCGGCGTAGATCGTGGAGTCGTGGGTGTGGCACCCGGTCAGCAGTCCTGCGCCGAGCCCGGCGGTCAGAACGAGAACGGCGGTGCGTGTGCGGTGTGAGATCGCGTCGGCGTGCATGGTTGCCTCCCGAGAGCAGGTTGGGCTCGGGAGAGGCCGTGCCGGCCGAATCTTCCCGTGCTTGGGTCCACATCGGCCCGCCAGCACGGCGTGTTGAGTCCAGTAACCGGAATCCTGCGAAGTTCTCGGGGGCCGGGCATTCGAGTATGCCCCGGCGCGGCCTCACTCGGCCGATTCGCGGCCGATGATCGCGGGAGAGTCGCAGGGACGCTCCCACCGGGCGCCACGCGGGGCTTTGGCCGATTCGAGGTGCGCGAGGTACATCGTCAGCGAGCGGTCGGTGAACGACCCGAGGTACTCCTCGCTGGCGGTGGGGTTGAGCGCCATGATGCGGTTGACCAGGCCGGTTCTGGCGAGCGGCTGGCGGGTGCTGGTCTCGGTCGGGGGGGGCGTCTTCGGGATGGTCGGGGTCGTCGAGGAGGTTTGCGGGTTGGATCGGCGGAGCAGCAGTTGCACGGGGTCGTCCTCCTCGGCGGGTTCTCGGTCGTGGTGAACCAGACCGATCGACGCGCAGCCGCGGATGCGCACACCCTGTAACATCGGCGGACCTTGCGCACCGAGGGTGTTTGGGCTACGCTTTCTTGCGCATGCCACAAGGGATGGGGAGTCGGAACGGCCCGGACTCGACTCGTGGTAGTGAGTCGCGGGTGAAAGATTTCTTGCGACCATTTTGGGAACGACATTCACGATGCCTATTTGGCGAGTCTTGCGCCTCTTCCTGCCCTATCCTGTGTCTCTCTCTGGAAGGAGCCGTACACGATGGCAGCACCGACCGACGCCAGCGACGCCACTGCCCCGATCGACCACCCCGCCCTCGCACGGGTCAAAGAGGCGTTCCGCGATCGCCGCCTGCGGGCGACACAGTTCCGCGGGCAGGTGACGCTGATCGTCGAGCCCGCCGACCTGCACCCGATCATGCAACTCCTGCGGGACGACGCCGCGTGCACGTACAACTTCCTCTCCGACGTGACCGCGGTGGACTATTTGCAATACCCCCAAGAGATGCCCGGCCGGTTCGCGGTGGTCTACAACCTGCTGAGCCACGACCGCGACGATCGACTGATCGTCAAGACCTTCCTCGACCCCTCGATCCCGACCGACGGCACCGAGGCCGACCCGGCGCTTTTCGTTGATTCGGTGACCGACATCTGGCCGGGTGCTGAGTGGACCGAACGCGAAGTGTTCGACATGTTCGGCATCCGCTTCCGCAACCACCCGGACCTGCGGCGGATCCTCACCTGGGAGGACTACCCCGCCCACCCGCTGCGGAAGGACTACCCGCTGCGGGGCCGGGGCGAGCGTGAGAGCTACCGGGTGCTGGACCGGACGTCGTCCTGATCGGCGCGGCTGGCATTGCGTGTGATACGGATCACGAGAGATTTATGTGTGTCTTCACGAGCCCTCTGCGCGAGCACAGGTTGGTTTTCTCTGTGAAAAACGACCATGTGTGGTCCCGAGCTTGCGCTCGGGGCTCGTAGAAATGCACGAGATATTCTCGTGGTTCGCATGAGAGCAGTTTGCGTTTTTGTGTTTCTTCGGGTTGCGCTGTTGCGGTTGTCCTCTCGCTTGCGCGAGGGGCTCTGTGTGGGGTGAAGCAACATAGGGCGAAGCAACGTGATCGCGGGAGATGTTCTATCGCGGGATGTAGATCGTGCTGGGGTCGACCAGATCCACCCGATCGGTGGTCAGGTTCCAGATGATCGCCGAAGCTGTCGTTGGTGAGCCGGTGAGGCGGTCGAGGATGCGGACGACGCCGAACCCCTCCGCGAGCGCACGAGCGACCCCGGCGTCAGGGTCGTACTCGATGATGTCAGCACTGAGCTCGCGGGTGTCGGAGCGGAGATAGACGTTCTCCTGCGCGATCGCCGAACGAAGGCCGCCGAAGAGGTCGCTGGGGTCGTCGCCTTCGCCCGGCGCGAAGTTGATGCGGAGGCGGTTGGATTCGAGGACGGCTTTGGACCCGTCGTTGGCGTTGAAGTGGCTCATCTGGACGCTGTCGAGCATCTCGGCGGTGCCGAGTGCGCGGTCGGCGTGGAACGAACCGACCCAGTCAAAGAGGGCTGCACCGCGTTGGTTGTCGTTGCCGGAGGCGGGCGCAGCATCCTCGCTGTCGGGGGTGTTCGCGGCTGCGGTGCGGAGGTCGGCAAGAAAGAGCCGCCCGCGCCCGGGCACGTCGAGCGTCCCGGCCTGGTTGTCGGAGAGAATCTCGACACCACTCAGCCGGAAGGCGCGCTCGAGCGGCGGCTCGGGCTGCGCTTCGGCGGGTTCGCCCTCGACCGTCTCGGAATGTTCGCGGGGCTCGGGCAGGGGCGCGGTGAAGCGGGCGGACTCGATCGTGGCGAGGTCGTCACCCAGCCCGAGGAAGGCATCACTCGCGGCGTAGACGGTGCGGATCGCGCGGTCCTCGCTGCCGAGCGAATCGAGTGGGGAGTCGGAATCTTCATCGAGTGTCGCAAGTTCGGTCGCTTCGGCTGCGGGTTCGAGCTGCACGCGGAGCTGGGCCGCGGTGATTGTCTCGCGGGTCCACGGGTCGGGGCGGCTGACGGCGTTGACATCGCCAGCAGCTTCGAGCAGTCCGGAGGCATCGTCGAACGCCATGCCCTCGGTCCAGCTGGCGGTGACGCGGGAGGCGGTGTTGCCTTTGCCTGCGCGGTGGTCGAACCTGCCCGGGCCGGTGACGATGGCGGTGCCGTCGAGGCCGTGGAGTGTGACCGATTCGCCGTCGATGATGGTCGCCCCGCGTGCGACTCTCGCCAGCCCTCCCTCGTGCTCGACTTCGAGGAGTTCGGCGTCGAGGTCGGCAAACAGCCGCTGGCCTCGGATGTCGATCTGGTCGGTGTAGCGGCGGAAGCGGACCTCGCCGTCGGCCCAGGCTTTGACGACTTCGAGGCTGCCGTTCTCGGGGGTGCGGAGCGTCGCGTAGAGGTGTTCGGCGTCGATCTTTGCGGTGCGGTCGCGGAAGCTGGCTCTGCCCTGGGCGTCAAAGGAAGTGGGCGTGGGTTCGTCGGTGTTGGGGGCGAACGCGATATCGAGGGTGTCGCAGGTGCCGCCGTTGCCCTGGCCGTCGTCGAGGCGGACCGAGTCACGGGCGATGAGGCGGCGGAGGTTGGAGCTGCCAGTCTCGCCGACATCAAAGTAGGCGTGGAGGAAGTTGGCTTTGAGCGAGGAGTCAGAGTCCGACGCGACGACGCTTCCTTCGCAGATCGCTTCGCGCAGCTCGCCGGTGACGCGGCCGTCGCGGGCGGCGAAGAGGAGCGTGGTGCGCTCGCGGGCGTCGAGGCGGCTGACCCCGTCGCCAGCGACGACACTGAAGGGCCCGGGGACGACGCCGGTGCCGGTGCCGAGGTTGAGTTCGAGCCGGCCCATGGTGGCTTCGCCGATCGCGGGGGAGGTCAGGAAGACGCTGCTTTCTTGCGAGGGCCCGCTGAGGATGAGGTCCTGGGTGGTAAAGCCGTACTCGACGGTTGCCGCCTGGCCGTGGGCTTCGGACGGTTCGTCGGCGAAGGTGACCACCCCGGTCCGCTCGGCGGTGAAGCGGGCGACCAGGTCGTTGGTGTCGAGCTCGGCCGGGGGCGAGGCGAGCGGGCGGATCTCGAGCACGCCGGACCAGCTCAGGACCGCGTCGGCGGCGGGCGGCTCGGGCTGGTCGGCGTTGGCGGGCGGGGTGCCCGAGGGGTCGGAGGTGTTCGAGCGCGACGGGCTGTCGATGGCGGGCAGTTGGTTGGCAGCGTCCGCGTTGTCCGGGCTCTCGGGGTCGGTGGGCGGCTCGGGTTCGTCGGTCTGTTCCGGCGGCTTGAAATCCACGCCGGTGATCGCGCCCTCGGGCAGCGCGTTGTCGATCGTCCGGGCGAACATGTCGAGCCGGTCGCTGGCGATGGACTGCCCGGCCCGGTCGAGGCGGACCTCACCCCGCATCACCGCCTGATAGAGCGTGACGATCGGCGGCGGGGGCGGGCTGACGACCGCGTTCTGTTCGTCGGCGTCCGGGTTGGCCGAGGGATCGTCGGGCTCGGGTTCGGTTTCGGGCTCGGGTTCCGGCTCTGGTTCGGGTTCGGGGGCGTCCTCGATCGCGTAGGCAACCAGCCTCCCGCCCCGGCGGACGGTGAGCAGCTCGAGGCGTTGGAGTGCCTGGTTGATGAGCAGCTTGGCGTCCTGGGCGCTGAACTCGTACCCCGGCGAGGTGAGGACAAAGGGCTCGGTGGTCGAGACTTCGCCGAGTGTCGCGTCAAAGGTGAGCGAGTTGCCGGTCCAGACCATCGCGGGCTCGTCCCGGTCGAGGTCGGGCGTGCCGCCGCCGTGGGGGACGTTGAACAGCCGCACGACGACATTCTCGCGGAGCGTCCCGGTCTCTGGGGTTTGGGTGCGGTCGGGCATGACCATCGTGCCGCCGTCGGCGCGGATGTGGGCGATCCGGCCGTCGTCGAGGTAGAAGGTCGCCCGCGGCTGGGTGACTTCGTAGCGCTGGGCTTGCAGCGGCGTGACGGTCTCCGAGCGGAACTCGGCCGAGAGGCGGGTGCGGTCGGTGCGGTCCATGACCTGGATCTGCAGGCCCCGGGCCCCCGAGTCTTGTCCGAGGAGCGTCGAGTCGGTCCCGCTGGCGAACGCCCCTTCGGCGTCGGTTCGGCTGGTGGCCGGGGCGGTGGTGAGGGCGCGGACGAGGATGAACCCCACCACGACCAGGCACAGGGCTGCGGCCCCGACAGCGATATGGAAGCTGAGCGGGCGCGGCGGCTTGGGCGGGGAGGACTTCGCTGGTGGGGGTGGGGGCGTTGCCGGTGGGGGGGTGGTCATGGCGTGGGGATGGTATCCGTGTCTGTGCCGGGCGGGGTTTGTACATCCGGGCGGAGCATTGCGCGTGCGGGGCGGGGCATTTCAGGCCCCGGGTCCTGGGCGTGGAGTCGGGACCCGGAGTGTCCCGCCCCGGGGGGGAGGATTCTGGATCGGGACCCGGAGTGTCCCGCCCCGGCATTGGAGTGTCCCGCCCCGGGGGGCTCGTGTCTTGTCCGGGGGTCGGGCCTTTATGCCCCGGGGCTGTTGGTTTCGTCGCGGACCAGCCGCATCGCGATAAGGTCCTGGACATCGAGGACGCCGATCGGTCTGCCTTTGCTGTCCACGACCGGGATTTCGTCGAGTCTTCGCTCGCGGGTGAGCAGCACCGCGTCGCGGACGAGCGCCGAGTCGGGCAGCGCGACGGGGTTCTTGGTCATGACCGATTCGATCGGCTCGCGCATCCATCCGCCACGGGCGGAACGGTCGTCGCCACGGGCGGAACGGTCATCGCCACGGGCGGAACGGTCATCGCCCGGCCCGAGTTCCGAGAGTTTCCGCCTCAGGTCGGCGTCGGTGAAGATGCCCGCGAGCGTGCCGTCGGCAGCAACGACGAGGACGGCCCCCGCGCGGCGGCCGTCTCCGGCGGCGATGGCGTCGAGGATGGGGGTGGTCTCGCGGACGGTCGGGCAGTTGTGCCCGATGCGGACGCGGAGGATGTCGACCACCGGGCGGAGCAGGCCGCCGAGGGTGCCTCCGGGGTGGCGGCGGGCAAAGTCGGCGTCGGTGAAGCGGCGTCTTCGTGCGGCGGTGAGTGCCAGGGCGTCGCCGAGGGAAAGTGTGGCGGCGGTCGAGGCGGTGGGGGCTTGGGTTGCGGAAGTCGCCCCCCGCGTCGGGGAGGTCTTGCTCTCTCCCGCTTCGGAAAAGTCGCCGAGGTGGAGGCAGACGGTGGCGAGCCGTTCGAGGCTGCTGGGGGCGCGGCCGGTGGGGTCATGCGCACCGGGGCGGGGCATTTCAGGCCCCGGGTCTTGGGTGTGGTGTCGGGACCCGGAGTGTCCCGCCCCGGGGGTTCCGGCTTGGCTCGTGGGGGTTCCGGCGGTGATACTGATGATCGGCAGCCCGTCCTGCCGCAGGATCGCCGCGAGGTTGACCACTTCGTCGGTTTCTCCCGAGCGGCTCAGGCAGATGACGGTGTCGGTCGCGCGGAAGCGGCCGAGGTCGCCGTGGGCGGCCTCGGCGGGGTGGACCGGGTGGCTGGGGATGCCGAGCGAGGCGAGGGTCGCCGAGATTTTTGCGCCGATCAGGCCGCTCTTGCCCAGCCCGGTGACGAGGACCGTGCCCCCGGCCTCGGCGCAGCGGACGATGAGGGAGACGGCCTCAAGGAAGGCGTCGCCGAGCAGGTCGGCGGTGGTCTCGATCGCCCGCATCTCGGCCCGGCAGACCCCGCGGGCGTAGTCGAGTTCGTCGGTGGCGGGCTCGCCGGTGGGGGTGGCGGGGTCGCTGGTGGGGGTGGCGGGGTCGCTGGTGGGGGTGGCGGGGTCCACCGGCTGGAAGCCGGTGCCACTGGTGGGGGGTTGGCTTTGCTGATGGGGGGTCGCGGGCATGAATAGAGGGTAGAGCCCCCCGCGCGAGCGGGGGGAGAAGGGCCGTCCGCCCATGGCAGCACAACCGGGAGCCCCGGAGGCACAACCGGGAGCCCCGGCGGCACGACTCTCCGAGCCCCGGATCGTCGAGCCCGCAGCGCGGGGACGCCGAGCCGGCAAAGGCAGAGGCGTCGGCTCAGCAAAGAGCCCGAAGCGTGAACAACCGTTCCGCCCGTGGCGGCAACCGTTCCGCCCGTGGCGACAACCGTTCCGCCCGTGGCGGCGCCGGGCCTCCCTCCCCCGCGCCCCGCGGGGGAGCCGGCAACGGCCGGAGCGATTGTGGCCGAGTCTTCGAGGCCGGAGGGGGTGTCTTTGGCCCTTTCCCAAGACGGAACAAGAAACCCCGGCAACAAAGAGCCCTCAGCGTGAGCGCCGGGCCCGGGCGGCATGGCTTCGGCTTTGGGTGGCATGACCACGGGCCCGGGTGGCATGGCCACAGCTCTGGGTGGCCATGATCCGGTGCGGTGCGGGGCCGGGCCGGGGCGGGGTTTGTGTGCTGCGGCCATTGTGGCCGTGCAGATGCCGCCACGGGCGGAACGGTTGTCGCCCGCACGGCTCACAGAGCCGCAGCACACGGGCGTGTAGACTGCGCGGGATGGGCAGAACCAAACACACAGCACGGGATTCGAGCGAGCAACGGCGCGGTCGAGGCGAGGGGCGGCGCGGCCGGGGCACGCGGCGGCGCGGCCGGGGCGAGCAGCGGCGTGGTCGGACATGGCTGCGCGGCGTGTGGGTTGTGGGGGTGTACTTGTGCTGGGGGTTCGGGCTGACCTGGGCGGTGGCGTGGGGCGTGGCGTGGACCGCCGCGGCGGAGTTCGAGCTGAGACTCCAAAGAGTGATCGAGGACGACCATCAGCCGACGCGAGTCACCAACATATACTCGGGATTCGGAATGACGCAGGTCCTTACCGTCGACCCCTGGTTAGAGATCCGCCAGACCCTCGGTGAGTCATGGTTCGATAAACGCTGTGAACTGCCGTGGTTTGCAGAGCACATCGTGCCCTACTCGACGTATATACCCGCCACCGGGCCGTATTTCGTCGCCGCGTACGGTTGGCCCCTGCGTGCGTTAGCGTTCGAGGTGTGGACAGAGAGCATCCCAACCAATCTGCACCGGGGGAGGTTCGGCTTTGATGAAAATCTCTACGGTGCGCTGGTGGTTCCGGGCGGGCGGCTCCGAGGAGCAGGGAGGTTCAGCGGTCCTGACCTGTGGCTGCCGTTGCTCCCGCTCTGGCGTGGGTTGGTTGCGAACGTTTTGTTCTATGCGTTGGTGGTGTTGGTGTTGCGTCGGGGGTTTGTGTTGTTGCGGGGGCGACGTCGGCGACGGCGCGGGCGGTGTTGGGCGGGTGGGGGTTGCGGGTACGACCTGACCGGGCTGCATGCGGCGACCTGCCCGGAGTGCGGGCGGCAGGTGGCACCAACAAAGAGCCCT
>CAYMZJ010000025.1:0-42286 GCA_964394895.1 uncultured Phycisphaeraceae bacterium | reverse complement strand
CCCCCCCCGCGGGGGGGGGGGGGGGGGGGGGGGGGGGGGGGGGGGGGGGGGGGGGTGGGGGCCCGGGGGGGTGTCAAGGTCCGCTTTTTTTGACAAGGGCGGCTTGTGCCGGTGTCGGGTGGTGCTCTGTTGGTCCGGGTGGGTGGAGTGGGGGTGGGTGGAGTGGGGGTGGAGTGGGGGTGGGTGGGGGTGGGGGCCGAGCCCAAAGCCCGTGTTGAGAGGGCCTGGGCGGCTGTTTGGATGACAAGAGCGACCGAGTGGGTGACAAAAGTGGTCACTGAGACGACAAAAGCGATCACTGAGACGACAAAAGTGATTGCTGAGAAGACAAAAGCAGTCACTGAGAAGACAAAAGCGATCGCTGAGAAGACAAAAGTGGTGGCTGAGACGACAAAAGTGATCGAGGAGAAGGCCCACTCGATCGCTGAGACGAGACAAACGACCGCCAAGACGACCCACACGGCCACATGGATAACCCCGGGAGCCACCATGGCCACAGCTTTGGGTGACCATGACCAGGGGTGGGCGCTGAGCATGGCCACCCCTCCCACTCTGGAGTTTCTTTCAGAAGAACGAGTGAGTGGTGCCACGTTCTGTCGCTCCCACTCTCAGGTGGGACTGTCCCGCCTTCTGAGCCCCTGTGCGGAGGTCCCCTCATGCCTTTCAGACTCGCAATCCTTACGTTGTCCGCGTTGGTCTTCCCCGTCGCCGCGCAGCCGTACCTCGTTCACGAGGACAAGCTGATCGACCCCGACGGCGGCCCATGGCACACCCTCGGGTGGTCGGCGGCGGTCTCGGTCGACGTCGCCATCGGCGGCTCGCCGTCGGACCCCAGCGCGGGCAACATCGCCGGCTCGGCCAACATATTTCGCCAGGTCAATGGTGCGTGGATCCACGACACGAAACTGCTCCCGCAGAACCTCGAAGAGGCCGACCGCTTCGGCCATGCCGTCGCGCTCCTCCCAACCGTTGCCGTCGTCGGTGCCCACTGGGACGACAATGTCGCGCTCAACGCCGGTGCTGCGTATGTCTTCAGGCATGACGGTTTCAGCTGGGTCGAGGAGCAACTCCTTACGCCGTCGGACGGAAACTTCGGCCAGACTATGGGCTCTTCGGTCTCGATCTCAGGCAACTGGATCGTCTGCGGCTCCAACTATGACAACGACAACGGCACCAACTCGGGCTCGGCCTATCTGTACCATTTCAATGGCTCGTCCTGGGTCGAAGAGGCCAAGCTCCTCGCCTCAGACGGCGGTGCCAGCGACTTCTTCGGGTGGTCGGTCGCCATCAGCGGGCCCGTGGTCGCGGTCGGTGCCGTTGGTGCAGACTTTACCGGCAAGGTCTACGTGTTCCGCTACGACGGCAGCGACTGGGTCGAAGAGGCCCAACTCGTCGGCAACGACACCGCAAACGGCGACGTCTTCGGCCATTCCGTCGCGGCCTTCGGCGACCGCATTATCGTCGGTGCAATCGGAGATGACGACAACGGCACCGCGTCTGGCGCGGCGTTCATCTTCCGGCACGACGGCTCGAGTTGGAACCAAGAAGCAAAGCTCGTCCCCGACGAGGTCACCTCGCCCGACCGTTACGGCCAGTCGGTCTCGATCTCCGGGCAGGTCGTCGCGGTGGGGTGCACCACCGGCAAGGCGTTCGTGCACTATTACGACCCCCAGTCCGGCCAGTGGGACCAGATCGCCTACAAAACCGGCGGCCCCGCGTTCGGCGAGGTCGTGAGCGTCCGCAACGACACCGTCATTATCTCCGATTCGTTCGACTCCAACAGCAACGGCCCCAAGGCCGGGGCTCTGCACGCCTATGTCCTCAACGACACGTGCCCGGGCGATTACAACCAGGACGGCGTCGTCGATACGCTCGACCTCATCGACTTTCTCGCCGACTGGGCCGCAGAACACCCCGATGCCGACTGGAACGATGACGGCGATGTCGACATCCTGGACTTTCTTGCGTTCATGAACGACTGGGTCGCGGGCTGCGAATGAGCCGATCGCCCCGCCGGTACCGCCGGGTGCTATGGCCACAGCTGTTGGATGGGCGGGTGGCCCCAAGACCCCTCTCCGTGCCACCGAGGTGCGGCGGCTTTGAGACGCTCCTCGGTGCGGTCGGCCGCCCGAGGATCAGCGCACCGAGATCGCCGAGCCGCCACGGGCGGAGCGATTGCCGATCTCGGTGGCACGATCAGAGGTCTCGGTGCCATCCCGCCTGAGATTACCTATCTTTCACGCCAAGTTCTCCGCGAAATAGGATGGATTGGATTTGCGGGTTCTTTACAAAGTTGCTACGATACTCCTGAATACCTCGGCCAAGGGGGTCGGGACACACTCAGGGAGGGCCTCATGAGAATCAATACACGAACGATCCTCGCGGTAGTAATTGGCTGTATCACGACCATCACACAGGCTCAGGAGTGTGGCACGACCGTGTTCGAGAACCCGTCCTTCGGTACGACCTGGACGGTTGATGAGTCGCCCTATTGCGTTGTGACGGACCTCCAGATCAACGGCCTGACCATCGAGCCCGGCGTGGTCGTGCTTATCGATGGCCCTTACGAGATTCTGGTGCTTTCAACCATCACAGCAATCGGCACCGCCGAGGCACCGATCATCTTTACCGCCAAGGACCAGAGCGTGCCGTGGCGGGGCTTCTACTTCGAGGACACCCAGCCGGGTTCGTCGCTGATCTATTGTGAGATATCATACTCGGACCGTCGTGGCCTCACGATCATCAACAGCAGCCCGGTGCTTGAGCACTGCACGATCACCAACAACAGCGTCGTTGGCGAAGGCGGGGGCATCTATGCCAATCTTGCAACAGGTGATCTCGTTCTTCTGGGATGCACGATTTCCAACAACGATTCCACGAGTCACGGTGGTGGCTTGCGGACCATCATGAGCAGCAGCGGACAACTCGTGCTTGATGGGTGCGTGGTGAGCGGGAATACTGTCAACGGCGAGTACAACACGGGCTATCTGTACGGAGGCGGACTTTATGCTTCTGGTGGTGACTTTGTAATCGACAACTGCGCCTTTGTCAGTAATCAAGCCAACTCACGATGTACGAACAACGGAGGTTGCTTTGTGTACGGGCGAGGTGGCGGCATGTATCTCGATGTATTGACAGGGCAATGTACGAACTCGCAATTCATCAACAACCGAGTAGATTCGAGGAACGATGGCTCAAACTGCCCGGCAGGTAGAAGCCGTAGCTACGGCGGCGGCATCAACCTTCTTGCCGGTGATATATGGATTTCCAACTGTATCTTTGCTGGCCAGACTCTTGTACACAGTGACTGCGGCCCTAGGGACGGTGGTGCTGGAATATGGGTGGAAGGCGGCACTGCCACCATCGACAACACCACTATTGCTCGTAATGATGATTCAACCGGCCTAGGTGGGCCGAATGGCGCACTTGTGTTGACTAATTCCATTATCTATTACAACAACGATGGTGGTGTTCAGATTGATGGAGTTGCCACAATCACCTACTCCAACATCGACAATGGCTATGAGGGCGAGGGCAACATCGCCTTCACGCCTGTCTTCCAGGGAAGCGGGACATCGTTTTGTGATCTAATGATCGTGCCCGGGTCTCCCTGCATTGACACGGGCAACCCCGACCCGATGTACAACGACTCACAAGATTGTGCCAGCCCTCCCTTTGGCACGGTTCGCAACGACATGGGTGCCCACGGCGGCCCGCTTGCTTGCTCTTGGGATATCGAACTCTGCCCATCGCCCGCGAACCTCAACGGCGACTGCTCCGTCAACACCCAGGACTTTATCGCCTTCCTCGGTGCCTGGTCTTCCGGAGAGCCGATCGCCGACTGGAACGATGACGGGATCATCAACACCCAGGACTTCATCGCCTACCTGGGCGACTGGGTTGCAGGCTGTCCCTGATTGGCGGAGTAGCTGGGCGCCATGGTCACAACTTTGGTTGGCCATGACGAGGAGTGGACACCGATCATGGTCAGGTGGCACCGACCTGCCCAAAGCAGCAGGTCGGTGGCACAGTTGCGTCCTTGCTTCTTTCCGGCCTTCCCTCTGTGGGCTCTTTGCCTCTGTGGTGAAACTGCCTTTCTCGGGGGTGGATCAAGTGTCTTGCTCGCTCCGGCGAAAGTTCAGGCTTGCGCCTTGAGCCTCTTTCCCAGACCGTTCCATCCCGCTGCCTTTCTCTGCATTCGACACGGCTCCTCGCTGGCGCTTCGGGCTCTGGTCTCCGCGTCACTCCGCGTCCTCGGCGGTGAAACTGCCTTTCCAGCCCCCCCACGTCCCCCCACACCCTCCCGTGCCCTTGCACACCGTCCGCGTCTTGGTCCATGCCGACCGCGCGCCCATCGAACAACCTCTGCGGGGCCGTCCACACCCGCCGTAGAGCCATCCACGGCCCGTGCGGATCTGTCCACGGCCGGTGTGGAGTGATCCACGATGACCGTGGATCACTCCGCGGGCGGTGTGGAGGGCTCCACGAACACCCCGGAGCCATCCACGAACACCCCGGAACCATCCACGATCGCCCCGGAGCCATCCACAGCGGCTATGGAGCAGTCTTTTTCGCTGTTCTCTGGCCTTCGGTCAAGCCGTCGGTCTGCCGCGTCGATGGTTCCGTCAGACGCGGCGGCCGCCCGGCACCTGGCCACCTGAATGGATGGTTGAGAGCACTTTGCGTCAAGATGCCTCGGGTCCTTTGGTGTGCCACGGCCATTTTGGCCGTATCGACGGTCCCGCACGGCCAAAATGGCCGTGGCACACGAGACCAGAGAAGTGAAGTTGCTCTCGTGCTTTCCATCTGCCTTTGTTGTTTTCCATTTGCGTTTGCCATTTGCTCTTTTCCACCCACCCCACCACTCCCCGGAGCCCCGCCATGCCCATCGTTCCCAAGTCGCGTCCGGGGATGTTGACGTTCTATGAATCGCACATCGGCCCGTGGCAGGAGGGCCTCGGTTCGATCGGGCTCGACGCGGCCGCGACCGACGCTCAGGCCGCCCGCATCGCCGAGGCCCGCGCCGCCTATGACGCCCACCTGGCGCTCAACTACGCGGCCCGCGCCGCGACGCAGCATTACTACGACGCCGTCGCCGCCATGCACGCCGACGCCGGGGCCGGCAGCGACATGATCGACGCCATCAAAACCTTCGCCCAGACCACCGCCGACCCGGGCGTCTACGTGCGGGCCGAGATCCCGCCGCCCAAAGCCCCCCGCACCGCGCCCCCGCCCGGCAAGCCCGGCCGATTCCGCGTCGCGCTGCGCCAGAACGGGGCGGTCGAGCTCGCGTGGAAGTGCGACAACCCGCCCGGCACCTCGGGCACCGTCTACGAGGTGTACCGCGCGACCGACGACGGCCCGATGACCCACCTGGCAACCGTCGGGACCAAAGCCTTCACCGACACCACCATCCCGGCGGGCACCGCACAGGTCGTCTACCAACTCACCGCCCTCCGCTCGACCCGCCGGGGTGAACCGGCGCAGTTCAACGTCCGCTTCGGAAGGGCGGAAGGGAAGGGGGGGCGTGTGGGGGGTGGGGGTCGTGGGGGTCGTGGGGGTCGTGGGGGGCAGGAAGACCGGAGCGGGCTGGAGATCGCGGCGTAGGAATCGTGAACGCAGAGGCCGCGAAGGAAGGCCGGGGAGCAGCCTTACCGCCGAGGACGCGGAGAACGCCGAGGAAGGCAGAAGGCAGCTTCACCACAGAGACCCAGAGCCCACAGAGGGAAAGGCAGAGGAAGAGGGTTGGGCATCAGTACCGTGCCACCCCACCGCCCCACCCCGCCGTGCCACCGAGGTGCGGCTGCTCGGAGACGCTCCTCGGTGCCTCCGGCCGTCCCGAACGAGGATGACAGCACCGAGATCGCAGAGCCGATCTCGGTGGCACCAGGCTCCGGTGCCCAGCCGCATCACTGCGCGGGAAGAAAGTAGAGTGTACAGAGAGAAGACCAAGCCCGCGAGTGATGGCACCCAGTGACCCGCCACCCGCCTGGAAAGCCCCCGCCGCGTGCCACCTGCCGAACTAATTAAAGTATTATGCTTCCACAAACGGAGCTCGGAGTGCGACATATAAGACACTAGGAGGAGCTATTTGATTCAATCGCTCAACTTCCAAAGCGGCCTCTTTCCGACTACGAAGCACGGCCTTGATCTTGACGACGCCTGCCCATGCAACGGCTGTCAGCGGCCCTTCCTTGCCTGCGAGTTGCATATGACCTTCGCTAAATCGAAAGACAACACTCACACCACCCTCATCCATTGGATCCTTCTCGATGACCATCATTCACTCCTCTTGTCCTTGGTAACGGGAGGCGGGCGACACCCTGCCACCCGCCATGTTCCACCAGGTCATTGGCCACACTCAGGACATCGTGTCTCTTCCGAGAGGCCGGTAAGGTCATATCCACACTTCGTGCATACCGGCTGGTCGTCTACGGTGCGACGTTGGACAGTGCCAATGAGCACAAGAACTCCTCCGGCAAGGAGTACGGGCCAAAGCGGAAGATCCACAAATACAACTCGCCCTTTCTGGGTGTGTATGGAGAATATACCAGGCCACGGGTACCACGGGTCGGGCGGATATATCGCAAAATAGCCAGGCGGTTGCCACCCGTGGTCGGCTGCCAGGCCGCCACCAGCCAACTCGAAGGCGACATTGCCGATACGTGCACGGACCGAGACGAGCAACGTGATGCACATGAGCACTGCACTCACCAAAAGCACCACCCAGCCAACCCTGATCAGAAGCGGATGAGCAGTGACACATCTCTTGGCGCGAGCTCGACTACCCACTGCATTTGCCTCCGGTGGATTTGGGCAGGTGGCACGGCCGGGGTCTTGCCTCTTTCCGGCCTTCCCTCTGTGGGCTCTGGGTCTCTGTGGTAAAACTGTCTTTCTCGGGTGCAGAGGGAGCGTCTTGACTGCTCCGACAAATGCTCAGGCTTGCGCCTTGAGCCTCTTTCCCGGGACCATTCCATCCCGCTGCCTTTCTCTGCGTTCGACACGGCTCCTCGCTTGCGCTTCGGGCTCTGGTCTCCGCGTTCTCGGCGGTGAAACTGCCTTTCCTTCGAGCCCTTCGTGGCCTTCGCGTTCACTCCCGTTCGCGGGGTTCGAGCGTGATACTGGTCTCAAGGTCCCTGGCTTTCTCGGCGGTGTACCGCAGCGTGACCGCACTGCCGCGCGGGCCTTCGATCAGGAAGCGGTGCAGCACGCGGCCCATGCTCGGCACGCCGCGACCGAGTTGCACACGTCCCGGCTCGAACCGGGTCTCGCTCAGCTGCTTGTCTGAGCGCGACCGGATCGAGCCCGACATCGCCACCCGACCCTGCGACGGCTCGCAGGTGAGCAGGTCGTTGGTGCCGATCTGGTTGCGGGACTGGATGCCCGAGCGCGTGGGGATGAGCCTGGTGTTCTTGACCTCGACGGTGACCATCCACAGGTCCCCGTCGCCGAGTTGCTCGATCTCGATCGGCCCCCATTCGAGCACCGGCATCTGGTCGGCGTGGTACATCGTGAACGCGAAGTTGCGGTGGCATTCTTCCTCGAGCGCGAAGGTCGGCGTGTTGCGGGCCGACCATTTGTTGAGGCCGCCGATCAGGATCTCGCCGTGCTCGGGGTGGTCAAACTCGGTGTACGCCTTGAACGTCTGCCCGAACTGGATGCGGTCGCGGAAGAGCCACATGCGTTCGCTGTCGGGGCGGGAGATATCGCGCTGGAAATATTTCGATGCGCTCCACATCTCGTTGGTGAAGCTGAACACGCCGAGCCCTTCAGCCAGCCAGTTTATAAACCCGCCGTGGACCGTGTAGAGGTCCTTATAGATCACCATGTAGTCGTAGTAGGGGAGGATGTCCTCGCCGACTCTGCCGATCTCGTCGTAGACCCGGGTGTCCTCACGCGGGTAGAGCGCCTCGGTGTAGTTTGCGCCCGGGCCGCGGAGGAGCATCCCCCCGGAGTTGTGGTAGCTCTGCCCGGCCGCGATGTTGGGCCGCGCCGCGATAAAGTCGGCGATGGCTTTGGTCTCGGGATTAGAGAGCGGGAACTCGCCCGCGCCGCGCTGCACATAGCCGGGCTTCCAATCGCTCGGCCAGTTGCGGTTCATGTCGTCGCCGCCGGGGCCGTCCTCGTTGGTGCGGCCGTCGCCGTCGTTGTCGATCCCCTCCGAGCCCAGCCGGGTCCACTCACCCGTTTCGTCGGCCGCGACACGCAGGAACACGCGCGGGTCTTTCTCGTCGCGTTTCCACCGGCCGTCGGGGTCGCGTTTCCACATCGAGGTGATCGACCCGTCGCCGTCGAGGTCGTCGGGCCCGTCCTCATCGACCAGCCCGTCGCGGTCGCTGTCGATCGGGCGCTGGTTCGAGCGCGACGAGTTGGGGGTGTTTGCCTCGGCAAACCAGAACTCCCGCCCGTCGGGGTTCTGGCTGACCATGAAGTAGAACGAGTAGTTATCGAGCAGCTCGGTGAGGTCTTCGTTGTTGTCGTAGGCCTTGGTGAGATACCACAGCGAATAGAGGACGACCTCCGCAGCCTGGATCTCGTTGCCGTGGACGTTGCCGTCGATCCACATCGCCGGCTTGGACTCGGCCGGCCCGGTCTTGGGCGCGTTGACCACCGCGACATACATCGGCTTGCCCAGCCCGCTGAACCCGATCTGTTCGAGGGTGACCAGGTCGGGGTAGGCGCTGGCGATATTGTGCAGGTGGTCGACGAGTTCGCCGTAGGTGTAATAGCGGTTGAACGCGATCTCGACCTTGCCGGGGATGTGCTCTTGGGCAACAGCCGGGGCCGAGAGGGCGGCGGTTGCAAGAACCGCACAGAGTGTTGCTTTGATGGTTCGGTTGAACATGTGTTTCCTCAGTTGTCCTGCGTCAGTTCGATGGTGTGCGTGCGGTTGCCAAAGACGCTCGAGCGGACCTCGATCTGGATGTCCGAGCCGTCAGCAGCCCGCACGACCCACTCGATTTCCTCGTAGCCCCCGTTGCCAGCGATGGACTCCCAACGGTTGAGCCGGCTGCCGATGAGGATGTTGTCCACCTCGACACCCAGGCTCACCACGATCGGGGGGATGCGTCGTGCCTTGGCGCCGATCGCAGCCCGCGTGGGCAGCACGCCGGGGTTGGTCCCGCGGAGGCGGACGCGCCACACGCCCTCGGTGACGCGCTCGACGTGCGTGGTCGTGACCTCAAGATCAGGCAGCATCTCCACGAGCCCGGCGACAAACTGCGCTTGCTCGTCCACGACGCGGACCCACTCACTCTCGTCGGGTTCGTGCTTGACGCCGGGCACAAAGCCGCCGATCTCGACCTCGCCGAGTTGGGGGTGGTTGAAGGGTGTCCACTCGACAAACCCCGTGCCGTTGAGGTGTTCGTCGGAATACTTGATCCATTTGGCGTCGTCGGAGTCTTTACCCTTGGCGTTCTTTGATCCCTTGCCGTTGCTGCGACCACCGCGTTTGGCACCGCCCTCGTGCTCATCGCCGCCGCCTCCACTTGCGAACGGCCCCGGGTCGGGTTGGCCGGAAATCAGCGCCCGGACTCGGAGTTGGATCGCTTCGGGCAGCGCCATGACCGCCTGCATGTTCGAGGCCCGCTCGCCCTCGGACATGTCCTGGAAGCTCTCCATAAACGCCGTGCGTTCTTCGGGAGACGCGACGATGAAATCCACGATAAACGTCGGCGCGCCGTTGTCTTGCAGCGCCTTGCGTTCTGCCTCGGCGTCGAACCCGCCGTCGCCGGTGGTCTCGGCTTCGGCTTCAGCTTCTTCGTTGCCGTTGCCGTTGCCGTCGTCCTCGTCCTCGTCGGCGGCTTCCTGTTTGACAAGGTCGGGCCGCACCCACGCCGGGGTGGCAAAGCTCCACACCCCGAACTGGGCGTACGCGAACTGCGTGAACGACCCGGCCCACTCGCCCTTGGGCGCTCCGGTCTGGTTGGTCGCTTCTTTGAACAGCTCCTGCACGCGCTCGTAGGCGTTTTTGTCGTCGTCCTCGATCCCCGTCGGCTCGCGGCCGTCCTTGGCAAACTTGCCGGCCGCGGGCGTGTTGAGGATGTTGTCGCTCGGTGTGTAAGCGAGCGCGCAGACGATGTTGTCGTGCTCCAGCATCCACTCGACGAGGCTGCGCGTCTCGGGCTCGGACAGGGCGTGCGACCCCGCGCCGTCGGCATACTCCGGCCAGAGCGACGGGAAGTTGCGGTCCAGGTCCACCCCGCCGCCGGCACTGCCCGCGATGCCGTCCTCGTTGTATGTGCCGTCGCCGTCGTTGTCGATCCCTTCGATGAGCACGGCATACTCGGCGATCTCGCCCTCATCGGCGTCGGGCTCACGAAGCAGCCGCGGCTCGTCTGGGTCGAGCACGAGCGTCGGACGCAGGCCCGTTCCCGGCGCGGGGTTCTTGACCCGCATCATCGTGATCATGCCGTCGTTGTTGAGGTCGTCGGCCGGGTCCTCGTCGAAGCGCCCGTCGCGGTCGGCGTCGGCCGATCGTGGGGCGCGTCCAAACTCGGCCCGGGGCGTGCCGGGTCGGTCAAACATCGCGTCGTTGTCGGGGTTGAGATTGGGGACGACGTAGATCGTGTAGCGGTCGAGCAGCGCGGCGTGCTCGGTGACGAGCCGATCGACCAGCGAGATCGCGACCCGCGACCCGAAGTCGTGCCGGCCGTCGAGCCCGGCGACGATCAGGAGCGCCGGCCGCTGGTCGGGCGATCTCCCGAACTCGTCGGGGTCAGCCGAACCCAGCCGCCACGCGGTGATGGCGCGGCCGCCGGCGCTGGTGCCGATCTGGAAGGTCTCGACCGGACTCGCACTCGGCGGGATCGGCCCGGGCGCACCCAGCGTTGTGCCGGCGAGGGTAATGAGAGCGACAGCGGTAGACATCATGATTCGGTGCATGGACAGACTCCGGAAGCGTCCCCCGACGCCTTTCCACAAGGCACGCACACCATACCGGTTCTGCCAAGTCCATGATCGAACAATTATCCGGGGTTTTTCAGGGCAATACGGCGTTGAGAGGTTGTCAGAGCAGATCAAGTTCGTTTCCACTAACAAACAACGACTTTTCTGGGCTTTCCCCTCTTGACAAACGCGCCAAAATAGGCGCAAATACGAGAGAGTCAGCAGCAGTCGGAAGTCTTCCGGCTCGGTCGAGTGGGGCACCGACCATGCTGAACCCAGGGCGTCTTCGTGGAGAGGACCGACGCCCGATCACAAGGAGGTGTGCACATGCAGGAGTTCAACACGAACACGGACAGCCGCCCGGCATCGGAACTCGAAGCCAAAGTGTTGTTCCGCGCCGACACGGATCAGCACGGCGATTGGTACGTCTGGCGCCGGCTTGGACAAAACGGGTGGGCGACCATGTGCCGCTGCGACGACCGAGGAACCGCGGAGAACAAGGCGCAGAGCCTCAACACCGATTCAATCACCACAAGGTCGGGCGATACCTCGTTTGGCGGCTGAAACCCTCGGCGCCCCCACGCAAGAGTCCGCTGATAATCAGCACAAACTCGTCCAGATGAAGAGTTTAGGTTATCTGGGCCATTTCCCGGATTTGGTGCGTGCGATTACCCATCACGCGGTACGATGGCTTTCCCGAACGTTCAATGGAGAGGGTTCGGATCACGAAACCGGGGTGGTGCGGGTGCTGTTTTTCCCTCATCCCATGTTTGGGAGAAAACCCATGAAGTGCTTGAGAACTGCCTTGTTGGCTGCTGCTGTCGCAGCTGTTTCGGCGGGGGCTGCCTTTGGGCAGGTCGTCGAGAACGCTGTGCCCTTGATGTCACCTGATAACCCGATCCTCGGCAAGCAGACCGGCTTCCAGCCGAGCGGCCCGGGCGATCTCCACCGCGTGCCGATGGCCAAGAAGTTCTCGACCTTCAGCACCGATCCGCGTGACTCGGTGTTCAACAACCTCGGCGAGGTGCCTGCGGAAGGCTGGAAAAATCTCGACCCCGGACCCGGTGCGCCCGGCGGGATCCAGGACGGCGGCGTTGGTGGTGGAGGCGGAGACTCGCGCTTCATCGACCAGCCGCTTGATTGCACCACAGGCTGGTTCAGCAACAACAACTCGAACTTCAATCCCTACCTCGCGTTCGACGACTTCCGCGCCGGCAGCGAGCCGCTCCGCAACGTGCGGTTCTACGGCGGTGTTTACGACGCGAGCACCAACAGCGACGGCGGCATCGGGAACGTGGTGAGCATCGGCATCGATATCTTCACGGCCGTGCCCAGCGGTGGTGATCTCTGCGGCTGGACGTTCAGCACGTTCGTCGCGCGACAAGTCTTCACACCCGCAGAGTTGAACCAGACCTTCGAGTGCTCCGGAGCCTTCTTCGACACCTACGAGATGACCGCGACATTCGACACGCCCATTTCGCTCAACCCGGGCGAGGTCTACATGATCACCGTCTACGCCTCGATGGCGGATCCCGACGATGACAAGCTCTTTACCTGGAACCAGAGCACCGAAAGCAACTTCAACGACGCCACCTCGTGGGACCGTGGCACCGGTGAGTACATCCGTTGCGGCCCCGACCAGGCGTTCGCAACCAATGTCAGCCCCACCGATTGCTTCGAGAATGACTGCCAGACCAACTGCTTCTTCAGCAACACTGGCAACAACACCAACCCGTTTATCGTCGCTGACGACTTTACCGCCACCGCGACAGAGGACCTCCGCCAGCTGCAGTTCACCGGTGGTGTGTTCAACACCGGCACCGGTACGGGCGATCTTCTCGGCAATATCTCCGGGTTCTTTATCGAGCTCTACACGATCGTTCCCGACGGGGGCGCGACGTGCGAGAGTGCCCTCACCGGATTCCTCGGTGCCTACGAAGTCAGCATGGCCGACGCACGGCCGGTCTTCGATTGCATCGACATCTTCGGCATCCCGCAGTACCAGTTCACCGTCAACATCCCCGCGAGCGTCTACCCGCTGGTTGCAGGGACTGACTACGCCCTCGGCGTCTACGGCGTCCCGGTCGATCCCGACAGCACCGAGCTGTTCTGCTGGGGCGGCACCGACGCGATCTACGGCCTGACCTCGTGGTCCTTCAACCTGGACACCGGCGCGCGGGAAACCTGCCACGACGTCGACCAGGCGTTCTGCATCAACGATTCGCGCCCCTGCCTCGGTGACTTCAACGGCGACGGCAACCGCAACACCCAGGACGTTCTCGCGTTCCTCAACGCATGGAACGCCGGGCTGCCTTCCTCCGACATCAACGGCGACGGCAACATCAACACCCAGGACGTCCTCGCGTTCCTGAACCGCTGGAACATCCCCTGCTAAGCAGGCTCGATACCAGCGTGGCTGTGTGAAACTCCCTCACCCCCCGGGCGATCCGCCCGGGGGGTGTTTCGTTTTTCAGCATGCACACAGAACCATGACGTGACAAGTAGGTATATGTAAGGCATTTCATGGCAGATTATCGCCGAATACTGGAAATCTCTGGGGAAGAAAGCCCAAAGTTAGTGGTTACGGAACTTCTGTTGCCGGGATGCGGTACTTTGAAGAGAGGCCGGGCAGAATCCGAGCCAAAAGGAGGATGGTGTATGCGACGGGCCACGACGACAACCACACTTTCGATCGCGGGCATGCTGGCAGTGGGTGCCCTCATCGGCTGCACGCAGAACCGCAGCGTCGGCCAGTCCGGCGGCCGGATCAACCCCTACGCCAGCACCCGCGGCGACGAGGTCTCGACCGCAGCCAGCATGCCCGCGATGCTCGAGTATTCCGATCAGGTCGCCGAGGCGCTCATCCGCCGACTCGGGTCCATCCCCAAGATCGCACAGTCCCCCACGCGGGTCATCGTCGAGCTCGGCGCGATCGAGAACCAGACCGACACACCTCGCAGCGACTTCGAGTTCATCCAACGCAGACTCCGCAGCAAACTCATCAACAGCGATATCGCTGCGGCGAACATGAAGTTTGTCGAGAGTGTCCAGGCGATGGACGCCGAAGCGCGGCGCGTCCGCGGTGGCGGGACCGACCCGCTCCAACGCGACTACAGCAGCGGCCAAACCGACCGCTATGACCTGGCGAACACCTACGTCCTCCGCGGCGCGTTCTTCGAGTCACGCCGAAGCGAGACCAGACGGTACTTCTTCGAGTTCAACCTCGTCAACACCCAGGACCGCGAGATCGTCTTCAACGAGGCGTTCGACCTCGCCCAGCAGCGGTACTGATCTGTCTCGAAAGACGGTGTTGGAACGATGTTGGAGTTGATACAAGAGAGATTGTCATGCGCCGGTTTTGGCCAAGCGATCGGGATTGCGGCCGTGAACGCACGAAAGAGCGCGGCGGGATTGCGCTATGCGTGCTCGTTGGCGCGGCGATTGCGCTGAGCGCGGCGGTCGGGTGTGCAACCACGCCGCCCCAGCGGACGACACGCCTCGCCGACGCCGACCTCACCCAGGCGGTGCTGACTGTGCGCGAGCAGCTCGCCGAGAGCGCTTTCCTGCGCTCGCGCGACGAGACCTCACCCGAGGCAAGGCTTGTGGTCCGCCGCGTCGAGAACCTCTCGACCGATCGCGTCTCGATCGCCGAGCAATGGTCGTTAGTCTTGCGGGTCCTCGCGGCCCCGAGCATGCAGGAACTGCTGCAAGACAAGCGGATTGTTGTGCAGCTGCCGCCCGAGAAGGTCAGGCTGCTCGAACGCGGCGGGCTGAGGTTTGACGAGTTCGATCGCGAGAGCTGGCCGACACACATGCTCGAAGCACAGATCGCTTCGGCGACCCGCGCCGGCTCGCTCGCCGGCGACCGCGATGCGGACGTGCGAAAGGAATATTACCTGCTGAGCTTTGCGATCGAAGAAATCCAGAGCCGCGAGCTGGTGTGGCAGGGCACCACCGAGGTTGCCCGCGAAGTACGGGGGTCGGTCATTGACTAAACAACACGGGCCATCTCGATCAGACCGCAACGGTGGTGGCGGCTGGTACGCGGCGCGGCGCAGCCCACGAGCCGTGCCGGGGTTGGTGCGCGTTGTCGTCGCGTTGGGTGTCGCGGCGTTGCTGACCGGCTGCAGCGGTTCGGGCTATCAAGCCGACGCGAGGCTCCTGGGCTTGGTTGCGCGCGCAGAGTTCGGCCTCGCCCGCGAAGTGCTCGCGTTGCAGCCCCCGGATGCCAACCGCCGCAACGAGCTGCTGTACGCGACAAAGCGCGGCATGATGGCGCTCGCCGACGGCTTGCCCGACGCGGCCGACCGCGACTTTGAGATCGTCTTCGAGACGCTCCGCACGCAAGGGCTCAACGCCGATCGCACCACCGAGTCGATCTTTGTGAACGAGGAGGGCGTGCGGATCTGGAAGGGCGAGCCGTTCGAGCAGGCGATGGCATACGCTGCGATCGCGCTGACCGACGCGAGCCGGGGCGACTGGGGAAACACGCGTGCGTCGGCTGAGAACGCGCTGTTTCATCTGCGCGAGTACAACGACACGGATTCGGGCAGCGACGAGTTCGGGTATCAGCCGGTTGTGTCCGACTTTGCGCTCGGGTACCTGCTCAAGGGGATCGCGGCGCTCGAGATGTTCAGGCGCGAGGAGGCTGAGGAGGAACTCGCCAAAGCGGTGGCATCCGATGCGGCGCTCGCGCCCGTGCGCGATGTGCTGCTCGCTGGCAACTACGACACGATCCTCGTCATCGACTACGGCTTTGCGCCTCGGCGTGAAGCGGTGGGTGCCGGCGGTGTCGCGGTGCGGTACTCGCCGCGCACGCGCTCCGACAACGCCGCGGTCGCTGTGAGCTTTGCCGGCACCACGCAGCGGTTCCCGCAGGCGTGCGATGTCAACGCCATGGCGCACGACGCCCGCTGGCAGAGCCGGGAGAGCATCCGACGATTCAAGCAAGGGCTCGGCGAGGCGATGGTGCTTGGAGGGCTCGTGCTTGCCTCGACCGGCGGCACCGACGGCGACGACGATATCGCCAGGCTCGCAGCCGGTGTGGGGCTGATGCTGCTCGGTGCAATCGCGCAGTCCAACTCCCGCGCCGACACCCGGCACAACGAACTGTTGCCCCAGCGGGTCTACGTCGTGCCCCTCATGCTCGGCAACTACGCTGGCCCGGTGCGCGTACAGATCGACAACCGTCCCGGCAGCTTCATGACGCTGCACGGGTTGCACCTGCGCGATCCGGGCGAGACGGTGCTGCGCTATGTGCGGCTGCCGAGCGCGCGGGTCGAGTGGGCAGCCGCCGACGAGATCCTGTATGCCAACGACGCGACGGGCGCACTGCCCGAGCCGACACTGCCGTGGATCATGGGCGGCCGAGACGCCAGATTCCCTACCCAGGAAGTGGTTTACGACGCCGAGCGCTCCGGGCTCGAGGTGTTCAGCGCAACCGATCCGATCACCGACATGCTCGGCGAGATGCGCGAACTCTACCGTGCCGAGGGGATCAGACTCTTCCTGCCGGGCGACACGCGACTGGTCACCGGGCACATCTTCGAGGGCGGGCATTCGCTCTTTACACCATTGCCCGGCACGACCGGTTTTACACGGCTGTTCGCCCGCCAGCACACACCGTACCAGCCCAAGACTGATCTGCTGCGCAACTTTCTTGCGCACCACATACAGAACACACCCGCAGCCGAGACGCTGCGAGAGGAGGTAACGCCATGAAAACGACTCCCGCGATACTTGCCATGCTGGCGCTGCTGAGCGCCGGTTCAACGCTCGCTCTGACCGGCTGCAATACAACTGCTGCGCCCTACAGCGGCCGGCTCGATCCGGCGCAGCCTTATCCCAAAGTCTCGGTTGCGCCGGGGCTTTACAAACTCGTCGCGTTTACCGAGCCGACCGTAACACCCGGCACAGGCAGCAACCCGTTGCAGGTCGTCACGCCCTGCCGCTCGACACAGGACGGCATCACCCGAGTGCAGTACCAGTACGAATGGTTCGACCAGGCGGGACGCCCCATCGGTGAGAGCGGCTGGAAGTATGTCGTTATCCCCGCGCGCGCACAGGTCTTCCTCGAATCAAACGCGCTCTCGACAACCGCGAAAGACTGGCGGCTCACCGTGCGCCCCGCGGGATAGCACCGCCGTGGCACCGGCTTCCAGCCGGTGGAGTGCAGGGCACCTAGGAACCAAACTTCCCGCACCCGCGTCACACAGAAACATCAGCGCCGCATCAGTGGCGCCGAGGCACACAGCGACCCAGCCGGTGCTACAGGAGAACAACCATGCGTACAAAGCAAACCACGATCGCCCTGCTTGCAGGTCTGGCGGTCGGAGTCGTTTCGGCTGCAACACAGGCGCAGGTCACTCGCAAGCCCGACGCCGCGCCGATCCGTATCGATGATCGGTACACGTTCGATGCTGCGCGGTGGGAGCGGCTCTACGAGCAGGGCGGCCGGCCGACGGTCATGGTCCTCGCGGGCGTTTCGACCGCCGAGCGCGCGGGACGCGGTGTGGGCGCTTCGCTCATGTCGATGGACGCCGGGGGCGATGCCTTTCTGCTCAAGAGCGAGCTCGAGCGCACGCTGCTCGAAGGCCGCGGCGTCGAGATCGCCAACCTCGACGCGCTGAGCGACATGGACCGACGCGACGCGGAACTGCTGATGCTCTCGCGCGAACGGGAAGCAGTCGACCTGCTCTCGACCGCGCTCGATGCTCCATTGGCGTTGGTCGCTCGCCTCCAGCCCGGCGCGGGCGGTGCCAGATACCGCGTGATATTCGAGGCAATCGACGTGCCCCGCGGTCGAACCCTCAGCACCATCGCGTTCGACTGGCAGGGCGGCGACGACGCACGCACCATCAAGCGCTACGCACGACTCCTTGCAAAGGACTTCGTGGACGGGTACGAACGCCACGTCGCCGGGTACGGCGCGGCGAGACCATACACCGTGCGGGTGCTCGGCGCTGATGTACGCGCACTCCGTGATATCGTCAGCCAGCTCGAACAGGCACCGGGTGTCGAGCGCGTCAGTGTCGGGCAGCGCCAGCAGGGACGCCGCACTTCGATCGCCGAGCTCCGGGTGCGCTATACCGGCAGCGCGCTCGACCTCACCAGTGATCTGCTGGATGCAGGGGACGCCAACCACCTCGAACTCGACAGCCTCGACATGACCAGCGGCACGATCGTCGTCCGCGCGATCGCGGGCGAGGGGAAGATGCCCAGCACCGCTGCGTGGCGGATGCTGGGCGCGCCGATCTCGATGGACGACATCGACATCCGTGCGCTCCGCGATGCGTATCAACAAGCCGGAGAGCCGCGGATCGCGATGCTCATCGGGCGTGCACTCAGCCCGTGGGAACTCAAACAGCCGTGGTTCCTCGACCGCTACGGCTCGGGGCTCGGCCTCGATGGCGCGGGCAACACCATCTCCGCGACGCTCGGCGGCAGCAACGTCTTCATCAATATCGGCGAGCAAATCCAGCAGGGAGGCGCAGCGGGTGGAGGCAGGCCGGGCGGCTGGGGCGGCATCGTCACCCCGGGTTACGAGCCACGCGAACCCGAGCACCGCCTCCTCGAAACCCGACGCCTCGAAGACCTCATGCTCGACCGGTTCGGGCCGGGCAACCTCGGCCTTCGGATGGTTGACGCGGTGACACTCCGCGAGCGAGCGCTGGCTGCAAACCCGCGCTTCGTGTTCCGCGACGCCGAGATGATCGAGCTGATCCGCGAGACGGGGTTGGCCGACATCGCAATCCTCGGCGACGGCCGCCTCGAACGCGAACGCGGCTACTCGGTTATTCGCTACACCCTCCGCGCGATCGACCTCGAAACTGGAGAGATTCTTGCGGTTGCCCCCGCAGCAGTCGAGATCGACGATAGAGCGGATATGCGGGAGGTGAACGAAGTGCTGGGTGTCCTCGCAGACCAAGCGAGCGCAAGACTTGCAAGCGATCTTAAAGACGGATGGAAAGATTAGCACCCAGCATGTCTTGCGTGTTCATAGATAGAGAGTTGCGTCCGGGATAAAAGCTCTCACGCCCGGGATGAGAGTACATTGTGCTCGAATCCCGGGATTGGTACATCCGAGATCCCGGGATTCGGTCGCTTCGCTCTCTCATCCCGGGCGTAAGGAAAGCGCGATGATCTTTCAATCTCATCACGCGTTCTCATCCTGGGCGCGAGTTGGGGAACGCAGCGCCGCAAGATGTTTCGCCCAGACCGCTCCTTCCTCGCGTCGATGTGCGAGAACGTACCTGATCGCTGCGACAAACTGGTCGCTATTGGTGATGAGGACAGCGTTCTGGCGTGCGGCCCACATCCTGCCGGGCGCCGCTTCAGAGCATCGACGCGAGGAATGGCGTTTGAGCTTGCCGACGGCGTGGGAGAGCTGGTCACGCTCTATTTCCGCAACAAGATGGACATGGGTGGGGCACACCGCAACCGCACGCAGATCAACGCTGACTCGCATCGCTTTCTCGACGATCGCATCCAACGCGATCTGGCGGGTGTGCGCATCCAGCCGAACCGCGTCGCGGTGCATGACCCGTGCCGCGTAGTTGCGGAGTCCCGCGTGTTCTCCAGCAGGAGGCGGGTTCTTATAATCACCAGTTGAATGAATACGGTGCTGGTGGTTGCGAAACCCGCGGGGGTCACCGGGGAGCCAGACTCCGAATGTGCTCCATTGGATGTGCAACCACTGCAGCGCCATGTCTACATGGTACACAGATCCGGGTACGCCCGGGATGAAAGAGCGAAGCGACCGAATCCCGGGATTTCTGAATCCCGAGATTCGGGTGTGCGTATCCCGGGATTCGAGCACGTTGTGCTCTCATTCCGGGCGTAGGGGGGAGTCGGTTGTATGTAATGTGGTGTTGAGGTCCGTTCAGGGGAGCGGGAACCGTTCGCACATCTGCTTCACATCCTCGCGGACTTGCGCGCATACACATTCGTCACCCTTGGACGCGAGTGCACGGTCGATGAGGTCCGCGACTGTCTCCATGTCGCTCTCGCCGAGCCCGCGGGTGGTGAGGGCGGGCGTCCCCAGCCGCAGGCCGCTGGTGACTCTGGGCGGCCGCGAGTCCTGAGGCACGCCGTTCTTGTTGGTGATGATCCCCGAGCGTTCGAGCCACAGTTCGGCGTCGGCACCCGTCAGGTCGGCGTCGCGGGTGCGGAGGTCAACGAGCATGAGGTGGTTGTCGGTGCCGCGGCTGGTGATGCGGTAGCTGCGTGATGCCAGGGCGCTTGCCAGGGCCCGGGCGTTGCGCACGACCTGTTCCTGATACGTCTTGAACTCCGGCTTGAGCGCTTCACCAAACGCGATGGCTTTGGCGAACACGACGTGCATGAGTGGCCCGCCCTGCATCCCGGGGAAGACCGCGCGGTCGATCTTTTTCGCAAGATCCGCGTCGTTGGTCATGATGAGTCCGCCGCGCGGGCCTCGGAGCGTTTTGTGGGTCGTCGTGGTCACGATATCGCAGTGGGGGAAGGGCGACGGGTGAACCCCCGCCGCAACAAGCCCGGCGATGTGGGCGATGTCGGCCATCAGCAGCGCGCCGCAGTTGTCGGCGATCTCGCGGAACCGGGCAAAGTCGATCACCCTCGGGTACGCCGAATAGCCGCACATGAGCAGCTTGGGCTTGTGCTCGCGGCAGACCTCTTCGACCGCGTCGTAGTCGATCTGCTCAAACTCGGGATGGCTCTCGTCGTAGTGCAACGGGTAGAAGACCGGGTTGAACCACTTGCCCGACATGTTGACCTTGAGCCCGTGGCTCAGGTGCCCGCCGTCGGCGAGGTTGAGCGAGCAGAACGTGTCGCCGGGCTTGAGCATCGCAAGGAATGCCGCAGCATTCGCCTGCGCGCCCGAGTGCGGCTGGACGTTCACAAACGCGCACCCGAAAAGCTCTTTCGCACGTTCGCGGGCGAGGTCTTCGATCTGGTCGTGATGAATGCACCCGCCGTAGTACCTCGCGCCGGGATACCCCTCGGCGTACTTGTTGGTAAAGCAGGTGCCCATCGCGTGCATCACCGCGGGGCTGGCGTGGTTCTCGCTGGCGATCAGCTCGAGGGTTGTCGCCTGCCGGGCTGATTCGGCCGCGAGGATGTCAGCAGCTTGCGGGTCCTGCTCGCGGAGAAACGCGAGCACTTGGTCGGCGATGGGGTCGGCGATGGGGTCGTGACTCATGCGACGATCGTAGTCCCCGCGCGGGCCTCGGCTCTCAACCGTTGCGATGATTCAATCGGTGACCGCGTACCCGGCCCGCAGCTGCTCGAGTTCGGCTTTGAGCTGCGCCGTCAGCGTTTCGGTGCCGGGCTGGCCGTAGAGATTGGTCAGCTCGTCGGGATCGGCGACCATGTCGTACAGCTCCCACTCGTCGGTCTGGTAAAACCGGATCAGCTTGTGCGTCGCGGTCCGCACGCCCTCGTGCCGCGCGACGTTGTGGGCGCCCGGGTTCTCGTAATAGTGGTAGTAGACGCTCGCCCGCCAGTCGGTCGGCGTCGACCCGGCGAGCAGATCCACCATGCTCCGCCCCTGCATCGGGGTCTCGGTCTCGACCCCGGCAGCCCCGAGAAACGTCGGGGCAAAGTCGAGATTTTGCACCAGGTCGGTGTTGACGCTCCCCGGCTCGACCACGCCCGGCCAGCGCACCAAGAGCGGCGTGCGGAAGCTCTCCTCGTACATCCACCGCTTGTCGTACCAGCCGTGCTCGCCGAGGAACCACCCCTGGTCGGAGGTGTAGACCACGATCGTGTTCTCAGCAAGCCCGAGTTTGTCAAGCTCATCGAGCAGCGCACCGACGCTGTCGTCCACCGATTGCACGCAGCGCAGATAGTCCTTGGCGTACCTCTGATACTTCCAACGGACGAGGTCGTCGCCGGTGAGATCGGCGTCACGAAACGCGGCGTTCTTCGGTTCGTACGCCTCGTCCCACACCGCCCGCTGCGCCGCGTCGAGCCGACGCTGAGGCACGAGCTTGAGGTCGTGCGAGTTCAGGTGCTTGGCGATCGTCATCTCCTGGGCGCGCGCCGGCGAGGCGTTGTCGGCCCAGTCGTCAAAGAGCGTCGCCGGCTCGGGCAGGTCGCCGTCCTCAAAGTCGTGCAGCCGATCGGGGCCGGGCATCCAGTTGCGGTGCGGGGCTTTGTGCTGCATCATCAGCAGGAACGGCTTCCCCGGATCGCGCCCCTCACGGAGCCAGTCGAGCGACAGGTCGGTGATGATGTCGGTGGTGTACCCCGCGTGCTCGACGCGCTGGCCGTCGCGGAGCATCGGCGGGTTGTAGTAGGGGCCTTGCCCGAGCAGCACCTCGTAGTGGTCAAACCCGACGGGGCGGCTCTTGAGGTGCCACTTGCCGATCATCGCGGTCGAATAGCCCGACGCGGTGAGGAGCGCGGGGAACGTCACCATCTCACTGTCGAACGTCTCGGCGTTGGTCCGCACGCCGTTGAGGTGGCTGTGCAGCCCGGTAAGGATGACCGCGCGGCTGGGCGCGCAGATCGAGTTGGTTACAAACGCCCGGTCAAACCGCATCCCCTCAGCCGCCAGGCGATCAATGTTGGGGGTGACGTTGCGGTCTGACCCGTACGCGCTGATCGCCTGCCACCCGTGGTCGTCAGCCATGATGAAGACGATGTTGGGCGGCGCGGGCGGCGGCTGTTGCCGGGTGAGGTTGGAGTACCCCGTGCAGCCGGAGAGGGTGAGAAGACAGGCGAGAATCGCGGCGGTCGAGAATGTGTGCATGAGGTCATGGTAGAGCATTTTGTGTTGCGGTGGTGTGTTAGAAAAGGAAACCGAATCGGTGCAACCGTGTCCCCTCGCTCGCGCGAGGGGCTCTTCAAGGCTCGACGTCGCTTGGAGAACCTTCGTGCAGTTTCTTCCGTAGAGCCCCTCGCGCAAGCGAGGGGACAAAGCCGCGGCCCTACCCCCCCGCGAGCACCGGCCACGCCCGATCGCCCAGGGGTTCTGAAAGCCCCGCGCGCTCGACGAGCCTCGCAAGCCCCAGCGCGTCAGCCTCGGTAAACGCCCCGACCTCGAACGAGTCGGCATCGAGCACACCCCAGCACGAGCCGTCGGCGTCGAGCAGCGGCACGACGACCTCGGCCATATCCCGCGGGTCGCACGCGACGTAGCTTTCGCCGATCTCGCGGACATCGCGCACCACCACGCACCGGCGCTCGGCCCACGAATAGCCGCACATCCCGTGCAGCCCGATCGGTGAGCACGCGGGCTTGTCACGCCGCGGCCCCAGGATCATCTCATCAGCATCCGCCGCTTTGGTGTAGAACCCCACCCACGAATAGCCCGCATCGGCGAAGCGATCCCACAGCGCATCAACCAGCGCAGCCATGCGGTCCTCCCGGCTGCCACAGACGGGGACGGGGATCGTGTCGTAATCTCGGGAAGTCATCCCCAAAGATAGAACACGAAACCTCTGAGCAAGCAGTGGGGGGGCCGGGGGGGACGGGGGTGCGGGCTTTCCAGCCCGCGTTGGTGGTTGCTGTTGTCCCCTCGCTTGCGCGAGGGGCTCTCTGGCGTGGGGTCAAATTGGGACGCCGAGTTGACAAAAAAGAGCCCCTCGCGCAAGCGAGGGGTCCAGATCGTCTCGTGAATGCTCGGCTCTGGGTCAGAGCGTGGCGCTGGTGTAAGGCAGCAGCGACATGAACCGCGCCCGCTTGATCGCCTGGGCGATCATTTTCTGCTCGCGCTGGGTGGCGCTCAGACGTTTGCGGCCGTGGATCTTGCCGTTGGGCGTCATCAGCCGGCGGAGGTTATCAATGTCCTTCCAGTCGACAAAGGGGACGCCCTTGCCGGACTCATGGATCATCTTGATGTGCGGCTGCTGCTGGAATCGGTTGAACTTGCTCATGCGGATCTCCGTCCTGGGCTGTGCGGCCCGGGAGCAACGCTCCCGGACGACGGTGTGAAATCAGGGCTTCGGTATACGGTCAGAAGGTTAGGAGGCTTCCCCGGCAGGGTCCACGTCGGTGCCCGCCCTTGCCATTTTGCACCGGTGCTCGGCGTAACGGTCCCACGAGAAGAGCCCGGGCCCCCAGATCATCACCGGCAACGCGATCGCAAAGAGCAGGACGTTCTGCCCGATATTGCACCAACCGATCGTCCCGGAGGAGCAGAACAGCGAGAAATCGCCGAAACAGCCGCAATCGACGGTCATCCCCCGGACAAGCACCGACAGGATCGCCCCGATGAAGACCACCAGCATCCCGCCGATGACCATCGCCGCGGCACGTCCCCAGAAGCCGACGATCAGGGCGATCGCGCAGACCATCTCGGTCCAAGGCACCATGAACGCGAGTGCTTCGAGCATCGCGTGCGATTCGGGCAGAATTTTGAACCCCTTGATGCTGAAGAGGAACTCGCGGGGCCCGGCGAGCTTGACGCTTGCTGCCCAGATGAACAGCCCGGCCGTTGCCAGCCGGAGGATCAGGAGCAGCGCTCCACCGAATGTGCGTGCGCCGTGGCTCAAGGCAGCTCTCCGAGAATCTGGTCGATGCCGGTTTCGATCTCGTACCCAGCCGCGGCCCATCCGGGATAGCCGTCGGTGTCGATGTGGATTTTGGTGAAGCCCATGTCCTGCAGGTTGAGCGCGACGAGGTGGCTGGCGTCGCACGCGCCGCCTTCGCAGTAAATCACCACCCGCATGTCGGGGAAGACGCCACCGACGTCCATCATGTCGCCGAGCCGGCCGTCCCCGAGGCTGTCGGGTGGCACCAGAAACGCGAAGGGGATGTGCCCCTCGACGTACTCGTGCTGGGGTCGTGCGTCGATGAACGTCACCTCGCCGCTGGCCCAGAGTTGATAGGCGTCGGCGGTCCCGATCTCGGTGCCCAGAGTGTTGGGGTCGAACGCGCTGCCCGCGTCGGCCTCGACCGCCTCGGCGGGCTGTCCGGCGCCCGACTCTGCATCGTCGGGTTGGGTCTCGATTCCGGGCGTGGCGGCTCCGTTGTCGCTGCCCTCGTCCTGTTCCGGGGGCGCGAGCTGCATCTCGAAGGGGCGGATGCCCCAGTCCACAAACGCGACACCGGTCGCGACAGTGACCAGCGCGAGAGCCCTGGCGATGGTGTTGCCGCCCCAGCTCATCGGCCGCCGGCGCGAGTCCCCGCGCCGCTCGTGCCGGTGCTGCTGCTACGGGCGTCGGGGCGTCGCTGCCCGTAGTAGTGCAGGTAGAGCTTTTCTTCGCGTTCGACATCGGTGGTGAGGATGAATCGGCCGCGGAGCACGCGGGCCTCAGCGGGCATCACGCCGTCGATGATGAGCTTGTAGGCGATGGGGTTGTTGGGATCGACCGGGGTGAACGAGTAGTCCACCGCGTCGGCCGCGACCGCGGTGTGTTCGATGCCCAGGACCTTGAACGGCTTGCCCGACAGCGAGCGGATGGTCACCTCGCGGTGGAACTCGCCCCCCGCGGGGATCGACCCGAGCGTGATCCGCTTGGGTGTCATCATGATGTCGCCCGCGTGCTGAGCCATCAACTCGACCGTCATCGACGGGTTCTTTTCGTCGTTGGTCATGATGACAATGGTCTTGTTGCGGATCAGGCCGACATCCTGTCCGGTCTTCATCGTGATCTTGATCCTGCACTCACGGACCGGCTCGGGCTCGGTGGCCTCGACGACCACACCCTCAGACGCGAGCGACTGGGCGGTCGGTGCGATCTCGCTGTCGAAGGTCTCGCCGATGGTGACCTCGAACAGGTCGGGGTCGGAAAGCTCGAACCCGATAACCTCGAAATCGGGGTTGCGGCCGATGACTGTCAGCTCGATCTCGGCGCTGTGGTCCTTGGCGACCTCGCCGAAGTGACCGACCCGGGGCGTGACCATGACCTGAGGCACGACCATCGCCTGGATCTGGAGCGAGATCACCGGGGTCTCGGCGTCGTTGGTGTTGACCGTAATGACCTGGTGCTGCTCGCCGGCTTTGCCTTTGGGGTCAAAGATCACGCGAATCTCGCCGGATTCGCCGGGAGCGAACTCCCGCTTGGAAGGCGCGGGCACGGTGCAGGAGCAGCTGCCCTTGGTGCTGGCGATGCGGAGAACACCCAGGCCGGTGTTCGTGAACTCGAAGACGTACTCGATTTCTTCGTCGTCAGAGATGGTGCCGAAGTTGTGGAGCATGACCGGGAAGGTCATGTCCGCCGGCTTCTCCGGGTTGATGTAGGTGGGGACGATGCCGGGCCGGTCGGCGATATCACGCGACTGGGCCCAGGCGGGGCACGCAAACGCGACCGACAACCCAGCAAGAACAACGATACGACGTGCCGATTGACCAACCATGACGCACTCCTCAGGCGTTGAGGGGGACTGGCCCCCGGGATATCTCTGTTTCCCGGCACTCCGGGCAAGCTCTCCCGCTCGCCAGAGGCCGAATATGTCATCTTTCACAAACCACCGACCGGCGGCTCCGGGACGAATCGATCCGATCCCCTGCACCACCTCATATGCCCCGTCGGACGATAGGTTGCACTTCTTGAGTGTACGACCGAGGACTCGCGGAGTTCCTCCACGCAGCCGGGTAAGCCCGGGGTTTGCGGGGAATAGACCCAAGCCTTGCAAAAACCAAACGCGGCCGACATTGCTGCCGGCCGCGCGAGGAAGTATGGAGTGATTCAGCCGTTGCCGAGAATGTCCTCCCAGCAGCGGCTTGAGCGATCAGCGCCGCCGGCGGATCGCCGCCAGGCCGCCGAGCCCGAGCAGCCCGAGCGAAGCGGGTGCCGGGACGATGGTGATCGTGGCGATCAACTCGCGCTGGCCGAAGGTCGAGCCGATGGTTGCGCCGTTGGCGGTCATTGAGCCGACGAAGCTGGTGAGATAGTCGGCGTCGCCCATGTCGCCAAAGAAATCGCGGATCGGGAGGCGTTCGTCGACGCTCATCCCGCCGTTCTGGCTGAACGCCGCGCCGCCGAACGCGTCGTTGACCTCGGTCCCAGCGTCGTAGACGTCCCCGCCGTAGATCTCGATGACCATGGGCCCGTTGAAGTTGCCCATCGCGTCAAAGAGCTCGTAGGCAGCGGGGTTGCCGTTGGCGAAGAAGAGGTCGTTGCTGGGGATGATCATGGACGCGAAGCTGAAGTAGCGGTTGACGCTGGCGTCACCGACATTGAGGCCGAAGGTCGTGCTCTCGCCGGGGCTGAAGACCGGCGCGTCGCCGTCGAACGCGACCGCGGTCACCGTGGCGTCACGGCCGTTGGGCTGGGCACCCATGAACCGGCTGGAGAGCACGCTGGTGTCGCCGCCCTCGGCGATCTCGGTCAGGCCGCCGAACATGTCGGCGAACGCGCCGTTGTCAAAGGTGTTGAACGAGCCGTCGTGGACTGCGACCCAGACCGGGGTGAAGAAAAAGCTGTCCGACGCCATCGTGTTCTCGATGGTGATCGAGATCGATTGGGCGTGCACAGCCCCGGTGCCGACCCCGGCAACGGCGAGCAGTGCGAGTGTGGTGATGGTTCTTTGCATGACGATTCTCCCTGTTTCCCACGAACCAAACGAACAGACCGACAGCCCGCACACACAACGCGTGCGTGCTCCTGTGGCCCTGAAATGAACAAAACCTTCCCTGCGGCGTCAGGTGCCCAGCACCCGCCACACCGCGTCGGTGATCTCCTCGGTATAGCCCGAAGCCAACGGCTCGAGCCCCCCCTCATTGACCAGTCGCGGCACCGTCAACACGATGCCGGCAAAGAGCGCCAGCGCCAGCTTGGGGTCCATCTCGCGGACCTCCCCTCGGGCGCTGAGTCTTGCAAACAGTTCCGTGAACAGCCTGCCTTGCCGGGTGTACACCTCACCGAGCGAATCGGCGAGGCTCTTGGGCGCCAGCAGGACGTAGTTGAACGCGTCGCGGTTGCCGTCGTAATAGGCATAGGTCAGGCGGATCCACTCGCCGAGCCGTTCGCGGGCGGGCAGGTCGGCGTCGAGCAGCATCGCTTTGTCCTCGGCCATCGCTTCGACAATCCGTGTGTAGACCTCGACCCAGAGCTGTTCCTTTGAGCGGTAGTGCCGGTAGAGCGCACCCTCGGTGACCCCGGCTTCGCGGGTGATCGACCGGACGCTCGCCGCTTCCATCCCGCCGCGCGACGCGAGCCGGATCGTCGCGTGGACGAGCTCTTCCTTGGTATTTCGCTTTGGTGTGGATGCACCCATCGCACAAGCCCTCTAAGGCGGTTTGGGGGTCTCTTGGTACACGCTCGTGTACCTTCGAGTAAACGAGTGTGTACCACGGGTATTCCGGGTGTAGAAACTTTTGCTGGAAAGATTCAGTCGGCGAGTGCCGGGGTGGTCCCAAAGGCGGTCCCAGACCCGATCCCGGCCGCCGCGTCCGGCCTTGCCAGCCAGGCGTCGAGGGCTGCGTGGACCTCGCGGCGGGTTGTGGCGGTGCGGATCGCCTCCTTGAGCGGTCGGCAGTGCGAGCCGTTGATCCCCTTGCCAAGCCACGAAATCTTGTTCCGGAGCCGGTGCAGTGCTGCGGTCTCGTTGCGGTGCTCGCACATCCGGTCGTAATAGCGCCTGACAATCTCGATCTTCTCCGGCTCGGTCGGTTCACCCGAGAGACCAGACAGAGAACCCGCACCCACAGACTCCGAAATATCCGAGCCCCGGACTTCAGTCCGGGGTGCGTGCGGGTTTGTCAGTTGCGCCTCGGTTCCCCCGCGAACACCTCCGGACTGAAGTCCGGGGCTCGGGGTCGTGGGGTCAGACCCTGTGTGTTCGTCAAACTGCGCCTTCCACGCGAGCCTGAATATCCAGGGCATCGCAAACGCTCCCCGCCCGATCATGACCCCGGCGCACCCGGTCTCGTCGAGCATCGACACCACATCCCCCGGCGTCCGGATATCCCCGTTGCCGACGACCGGCACCCCCCCGCCCGGCTCGCCGGTGTAGCGCCCGGTCTTTGCGGCGACCATCTCGACAACCCGCCTGATCCCTTCGCGTCGGCACTGTCCTTTGAACCGCTGCTCGGTGGTTCGGCCGTGGACGGTGATGAGCGCTGCACCCTCGTCGATGAGTCGGCAGGCCAGCTGCCCGGCCGTATTCTGCTCGGCGTCGGCGTCGGTCCACCCGAGCCTCATCTTCGCGGTCACGGGGACGCGATCGGGCATCGCCGCCCGCACGGCCGCGACGATCGCGGTCGCGGTGTCTGGGATGCACATGAGCCTCGACCCGCCATCCTTTTTGCAGACCTTATCCACGGGGCAGCCCATGTTGATATCGACGACCGTTGCGCCATGATCGACGCACCACCGGGCACCCTCGGCCAGCAGCGCAGGGTCCGAGCCGTAGAGCTGCATTCCGATGGGGCGGTCAAACTCGTTGGTCCGCGCAAGGTCAGCCGAGGCCTCAGAGCCGCAGAGCAGCCCCTTGGGGCTGAGCAGGTCGGTGCAGGCAAGCCCCACGCCTCCCAGCTCGCGACAGGTCATCCGCCACGCCAGATCGCACCACCCGGCAATGGGGGCAAGCATCAGATTCGTCGCAAGACGGACCGGGCCGATTTGGAGCGGGAGAGGAAGTATGGTATGAATAGTTGGCGTGGTCCGGAGCGGGCGTGGAACATTGGCTCGGCAAAGTGTGTTGGACATCCCCGGTATGGGGTACCAAATCTGGAGAATCGCATGTTGAAGAGGTCAATCAGTATTCTGTCCATCCTGGCAGCCCCGTTCGCGGCCGCCCAGACCTGCGACAACGGGCTCTGTTTCCTCGACCGCGTCGCGTCCGGCGAGATCGACCTGGGCTCCCTCCGCGGCGGGCCGGCGGTGATCGACTTTGACAGCGACGGCTGGATGGACCTCTACATCGCCGGTCGGTCCTCCGGGCAGCACCGGCTCTATCACAATATCGAAGACGCCGCCCGCCCGGGTGAGCGCACGTTTCTCGATGTCACCGCCGGCAGCGGGCTCGATCTCGGTGACGGCAAAAACCGCGTCGGCCGCGGGGTGGTCGTCGCCGATTACGACAACGACGGCGATCAGGACCTCTACGTCCTCGGCTGGCGCGGCAACGACACCACCGCCGGGCTGCTCTACCGCAACGACGGCGGCGGCGCGTTTACCGACGTGAGTGTCGCGGCCGGGGTGCGCACCGTCGGCAACGACCCCGAGGCGGCGGTATGGATGGACTTCGACCTCGACGGCGACGCCGATCTCTTGGTTGCCTACGCGGGACCGACCACGCGGGCGCTCACGCTCTTTCGCAACCTCGGCGACGGCACCTTCGAGACCGCCAACAGCCTGCTGCCCGTGCTGGGCATCCCCGGCAACAACTACTCGATGACCGTGACCGACCTCGACCTCGACGGCTGGGGGGACGTCGTGCTGCTCACCACCGGGATCGGGCCGAAGCTGTTGCAGAATGTCTCCGACGGCAGCGGGGGGCGGCGGTTTGACGAGGTCGCGGCCGCGGTCGGGTACACGTTCCTGGGCCCCGGGCCGATGGGCGTCAGCGCAGCCGACATGGACGGCGACGGCGACTTTGACCTTGCCATCTCCAACGCGGCAGAGGGTGCCTACTACGAAAACGTCGGCGGCACGCTCGTGCGCATCTTTCCGGTCTCGTCCTACTGGGCGTGGGGCGTGAGCTGGCTTGATGCCGACAACGACGGCTTGGTCGACCTCTTTCATGCAGGGAGCTTTGCCAGTAGCCCCAACCACAACCTGCTCTACCGCAACCTGGGCGGCGGGACATTCGAAGATGTCTCACCGGTCCTCAACGGCACCGAGCAAGAGAGCAAGAACGCGCTCCGGATCGACTTCAATAACGACGGTCGGCCTGACCTTGTCGTGTGCAACCCCACCGGTGCCGATGCACGCACCAACCTTTTTGAGAACGTCTCGACGACCCCGGGCGCGTGGTTGATGGTCGATCTGGTTGGTGACGGCAGGCTGATGACGACCGACGCGCTGGGCGCGATCGTCCGGGTGCGGACCGGTGAAGGCGGGGGCGTCACAAGGCACCACGAGATCGCCAGCGGGTCCTCGACCTCGGCGACCGAGGACCTCCGCGCCCACGTCGGGCTCGGGGGCGCAGCCGAGGTGGACTGGGTCGAGGTGGTCTGGCCGAGGATGGGCAGCCTCGAATCGCGCACCGAGCGCTACGACGGCCCGATCGCGGTCAATCAGATCCTGACTCTCGAGCCGGGGTGCCTCGGTGACTACAACCGCGACGGCACCTCGAACACCGTCGACGTGCTGGCGTTCCTCAACGGCTGGAACGCGGGTGACCCTCTCGCCGACCTCAATGGCGACGGCGTCAACGACACCCGCGACGTGCTGATCTTCCTCAACGAGTGGGCCCGCGGCTGCGACTGACGCGCCACACAGAGCCCCTCGCGCAAGCGAGGGGGCCGGGTGCGGGGGGTGGAGAAAACCGCTGAGGCTCGTGGAATAGGCCGAGCGTGGGCGGCGTTCGCCCATCGAGGTACACGAGTGTGTACTTCATGGCCCGTCACCCGCACATCCGGCCCCAGACGCCGCAAGGAGCACCAGATCATGCAGAACAGCCCCAGCCGTCACCGTGTCCTTTTGGCTCTTCTTGTTGCCGGGGCTGCGGTCGGGTCGGTCCAGGCGGGCGATTCGATCGCGACCTACCGGGTGGTGTTTGACGCGACGTGGAGCATGGACAACCACCCGCAGGACTTTCCGAACAACGCCCATTTCTCGGGGCTCATCGGGGGCACCCACCACGTCGGCATCCACTTCTGGGAGCACGGCGGGCTGGCGACGCCGGGGATGGAGAGCATGGCCGAGACCGGCTCGAAGACGATGCTCCGCAACGAGGTGAATGCTGCGATCGGGTCGGGAGAGGCCGAGTTCGTCCTCTCGGGCGGCAGCATCGGCAACTCGCCGGGCTCGACGAGCATGACTTTCGAGGTCAGCACAACCCACCCGCTCGTCACGCTTGTTTCGATGATTGCTCCGAGCCCCGACTGGTTTGTCGGCGTCGATTCGGTCGAGCTTGCCGTCGGGGGCGTCTGGCAGGAGGAGGTCGTCGTCAGCCTCGCGCCCTACGACTCGGGCACCGACAGCGGCACGACGTACAACTCGTTCAACCAGAACACTGATCCGCAGGAGCCGATCCACGACCTGTCGGACATATTTCCCTTTACCGGCACGCCGCCCCTGGGCACGTTCACCTTCACGCTGGTTTCGGTCGAGGGGTGTCTGGCCGACTTCAACGACGACGAGATGGTCAACACCCAGGACGTGCTGGCGTTCCTGAACGCCTGGACCGCCGGGGAGAGTTCGGCCGACATCAACGCCGACCAGATGGTGAATACCCAGGACGTGCTGGCGTTTCTGAACCTGTGGACAACCGGTTGCGGGTGAGAAGGTGCCACTGGGCGCAAGCCCGGTGCGGTGTCGGCTAGAGCAAGGGAAGGCTGGTATCTCGGGCGGTTGGGCACTGGGCTTTGCCCGGTGGCACCCGGACGGCTGGATCGCGTACAGTCCTGCCCGTGTACCACGCTCTGCTCACCCGCCGCTATCTGACCAGCAAGGTCATGCCGTTGCTTGCTTCGCTGGCGGTGGTGCTGTGTACCGCGATGGTGCTGATTACCTGGTCGGTGATGGGGGGGTTCCTGATGAACCTGACCCAGGCGGGGCGGTCGCTGATCGGGGACGTCCGGATCGCGTGGCCCAGTGTCGGGTTCCCGCACTATGGCGACCTGATCGAGCGGCTCGAGGCCGACCCAGAGGTCGAGGCCGCGGCGCCGCTGATCGAGACCTTCGGCATGATCACGCTGCTTGAGAACAAGACCGAGGGAGTGCTCATCCGCGGCGTCGAGGGCGAGAGCTTTGCACGGGTCACGACCTATGCCGACACGCTCTGGTGGAAGCCGCTCGCCGAGCCCATGGAGAAGGACACCGAACGCGAGGATGTCCGGCTCGAAGACGACGAGCACGACCTGCTCGAACGGATCTATCAGGACGGGCTCTCCCTCAGCGAGATCGACCGCGAGACCGGAGAGCGCGAGAGCGCACTGGTGCTGGGGATCGAGGTCGGCGGCTGGAACATGAGGACCGACTGGGGGGGCTACTACCCGCGGGTGCAGTTCATCACCGGGTCCGACGGCAGCAGCGAGGTGCGGAACCTCTTCATGCCCGCGGGGGGAGAACTCACGGTGCTGGTCGTGCCGCTCGACTCACGGGGCAGGCCGATGGAAGCCAGGACCGCCAGGCTGCCGGTCGCCAACGAGTTTGAGAGCGGGCTCTACGACATCGACCGCAAGACGGTGCTGATGGACCTCAAGGCACTGCAGCGGATGCTGCGGATGCACGAGGTAAAGCGGGTGGTCCGGTCGGACGACGAAGTCAGCAGCCCGCTGGACGGGTTCTTTGAGGACGCCGAACCTGCCCCCGAGCGTGAGGTCGTTGTTGCCCCGGCCCGGGTGACGGCGGTGCTGGTGCGGCAGACCGATGACGACGGTGCCCCCCCGATGGATCTCGAGGCGTTCCGCGAGCACTGCCGGGCGATCTATGCCGAGTTTGCTGCGGCGCATCCCGACGTGCCCGGTGCCGGGAGTATCGGGGTCGAGACGTGGGAGGACGCCAACCGGATGATGATCGAGGCGGTGAAGAAAGAGACCGGGCTGGTGCTCATTATCTTCACGTTCATCTCGATCACCGCGGTGTTCCTGGTGTTTGCGATCTTCTGGGCGATGATCAGCGAGAAGACCAAAGACATCGGCGTGCTGCGGGCGCTGGGCGCGAGCCGGATGGGCGTGGCGTGGCTCTGGCTCCGGTACGGGCTGGCGATCGGGGTGGTCGGGTCGGTCGGAGGGGGGCTGCTGGCCTGGGCGATCGTGACCAACATCAACGAGATTCACGAGGGGATCGCGGCGGGTGGCGCATGGCTGGGGCAGACCCTCACCGGCACCGCCTGGAACTGGTACATCTGGGACCCCAAGGTCTATGTCTTCAAGGAGATCCCTCACAGCATCGAGCCTTGGAAAGCCGCGACCGTGCTCATCTTCGGCCTGCTCTCGTGCCTGTTCGGGGCGCTGGTGCCGGCTGCTCGGGCGGCACGGATGCACCCTGTGAAAGCGTTGCGTTTTGAGTAAGGAAGGAACAGTCGAACCCATCGAACCCTTCGCACAGGCGAGGGGATTCTGAGCCTCGGACTTCAGTCCGAGGAGATCGAGTACGCCCATGTCCACCCCACCCGAGACAACCCGGCTGCCCGATCCCGTGGCAACGGGTACCGGGCAACACGGTTCGGAGAGCCGCGCCACCACGCAGAACCGTGCCACCGGTGAGATGCTGCTGCAGGTCACGGGTCTCCACAAGACCTACCGCCTGGGTCGTGTCGATGTTCCCGTGCTTCATGGCGTGGACATCGAGTTTGGGCGCGGCGAGTGGGTCGCAATCCTCGGGGCGTCGGGCTCGGGCAAGAGTACGCTGCTGCACCTGATCGGCGGTCTCGACCGCCCGGACAAGCCCGGCAACGGCAAGCCCAAGGCGACGATCCGGTTCAACGCCCGCGACGTGGCGTCGTTCTCGCACGCCGAGCTCGACCGGTACCGGTGTCGGGACGTCGGGTTTGTGTTCCAGTTCTACCACCTGCTGCCCGAGTTGACGGTGACCGACAACGTGCTGCTGGGCGCGATGATTCGGCACGGGCGGCTTGGGTATATGGCAAAGCGGGCCGACCTCCGCAAGACCGCGGCCGACCTGCTCGGGGCGTTCGGGCTCAAGAGCCGGCTCCGCCACAAACCTTCGCAGCTCTCGGGAGGAGAACGGCAGCGGGTCGCGATCGCCCGGGCGCTGATCAACAACCCGACCCTGCTGCTGGCCGACGAGCCGACGGGCAACCTCGACCGCAAGACCGGAGCGGCGATTCTGGATGTTCTGGCGGAAATCCGCCGGGAGCGGGGGCAAACGATGCTGATGGTGACCCACGACCCGGAGATCGCAGCTCGGGCCGACCGGATCGTTGAGCTGGTGGACGGGCGGGTGGTCGAGGCTTCTGGCTGAGCGAGGGTTGGAGGGGCAGAAGGGGCATGGAAGGCTTGGTTTGCACCTCGGGAAGACCTCAAAAGCGGTGCGTGGGTCGCTCCGTCGCGGGCTCTGGTTTGTGCTTACTATCGAGGCTGTCCCCGGAGTGATTGATTGAGCGGATCCCCGACGACATTTACACCCCCTCCCGCCCGGGTGGTCGCTGTGCAATCGGCCGACGCTCGGCACACGATTGAGGCGCGGGTGACCGAGGTCGGCACCGGGCCGGCGGTGGTCTTTCTGCACGGGCTGGTCGGGCTGAATGACCACTGGGAAGAGGTCGTGGCGCGGGCGTGTCCGCAGGTGCGGTGCGTGCTGCTTGAGCTGCCGCTCTTGAGCTTGCCGCGTGAGATCTGCTCGATCGGCGATGTCGCGGACCTGACCCAGCGGTTTGTCCGCGAGCACCTCGACGAGCCGGTGGTGTTGGTGGGGAACTCGTTTGGTGGCCACGTTGCGTTGCGGGTCGCGCTCGAGCAGCCGGAGATTGTCTCGGGTGTGGTGCTCACCGGGTCGAGCGGGTTGATCGAGCAATCGACGGTGCGTGAGGTGCAGACCCGGCCGAGCCGCGAGTGGTTGGCCGAGAGGCTTGCCGAGTTGTTTTACGACAGTGTGCACGTGCGCGAGTCCGATCTGGATCGTGCGTACAAAGAGTTGAGCAAGCGCAGCTGCGCTCGGGCGATGATTCGGCTGTCGCGCAGCGCCCGCCGCAACCATCTGGGTGAGAAGATACACGGGCTCGAGACCCCGGCGCTCTTGCTTTGGGGTCGGCAGGACGTGGTGACCCCGCCCGAGGCCGCCGAGCAGTTTCACAAGCTGCTCCCTGATTCGCGGCTGGTGTGGTTTGACCAGTGCGGGCACGTCCCGATGGTCGAGCAGCCCGACGGGTTTGCAGCCGAACTGGTCCGGTTCACGACAGAGATAGCCCAGTCGCATCAATCGTGAGCGGCTTCCCCCGCCAACCAGTCGAGCCCAACGCGGTGCGTTGGACCGGGTTGATCGGTGCGGCTCTCGCGGCGCGTGTCGCCCGCCGCGCAGCGCTCCTCGACGATGACGCCCGGTGGGTGGCGCAGACCCGCCGCGTGCAACTCGCACAGCTCCGCCGGAACCTCAAGCTCGCAGCACGCACCGAGATCGGGCGGGAGGTGGGCTTTGGGCGCATCGCGTCCATCCGTGACGGCGGCGAGATGCTCGCGGCCTACCGCGCCGCGACACCGCTTGCCGACTGGTACGCCTTTCAGGACCGACTCGGACGCATGCGCGAGGGGGGCGAGCCCGACCTGCTCTGGCCGGGGCTGGTGCGCGACTTTGCCCAGACCAGCGGCACGACAGCCGGGGACAAGTTCATCCCCCTCAGCCGCGAGATGATGCGGTCCAACTACCGCGCCAGCCTCGATATCTTCGCGAATCTCATGCGCTTCGGCGAGTCACTGCCCGGGCTGCTCTGTGGCAAGTGCCTCTTCATCGGCGGGTCCAGCGCGGTCGAAACCAACCGCCACGGCGTGCGGACCGGCGACCTGTCGGGGCTGGTCACGAGCCTGATTACCTGGCCGCTCAGCGAGATCTATGTGCCGGGCAAGGACATCGCGCTCCTGAGCGACTGGACAGAGAAAATCGAGGTCATGGCCCGCGCGATCTGGAACCACGACGTGCGGTTTATCAGCGGCATGCCCAGCTGGAGCATCGTGCTCTTTCGGCGGGTGGTCGAGATCGCCCGCGAGCACGGGCTGCCCGCCGAGACCCTCGCCGACGTGTGGCCGAACCTGCGGGTCTTTGTCCACGGCGGGGTGAAGTATCAGCCCTTCGACGCCCGCGTCCGCACGCTTTATTCAGGTTCGCCGGACAGCGCGGATATTCCGACCCGTTTCGAGCTCTACCCGGCGAGCGAGGCGTTTGTCGCGATGCAGGACGCGCCGCTTGTGGGTGGTGCCCAGCCGTCGCTTCGGCTGATCCCCGACATCGGCATTTTTTATGAGTTCGTCCCGCTCGCCGAGATCGATGAGCCCAACGCCCGCGCGTTTGCAGCGGACGAGGTCGAGCTCGGCCAGCGCTACGTCGTGGTGATGAGCACCTGCGCCGGGCTGTGGCGGTACATCCTGGGTGATGTGGTTGAGTTTGACTCGGTGCCCCGGGCGGGGATGCGCGGCCCGGAGGTCGGGCCGTTGCGGATGCGGATCGTCGGCAGGCACCGACACTTTATCAATGCGTTTGGCGAGAACCTGATCGTCGAGCACATCGAGCACGGCGTAGCGCAGGCTGCGCGCATAACCGGGCTGATGGTCGGCGAGTTTACCGCGGCTCCGGTCTACCCGGTCGAGGGTCGCAAAGCCGGGCTCGAGGTCGCGGTCGAGTTTGCCGACGGTGTTCCCTCAGCAGACCAGCTCGCGGCATTCGCCCGGGCGTTTGATTCGGCGGTCAAGGCGATCAACGTCGATTACACGACCAAGCGTCGGGACGACCTGGGGATGGGGCCGCCGGTGGTGTCGCCGCTCCCGATGGGGGCGTTCCACGCCTGGCTCGCTTCTCGAGGCAAACTGGGCGGGCAGCACAAGTGCCCGAGGTGTGCAAACCACCGCGAGATTCTGGAATCACTGGTGACGCCGCAGCAAGAACCGGCGATTGTGGGCTGATACGCCCGCTTTGCGCGGACGCCGGAAAGGTGCTGGCGCAGCGGGTAGTATGCCATGTACGTTTTTTGCTCTGTGCCTCACGCACCGAACGCGGGGGCACGCACCTTTGTCAAGGAGACAGACATCGATATTGGTACAGATCGTGATGGACCCACAGATTCGGCGTGTGTGATCGGAGCGGCGGAAGGATTGCTCGGGCAGTGCGGCGGGATCGTGGACGCGATGGACGATGCGTCGTACTGCTGCGCATCGACCGTTCTGGCAGGAGGCACCATCGGCAAGCACCTCCGCCACACACTGGACCACTTCGGTGCGATTGTCGCTGGGGCGCAGCAGGCCGAGACGATCGTGTACGACCACCGCGTGCGCGGCGTCGCGGTCGAGACCGACCGGGCGGCGGCGTTGGACCAGATCAGCACCCTCCGCGAGGGGATTGCGAACCTCGGGCAGAATCTCGGCGGGCCGGTGCGTATCCGGGTGATGCTCTCCGGCGACGGCACCGAGGCCGAACTCGATTCCACGATCGCCCGCGAGGTCGCGTTTGCCACCCACCACGGCATCCACCATGTCGCGATGATGAAAGCCATCGCCGGTGAGATGGGCGTCGCGCTGGGGGACGAGATCGGCAAGGCGCCCTCGACGATCCAGCACGAGCGCGAGTGCGCGGCTTCGGGCGCTGACAACGCGGCGGGGGCATAGCGACGCCCATGTGTACTGTCACGATTATCAAGTCGCAAGGCGGCGGGTTCCGCATGGTCGCGAGCCGGGACGAGTGCCCCGACCGCCCCAGAGCCACGCTGCCGCGCTGGAAGAACAACATCGCGGGGGACGCCCGGGCGGTCTGGCCGATCGACGGCCTGGCCGGGGGCACCTGGGTCGCCGCGGGCGAACACGGGCTGGTGCTGACGGTGTTGAATGTCAATCTTGCCGATCCGCCCAGGCCGAGCGAGGACCGCCGCCAGAGCCGAGGGGGGATCATCCCCCAGCTCATCGGGCTGCCCGACGCCTGTGCTGCGGCGGCTGCGCTGGGCGGGCTGGAACTGGACCGGTTTGATCCCTTCCGTCTGGTCGGGGTTGACCGGCTCGACGGGCTTCGGATCATCGAGAGCCGGTGGGATGGGTGTTCGCTGCACACCGTCGAGCTGGGCGCGGGTCCGGCGTGCTTTGCATCGAGCGGGTTGGGGGACGAGCACGTCGAGCCCCGGCTGCCGCTGTTTGAGGAGATGGTCGTGCAACCCGGCCCGACCGCCGAGGCGCAGGACGCCTACCACGCCCACCGTTGGGCGGACCGCTCGGAGATCAGCGTGCTGATGGAACGCCCGGGAGCCCGGACGATCAGCGTCACCCGGATCGAGCTGCGGCCGGTTGCGGGTCGGGCTGAATGTGGGGGGGGCAGCCCGGATTCCCGCCGACGGTTTGAGGTTGAGATGGACTACGAGGCGGTGGGTGCGACCGACCCGGCGATCCCCGCGGTCGCTCAACGCGGTTGAGGGCAGCCGCCCGCTTCCCTCCAACGCCCGACCCCACTACAGTGTCGGCCCATGGACCTGTCGAATATCGTCACCGCCCAGTTTCTTGTGAATGTGGCTGTCATCGTCGCGATGATCCACATCATCCTGATCACGGTCGCGTACCTGATCTATCTGGAGCGGAAGATCTCCGCCTACATCCAGGACCGGATCGGCCCCAACCGGGTGGGCTTTGACTTTGGGCTTCCTTATCTGAGCTTTCTCAAGGGGGCGCTGGGGCTCGGGCAGCCTCTCGCTGACGGGCTCAAGTTTCTGCTCAAAGAGGACTACGCCCCGAGCCGGGTGGACAAGTACCTGTTCACCCTCGCGCCGATGGCGAGCATCGTTCCGGCGATGATCGGGTTTGCGATTATCCCCTGGGGCGGTGCGTGGATCTGCCCGGACCTGACGATCCCCTTCATCGGCCAGGTGGAGGGTGGGCTCGTCCAGATCTCCGGCCTCACCGCGAACGTCGGCATCATCTACCTGCTCGCGGTCGCGTCCCTCGGGGTCTACGGCGTCACCCTCGGCGGGTGGGCGAGCAACAACAAATACTCGTTCCTGGGAGGGCTCCGCTGCACCGCCCAGATGATCAGCTACGAAATCCCCCTCGGGGTGAGCCTGCTGGCGGCGTTGCTCCTGATGGGCACCGTCATACCCGACGGCATCATGCGGTACCAGGCAGAGCACGGCTGGCTTGTCTTCAGCCAGCCTATCGCGGCGTTCATCTTCTTTATCGCGATCCTCGCCGAGGCAAACCGCGCGCCCTTCGACAACGCCGAGGCAGAGCAGGAACTCGTCGGCGGCTACCACACCGAGTATTCGGCGATGCGGTTTGCCCTGTTTTTCCTGGCTGAGTACGCCCACATGATCACCAGCAGCGCGTTCTTCGCGTTGATCTTCCTCGGCGGGTATCAGCTCATCCCGTTCGTGGGCGACCCGCTCACCAGCCCCGAAGCAACGAGCATCTTCGCGGTGCTCGCCAAGTTCGGCGTCTTCTTCGGCAAGGTCGTGCTGCTGGTCTGCTTCATGATGGTCATCCGCTGGACGTTGCCCCGGCTTCGGTACGACCAGGTCATGATGATGGCGTGGCAGGCGATCATCCCGCTGTCGATGATCGTCCTTGTGATGACCGCGGTGATGGTCTACCTCGACCTCCGTGGCGTGGGGCCGATGCTCGCTGCCAACGCGGTGCTCGGGGTGGTGTGTTTGCTGATCTTGCCGCTGATCAAGCCGACCAAGACCAACACCCGCATCGAGATCTACGGCTCCCGCTTCAGCCCGACCCCGGGCGAGCGGGTGGTGACACAGCCGACGAACGTGGTGGCGCTGGACGATCGGCCGGTGGAGGGGACTTCGCCGACGGCTTGATGTGTGCGGAGTGTTCTTGGGCGCGTTTGGGGCACTGTGTTTCGTAGCGCTGGGAAGAACATCTGTGTCGAACTGTTTCGGTATGTTCCACGGCTCTGTGAGCCGCCTCCTTTCTTGCACCCCGAGAGGGGTGATCTTCCATAGCCGGGGGTGGAGCAACGCGACACCCCCGGTCTCGATCCTCTCGCCTTTGGTCCCCGCAAGGGGTCCGCGTGTCTACAACTGCCGCCGCGAGCACCCCCGCCGGGGTGCAAGGCACTTGCCAGCAAACTTCTTCCGGGGGTGTCGGCCGCTGCGCGGGACTCCACCCCCGGCTATTGAAGAGCAGTCCTCCGGACTGAAGAGCGAGCGGGCATGGAATGGCACGACGGCACGAGAGCTTTGTGGGAGCCGTCTCCATCGTCTTGGAAACACGACTCTGCTGGGTGTTCGATCATTGCAGTGCCTTCACCTCATCCTTCGCCAGCGAGACGTACATCCGTGGCAGCAGATACACCGTGTTGCCGTGGCGGTAGAGGTGGCCGCTGACCTCGAAGGTCCAGCTTTCGCCATCCTTCTCGGCTTGGTATTCCATCGCCTCGACGATCTTGCAGGGCAGCAGGCGGAGGTGGTTGGGCAGCGTTGTGATGCCGGTTGCCCCGCCGTCGTTGTCGATTGCGACCACCCAGCCGCCCTGTGGGCTTCGGACCATCCGCCCGCGCTGGCTGAGCAGCATCTTGCCGTCGAGCCGGGGGCCGGGCGGGGCGGCTTCTCCGGCCGGCGAGCCGTCTTTGGGGGGGGCAAAGGTGGTGTCGATGCCCCGGCGTTCTTCGCGCTGGCGTTCGAGCTGGCGGATCAGGTCCTCGACACGGTCGCCCGAGCCCGGGTCGATGGGCTGGGCGGGCTGGCCCTCGGGCTGGTCGGGTTGGGCTTGGTCCGGCGTGGGGTTTTCTGTTGGCTGCTCGTCAACGCCGGTGGCGCTGGCGGCGTTTGATTCGCTCGGCTCGGTCGGTGCGGGTTTGCCGGGGGGCGGTGTGTCGGCGCCGGCAAAGAGCGTGGGCAGCAGCCAGTTGCGGTCCTGGTACATCAGCACCTCGCCGGTCAGGCTCAGCCACAGGCCGCGGGTGTCGTCGCCGAGCAAGCCTTCGATGCGGCTGTAGGTGGTGCAGGGGACGAGCCCCATCGCGGGCTCGGGCCGGTCGGCACCCTCCTGGGCTACGGGCAGAAACGCGAGCCCCCCGGTCCGCAGCCGGACGATTTCGCCGGTCCACGCGACGAGGAACGTCCCCTCGGCACGGAGTGTGTCGGGGTCGATCCTCGCGGCGGTCCCGTCGGCGAGCGCGAGCCGTGCTGCGTCCACGCCGAGGTTGGGCACCGCCTGCTGGACCATCGGCGAGCGGGACGGGGAGACCGGGATGCCGCCGAGCGGTCGGGTCAGCCGATCGCGGATGTTCTCGTCGGCACTGATATCGGTGAGCAGCGGGTCGAGGCGTGCGTCGGGGCGGCGGTCGGGGGGGGCTGTGCGCTCGGCTTCGGTTTGGGCGTCCTCACGGGCCGGGGGCGGGGTGTCGTCAGCCTGGGCAAAGCAGGCCCCGCCCGAAGCCGAAAGCACAGCAAGCAACGCCAGCGAGAGGGCTGTTCGTGGGGCTGTCTGTGGAGCAATCGGCAGGATTCTGATGGGCATCACGACCTCCTTGTCGGCTTGATCCTTCCGGGGCGGGCAGAGCACCGGGGGGCCGGCGCGTCCGGCCCGGGCGGCGTCACACGGCGTGATCGTACCGCCAGCGGGCCGGTCGGGGGCTGAACGTCGGGTCCGGGCCGACTTTCCGTTGACCCGGCCGTTAGACGCCGATACGGTCAAGGGAGAGCGGCCGTGTGCCCGAGTGGACTAAGGGGACGGATTGCAAATCCGTTGTGCGAAAGC
>CAYMZJ010000024.1:0-43433 GCA_964394895.1 uncultured Phycisphaeraceae bacterium | reverse complement strand
CGTTTGACATCTGCATGATCCTCCACGCCGACCACGGGCTCAACAACTCGACCTTTGCGGCGCGGGTCATCATCTCGACGCTGTCGGACATCTACTCGGCCCTCACCGGCGCGATCGGCAGCCTCCGCGGCCCGCTCCACGGCGGGGCCAACGAGGGCGTCATGCACATGCTCAACGACATCCCCTCGCTCGACGACGTCGAGTCCTACATCATGGGCAAGATCGAGCGCAAAGAGAAGATCATGGGCTTCGGCCACCGGGTCTACAAAGCCAAGGACCCCCGCGCCACCGACCTCCAGACCCTCGCCAAGCAGCTGGCCGAGGACACGGGCAACAGCGACCTCTACGCCAAGAGCAACGCGATCGAGATCATCATGGAGCGCGAGCTGGCCGCCAAGGGCATCTACCCCAACGTCGATTTCTACTCGGCCACCACCTACCACTGCATCGGGCTCAGGCTCGACCTCTTCACCCCGATGTTCGTCCTCTCGCGGCTGGCGGGGTGGAGCGGGCACATCCTCGAACAGCTGGACGGCAACCGGCTCTTCCGCCCCAAGGCCCAGTACGTCGGCCCCCACGACGCCCCCTATATCCCGATCAGCGAGCGGTAATCCCCCCGCGACGCGCTCCGCCGCCTCGACCCAACCCGGCACCCCTCCTACACTCCCCGGCTCGAAACCGGGGCGGCGTGGTGTCGTTCCGGCAGAACTGTCCAAGCACGAGCCCCGGCCACGCTTCACCAAGGCCCGCCGGGTCCAGGACCGCCACCCCCACCGCGGGCACCGCCACCCCCCGTCCCACAAAGGATCGCCACCATGGTTCGTCTCCGTCTCCAGCGCTTCGGCCGCCGCAACCGTCCGTTCTACCGTCTCAACGCGATCGAGAAGCGGAACCGCCGCAACGGGCGTGTCCTCGAGCAGCTCGGCTGGTACGACCCCATCGCCGCCGACCCCGAGAAGCAGCTCAAGCTCGAGGGCGAGCGGATCACCTACTGGCTGAGCGTGGGTGCCCAGCCCAGCGAGACGGTCGCGGACATGCTCGCCAAGAACGATTTGCTGCCTCCCAAGATGCTCGCCAAGTGGGAGGAGGACCGCAAGGTCGCCCGCGCCCGGACCGAGTCGATCCGGCTTTCCAATATCGCCGAGAAGGAAGCCAAGGAGAAGGCAGCGAAGGAAGCCGCCGAGGCCAAGGCCAAGGAAGCCGCCGAGAAGGCCGCCGCCGCAGCTGCGGAGAAAGCGGCTGCCGAGAAGGCCGAAGCCGAGAAGAAGGCAGCTGAAGAAGCCGCCGCGGCTGCGGAAGCCCCCGCCGAGACCCCCACGGCCGAGACTCCGGCTGCTGAGGGCGAGTAAGCCCCGACCGGCACGAGCCGATGACATCACCGATCATTCCACGCGCCCGGCCTTGTGCCGGGCGTGGTTTGTTGTGGCGTGGCGGGTGCCACTGGGCGCAAGCCCAGTGTGGGGTGTGGGGTGTGGGGAGGGGGGGTGGGGCGGGCTGCCAGCGCGGCACTGGGCTGTCGCCCAGTGGCACCCCGCGAGCGCCCAGTAGCCTCCCGCGTTGGTGGCCGATTGGCTCGCGCTCAAGGAACCTACCATTCCGAGGCCCTTTGCATCCGCACCCGAGTTCTCGATTGAACTGGATCGCTTATGAATGCTTCTTGTCGATGGCGTGGGGTTCTTGCCGTGTCCACTGCCCTGGTCTCTGGTGGCGTTGTGCTCAGCACGGGTGCGCCGTTGTCGGCTGCCCAGCCCGGCGTGACTTCTTCCGCTGTCCATTCGGCGACTGATCCCGAGTCGTTCGAGCCGATCACCGACGAGACCCGAAGCGAGATCGTCGGCCGGATCGCGGGGCGTGCTGTGGAGGGGATTCTCGCCTTCGCGTCCATGCCAGAACAACGGGCACGGGCACTCGAAGAGGCGGTCGGCGCGACGCTCGATTCGCTGTTCGGGGGCCCCGACCGCATGATCGCGTATCAGAAAGAGCACGGCGCGTCTCTCGATACCGAGCAACTCAGAACGTGGGTGGATCAGCTTCACGAGTGGCAGATGCTCGAATCGGTGTCCGCCGACGAGCCGGACGACGGGCTTCTCTACGCACAGTCGGTGAGGCACGCCGGCGAGCGCTTCGCGGCGTTCAGGTCGGTGTCTGTTGCCGACGCGGAGTTCGCTGTCGATCTCACCGCCGAGGCCGGGGCGCCCGAGCGGTCCGATTCGATCCAGGTCTGGAAGCTCTCGACCTGGGACCCCAGCGCGGGAACGCTCACCCAAGCCCAAGGCGATGCGATTCAAGACGGCACGACGGGAAGGACCGCGAGCGTCTCGGTCCCGGCGATAACGGACCATGTCGGCGAGTGCCTCATCAGGATCGAGTTCTATTGGGACACCGAATCGGCGTACTGGGTGCCGCACATGGTGCTGATGGGCATCGACGCGAACGCCGGGGGGAAGGCCCTTCCAATGCTCCTGTTCTGACCGGACGGTCATCGATACGCCGGGTGCCGAGTGGGGCGGCCCGAGGGCGCTCCCTTGCCCACGGCACACGTTCCCTTGGCCACGGCACTCGTTCCCTTGGCCACGGGACACGCTGCCTTGGCCACGCGGGTCGATCACGAGGCCGACAAACCCGATCTGGTGGCCAACATATCCGATGTGTTGGCCAACAAACTCGATCTGTTGGCCATCCGAACCTCTCGGATCACCATCCGATGCTCTCAGACGGATCTCGTTTCGCTCTCGTGCGTGTGCTGGCTCCTTTCTTGCACCCCGAGAGGGGTGATCTTCAATAGCCGGGGGTGGAGCAACGCGACACCCCCGGTCTCGATCTCTCGTCTTTGGACCCCGGAAGGGGTCCGCGTGTGTATTTTGGACCTCTTGCAGGGTCCGCGTGTGTACGCGGCTGCCACGAGCACCCCCGCCGGGGTGCAAGGCGCTGGCCAACACACCTCCGGGGGTGTCGTCCGCTGCGCGGGACTCCACCCCCGGCTATTGAAGAACAGTCCTGCGGACTGAAGAGAGAGCGACACAGCATGCCACCACGGCACGAGAACTTTATGGGATGCGTATCAGATCAGCGTCCGAACCTCCCGAATCACCATCCGACGCTCCCGGCTCAGCGTCCGATACCCTTCCCTCATGCCCCCCCACCACCCCCACGACCCCCACCACCCCCACGACCCTCACACCCCCCACGACCCCTCCCTCCCCCTCCGCTTCGACATCCTCACCACCTTTCCCGGGATGTTCGCCGCCGAGGCACCGGCGGGGGTGGGGGCCCTCGGGGTCTCGATCCCCGGCCGGGCACGGGCGGCCGGGCTCGTCGAGTGGCACGCCCATGACATCCGGGCCTTTACCACCGACAAACACCGCAAGACCGACGACCGGCCCTTCGGCGGCGGGCCGGGCATGGTCATGATGGCCCAGCCGATCTGGGACGCGGTGGTCGCAGTCGAGGCCCTCGACAGCCGCCCCGCGACCCGCGTCCTGCTCACACCCCAGGGAATCCCCCTCGACCAGCCCCTCGTCGAAGAGCTGGCGACCAAACCCCGGCTGCTGATGATCGCCGGGCACTACGAGGGGCTCGACGAGCGGGTCGTCGAGAAGCTGGCCCCCCTCGAGGTCTCGCTGGGCGACTACGTCCTCTCGGGCGGCGAGCTGGCGGCGATGGTGCTGATGGACGCGATCATCCGCCTGGTCCCCGGCGTGCTCGGCGACGAAAGCTCGGCGGCCCAGGACAGCTTCAACCCGGCCCCCACGACGGACCCCGACGGTCGCCCGTTGCCCGAGAAACTCCTCCGCTCGCTCAGTGTGCCCCCCAGCGTCGCCCACACCCGCCTGCTCGACTGCCCGCACTACACCAAGCCCCGGGTCTGGGAAGGAATGGAAGTACCCGAGGTCCTGCTCAGCGGCGACCACCAGGCGGTCGCGGCGTGGCGGATCGAACAGATGCTCAAACGAACTCGGGAGCGACGGCCGGACCTGTTGGGGGAGTGAGGGGCGGTCCTCTGGCACCTGTTGGTCATGGCGGGTGTCCCCTCGCTTGCGCGAGGGGCTCTACCTTGCTCCCTCCCCCCCCAGCCACCCCCCAGCCACCCCCCATCCACAACACTTGCGCCTCGCGCGGATGCTGCGCCCGGTCTGGGCCGGGGCTGTGGCTGCCGGGCCCTGACAGCACCCATCGGCTGGCACGCCGATTGAGTGTGTCCAGTGGGACCACTCCCGGTCCGGTGAGAACGCGCAATGAACTACGGCCTGTACATCTCAGCCTCGGGCGCACTCAACGCGACCTACCGCCAGGGCCTGCACTCGAACAACCTGGCCAACCTCAACACCGTCGGGTTCAAGCCGGACTTTGCCCTGACCCGCCAGCGAGATGCGGCCAGCGTCGAGGACAGCCTCGGGTACCTGCCGTCGAACGCGATGCTCGAACGGCTGGGGGCCGGGGTGATGTCCGACCGCACCCGCGTTGACTTCTCGCAGGGTGTCATCCGCCCCACCGGCAACGAGCTCGACCTGGCGATCCGAGGCGACGGCTTCTTCACGCTGCTGGCCGAGCACGACGAGGGGGACAACCGCCTCCGCCTGACGCGGGACGGACGGTTCACCCTCGACGCCACCGGCAGGCTGGTCGCGGCAACCAGCGGGATGCCGGTGGTCGATGTCAAGGGCCAGCCCATCCGCCTGACCAACAACGGCCCGGTGACGGTCGAACACGACGGGACGATCGTCCAGAACGAAGAAGTGGTCGGGATGATCAGCATCGTCGAGCTGCCCAACCGCGATGCGCTGCGCAAAGGCCCCGACGGGCTGTTTGTGGCTAACCAATCCCAGATGGCCAACCGTCGTCAGGCGTCGGGGCATATCGAACAGCACGCGGTCGAGGAGGCTGCGCTCAACGAGATCGCTGCGTTGATGGCGATCCAGTCCGCGTCGCGTGACGCCCAGGCGAACCTCGGCATGATCGGCTACCACGACCGGCTGATGAACCAGGCGATCAACCGTTTCGGACGAGTGACCTGACCCCCACCCCCACCCCCACACCCACCCCCACCTGACCACTCCCACCACCGATCCCCACCACGACCCCAAGCACGAGGACCCCCGCCCATGGCCGTCATTGCTCTTCAGTCCGCCGCGTCCGGCCTTAGTGCTCTGAACACCCAGCTCGACGTGGTGGCCAACAACCTGGCAAACATCAACACGCCGGGGTTCAAGACAAGCCGGGCGAACTTTCAGGATCTCATGTACGTCGAACGCGGACAGCCGGGCGTGGAGAACTCCCACGGCGACCAGCGGCCGACGGGGCTGTATGTCGGGCTTGGGGTCAAGGTGTCGGGGACGCAGGTCAGCTTTGGGCAGGGTGCGCCGCTGGCGACCGACCGCCCACTCGACATGATGATCAACGGGCTTGGGTTCTTCAAGGTGTCGGTGCAGAACTCGATCGGGGCGGACGGGTTTGCGTACACGCGGGCGGGAAACTTCTCGCTCAACTCTGACGGGGAGATCGTGCTCGCCAACGACCAGGGTCGTCGGCTCGAACCACTGGTCACGCTGCCCGAGGGCGCCAAGGACATCACGATCGCCCCGGACGGCACGGTGTTCTACACCGAATCCGGGACGACCGAACCGATCAACGGCGGGCAGATCGAGATCACGACGTTTATCAATCCGGCCGGGCTCAAGCAGGTGGGGGAGAACCTGTTTGCCGAGACCGCGGCCAGCGGGCCCGGGCTCGACGGGATCGCCGGCGAAGAAAACCGGGGCGCGATCCAGCAGGGATCGCTCGAGAGCTCCAACGTCGATCCGACCCGCGAACTGATCGAGATGATCCGCACGCAGCGGGCGTTCGAGCTTAACAGCAACTCGATCCGGGCTGCGGACGAAACCCTCCGCGCGGTCGCCCAGCTTCGTCGATAACACGCCCGGTTCACACCACTGATCGGAGATCGGTGACATGCACGCACGGACGCTCGCCATTCTGGTTCTTTGTGCCGCCACGCTCTGGCTCTCGACGCCGACGCACGCACAGGACGCGCTTCGTAGAGCCCCTCGCGCAAGCGAGGGGACCCTCGCGTCAACACTGGCACACGCGCAAAGCACGCTCCGCCTTTCCCGCACGGCGCGGGTGGAGGCCGACGCGCCGGTCCGGCTTGGGGATATCGCGGTGCTCTCTGGCGCGCGGGCGGGCGAGCTGGCGGGCCTCATCCTCGTTGAAGATCCGAGCACGCACCGAACCGACGCTGCCGGATGGTTTCAGATCGGGATTGATGTGGTCCGCGAGACGGTGGAAGAGCGGCTCGGCGCAGCGGCCGGGCTCGTGGCGATGCGGGGGAGTGTGTGCGACATCCGCGTGCTGGGCAAGGCCCGGCCGGTCGCAGAACCAACCAACACAGCGGTGGCCGCACCGACATCGAGCAACGCCGATGCGCTGGTCGGGCTGCAAACGGTGCGTGGGGCGATCGCGCGGGAACTGTCGCGCATCCTCCGCACGCCGCCGAAGGACCTGCGCCTGACGTTTGGCGCGGGCGACACAGCAACACTCGACACGCCGACCGTCGGGCGGGTTGTGCAGATCGACCCGATCGGCTCGTCGTCGCGAATGCCGGTGCGGGTGTCGGTCTATGAGCCCAACCGGCTGGTGCTGCGGGAGTCGTTGCGTGTGGTCGTATTGGTGAAACGGCGGGTGGCGGTGGTCACCCAGGCGGTGCTCAAACGGCACATCATCGGGACAGACGACATTACGACCGAGACTCGCTGGGTCTCGCCGACGGATCGGTTTGTGTTGCCGGAGGTGGCGATCGGGTCGGCAGCGGTGCGGAGCCTGCGGGTGGGCGAGGCGCTCGAGTCGCGGGCTGTGCAGCCGCCGGTCCTGATTGAGAGGGGCGATCCGGTGATGGTGCGGGTGATCCTGGAGGGGATCGTGCTGCGTCGGGCGGCGTACGCGCGGGAGTCAGGGCGTGCGGGTGAGACGATCGAGTTCTCGCCGCAGCACGAGCCGAAGATCCGGTTCCGGGCGACGGTAATCGGAAAAGGCGAGGCGCAGGTGTGGACGTTCGGTCAGGGGGACGCGAGCGCGCCGACACCTGGTGCGCGCAGCAGCCGGCGCGGCACAGCGGTTGCGTCTGGTTCGCGGACGAACTGACCCTCGCCACGGAGTAGCCCATGCACACCCCCAGTCCGTTCCATATTCGACAGAATCGCCCGATGTTGTTTGCGCTGAGCGCAAGTCTCGCGCTTCCGGGATTGGCGTGGGCCCAGTCGTTTTACGACATGCCCGCGGTGGTCGCGGTCAACGGGCTTGGAGAGCCCGACCCTTCGGCCCCGCTTCGGGCGGCGAGCATGCTGTATATCGCGATCCCCGAGCCTCGGATGTACGAGGTGCACGACCTGATCACGCTCATCATCGACGAGACCAGCTCGACTGAGAGCAAGCAGACACTCGACACCAAGAAGGACTACGAACTCGGGGCGGATGTTCTGGCGTTCCCCGACCTGCTGGCGTTGCTCGAGTTGCGCTTGCAGCCGGGCGAGCGGTCGAATATCGCGTCGCTCGGGATCGAGAGCAACCAGAAGTTCAAGAGCAAGGGCACCGCGAAACGTTCGGACCGGTTTGTCGCCCGAATCACGGCCGAGATCATCGACGTCAAGCCCAACGGGACGCTGGTGCTCGAAGCGCGAAAGACGGTGCAGTCGCAGAACGGTGAGTCCAAGACGATCGTGCTGTCGGGGGTGTGTCGGCAGGAGGACATCACCGATGCGAACACGCTGAACTCTTCGCAGCTGGCGAACCTGCACATCGCCCAGACCACCGAGGGCGAGGTCACCCGGACCACGACGAAGGGGTTCATCCCGCGTGTGCTTGAGGCGATTTTCAACTTCTAGATAGGGGTGCCACTGGGCGCACGCCCAGTGGCGTGATGGTACCGGCACCTAGGAAACCAGCCCCGGAGGCTCTCCCGATGACACCGTCCAGACCGCTCGCTCTTGTCGGCTTTGCACTGCTCGCGGGGTTGCTTTGTGTCTCGCCTCGGGCGGGGGCACAGACGGTGACGGTGCGCGAGATCGCGCGGCTAAGCACCGAGGGCGGGTACACGCTGCAAGGGATCGGGCTGGTGATGGGGCTTCCCGGGACGGGAGATTCGGGGAAGGAGCTGGCGACGGCGCGGCCGCTGGCGCGGGTGCTCGAACTCAACGGGAACCCGGTGCCGGACCTCAAGCAACTGGAGAAGACCAAGAGCATCGCGCTGGTGATGGTGACGTGCCGAATCCCGCGAGGGGGGGCGCGGGTGAACGATCAGCTCGATGTGACGATCGCGACGATCGGGAGCGCGTCGAGCCTGGAGGGCGGACAGCTCTTTGTTGCGCCGCTGCTGGGTCCGGTGCCGGGGAGCCCGATCTTTGCGATGGCGTCGGGGCCGGTGATGCTTTTGGACCCGACGATCACGACGACGGCGCGGGTCTCCGGCGGTGCGCAGATCACCCGCGAGCTGGTGATGCCTGCGCCGGACACGCATTTCAAGCTGATTCTTGAGCCTCACTACCGCGGGTATGCGTCGGCGTCGCAGATCGCAACCGCGATCAACGACAGCTATTTCTCGACGCCTGACGCGATCGGGATGCGGGTGGCGCGGGCGGTGGACGACCGGGAGGTGCTCGTTGTCATCCCCGAGGGCGAGCGTCCGGACCCGACGCCGTTTGTTGCCGACGTGCTGACGACGCAGGTGGCGACCGAGCTGCTCAAGCTGCCGGCACGGGTGATCTGCAACGTGCGGTCGGGGACGATCACGTTTACGGGAGATGTGCGGATCAGCCCGGTGGCGGTCTCGACCAACGGGATCAATATCTCTTCGACAACGCCGCCGCTGATCCCGACCGCGGCCGATCCGCTGGTCAGGCAGACCGAGTGGCTGGGGATCTCGACCGAGGACGCGACAACAACGAGCGGGACGCGGCTGCAGGACTTGCTTGATGCGTTCGCGCAGCTGCAGGTCCCGGCGCGGGACAAGATCGCGATTATTCAGCAGATCCACAAAATGGGCAAGCTGCACGCCGAGCTGGTGATGGAGTAACGGATGAACGGCGTCGGTTCAACACTCCCGATCTCGCTTGGTGGCGGGTCGCCCTTGGGGCATGATCTGCTCGCATCGGCGTCGTCCTTGCGGAGCGAGCAGTCTGATTTTTCGCGGATTCTGTCGATGTCGGGTGTTGCGCCCGGGACCTCGGCTGACAAACCCGGGAGTGCCGCAGAGGCAGCCCAGGCCGCCGACCGGAAAGCCCGCGATACTGCGGAGAAGCTGGTCGCGGTAGTGCTTGTGCAGCCGATCCTCAAGCAGGTGCGTGAGAGCAACCAGGCGGCGCCGCCGTTCCAGCCGACGCGCGGGGAACAGCAGTTCCGGTCGATGCTTGATGCCAAACTTGCGCAGGAGATCACGCAATCTGCGCGGTTCCCGCTGGTTGAGCGTCTGGCACGGGATATGCGTCAGTCACTGCGCACGGATGCGCAGCCCGAGTTTGCTGCCACGGGTTGAGGAACTCAGGCCGCGGGGCCCAGCCGGAGGATCTGGCGAAATGACGAACGCGACACTCACGCTACCAACCCGCACGCCAAACACGCCGGGCGACCTTTCGCAGGATCGGTTGCAGGACCGGCTGTGCGACTTGCTCGCCGAACTGGTGGGCGCGCATGAGTCGTTGTTGATTGCTTCGGGCGATCACCGCGACGCGCTGCGGACGGCCGACACCGACGCGATGGCTGCAGCGGCGGCGCGGGTGGGCCTGATCTGCGACTGCATCGCGAGGCTCGACGTGGAACGTCGCGAGCTGACCGGCGCTCTCTCGCCGGATCATCCCGACGCGACGCTGTCGTTCCTGGCGTCGCAACTGCCCGAACCCGAACGCAACGCGGCGCTGGAGCTGGCGACGAAGCTGCGCGAGTTGATCGTGCGCGTCCGCACCGAGCAACGACGACTTCGTGCGGCAGCGGACGCGATGCTCTCGCATGTGCGCGGCATTGTGCAGCAGGTGCAGCAGGGGCTGAACCACGCGGGGACCTACGGCCGGGCCGGGCGGGTTGACGCGGGGGCGACTGTTGTGACCGGCTTGGATATGACCTCGTGACTGCCGAACGTTTCTTCTCTGACCTGCGCGAACGGATTCTCTGGAAGAGCAACGCATGAGCCTTACTTCTGCCATGTTGATCGGTCGCAGCGGGCTGACCGCGAGCCAGGCCGGGGTGCAGGTCGCGGCCAACAACATCGCCAACGCCGCGACGCCCGGGTATTCGCGGCAGATCATGTCGCTCTTGCCCAGCCGCGGGCAGTCTCTGGGCGCAGCGGGGAGCGTGGGGCGCGGGGTGAGTATCGGGGGGATCGCGCGGCAGGTTTCCGACGCGGTGCAGGCGAGGCTTTGGTCGAGCAATGCGCAGTTTGCGTCGGCTTCGGCGCAGCTTGACTCGCTCAGCGGGCTTGAGGCAACGCTGCAGGAGCTGACCGGCAACGACCTGTCGAGCGAGCTTGCGAGCTTCTTTGGCACCTGGTCTGGCGCGGCGAACCTCGAGGGATCGGACACGCTGGTTGTGCAGCAGGGGCAACGGCTGGCCGAGTTCATGCACGGGATCCGCAGCGACGTGCTCAACGTCCGCGAGCAGATTCAGTCGCAGCTCGGCGGGCTGACGGGGCGTGCCAACGAGCTGCTCAACGGGATCGCGCAGCTGAACAAGTCGATCGTGCGGACCGAGCGGGGACAGTCGCAAGCCAACAGCCTGCGTGACCAGCGGGACATGCTGGTGACGAGCTTGAGCGAGCTTGTCGATACGAGCGTTATCGAGCAAGCGGACGGGCAGTACGACGTCTTTGTTGCGGGGACGCCGATCGTGCTTGGGGCGCGGAATCTGGGGATCAATGTCCGGACCGATTCGGACGGCTCGCAGCTGACGCTGACGGTTGTCTTGAGCACCAACGAGCAGCCGCTGCCGATCACGGGGGGGATGATCGGGGGGTTGCTTTCGAGCCGGGATATCGGGATCGAGGAGACGCTTGGCACGCTCGACGACATCGCGGCGCAGCTGATCTTTGCGGTCAACAAGCTGCACTCGACGGGGATCCCGACGCCGGGGCTGACCTCGACCCGGGGGCTGCGGACGATCCCGAGCGAGGACCGCGATATCGCGATGAACTCGCCGTTGAACAACACGTTCGCGTCGCTGCCCTTTGCAGCCACCAACGGCGGGTTTACCGTGCGTGTCCTGCACAAAGAGAGCGGGCTGGCCGAGACTGTGCGCATCGATGTTGATCTCGACGGGATCACCAGCGCCGGGGTCGCGGGCTTTGACGACGACACGTCGGTCGAAGATATCCGCACGCGGCTTGACGGGGTGAACAACCTGTCGGCTTCGTTTACCGCGGACGGACGGCTGCAGATCACGGCGGACGCGGGGTACGAGGTAGCGTTTGCCGACGACAGCTCGGGCGTGCTCGCGGTGCTCGGGGTCAACTCGTATTTCCAGGGGACGAACGCGGCGGACATCAATATCCGGGCGGACCTGCTCAAGGACCCTTCACGGCTCGGAGTGGCGAGCCTGATCGGTGACACGGTGGTTGCCAACGGCACGGCGCTGGCGATTGCCGGGCTGCAGGATGACAACATCGAGGCGCTCTCGGGCAGCACGTTGCAGGAGCACTGGGCGCAGCGGGTGCAGCGGATCGCGGTGGACACCGAGTACGCGCAGGACCGGTTCGAATCGACGGGCATCGTGCGGGAGGGCCTGGCGGCGCAGCGGGCTGCGACGAGCGGCGTGAGTATCGACGAGGAATCGATCAACCTTATCAACTATCAGAAACAGTACGAGGCGTCGGCCCGGGTCATCTCTGTTGCACGCGAGATGCTCAACACGCTGCTGGCAAGCGTCTAAGGGAAGCACACCATGTCCAGCATCCCCTCCAATCTCGGCCGCGTCCCCGACCTGCTCAGGTCGCAGTTCTCGCTGTCCACGATCACCCGGACCAACATCCAGATGTTCCGGCTGTCCAATCAGCTCTCGACGGGGAAGGCGATCCTCAAGCCCTCGGACGACTCGGTGCTGGCGGCGACGATCGCGGCGATCCAGATACGGATGGACCGGTCCGAGCAGGTCGCGCGGAATCTTCAGGTTGCGGACAGTTCGCTGTCGACGCTGGATCAGGCGTTGAATGAGGCCGGCGACCTGCTGCTCGAAGCCCAGTCGATCGCGAGCGAACAGGTCAGCTTTGGCTCGACCTCGGGGGAGCGCTCGAGCCAGGCGGTGGTGGTGCAGTCGATCATCGACGGGCTGTACCAGATCGCGAACCGGAACTCGCGGGTCGGGCACATCTTCGGGGGGAGCACGCCTGGGGACGAGCCGTTGCAGTCGTTCTTGGGTGGATACCGGTACACAGGGCGCGGCCCCGGGCTGACGACCGACCTTGGGCTGAACGGGTCGACCCCGGTCACGCTCGGAGGCAACACGTTGCTTGGGTCGATCTCGAGCCGAGTGCGCGGGACGTCGGACCTCGACCCCGACCTGACGGGCGACGCGCGACTTGCGAACCTCGACGGGGCGCGGGGGATCGGCATCCAGCGGGGGGTGGTGACATTTACGTTTGGTGGGTCATCGCCGCAGAATATCGACCTTTCTACCGCAGAGACGATCGACGACGTGACCGAGCGGATCACCGCGGCGTTGCGGGCGTTTGAGACAGAGAACGAGATCACTGTCCTGGGCTCGGGGGGCGTTTCGTTTGCTGGGAACACGCTGACGATCGACGTTGACGACAACGATGGCGCCAACCCGGAGCTTGTGTTTTCTGACGTGGGGACCGGGACCGCGGCGCTCGACCTCGGGCTGGCGGCTGACGATGAGTCGCTGGCGTTTGCCGCGACGAGCGGGGCGGGGCTTGACCTGAACCCCCGGCTTTCGTGGAGCAGCCCGGTCTCGTCGCTGCGCGGGCTGGACGGGGTGACGCTTGGGAAGATCCGGCTGCGGGCGCAAGGGGTCACACGAACGGTTGATCTTGAGGGGTCGGCATCATTGCAGGAGATCGGGAATCGGATCCTGGCGGCGGGGCTGGGCGTGCGGGTGGAGATCAACGCTGAGGGGACGGGGATCAACGTGTTCAACGAGGTGGCGTCGAGCGAGAGCTCGGCGCTCTCGATCGAAGAGGTCGAGGGCAACGACGGGACCGCGGCGGCGCTTGGGATCCGGACCCTCAACACCACGACCCGGCTGGCGGATTTCAACGACGGGCGCGGTGTGAGGTATGTCGCGGGATCGATCAACCCCGACACCGGCGTGCCCGATTCGAGCTTTGACGTCGATTTCAGGATCACACTGGGCAACGGGGCGACGATCGATGTGAACTTTGGCGCGGGGGACATGGCGACAGTCGAGACCATGCTCGCGGCGATCAACTCGCAGGCGGCGACGCAGCTGAGCGATCAGAGCGTGGCGACCTCGCTGTTTACTGCTTCGTTGACGACCGACGGGAACGGGATCTTGCTCGAGCAGGACGTCTCGGCGTCGGGGATGACCGAGCCGTTGACGATCGAATCCAAGAACAACTCGCAGGCGGCGTCTGATCTTGGGTTGTTGCGTGGGGAGCGGAGCGCGGACGGGTCGTCCATTCTGAGCGACGACCGCGCAAAGATCCGCCCGGACAACGTGTTTTCGTGGCTGATCGACCTTCGTGATAGTCTCAGGGGTGATAGCACGGGTGGCATAGCGATTGCGGGGGAGAACATCGGAGCCGCGGTGGACACGCTCGCAGAGACGCGGGCGCTCGTCGGCGGCTACGCCAACCGGGTCGATCGTGAGACCCTTGCTCTTGAGGATCGCAACGTGCTTGATGCCACACTCTTGAGTCAGCTCCAGGATACGGATTTTGCACAGGCCGCGACGCAGTTGTCGTTGCTTCAGACGCAGCTTCAGGCGGCGTTGCAGACCACGGCGATGATCTCGCAGCTCTCGCTGCTGAACTATCTGTAGGTGTTGGAGGGAGAGGTGCCGGGCGGTTTGGGGAAACCCGCTGACCGGTCTTTACAAGCAAGGCAGGACCCGTCTCGGCCGCGGGTCTGATCGAGGACAGGACGTCCGCCGGCGTGGTTCGTCGGGGATCGATTGCTTTAGGAGCAGGCCGTATCGAACTGGAGCGCACACATGGAAGTGCGGACCTCACGGTTTGGAGTGATCGACATCGCGGAGGACCGCGTGATCACCTTTACCAAAGGGCTGCTGGGTTTCCCGCAGCATCAACGTTTCTGCCTTCTGGAACCCGGAGACGACGCGTGTTTCTTCTGGTTGCAGTCGGTTGACGACCCGGAGCTTGCGTTTGTGGTCACTGACCCGACGCTGTTTGTCCCGGACTACGGCGTGCAGATCAGGCCTGAGCAGATGGAAACGCTCGGGCTCAAGGAGGTCACCGACGCCCAGGTCTTTGTGATTGTCAACAAGGTCGATCAGGACCTGACGGGGAATCTGCAGGGGCCGTTGGTTGTCAACACGCTTTCTCGTTCTGGCGAGCAGATGGTGCTCGCGGAGAAGAAGTGGACGACCCGTCACCCGCTGATGAAGGTCGCGACGCAGTCTGAGGCGGCGTCGGCCTGATCCATTTGTAACCCAGAGTGTCCGGACATTGACGTCCATGCGCGGCCGCCGCGCCACCGAACGTCCGGAGAGTGTTCCACGCCGCGACCGGCCCGAGAGGCCGCGACGTTTACCCGGGTTCCGCACGCAGTTTCTTGCGGCACCCTCCGTCACGCAGGAGCCACCACATGCTCGTGCTTTCACGTCAACGGGACGAGACGATCATGATCGGCGACGAGATCGAGATCACGGTCGTTGATATCCGCGGCGACAAGGTGCGTCTGGGGATCACGGCCCCGACGAGTATCGCGGTTCATCGCAAAGAGGTCTACGAGGCCATCCGCAGCGAGAACAAGAACGCCGCGAAGCTCAACGGGGATCTCCAGATGATCAGCCAGACGATCCCGCCGGGGCGCGAACGCGCCGCCGCTCGGTCTAAGGCCGCCCAGCTCTCTCGCCCCGTCCGTCCAGATTCGCAAACCGAACCCATCGTAAAGACGGCGAAATCCGCCGCCAAGCGCACCGGCTAAGTTGCCGGTTCTGCGCATCACCCGTCCCGTCACCTCGGCCTCAGTCACGGAGGATTGCCATGTCGAGGATCAACTCGAATATCTCAAGTCTTATTGCTCAAGCCAACCTGTCCCGGAACAACATGGAGCTCCAGCTTCGCCTCGAACGGCTCAGCACCGGGCTGCGCATCAACCGGGGTGCTGATGACCCCGCGGGGCTCATCATCACCGAACGGATCCGCTCTGACCTTAACGGTATCGAGCAGGCGATCCGGAATGTCGGGCGTGCAAGCTCGGTCATCGCGACGACCGAATCGGGGCTCGCCGAGGTCGGCGACCTGCTGTCCTCGATCCGGGCGTTGATGGTCGAGGCGGCGAACACCGGTGCCAGCTCCAAGGAAGAGCGGGCGGCGAACCAACTGCAGATCGACTCGGCGATCGACTCGATCACCCGGATCAGCAACACCGCGAGTTTCGGCGGGCTCAAGCTGCTGAACGGCTCGCTCGACTACACGCTCTCGGGTGTGAACACGTCCGAGGTCAGCCGCGCCAGGGTCAACAACGCAAGTCTCATTAATGTCGACAGCCTGGAGGTCGAGATCGACGTCCTCGGGTCGGCGCAGACCGGTGGGCTCTACTACAACGGGGGCGCCGATCCCTCTGGCGTCCTCCACTCGGCGCTCACACTCGAGATCGCCGGGCCCAGCGGCGTCGAGGTCCTCACGTTCCAGTCCGGTGTCACCCTCGATAAGGTTGTCTCCGGGATCAACAAGCTCACTGCGCTTATCGGTGTCGAGGCGGCGCTCATCAACGGCGACGTCAACTCGGGCATCGTCTTCAGTTCCGCCGAGTACGGCTCCTCCTCGTTCGTCTCGGTCAAGCGTCTCGGGGGACCCGACCCCGACGACGACGGGTGGGAGACCTTCCGGTTCCCCGACGGGGATGAGTACCCCGATACATCCGGCGGGTTCCCCTGGTCGGACCTTACCGGCGCAGACCGGGACAAGGGGCGTGACGTCTCTGCACTGATCAACGGCAACCTTGCGACCGGCGACGGGCTGAACATCTCGGTCAACTCCCAGGCTCTCGGTGTCGAGTTGCTCCTGGCAGAGTCGTTCGCGATCGATCCGAGCGCAACCAACAGCACGTTCAATATCACCGGCGGCGGTGCACTCTTCCAGCTTGGTCCGGATATCACCGCGCAGCAACAGCTGAGCATCGGCATCGGGTCCGTCGCGGCTTCCACGCTCGGAGGCGTGCTGGACGAGGGCACCCTCCACTATCTCAGTTCCCTCAAGTCCGGGGGCACCAACTCGATCGAAGCCTCCGTCCGCCGGGGCGATTTCACGCTCTCGAGCGATATTGTCCAAGAGTCCATCGACAACGTGACGATCCTCCGGGGGCGGCTGGGTTCGATCGAACGCAACGGGCTCCAGACCAATATCCGCTCACTCCAGGCTGCTTATGAGAACCTCACCGCGAGCAACTCGATCATCCGGGACGCAGACTTCGCATTCGAGACCAGCAAGCTCACCCGGGCGCAGATCCTTGCGAGTTCGGGCACCACGGTGCTGCAGCTTGCAAACCAGCAATCGCAGCAGGTGTTGCAGCTCTTGGGATAACCCCAGCGGACCAGAATCGACGATGATTCCATCGAGCCCCCGGCCATGTGCCGGGGGCTTTTTTGTGCGCAAAATCACCTATGTAGAGGCCGAATCGACAGTTTTCCTTGCAGTCTGGGTGTCTCTCGCTCAACCCGCGGTTCCGGTACGTCGATTCCTCCGGTCGAAGCCGGGCAACATGACCCGGTGAGTGGGTTTCGGACGGATTCGGAGCCCTGTGACAGAAGTCACATCCGCGGCCGGGCAAGGAAGCATCGGCACGGGAACCGGGGTTGGGAAACGGCACAGCTGTTTCATATCAAGGCACGGAGGACGCGATGAGTCGCATCAACACGAACGTACAGTCCATGATTGCCCAGCGCGTGCTGGGACAGAACAACATCATGCTCAACAAGTCTCTGGAGCGCCTGAGCACGGGTCTTCGGATCAACCGGGGTAAGGATGATCCTTCCGGGCTCATCGCGTCTGAGAACCTGCGTGCTGAGATCAGCGCGACCAGCGCAGCGATCGGCAACGCGACCCGCGCCGACCAGGTGGTCAACACCGCGGAGGGCGGCCTGCAAGAGATCTCCAGCATGCTCACCGAGCTGCAGGGGCTGGTCACCACCAGCGCCAGCACCGGCGGTCTGTCGCAGGAAGAGCGTGACGCCAATCAGCTCCAGATCGACTCGATCCTCCAGACCATCGACCGCATCGCCGGGGCGACCAGCTTCCAGGGGATGAAGCTGCTCAACGGCAACTTTGACTACCAGGTCAGCTCGATCGACTCTTCAGTGACCGACTTCCAGGTCAACGGTGCCAAGTTCAACGGTGCCTCGCAGGAAATCGATGTCATCGTCACGCAGTCTGCGCAGCAGGGCATCCTGTTCATGTCGTTTGGTGCAACCAGCCTCAACCTCAACAGCGCAAACTCGGGCAACTTCACAGTCGAGCTGACCGGGTCCAACGGCAGCCGCGAGCTGCAGTTCGCCTCGAACACGACTCTCAGCGCTATGGTCTCGGCGATCAACACCTTCAGCGACATCACCGGCATCACCGCGTCGGTGGCGTCCGTGGGTGCCACCACAGGTATCGCGCTGATCTCCAGCGAGTTCGGCACCGACGAGTTCTCGTCTGTCAAGGTCATCAACGAGGCCGGCATGCAGGGCACCGACACCAACATCGGCATCTACACGATGGAAGACGATGACGCCGGGACCATCGAGATCAACGTCGATGCGCTCTTCGACTCCACCAATGCATCCAACGGCATCCGCGATAACGGGCAGGACATCGGCGCGATCATCAACGGCATCGCCGCGACAACCAAGGGCAAGGACATCAGCATCAACACCGACTTCCTCGATGTCGAGATGACGCTGAACACGACCGCTTCGCAGACTCTGGCGCAGATTGATGCGTTCACGATCACCGGCGGTGGTGCGGACTTCCAGCTTGCTCCCACCGTTGATATCGGCGGGCAGGTCTCGCTGGGCATCGGTGACGTTGCCGCCCGCAAGCTCGGCACCAGTGCTGCAGGGTTCCTTGATGACCTGGCGTCGGGCAAGGCGTTCAACATCGCCGACTCCGACGGGACGCAGGCGCAGAAGATCGTCTCCGAGGCGATCGGGCAGGTGTCCAGCCTCCGCGGCCGACTCGGTGCGTTCCAGAAGAACGTCATCGGGGCAACGATCCGGAGCCTCGGGATCGCGCTTGAGAACACCGCTGCGGCAGAGAGTGTCATCCGTGACGCCGACTTCGCGGCCGAGACTGCGGCCCTGACCCGCTCGCAGATCCTCTCGCAGGCATCGACCAACGTGTTGTCGATCGCCAACAACCAGCCGCAGGCCGTCCTGCAGCTCCTCGGGTAAGGCAAGGACGCCGAAACGCGGGCACCGCAAGGACGCGACAAGCCCGCAACCCCACCCCGGGTACTCACGACCCCGGCCTTCGACGGCCGGGGTCGTTTTTTTTGGAGGCTGGCTCTGGCTTTGACCCCCGGCGGGCCGGGTCGCCGATGAATGAGGTGTGACCAACCGCGAACCGACATCCAGAGCCCCTGCGCCGGTGCCGCCGGTGCCTGATGATCTCGGTGCGGGATTGCGCGGGGCGTTGAGCAACTTCACGGCGTACCTGCGCATCGAGTGCGGCATGAGCGCGAACACGCTTGATGCCTACGGGCGCGATATCCGCGAGCTGCTGGTCCATCTGCACGATCTCGGCGTCGGGGCTCCGGACCAGATCAACCACCGTCAACTCGCGGCGCACATCGCGCAGCTGAGCCGGCGCGGGCTTGCGCCGGCGTCGGTTGCGCGGCACCTTGCGACGGTCAAGGTTTTCTTCCGCTGGCTCGCGGCGCGGAAAGAGATCGAGACCAACCCGGCCGACTATCTCGACCAGCCCACCCGGTGGAAGAAGATCCCCGGGGTGCTCTCGCCGCGGCAGGTCAGGGCACTTCTTGAAGCGCCCAAGCCTGCCCCGGGCGCTGCGCCCGCGGGGCTTTCGCTGTGGTGCCGGGACCGGGCGATTCTTGAGTTGATGTACGCCAGCGGGCTGCGTGCCAGCGAGGTCGGCGCGTTGGGGACCAACGAGATCATCGACACACTCGGCGTTGTCCGCGTCACGGGGAAGGGGGACAAGCAGCGGCTGGTCCCGATGGGCGCGCCCGCACAGGACGCGCTGACGGCGTATCTCGAGACCTGCCGCCCCCGGCTGGTGCGGGCGGACGGGCGCGACAAGGGGCGGGTGTTTCTCACCCACACGGGCCGCCCGATCGAACGGGTGCGGGTGTGGCAGCTGGTGAAGAAGTACGCGGCGATCGCGGGGCTTCACGGCGTCCACCCGCATGTGCTTCGGCACTCGTTTGCGACGCACCTGCTGACGGGCGGCGCCGACCTGCGGGTGGTGCAAGAGCTGCTCGGGCACGCGGATATCGCGACGACGCAGATCTACACGCACGTGGACAAGGACCGGCTGCGGAGCGTGCACAAGAAGTTTCATCCGCGGGGATAGGGAGCTCTCTCTCATGGAGCTTCTGTGCGTTTGATGGTTCCCGTTGTCCCCTCGCTTGCGCGAGGGGCTCTATAGAGCACACGGTCGTCGGGCAAAGAGCCCCTCGCGCGAGCGAGGGGACAACACGCCTCAGAAAGACTTCATCGACTCCGTGACCAACCTCACGGTTCTGTCGCTGTCAACTCAGAACGGTTCACACCACCCATTTCTGAAAGGACAACGACCATGCAGAACCGCACCACGATCGTCAGTCTCTCGCTGGCACTCATTGCCGGCAGCGCTCTTGCCAACCCCGTCGACGGCGAATACTTCGACGCCCCGGACTGTGACAACCACGGCAATCTCCGTGCTTTCGAGGAACTCGGCGAAGGGCCGCTGTTCCCACAAGACGAGCTCATCTCCACGATCTCGACGTTCACCAACCAGCCGGCGTGCGTCGCGACCGACGACCCCAACATGCCCAACGCGCTGGTCGAGATGACCAACCTCACCGGCGCATACTGGGAGAACCTCTTCTACGTCGGCGACCCCGAGACCTCGCTCAGCAACGTGGACGGGCTTGCGTTCTCCTACGCCGCGCCCGGTGATGTCGGTTTGGCGTTCCGTATCGACGCGCTCGGGGTGAACCGCAACCTGGTCTTTGAGTCCATGGCCAGCGACGGCATCTTCGAGCCCGGCGAGACCTGGGCGTTCATCATCCAGGACTACTCCAACGCCTTGGGGCTGGCGCCCAGCTTCGGTTCGCTCGACTTTGCCGGGGCTTCGTTCGGCGACTCCATCTCCAGCGGCAGCATCGTGCAGTTTGCGGTGCCCGCGCCGGGCTCCTTGGCGCTGCTCGGGCTCGGCGGGTTCGCGGCGGTGAAGCGTCGCCGCTGAGACTCCGTCGAAGACCCTGACCCGAAAGACCCTGACCCAGTCTCTCTCATCTCCTCCGCTGCACGCCCGCCGACAGGTGGGCGTGCGGCTGTTTGGGCGTTGTGCAACACGCTGCGACCCTGAGACGGTGGACCTGCCGGTGTGCGGGCAGTACACTTCATAGAGCTTTCAGGAAGTCTTGAAAACACCCCTCCGGGCGGCCGAATCCGCTCTGAATCCGCCCCCGGCCGAGGACGCACCCATGCACGCCGATGCCAACACCACGCCGCAGTCCCCGACGGGGGTTCAATCGCACCCCACTCTTTCTGGTCTGGATACCGGGCTGCTGGCGGCGGTGGTCGAGGGCAAGGCCCGTCTCACCCCCGGGCAGGGGCTCGAGATTTACCGCGAGATGCCGACCGCGGAGCTTGGGCGTTGGGCCGACGCGAGGTGCCGGGCGATTCATGGCGACACCTACCGCACCTTCGTCATCGACCGCAACATCAACTACACGAACGTCTGCACGGCGCGGTGCACGTTCTGCGCGTTCCGGCGTGATGCGGAGGACCACGACGCGTACACGCTCGAGTACGACGAGCTGCTCGAGAAGATTCAGCAGCTTGTGGATATCGGCGGCACGCAGATCCTGATGCAGGGGGGGATGAACCCGAACCTTTCGCTGGACTGGTATCTGGAGTTGCTGGCGGCGATCAAGGCGCGGTTCCCGGGGGTGCATGTGCACGCCTTCAGCCCTCCTGAGATGATCGAGTTTGTCAGCTTCTTTGATTCGCCGGGGGACACGCTGTTTGCGAAGATTCGCTGGGTGCTGGGCAAGCTACAGGACGCGGGGATGGACTCGCTGCCCGGGGGCGGGGGTGAGATCTTTGCCGATCCGGTGCGTCGGAAGATCGGGCTTGGCAAGTGCGATCAGGAGGCGTGGCTGACGACGATGTACGCGGCCCACTCGCTGGGGATGTTTACCAGCGCGACGATGATGTTCGGCCATATCGAGGGGTACGCCGACCGGGTGCACCACATGGATATGGTCCGCCGGTGGCAGGATAAAGCGCTGGGCGCGAACACGTCTGCCGACCGCGAGGAAGGGTCGGTCCCGTTCGGGCACTACAAGGCGTTTATCGCGTGGCCGTTCCAGCGGGACAACACGCCGCTGGGGCGCGTCAAGGACTGGGGAGAGCAGGACTCGGATACGGGCGAGTTTCCGGGCGATGTGGTTGCGACGCTGGGGGGGGACGGCGATGCGAAGGGTCACGCCGAGTTCGGGCGTCGCCTGCGCACCAGCGGGACGGTGGATTATCTGCGGACGCAGGCGCTCTCGCGGCTGTTCATCGACAACGTGTATTCGATCGGGGCGAGCTGGGTGACGATGGGGCCGCACGTGGGGCAGACCGCGCTGACCTTTGGCGCCAACGACATGGGCAGCGTGATGATGGAAGAGAACGTGGTCTCGTCGGCGGGGACAACGTACTGCCTGGATGAAGCGGTGCTGTGTCGGCTGATCCGCGAGGCGGGGTTTGTGCCTGCGCAGCGGAATAATGTCTACGACCTGCTGCACCTGCATACCGAGCCGACGAGCCCGGATTTGGCGGTGAGCGACTGGTCCGAGCACCGGCTCAAGAGGCTACACGCCGAGAAGCGGGAGGCCGGTGCGCCGGCGGACCTGACTGTCGGCGCGACCGACTGAGCCTCTCCTACCATCGGGCATGATCGCCGAGATCCGCCTGCGGGCGCGCGCCATCAAGTACCGCTGCAAGCTCGATCCGGCTGAGATTGTGTTTGTGCGCAGCGTCGTCAAGCGCGGCCAGGCGGTGCTCGACCTCGGGGCCCACAAGGGGGCGTACGCCTACTGGCTTGCCCGGGCGGTCGGCCGCTCGGGTCGGGTCGTGTGCGTCGAGCCGCAGCAGGGTCTTGCCGAAGCGCTTCGCAGCGTCATGCGGCCGCGTCGGCAGGTGAGCATCGAGTGGGCAGCGATTTCCGACACGACCGGCACCGGGATGCTCAGCCTGCGGGCGGACGGGTCGTCGCACGGCGCCTCGATTGCGGGCTTTGCCGACGGCGAGGTGGGCACCACCGTCGAGGTCCCCACGACGACTCTTGCCGACCTCATCGAACGCCACGGGTTGGCGGGGCTGGACTTTATCAAGTGCGATGTCGAGGGGCACGAGGGACAGGTCTTTGCTGCGGCGGTCGAGGTGATCGAACGATATCGACCGACCATTCTTGTCGAGTGCGAAGAACGCCACACCACCGGGCCGCACGGCGGGGTCTCGGGGCTGGTGGATATCTTCGAGCCGCTCGGGTACCGCATCAGGTTCTTCCATGGCGGCACGCTGCACCCGGTTGACGAGTTTGATGCTTCCAGGCATCAGACATACGGGCAGGGCGAGTACGCGAATAACTTTGTGCTCGATCGTGCGTGAGTGTCTGTGGTCACGCCCGCCACCCTCCCCCGGACCTTCCCCCTCGCCAGCGCCCGGCTACTGTGGTCGGCAGAAGGAGTTCCACCCTGCCTCTCCGCCTCATCCAAGCCACGCTCCCTGCTGAGGCCGATGTCACGCTCGCCGAGCTTGCCGGCTCGCTCGGTGCGGATCGGGTGTGGACCCACGACCTCGACGGTGCCCGGTGCAGCGCGGCCATCCTCCTCGATGCTGAAAAAACCGAAGAGGTGACCGACACACTGACCGCGACCTTCGGCTCGACGCCCGGGTTCCGCATCGTGGTGCTGGCGGTCGAAGCGACGCTGCCCCGCATCGAGGAGGAACCAAACCCGGCCGCCACCCCCGACAAACCCAAGCTCATCGCGGGGACGCGCATCAGCCGGGACGAGCTGCTCGAGGACATCGCGTCGACGACGAAGGTGAACGCGGTGTACCTCGCGATGGTCGGCCTCTCGGCGTTGGTAGCGGCGATCGGTTTGGTGCGCGATCAGGTCGCGGTGGTGATTGGCGCGATGGTGATCGCGCCGTTGCTCGGGCCGAACGTCGCGCTCTCGCTTGCGACGGTGCTGGGGGATACGAGGATGCTGCGACGAGCGTTGCGGGCGAACGCTGTGGGCGTGTTGATGGCGTTGGGGATGGCGTTGTTGCTGGGGTTGCTGCTGCACCCGGACCCGACGACGCCGGAACTCGCGGCGCGGACGCAGGTCGGGCTTCCTGACCTTGCACTCGCACTCGCAGCGGGGGTTGCGGGGACGCTCGCGTTTACTTCGGGGCTTCCTTCGACCTTGGTGGGGGTGATGGTCGCGGTGGCGTTGATGCCGCCGACGATGGCGGTGGGGTTGCTCGCGGGGGCGGGGCACGTGCGCGAAGCGGGACAGGCCGCGATGCTGCTGCTGGCGAATGTGATCTGTGTGAATCTCGCGGGGACGCTGACATTTGCGATTGTGGGGGTGCGCCCGCGGACCTGGTGGGAAGCCGACGGCGCCCGCCGCGCCACCCGACTCGCGGTCGGCTTCTGGATCGTGCTGCTCGCCGGGCTTGTGCTGCTGCTGGTGTATGGGCCGGCGGCGGTGGATTGAGCGGACTTTCGTGCGAACGCGCAGCCTGAGGCGGGGCGATGTCCCCTCGCTTGCGCGAGGGGCTCTACCGGGCACGACATTTTTTGATCGCGCATGACGCCTCTTCATAGAGCCCCTCGCGCAAGCGAGGGGACATCAGCGCATGTTCGCACAAGAGCACGCGCCTGACGCAAAGCTCGTTACCCACCGGCGGCAGTCACCTCGTCGTAGACCACCCCGATGGCGCGGCTGCGGATCTGCTCGAATCCAAGGCCGTCCATAAAGCTCCAGCTCATCGCTTCGACGTCGGCCTTTGCGGTTCCCTTGGCGACTTCGGCGGCGACGTGCTCCCAGAGTTGGTCCATGTACTGCTGTTGTGTCTTGAGGCCGTCGCGGTCGGTGATGTCGCCGTGACCGGGAACAACCACGGTGTCGTTGTCGCAGAGTTCGATGACTTTGCCGAGCACGTCGCTCCAGCCTCGGCAGGTCACGCCGGCGGTGCTGTCGAAGAACGGGTGGAGGCCGTTGAAGCACAAATCCCCGGTGTGCAGGACGTTTGCTTCGACAGCGTGGACGATGACGTCGTTGTCGGTGTGGGCCGGGCCGAAGTGGTAGAGGACGAGGTCGATGTTGTCGACGGTGAGTTCTTCTCGGTCGCTGGTGATGAGCGCGTCGGGCACAAAGTCTTTGGCGGTCCAGCCCTCAGATTGTTCGGCAGCGGCTTGCGCCTCTTCGAGGACGGTCTCGAAGCTGTCGCGTTCGGGGTCTATCTGCCTTGGCCCGCCCCGGGCGGCGCCGACGTAGCGTTCGAGTTGACTCTCGATCCGCGCGGCGGCCTTCTTGTGCGCCATGAGCACGTCGACCTCACCTTTGAGCACGCCGTTGCCTCCGGTGTGGTCGGCGTGGTGGTGGGTGTTGATGACGTGGGTGACGGTGCTGCCAAAGGACTCGGCCTCGCGTTTGAGAGCGGCGGCGAAAGCGGGGAACTTGGTGTCGACCATGACGGCGGCCGAGGTGCCGGTGGCGACCATGACGTTGCCGCCCGAAGAAAGGTCGATCGCGGCGTGAATCCCTTTGCCAACCTGAACCCACGGGAAGTAGGTCCCCGCGCCGAGTCGGGTGGCGGTCGTGGCCCGGGCGAGGGCTGTTGGCCCGAATGCGGCGGCCCCGATGAGGCCTCCGGTGGTGGCGAGAAAGCCTCGCCTTGATACCTGCCGGGCTTGCTGGATCGTGCCGAATCTTTGCGTCTGCGTCATCGTGGTGACTCCTGTTCCAAAATCGCCCTTTCGGGGCTACCATCCCGTCCCGTACCCAGAATACCCCCCACGGCTTACCAGCATACCCGGCTGACGCGGCTTGCCGCTCGACGGGCGGAGGATCGACCAGATGAAGGCCAATGACATGCGCGGCGGCAACGGCGTGAAGATTGATAACAAGCTCTACATCGTCGTCAAGACCGAGCATACCAAGCCGGGCAAGGGGCCGGCGTACATCCAGGCCAAGCTCAAAGACGCGATCAGCGGCGCCAACATCGAGCGTCGGTTCGGTTCGTCTGAGAATGTCGAGTCGGTGACGTTCGACCGCCGCGAGATGGAGTATCTGTATTCGGATCCGTCGGGCGCGACGTTTATGGATACCGAAGACTACGACCAGATGATTATTCCCGCCGACGTGCTGGGTGATGCGCTGCTCTATCTGGTCACCAACACCATGGCGACCGTGGTGTGCTACGAGGGCAACCCGATCATCATCGAGCTGCCCGCGGCGGTCGAGGTTGAGATCGCCGACACTGCGCCGGGCATCAAGGGCGCGACCGCGACCAACCAGCTCAAAGAAGCTGTGTGCGAGACCGGGCTGAAGACCAGAGTGCCGCCGTTTATTACCAACGGCGAGAAGATCCGCGTCTCGACGGCTGACGGTTCGTACCTCTCCCGCGCCTGACGTTTCACTCCCACCTGCGCGGCACGGGTGCCCGTCGGGGCCTGTCGCGTGTTGCGCGCCCGCCTGGTGCGCCGAGGCGATTCCATGCACACCGCACACGGTAACACCCGGCGGGCTGTCCTCATCGCCGGTGTCACACTGCTGCTCGTCGGCATCGTCGGCGTGGTCGTCTTCCGCACGATGGGGCCGGGGGCTGGGGGCTTGCAGAACGCAGCCGACCGGCTCGAGGACTGGATCGCAAGCCAGATCGTCGGCGTGGCGAACAACGCTCTGGTGCCTCAGCTTGCGTACGAGGACATCGACTACACCGCCCCGGGCACGGTCCATCTCAAAGGCGTCACACTCACGGCGCTCGATGGCGAGCAGGGCGGCGGGACGACGGTTCTCGAACTCGAGGGCATGACGGTGACGCTCACGGAGATTCCTCGTATCGGTGAACCGATCCGGATCAGCCGACTTGTGCTCGAATCCCCCACTGTTCGGCTGATCCGTGAGGTTGATGCCGACGGCGAGGTGGGGTTTCGGGGGCTGAACCCGATTGTGAGATCCAAGCCCGGCGACGGGGACGCGGTGGAGTCCAACTTCCGCCTTTCCAGCGTGCTGCGGCTCGAGCAGATCAAGATCACCGACGGGGCGTTCTTTCTCGATATGGGTGACGGGTCACCCGCCATGACGATTGCGGGCCTGACCACGACGATCGAGAGCTCGCCGGATGCCGACTCCCCGGGGTGGTACGCGCTGGACATCGAGACCACCCTCGGCCCGTTGCTCGATCTCTCGCTGACGGGAGCACTCAATCTCGACACGTTCCTTGCGCGGATCGACGGGCTCAGGTTCGTCGGGCAGCTCGACGAAGAGAGCGCAACGGTGCTGCCTTCCCAGCTCCAGACGTTGCTTGCGGCGCACAACGCGGCGGGGCATGTCGAGATCACGGCGTCGGGGACGCTTCCCTTGACCGATCCGATCGCGGGCGATATCCGCTTTGATGCCACGCTGACCGGGTTTGATCTTGCGTCGACGGCGTACCGGCTGCCGATTACACGCCTTGAAGCCGCGGGGACACTCACCGATGGTGTTGTGTCGGTGCCGGCGCTTGTTGGCGAGATGCTCGAGGGGCGTCTTTCGGCGAGCCTGCGGGCGTCGCTGGGGGAGCTGTCGATGCCCGCGAGTGCGACCTGGCAGATCGAGGGGTTCAATCTTGCTGACCTGCTCCGCGTTGGAGGCAACGATGGGTCCGGGGATGCTACCCAAGCCGCGGGCGGGCTCGCCGGGACGCTGCAAGGCCTGGGCTCGGTCTCGACGACGCTGGCCGATCCGAGATCAGGGCTCGCGGGGGAGGGTGAGGTCCACATCCGCGACGGGCGGCTGCTGGTGCTGCCGGGGCTCACGCAACTGGCGTCGGTGATGAATGTCGCGGTCCGGCAGAACGCCGAGCCCAGCCATCAGGCCGAAGCGACGTTTACGCTCTCGCCGATGGGGATCGAGATCACCTCGTCGGAGGTGAGCACGGAGTTTCTCGCAGCACGAGCGATCGGGACGATCGGGTTTGACTCCTCGCTGGACCTGTCGGTGAATGCCGGGCCGATGGAGAAGCTCCAATCGATGCTCGGCGGGCTCGGGGAGATTCTCGGGAATATGACCGACCGGCTGATGAAGTACCGGATTCGGGGCACCACCGCCGATCCACAGGTAACGATCGCCCCCTTGGGCATCGGCGGCTGACTAGAAGCCGCGGCGGGGGCCGCCTATCCTCCATGCCCGTCCCTGGAGGCGGAGCGTACGAACACGAACCAGACAGCCGCTGCCTTTGGGCGGCCCAACGACGAGCCGAGGCCGACTATGGGCGCACAAGAGATCATCGCCAGCTTCAACACCGAAGCTCTCAAATCCGACCTTCCCCGTATGGACGTCGGCGACACGATCAACGTGCATGCACGGATCGTGGAGGGTGAGAAGGAGCGCATCCAGATCTTCACCGGCGTGCTCATCAGCCGCAAGGGCAAGGGCATGGAAGAGATGATTACGGTCCGCCGGGTGACGGACAACCAGGGCGTCGAGCGGATGTGGCCGATCAACAGCCCGATGATTGCGAAGTTTGAGGTTGTGCGCCGGGCGGACTCTCGTCGTGCCAAGCTGTACTTCCTGCGTGACCGTGTGGGCAAGAGCCGTCGTCTGCGTGACCGCCGTCGTGGGATGAAGCATGTCGAGGGGCAGAAGACGCTCGGCTGAGTGTTCTTTCCAGGTCTCGGACTGCCCTGAGCCTCGGGCTTCAGCCCGGGCCGGTTCACGAACCGGGCCGGTTCACGAACGATTCCGATACCATTGCAAGATTCTTTGCCGCCCCGCATCACGCGGGGCGGTTTCTTTTTTGAGCGTTCCAATCCTCACAGCTGCGATCCGTGCGGTCCGCTGCATCAGACAACCGCGATGATGCTGCCTGATCCAAGATGTAGCGTGTATTCCTGTGTGCCACGGCCATCTTGGCCGTGCGAACGCCCCGGATGCCAGAGGATCCGCCCTACGCTGCCTCCATGCCCAAACTCTCCTGCCGATTCCCGCTCAACGAAATCGACAAGTGGGCTTCGTGCTATGGCACTCCAGCCGAAGATAGCAAAGTCATCGCGGCAGGCAAAGCCGCCCAGGCCCGGGGCTACTACACACGCGACGAGTTCCTTCTCATCGGTAACTGGAAGTCACCGCGAGTACGGGGTCAACGCGAACGCAATGACGAGTCATTCATCACCGAGGTCACCCGGATCGCGCTCTCTACGCCGAGCGAGCGGCTGCGAATCGAGATTCTTATGCTCCTCCATGGCGTCAACTGGGCCACCGCCAGCGTTCTCCTCCACCTTGCCCATCCTGATCCCTATCCCATCCTCGACTATCGCGCCCTCGAATCGCTCGGCCTCCCCGACGCACCCGAATGTGATTACCCGCTTTGGACTGACTACACCCAGTGCTGCCGTGAGCTTGCCTCGCGGGCCAAGATCGATATGCGCACCCTCGACCGAGCTCTCTGGGGCTATTCCAAAGCCAACCCGCTCTGATCCGGTCAGCAGTTGACAAACAGGATCGGATTCTGCGCCCCCGGCTTGGCGTAGTCGCGGACGGACTTGCCGACATACCGCCGCCACACTTTGTCGGTTGCTCGCGTGCCGACAAACTCCCAACGATCCGACCTCAACCCCTCCGGTCGATAGCCATCGTGCTCGTAGGTCTTGAGCGTGGTTCCTGCTTTGTGCCACGCGGTAATAGTGAACGCTGCCCGGACGATGCCGCGGTAGACGCTCAGCGCGTACTCGGGGTTGTGTCTGGCCGGGTTGATCTTCCACGCACTCCTCGTCGCGTCGTAGATATCCGGCAGCGATAGGTCGGGCCGATAGAGCTTGTTGATCGTGATGAGGATCACCGGATCGGTGATCCTGACGGGCGTTGCTGAGAGTTCGGCCTGCACCTCTGCGACACCAGCCTTTGACCGATCCCGCGAGCCGCCATGGCCTGTGACCTCGTTGGTCAGATGCTGCACGCCGATCAGGTCGATCGCGGTGGACTCGACCAGGAACGCTTCGTCGGCGGTCAACCCATGTTTGAGGATCTCGATCCGGGGTTGCAAGCCCCGCTTCTTTATCTCTGTGATGCGCTTGGCCTTGCGGGTCTTTGACTTGTCCTTGAGATGCGCAAAGCACCGGTTCCCCTTCCCCTTGCCCACATAGAAGGGCTCGCCCGTCTGCGGGTCGAGGTAGAGGTAGACGTAGTGCCCCAGCCGCTCGATGACCTTGGGGGTAAACCGCTCGATATTCTGCCAATCACTCATCGGTCCAACTCCTCTTCATCCTGCCCGGCTGCCAGTGCGTCGCAAGAGACATAGCCTACTCCTATGCACGCCATCGTCGTTTCCAAGCAAGCCGATCCTGTCGCTCCCAACGTCTCTCTCTGCACCGACTGGCCGGATCCGGGTGCCCCTGCGCCAGGGCAGGCTGTGGTGCGCACCCTCGCCTCGGCGTTCAACCACATGGACTTGTGGGTCGGACGGGGGGTGCCGGGGCTTGAGCTTGTGTATCCGCGGGTGTCGGGGTGCGACGGCTGCGGCATCGTCGAGGCGGTTGGTTCCGGCGTCGATTCGGCGTGGATCGGCAGGCAGGTGATCTACAACGCTGCGGTCCGGGTGGATGGGCATCGCACGCCCGCCGAGCCGCCGCGTTCGACGCTTGCGCCGGAGTATGAACTGATCGGCGAGCACCACTCCGGCGCGCACGCGGCCGCGTTTACGGTGCCGGTGGACAACCTGGCGTGTGTCGATGGGTGCGACCCGGTCGAGGCTGCGGGCTTTGGGTTGTGCGCCCTGACCGCGTACTCGATGATGGTCACCAAGGGCGATCTCCGCCCGGGGCAGTCGGTCCTGATCACCGGGATCGGGGGCGGGGTTGCGACCAGCGCGCTGGCGATTGCCAAGCACCTGGGCTGTCCGGTCGCGGTGACCAGCCGCCACAAGTGGAAGCTCGACCGCGCCTCGGAACTCGGCGCCGATTACACTGTTCTTGACGACGGCAACGACTTCTCCCGCGACATCCGCAGCTGGACCAACAAGCGCGGCGTGGACATGGCGGTCGATTCGGTGGGGAAAGCGACGCACCTGTCGTGCATCAAGAGCCTCGCGCGGGGCGGGGCGTATGTCACGCCCGGCTGCACGACCGGGCCGGACGCGACGACCGACCTTGCCCGCATTTTCTGGAACCAGCTCCGGATTCTCGGCTCGACGATGGGCAGCAACGACGAGTTCTGCGAGGTCACGGCACTCTTTCGCAGCGGCCGCCTCAAGCCGGTGATCGACAAGGTGTTCAAACCCGCCGAGTGCCGGGCGGCGTACGAACGGCTTGAAGCGGGTGAACAGTTCGGGAAGATCGTTATTGACTGGCGGTAGTGTCATTCGGAAGCACGTGACCTGCCCGGTCTGTCATCGGACGCCGACACTGAGCGAGTCTTCGAGCGAAGTGTGGGATGGGGTGCGCTGTAAACGCCCTGATACCCGGAGCTTCGCAGAGCCTCAGCTCCGGCGTCCAAAGCACACGACCTTGCATGGTTTCATTTGAGATGCGCAAGCGATGACACAGGCACCACGCGCCAGGCGGACTGGGCTTTGGACAAACCCAGGATGTCGGCGGGCACCTCGTCGCGCCCGATCGCTTCGACGTCGGTGAGCCAGATGAGAGAGGCGTAGCGTGCGCCGGCTTTCTCTTCCCAGAACTGGTCGGACGCCTGAATCTGCGGCTGAAACTGCTCGCGCAGCCGGTCGAGCGGCCAGTGCGGTCCGAGTTGGACGAACAGCGTCGCCTCGATCACCGCCCGCGCACGGTAGGGGCCGCTCGACTGTTTGAGATAGACCGTCTCACCCGGGGCGGCGCGGCCGAACGGAGGCTGGCAGACCCGCGTCAGCCGAAACTCGAGGCGTTTGAGCCCCATGACGATCAGGTCGAGGTAGGGCTTGCGGAGGATGGCGAGGTGGTGGTGGGTCGGGTCGGTCGTGATGACGTCACACTCGGGCATCGAGGCAGAGTACCAACATTGGGTGAGCTTGGCTCGGAGGAAGAGAGGATTGCATTCCCTCACAACACCTCTTCAACACGACGCCCGGGTTCGACACGACGCCTGGGATGAGACCCGTCGGGGTCGAATCCCGGGATTCAGGCGCTGCGCGTCTTCATCCCGGGCGTAAGAACAAATCGAACAACGGACTGGAACAACTGGAACAACGGAGAGAGTCATCTCTTGAAGTAGAACTTACTTCTGGTCTTCGACAAAGCGTGCGCGGGTCTGGGTGGTTGCTGCGGTTTCGGCGCGGGGGTCGCCCATTTTGCGCAGCAGTGCGGTTGTGCTGTAGCCCTCGACCATGGGGAGGCGTTCGACGGTGCCGCCGTGCTCGAGGACGAAGGCGGCCCCGGGGATGTTTGCTTCCTCGTACTCGGCACCCTTTGCCAGGACATCGGGCATAATGCGTTCGATGATCTCGCGGGGCGTTTCTTCTTCGAAAACAACAACCGCGTCGACCGCTGCGAGGCCGCTGAGGACTGCTGCGCGCTGGGCCAGCGCGTTGACCGGACGGTTTGGGCCTTTGAACTCGCGGACACGCTCGTCGGTGTTGGTCGCGACGATGAGCACGTCGCCGAATCGTTTTGCGCGGTCGAGCAGCGAGACGTGCCCGGCGTGGAGTACGTCGAAACAGCCGTTGGTGAAGACGATGCGTTTGCCCTCGCGGCGCCAGGCCCGCACCTCGACGAGCAACTGGTCGATGGTCCGGAGCTTGCCATGCTCGGCGGATGACTCGGCGAGCACCTGCTGATGTATGCGCTCGATGGGGACAGGGACCGCGCCGAAGGACTCGACCTCGATCCCCGCGGCGGTGTTTGCCAGGCGGGTCGCGTCGAGCCAGCTCAGGCCGTTGGCCCGGGCGGCGGCGAGCCCGGCGAGGAAGATGTCTCCAGCGCCGGTGACGTCGTAGACCTGCCGCGCCCGGGTGGGGACGGCCACCGGGTCGCCGACCTGCTCACGGAGCAGTGCGCCGTGGCGATCGAGCGTGAGTACGACTGCCTCGCAATCGACAGTCTGCGCGAGCGCGTGGGCGAGGGCCGCGTTGTGGGTGTGTGCGGATGCCGCGCGGGTGTCGCGGGCATCAGCCCCCCCACCCTTGGCGCTGGCGTCGGTGTTGTCATCGACGTGGGTGCGCAGCCCGGTCGCGTGTTCTGCTTCGGTGCGGTTGGGCGTGATCGCGGTGCAGCCTCGGTATCGCGCGTAGTCGGTGAGCTTGGCGGGGTCGACGAAGACCGGAATGCCCGCCTGCCTTGCCGCGGCGATCGCGGCGGCGCACATCGCCGGGCTGCAGACGCCCTTGGCGTAGTCCTCGATGCAGAGCAGGTCGGCCTCTGCGAGCGCGGCGCGGAGCGCGTTGAGCAGGCGCGCTTCGAGCACATCACCCAAAGGCTCGTGCGACTCGTAGTCCACGCGGAACATTTTTTGTGGATGCCTCGACTGGGCGAGCCCGATCATGTTGCGTTTGACGGTTGTCGGGCGTCCGCCCTGGAGCTGATCGTCGGCGGTGAGCAGCCCGGCGGTGTCGATCTTTGCGGTCTGGAGCGCGGCCCGCAGCGCCCCGCCGGGTTCGTCGTTTCCCACGACCCCGAACGCGCGCACGCTGCCCGCCCCGATCGCTTCGAGCCCGAGGCAGAGGTTGGCCGCCCCCCCGGCGTGCCGCTCGACGCGGCGGACGTGGAGCACCGGCACCGGCGCATCGGCGCTGAGGCGTTCGGCGTCGCCGAAGACCAGCTCGTCGAGCATGAAGTCGCCGAGCACGAGGGCTCGGAAGGGTCTCCACCGGTCAAGCGTGTGCAGGAGTGTGTCCACGGGAGGATCGTAGAGGGGTGAGAACCCCAGAGACATTCGGGCACCCCGGGAGGCGTGATGGCCCGGGGGGCTTGGTCAGGAACTGCTCAGCAGCCGGCGACCCAGAGATTCAGGAAGACGATGAAGTCCTGGGTGTTGACCGAGCCGTCGCCGTTCCAGCCCGGGACGCATTCGTCTACAACCCGCAGCGTGACGTCGGTCGTCTCGCTTGGAGATCGGTGTCCCGGAGATTTCAACCAGGACGACGTCGTCAACACGCTCGACGTGCTGGCGTTCTTGAACGCGTGGACGGCGGGTTGCCCGTAGGGTCCGACGAAGGGCCAGAAGGGGCGAGCGAGACGAAGAACCAGCTCGACACGAGCCGCCACGCGTGGTGTTTGCGAGTTTCTACTTCCACTGTGAAGGCCACTCGCCGGAGAACGCGAAGTCGTCCCAGTACACTTGAGCAACACCGCCCGAATCGCGGATGTGGTGGATCACGTTGTCACTGGTGTAGAGCTTTTGCGGGTTCCAGTGGGTGAGTGGGACGGGGCCGGTGCCGTCGGCCTCGTCGGCGCGGGGGCTGTAGGTCCAGTCGGTAACATCAAAGACGACCTCGCGCACGCCTGTGCTCTCCGGGGTCACCATGACGACCATCCGCCCCGTCTCGGCGTTGCCCATTTTGTACCCGATCTCGAGTGTCACCCATTCGCCGACGGGCAATGCGTAGCTGGGGTTGCTGACTTCCCAAACTTGTTGCATATCGGGCATGATCTGGCAGCTCATGTGGAGGCGCATCCTGCCGCCGGAGGAGTACATGCTCAGCCCGATCCGGGCGGGGTTTGGGTGCTCTTCCCAGGCTGCCCCGAGCCAGAGCTCTTGCAAGACGATGCCGAGCCACCAGCGGTCGCCGTTCGCCGGGTAAGTGCGGAGCAGGTTGATGTGCTCGTGGAGGAACAGCCGCTGGCTGCTGTAGACCTCGACGGCATCGACGAGGTGCCCGGGGAATCCGGTCTGGATGCGTCCCTTGGTGTAGGACTGGTAGCCGGCATTGATCGTGGCGTTCTTGAGCCAGTAGTGAAGCACGGTGTAGTCGGGGTCGGTCGGGTCCGCTTCGAGGCGGGCGTAGCGGTCGGTGACATCGCCGGGCGATTCGTAGAAGACCGACATCGCCCAGGGCACGGCTTCCTCGCGGGTGCTGGTGTTGGCGAAGGTCATCTAGGTGATCGCGTCGGTCGGCGTGCCCACCGTCTCGCCGGGCTCGTACCCGGTCTTGAACTGCGGCTCGAACCCCGGGTAGGGCACGACCCCACCGGGCGCGACAGACAACGGCGGATCGGCAACCTCCGGCTGATTGATCGGGCCGGTGCCCAGTGAGAGTGCCACTGCTGCGACCGCTCCAAGAACCAAAACAATGCCCGAGCATGTATTCGTTTTCATTGAAACCTCTTTCGCGTCATCCGTCAATCCGCGAGCCGGCCCGTGTCGGGCCGGAGTTGGCCTTCGAATGGTTCCGGGAGTCCTCCACATCGAAAGACCGGCTCGACACGAGCCGGCTCACGGTTTCCAGGTCTTGGGAGGTCTAACAGCCCGCGGCCCATGCATTCAGAAACGCCAGCACATCCTGGGTGTTGATCTCACCATCGCCGTTGAAATCGGCGGCTGATTCGCCCGCAGCCCAGGCGTTGAGAAACGCGATGACGTCCTGGGTGTTGCTGGTGCCGTCGTTGTTGAAATCGGCGAGACAGGGCTTGGGATGGTCGAGCAACCACTCGATGACCAGCGGCGAGAACGAGGTCGAGAGGTTGGGCACGTGTGCGCCGTCGACGATGGTCCAGAGCTCGGCCGAGCCGCCCGCGTCGCAGTCCTGTGGGTAGATCGTCACGAGGGTCTCGTCGCCGGGGAGCGTGCGGTCGAGATCGAGGGGTGGTGAGGAATCGTCGGGCACGAGTGCGCACCCGTTGCTGGCGGCCCAGGACTCGACGGTCTCGATCGCGCCGGGGTAGCGGTTGCCGTTGATGAACCCGCCGTTGTAACGGATGGTCGTGTCGGCGGTGCCGTGGATCTGCAGCATGTGCACGGTCGTCGCGGGGTTGCAATCGTTAGGATCGTCGTGTGTCGCGCCGGCGAGGCTGGCGAACGAGGCGACCACGTCGGCGTGGTCGCACGCGAAACGGTTGGCCATGAACCCGCCGTTGGAGTGGCCGACGATGCTGACCGACCGGGGGGCGACGTTGCACTCGGCTTTGATCGCGTTGATGAGGTCGAGGATGTATGTCGAGTCATCGACGGTGGAGTTCGAGAAGTTGCAGCAGGCGTCGGTGGCGTTCCAGAAGCGGTTGCCGAAGTTGTCGACCGTGCCGTCGGGGATGGTGAGGATGAAGCCGAGGGACTCCTGGTGGTTGCGGAACCGGAAGTAGGACTCCTGGATCGCGCCCGACGCGCCGTAGCCGTGGAGCATGATAATGAGGGGCATGGGGGTGTTCTCGTCGTAGGTCGAGGGGAGGTAGACGGGCACGTCCCCCCGGCCGACGTCGACGAACTTGGTGGACTGGGCACTGGCGGGGGGAGCGCAGGCACCGAGCAGGGTCGCTGCTAGGATTGTCGCAAAGGCCGGGCGGTGGGTGCGTTGCATGGGTCGTGTGTTCCTCGGCTGCACTCGCAACAACGTGCGGTACGGCTGTTTGGTCTTGTCGGGCCGGGGCTCTCGATGCGGCCCCGCTGCCACAGCCTAACCGATCGGAACGGCGCATCCAAACCGATTCCTTGCCCCGTCCAAATCTCCCACCCGCCGGCCCGCGATAGAGTAAGAGAAAGAAAGACGCTCGATGCCCGATCAGACCCCCACCACCCCCACCACGCCCGACGCTCCCGACGCGTTGCGCATGGTGCAGGAAGGTGCCGCCCCCAGCACCATCTCGAGCTACGGTCGCACCCGCAAGCTTTTCTTCGTCTCGGGGCACCCAAGGTCCGGGACGACCTGGCTGGGCGCGGTGCTGATGCGGCACCCCCGGGTCTTCTGCGATGGCGAGTTCAACTTTCAGCTGCTCCGCAACGGGTTTGATTCGTTCCAGAGCGTCCCGAGCCATCGCGCCACACGGGAGCCCGTGCATACCGCCGCCGAGCTGTGCTTTCAGGACACGGTCCGCATTTGTCTCGGCGCGTGCGCAAACACCAAGCCCGACGCGGAGTGGGTCGGCGACCGCACCCCCCGCCGCCTGCTGGTGATGCTGCCGGGGGCTTCGCACATCGTGATCGTCCGGGACGGCCGGGATGTCACGGTGAGCGCGGCGTTCATGTACCTCCACGGCGGGTTCGGGGCGTACACCGATTGCGAGAACGAACCGGAACTGGTCCGTACCCGCGAGCGCTTTCTCACGGACGCCGAGCACTTCAAGAAACAGCCCGAGGCGTTGCTCGCCTGCGAGCCCTTTGTCCGCGCGATCGCCAAACGGTGGGCTTGGCAAGTCGCCCACGATCGGCGTGTTGCCGAGCAGATCCGCGCCGGCGAGCTTGACGCCCGGGTCCACGAGGTGCGGTACGAACGCCTCCACGCCGAGCCCGAGGCCGAGCGCGAGAGGATGTACACCTTCCTCGGCCTTGACCCGAGCGAGGCCCTCCCGCTGACCGCCGAGTCACGCACACTCCCGGGCCTCAAGCAGGACGACCACCACTCCGACAAACGCAAGGGCGAGGTCGGCGACTGGCAGCACTACTTCACCCCCCAAGCCAGGCGGTGGTTCACCGCGCAGGCCGGGCAGGAACTGATCGCGCACGGCTACGCCCACAGCGACTCGTGGTAACGCCCCACACACACCTGCCCCCCCCACACACACGCCTCGCCCCCCACGTCTTGCGCCTTGTGCCCGCACCTTACGTCTTGTAAGCATCAATCCACTCCGCCCGGCACCAATGCCTCGAAGCGGTGGACCTCTTTCCAGACCGGGTCGTTGCCGAGCCTGTCGTTGTGGTCTTCTTCGATGATGATCGGGCCGTCAAAGCGTTCGACGACCCAGATGCCGTAGGGCAGGGAGGATGCGACCGGCGGATCGTCGGGGCCCGACATCATGGTCTGGTAGGTGCGCGAGTCGAAGCGGAGCACGACCGTGTTGCCGCGACGGAAGATCGACGAGGCCGCCTCGCCGTTGTTATAAGCGGATTCGCCGGTGAAGCGGGCGACGACCATGTAGCGGTCAAAGTCGATCTCCGGCGGCATGACCCGGCCCCGGCGGGAGTGGTCGGCCAGGTCGCCGCGGTGCAGTGCCCAGAGCGTGGTCCACGTTTCCCGGTCGGTGACGCGGCGGAAGCTGGGGGTGATGATGTTGCTGAATGCCCCGACCCATTGCACGGCCGGGGGTCGTGCTTCGAGCGGGGCCGGGGGCGCATCGGCCCGGGCGAGTTGTTGGGCTGATTGTTGGGCGGGGCTCATCCCCAGCAGCGTGGCGGCAGCGGTGAGTGTGACAAGCCCGATCGTAAGGTTCCGATGTTTCATTGCGGCCTCCTTCTGGCTGGATGCAATGTACCCCGGAACGGCGGTCGCTTGTGTCACGGGTTTGTCACAGTTGCCGGGGCACCTCATCATGGCCGTGCAGAGCCGTGGCCCCCGGCGCGCAGCCGGCCCGGGCGGATCGCCCGGGCCGGTGTGGGTTTCTGTGTTACGGTCTTGGCCTGCCGGTCAGGCGGCGATGCCCAGCGTGTCGCCATCGGTCTCTTCGGCCGCGGCCGGAGTGTTGGTGTTGATGCCGACGACGCCCATGCGGATGGTGACGGGGTCGGAGGGGTCGCTGCGGAGGTCGCCACGGGCGGCCTGGATGTAATATTGCACGCTCGTGGTGGTGTTGGTCGGGATGGTCGCGTCCTCGAACGACTTCTTGCCGATGCTGGCGAGCAGCGTCCACTCGGTCTGGCCCTCGAACATGCGGTAGACCTCGAAGAAGGTATGGAAGGCGAGCGTGCCCTCCCAGGTGAGCTCGATGGCGCCGCTGTTTCGAATAAAGCCCGTGACATTCGTCGGGGCACCCGGCGCACCGGCGGGGGTGGGCGGTTTGGGCGCGGGGATGTCGGCGAGCACATAGACATTCGCGTCGCCGGTGGTCTTGGCGTACGCGCGGATCGTCGATATAAGGCTGGCCCCGACGGTGCGCATATCGGCGATGTCGGTGTCGTTGGTGGCGGTGGCGCTCCTGGCGGTGTTGTAGGCCTGCTGCATCGAGAGCAGCGTCGCCTGGGCCGCGCCGGTGGCCGACGAGATGTCCATGATCTGCTGGGCGCTGAGGCCGATGGCGGAGGGGTCTGCGCTCCACGCGGCGATCCGCGACTGGAAGAAACTAATGGCTCCGGACTTTGATGCGGGCACAAGCGCCATGGCTGTGTCCTTTCTTCCTGCGCATGTGCAGGAACACGGGGTTGTTGTTCCTTCGCTCTGCGCGAGTGCAGAGAAGAAAGTAAGAAACAACACAAACAACCGGTCACGCCCCGCCGCACAACGCGGCGATGGGCATAGAACAAACCGGTCTGAAAGACGGCCCGCGGGCGGCAAGACCCGCGGACCAATGGACCAAACAGGAGCCCCTCCCCACTCTGCCCCCGCCTCCCCGCTTTTTGTGGGCGTCGTGTCCAATGACACCCATGCCTTGCGGGGCGCGTATGAGTTCGAGAGGGCGATACCGTTCCTAACGCAAGAATGATCGGGCGTTGCGCCCGGGCGGTTGAGCCACGCGCACAAGAACGTGCGCTTTATGCTGTTCTGGTGCCGTGCGGAAGCGTTTGCATCGAGTCAGACGGCGTCCCGGCTCAACCAGATGGCGTTCGCACCGCGTCAGATGGCGTCCCGGCTCAACCAGATCACGTTCTCATCGAATCAGTCAGCGTCCCGGCTCAACCAGATGGCGTTCTCATCGAGCCGGTCAGCGTTCTCATCGAGTCAGTCAGCGTCCTGAAAGAGCCAGAACGCGTCCCGACCGCGCGGCAACGCCCGAGAACACGCCGCGGGGTCCTATTGGACATGGTTCTGCATGGCCATGACCGGAGGACACTCCCAGTCACGACCACTGGACGCCGACGCGAAGCAGCAGTACACTGTCGTGATTCACGAACGTCCGAGCAGAAAGATGGAGATAATGCGATGCCTGTGTTTCTCATCAAAGGCCTGCGCAAAGATGGCAACAGGTCCTCGTTCCGGATTGACGCGAGCACGGAACACAGAGCCCGCGTCATGGCGGAGAACCAGGGAATCTCAGCATCCAGCATCAAGGATATTGAAGAACTCGGGCGCCATTACCAACGACAGAGTTACAAGTGCGCCGGAATCGCTCTCCTCCTGCCCTTGCTGGCCCTTCTGGGCTTGTACTACGGCATCAAGTCCTTTCCACTTCGCTCCAAAGGGGCGGTTGCTGCGATCGCAGCGAACGTTGCGGCGTTGATCATTGTGAGGATCTTGTACCGGCTGTTCGCACCGATGCAATGAACAGGGGCTCTTGCCACCCGCATCCGTATTGGGTGGCCGGTGGCCTCCGGCTCCACAGGCACCGGCTCGCGGGGGGGGGAGGGGGGGGCAAGGGCGCTCGCGGCACCCCCTCACCGGGACCCCCCCTATCCTCGCTGCCCATGGAGCGTGTGTTTCTGATCCTGCGTACTGCTGTGCTCGTGCTGCTGATCGCGCTGGCCGCGTTGCTCGTCGGCGGCTACTCCTTCGGCACCGACGACCAGGCGCAGTACCTCGTGCAGGTGCTCCTCATCGAACATCCCGAAGCCCTCCCGAACGACGCCTACCCCCCCGTCTTCGACGCGCTGGGCAGCTCCTTCTGGTACCCCGTTGCGTGGCTGTCCTCGGAGAGCTCCCGCGCGGCGGTGCTGCTCGGGCTGGCGTTGGCGATCGCCATGCTCAACGTCGAACTGCTCCGCCGGCTCGGCAAGACGCTCATCGGCACCGGGACAGGGAACAAGACAAAGGTCGGGGTCTGGGCGTTCGTCCCCGCCCTGCTGCTGGTGGTGCCCAAGGAACGCAACTGGTTCGGGCTCGTCGGCGTGGCCGACCATGAGCTGACCGCGACCATGGGCGTCTTGCCGCTGGTCTTTGGAGCGATGCTCGCGTGGACGCGGGGACGGGTGTGGATCGCGCTCTTGCTCTGCGCCGCGGCGGTGCCGATCCATGCCCAGACCGGGGCGGCGCTGCTGGTGACGTGGTGGGTGGGGTGGGCGGCGATCGCGCTGCGGGGGATCGTCGAGCCGCGAACCCGGATTGTGTCAAGAGTCGTGGCGGGAGTGGTCGGCGTGGTCGGGCTGGTCGCGGTGGTGCTTGCCCGGCAGGCGATGGCGCTGCCCGCCGAGACCCGGGCGCTGTGCCGCGCGGCGGGGGACGACCTGTTTGCCGAACTCATCGACCCGCTCGCGGCGGCGCCGGGGGCGTGGGGGGCGTGGGCGTCGGTCGGGGCGGTGCTGCTGCTGGGTGTCGTCGCGGCGGTGCGGTCGGGAGTTGGTGCCGGGCTGTTCTCTCGCGCCCGATCCGGCGCTCGGCTGTCGATGCCCGATCCTGTACATCTCCTGCTCGTCTGGAGCGTCGCGTCGCTGGTCTTCCCGATCGCGGGGACGGCGCTGCACGCGTTCGGCGTCGAGGACCCGCTGCTGTGGCGGCTGATGGTCGGGCGCGGGTTCATGCTGCCGCAACTCGGGGCGATCGTGCTGGTCGCGTGCTGGTGCGGGCGTTCACCGGGCGGTGTCGGGGCGGTGCTGACGGCTGTGGTGTTGCTGGTGCTGGCGTGGTGGCCGTTTGCCGGATTGCCCGTGCCCGTCGCGGGGGCGGTGCTCGGGCTGGTGGTGTTGGCGATGCTCGCGCGGGGGATGTGGAGGAGGTGGGGAGCGTGGGGAACACGGGGTGCGGCGGAGACGGACACGAGCCTCGCTGCGCAACCGGACCCCAGGCTCGTGCTCGCGGCGGCCGTCCCGGTTGTGATCCTCGCGGTGCTCGGCATCGGCGACGCCCGCTGGCTCGACACCCACGCCGACCCGGCGTGGCGCGAGGCGCAGACCTGGGCCCGCGCCAACACCGCGCCCGATGCCCTGTTCATCACGCCGCCCTACCTCTCGGGGTGGCGGCTTGAATCGCACCGGACCACCTTCGGCGAGGGCAAGGACGGCGGGCTGGCGTTCTACGCCGACGACCGCGTGCTCGACTGGTCGCGGCGGATGGACCTGGTCGGGCTTGGTCGCCCGTGCGACTGGGACCTGTGGGAAGCGGCGACCACCAACCGCGCAGCCGCTGGAGCGCTGGCGACCAAAGAAGCCGCGGCGCTCGAGGCCTACCACGCGGCAGTGCGGACCAATCTCGGCACGATCCGCACCGGGTTCGACGCGACCTATATCGTCACCGAGGCCGACCTTGGGCTGGGCGAGGTGGTGTGGAACAACGGCCGGTTCTGGATCAGCCGTCTCCCACCGGCGGCCAACTAGCGCAGCTTCAACCCCGAAGGGGCACGTATCCCTGTGTGCCACGGCCGTCTTGGCCGTGCGATCGCGCCGGATGCTTCCCACACGGCTCACAGAGCCGTGGCACACATCGCGAGATCACGACGACTGCTCGAGAACTGGAAGGTGGTCTGCGCCCAGACCCGGGAGGTATCCGGCTGGCGGTTGACGACGCGGGTTCGTTTATCCACCGATCATGACGGTGGGCAACCCGAGAACGATGGTGCCGCCGTGAGCGGTGGAGTCGCCCATGCGCGCGGCGGGTTTGTTGCCGATGAGCACGGTTCCCGAACCTTTGATGATCGTGTCGGGAGGACCGACGCAGATGACACTGTCTCCCATGACCGCAGCCGGCATGCTGCCAATAAGCACAGTGGGCACGCCCGGCCCGACAATCGGGCCGCCGACATGGGGGACCACGCCCGTGACCATCGGGCAGACATGCATATCGAGGAGTCGTGCAGCGGGTGGCATGTGGTGTGTTTCCTACCAGTGGTTCTTGCCGGCAGCGATATCCTGGCCCATCTTCAGATAGGGGGCGCTCGCTTTGGACGCTTGCTTGCGTTGTTTTTTACTTACGGGTACATCTTCGGGCGGCGGCGCGTCGGCGGCGGGCGGCGGATCGCCGGGCAGTGGCGAGTCGGCTTCAGTGCTCGCCTCGGGCGGGCTTTCCGAGTCGGTCTTCGATGCGACAGCCGCGACTGTGACCGCAGCTGCGGAAACTGCGGCGACCGCGCCCGCCACTTCCGGTGTCACGGCGGCGGGGAGCAGTTCCGCCTCGCTCAGCGCAGCCAGCCGAACCGAACCCGCAGCTGTCTGCTTGGCAAGCGACATCCCGAGAGGGTCTCCTGCGGCGAGCACTGGCGGATCCTCGGCGAGTGCTGCGGCTTGGGCGGCAAACGCGCCGGGCCCGCTGAACCCGGCCTCCTGCGCAGCGGCGGACGCGGCGGCGGCGGTCTCGGGAGTAGGGCTCGTCACCCAGGCGGCGGCGGCCTTTGCGGCGGCGCGGTCGGCCGGGGTCAGCGAGTCCCCGGCCTGTTCGCAGGACTGGGCCGACCACCAGACAGCCTCGCGCTCGGGCATCGCGTCGGCGAGCACGGGGATGGCTTCGTGTGCAAATCCCTTTTTTTGGAGCACCTTTATTGCAGAAGCAACAGACATATCGGGATTCAAGGTCGAAACCGCGTCAGGAGAGATCCCGGCTGCGTCCAGATAGTCGCGGAGTGGCAGAGATGAAAGGTCTTGCATCAGAGAACATCGCCTCGGAACTTGATCATTGTTGGAACTCGTCCTTGCCATGGATGAGGATTTGTGATTTTGCCCATCCCGCAGCAGATAACATTCGCACTCACAATTCTCTTTGAACTCAGTCTCGAGATGGACACTCCGTGTTGCAAAAAGTTACGGCTCAGCAAATGGTCCGAAGGGGTCGGCCGCCATGAGAGCCCGCATCCGGGCTGCAACCTGATTCGCGGTTTCTGCTGCAGTTGAGGAAGCGACGGCTACGAACGATTCAATCATCCATATCTGCTCCTCGCCTTCGATGGAACCAGCAAGTATTGCGATAACAGTATC